>VGZT01000016.1 GCA_016872495.1 SAR202 cluster bacterium
CCGGACCGCGCTACGGGCCGAAGCCAGCGGATCAAACGACAACCTGGGACCTGGAGAAGCGATTGCCTGAATACGATGTGATCCTTGCCGGCGGCCACGTTCTGGATCCGCGCAACCGCGAGACGGCCGACGGCAAGGGCGCGGCGCGCAGAACTGAACGACGCTGGGGCAAGTTCTTCAGGTCGATTACCCTGCCCGAAGGCGCGGAAGCGGAGAAGATAGACGCCGAGTTCGACAAGGGCGTCCTCACCGTCAGGATCCCGACGCCACAGGCGAAGCCAGCCACGGCGGGGAAGAAGATCAAGGTCAAGGCGAAGGCCTGACCGGGGTCAGCGAGAACGTCGGCGGCGGGCGGCGAATCCGCTTGCCGGCCATGGCTCGCGAAGTACGTCTAATAGGGCCCGGGCACGAGATCTACTTGAGCGATCCCCGGTGCACCAGCGCCGAGAACCTGAAGACGATCGTGAGGATGTCGATCGAACAGGACGAGACGGGCCAGGGCAAGCGGGCCAATCGGCCGAAGGGAGGCCAGGATGGCCCGGTTCCTCCAGCTCAGCACCAGGCGAACCATCAACCTGGATCTGATCGCCCTGATCACGGACGACGGCCTCAAGGTGAAGGTCTGGATGATTGCGCCTGCGGTGTGGGCACTCGTGCGCGAGATGGCCGAAGTCTCCCTCAACGAGGGCGAGGCAGCCGTACTCAGGCGCTGGCTCCAGGAGAACCGGGAGCCCGCCGGGTCCTAGCGCCGTCGGACCGGATCCTCACTTTTTCCTCACGTCTCACAAGAGCGATTTCACGGATCCATGACGGCCGCTCCGTAAGCTCCACGCAGGCCGGGCCACGGCTCGTTCTGTCTGCAGCTGTGTTCTCTTGTGTTGGAGGTTGAGCGCCGCAAATGGTCGCGAGTGCGGAAGGTCCCGCTGCGAAATCGGGATTCTCCGCGCGACTCGAGCAGCCTGACCTCTTCCTCACCGCGGTCGAAGTTCAGCCGGGCCTGGCCGGCAAAGGGGGTTCGCTCGAGTCGGCAAGGCGTGCGCTGGACCTGGCGGCGGTCGGAGGGGTCGACCTGATCTGCCTCACAGACTGCGCCGGCGGCCGACCCCGTCTGAGACCAGAGGCCGTCGCCCGCCATTTTGCAGGCGCTGACGTCAACTACTCGATCACCCTTTCCTGCAAGGACGTCAGCCGGAACGGGCTCGAAACCAGGCTTCTGGAGGCCGCCGACGCGGGATGCCTAAACCTGATCGCCGTGTCGGGCGACTACCCGGCGGCCGGCTTCCGGGGAGGCTCGAAGCCGGTATTCGACGTCGACTCGGTCGGACTGTTGGAGATGGTCCGGGACATGAACGCGCGGACCGGCGCCAACTTCTATCCGGGCGCGGTCGTGAACCCGTTCAAGTGGATCGAAGGCGAGGCCGTCGCCCAGTACCTGAAGCTGGCCATGAAGCTGCGCGCCGGAGCCCGCTTCGTGGTCAGTCAAATCGGCTTCGATGCGCGTAAGCTCGACGAGCTGCCACGCTACGCACGAATCAAGGGCATCGACACCCCGCTAATCGCCAGCGTTGCGCTTCTCAACGCGAAGGCCGCTGCTGCGCTGGCCCGAGGCGCCGTACCGGGCGTTACCCTACCAGCGGAGCTCGCCGCGAGTGCCGAACGGGAAGCCCGATCCCGGGACCACGGCGGGGGATGGTTCGAGGAACTCGCAGCTCGCCAGATCGCGGTCGCGCGCGGCCTCGGTTATCGGGGTGTGTACCTGTCAGGCGTCGCCAGGCCCGACCGACTGGCGAGCGTCCTCAAGAGGGCGGCTTCGTACTCCGGCGCGGACTGGCGATCTTTCCTCGATCTGCTTCCCACCCGCACCAGGGCTTTCTACTACTTCGAGCTCGACCCGGCGACCGGGCTCAACTCCTCGGACGAACGTGAGCGACCGCTTCGGAAGAAGAGATCACAACTCGCCTATCGACTGGGGAAGGCCGCGCACCGGTACGTATTCACGCCCAACACGAGGGGCTTTCGCCTCGGCCAGCGCCTGTATTCGAACGCGGGCCCGAGCCGCCAGCGTACCCTGCACGCCTTCGAACTAGCGGCCAAGTCGGCCATGTACGAATGCCGCGACTGTGGAGACTGCTCACTCGCCGAGATCGCATTCCTGTGCCCCGAGTCGCAGTGCCCCAAGAACCAGCGAAACGGGCCGTGCGGTGGAACGAAGAACGGCATGTGCGAGGTTGGTGTGCGCCATTGCATCTGGGTGCGTGCCTACTACCGGCTCAAAGCCGATGGCAATGAGCTTCTGATGCTGGAACGGGAGCCGACGGTCAAGGATGGCACCCTGCAGGGGACTTCGGCATGGCGGAATGCGTTTCTGGGACGGGACCACACCTGTTCGGTAGCCCGGCAGACGCCGTCCGGTGGATCACTGCAGCCATGAGCGCAATGCGCCTAGCCATAGCCGCGTTGCTTGTTTCGTTCGTGATGGGCTGTTCGTCATTCAGTCCGCCCGAGAACTGTCCGTTTGGTGGCGGTACCGCGGACCCCGAGGCGTTTGCCACGTCATTCTCGGAGATGTCGATCCGAAGGTCGGACGGGAGCCCGGGCGTGGCCGGGCGTGATGCCGAATACCGGTTCGCCGCGCAAGACCAGCTTGAGATCGTGGCTACATCACTTGGCAAGAACCAGATCGCGATCTGCGTTGGCGAGAGGAAGGGCGGCGGCAAGCTGGTATTGAACACGACAGTATCCGTCGAACAGGGCCCATTCCGATTCCCACTGGGCGACCATGCCCGGGGTCCGTACGTCGTGCGAGTCGCCGTCGGCGGGAAGATCGTCAGAAATCTAACCTTTGAAGTCGAATAAGCTACCGGCCGCCACCGTCTGGTCTGCGCAGCGGCCATACCGGTCGTACGTCCGAGTCGCGCTAGTGACCGGCGCCCTGCTGGGCTTCTCCACCGGAGCGGGGGCTCTGGTAGTGGCTGCACTGGGCGTCGATCGCGGCTCCTGGTGGCTGACGCATCTCCAGGCCCACGGGGCGGCGCAGCTCTTCGGATGGGCGGGCATGTTCACGATCGGGCTTGCCTGGCACGTGCTGCCGAGGTTCCGGAACGTGACACCTCTCTTCCCCTGGCCTCAGCGAGCGGTCCTGTTCCTGCTCGCGACCGGCACCACTGTAAGGTTCCTGGCGCAGACGATGCCCGCGTCCCCGGTCGCGCAGGCGTCGGCGTTCGCCGGTGCGATGGCGATCTTCGTTGCGGTGCTCTGTTTTGTCGCATTCGCGGGCCACACGTTGGCGCGCGGCGCGCGGGTGCACGACTCGGTAGAGGTCTGGCTGATCGCCGGTCTGGTATGGGCGGTCGTCGCCGCGGGCCTCCACCTTGCCGCCATGTGGCAGCTGCCGCGCAACGGAATCGCCGTCGCCCCGTTCACGCTCACAGGGGCGTTTACACAGGCCGCCCTGTTCGGTTTCCTCGCGAGCTTCACGATCGCGATAAGCCAGCGGGCTGTTGTCGGTCTGCTGGGCCTGCGGCCGACTTACCGCCCGCTCGCCTGGTTCGCCTTCGTTACGCTGAACGCCGGCACGATCCTCTCCGTCGCTGCGCGCGCCTCGGGCTGGGGCGTCGAGATGCTTGGATTCGGGAGCCTTCTGCAAGCTGCGGGACTCATCGCGGCCGTCGTTGCCCTGCGGGTACTTGAGCCGCCTGCCATCCGGCGACCTCTGCCACCGGCCACCTACGCTCGTTTCGGCTCTGTGATTCGGGCCGCGTATGCGTGGCTCGCGCTCGGCGGTGCGCTACTCGCGTTGGAAGGCGCGGGGCGGGCTTTCGGCTTCAGCACGTTTGCGTTTTCCGGAGCCTCGGTCTTACACGCCATAGCGCTCGGGTTCATCACAACGCTGATCATGGGCATGGCCACGCGGATGGTGCCTATGTTCGAGGGATCGGAGCTCCCGCTCCAACGCCTCATGGACGTCGCGATCGGCCTGCACCTAGGCGGCCTGATCTTGCGCATCGGCTTCGGGCTCTTCCGGCCAGCGTGGTCAGACGCCGCCCTGGGGGTTTCGGGAATCATGGGACTGGCAGGCTTCGCGCTGTTTACGATTCCGGTATGGCGGGCCATGCGGCCGTCCGCGCGAAGGGCCTACGCCGAGCGCATGGCGGCCATGGGGGCCGAACGACTGGTGGAGGTTCGCAGGCCAGGCCGGGCGGCTCGTGAGGCGACCCGCGGACGGTGAACAGGATCTGGCAGGAAGCCAGCCGAATGCCAGAGGCCCCGGCGATGGAGCAGCGCGCGGCGCCTTGCTCCCATGCCGCATGCCGGTCCCGACCGATCCCTGTGCCGGTCAGGGAGTGTCTCGCCCGAGCCCAAGCTCTACGAGATGACGAAGCTGTTCGTCTGATACCAGCCGCCGGCTAACCTTGCAGCGGGACGAACACGATCGGCGAGCGCGCTTCATGCAGCAGGCCACCGGCGACGCTACCCATGACCATGCGATTGAAACCACCGAGCCCGCGGCCACTCATGACAAGAAGTCCGTCTCCCGATGCGAGGTCTGCCAGACTTGCCACGGTCCAGCCGACCAGGACCGTCAAGTCGACCTCGTTCTCACTGAGCCTGTGGCTCGCGGCAACCCCCTTCAGGTACGCCTGTGCATCCGCGGCTGCACGGGCGCTCGTGTATGGAGGCCGGGCGCCTTCGGGACGAAGGGCTTCGAGCTCGGGAGCATGGGGCGGCGGGACCACCCGGGCCAGGATCAGCCTTGCGCCGAAAGCGCGCGCCAGGCCCGCGCCCTGGGCGATCGCCCGCTCCCCCAGTGAGGAACCATCCAGCGGCACTACGACCCGGCTCCACTCTTCGGGCGGCGGCGCCTTCTCCTGGAGCGCGCGGATCGGCACTGCCAGGACCGGTACCCCCGCCTTCCGAATCAAGGGGTCGGCGACGCTACCCAGCACCGTCCGCGCCAGGCCGGACCGTCCCCTGGTCGTCAACACGATCAGGTCTACTTCGGCTTCGGCTGCGGCGTTCAGAATCCCTGCCGCGGGATCCCCCGCCTCCGCCTGGCACACGAATTTGAGCGAAGCCGCCGAGTGGGATGAGGCCACCGAGCGCAGGTATTCGAGCGCCTCTTCCTGGCTTTCGGCGGTACGGCCACCGCCCAGCACCCGCAGCAGGATGACCGTGCCGCCCTTGTCCGCGAACTGGCGGACGAGCCCGACCGCGGTCTCGGCAACGGCAGAGCCGTCGAGCGGCACCAGGATCGTCTTAAACATTTAGCATTCTCGCTGGACTCCGTTCCGATGGGTTGTCTCCCGGCGACGAACACGGAATGTCTGGCGACAAGGAATATATAAGGTTTATGTGCGACCGGCATGGCTCCATGACCGCCTCGCCCATCTGCCCGGCCTCGCGGCAGGAGGGCGAGCGATTTCGCCGAGGAGGTGAGACTTGCCGTTGAACGCGTTGCCTCGGGGCACGGGCGACGCGGCGTCAGGGAAGGAGCAGCCGATCGCCGGGCCGAAGTTTGCCAGCAGGTTCGGGTTCATCATGGCGGCGACCGGATCGGCGGTGGGCCTGGGCAACATCTGGCGCTTCCCGTTCGTGGCGGGCGAGAACGGTGGCGGCGCGTTCCTGCTCCCGTACGTCATGGCCGTGGTCCTACTCGGCCTGCCGGTGATGATCATCGAGATCCGCGCGGGAAGCGGAACGGGGCGCGGGGTCGTGGGCGCGTTTCAGGCCGCGTCGAAACGGGCGGCCCCGTTTGGACTGCTCATTGCCGGCGCGTCACTTCTGCTACTGAGCTACTACCTCGTCGTCACGGGGTGGGCGATCGGGTACCTGGTTCACGGCGTGGCAGACCAACGTCCGGGGTTCGATACGTTCACATCCGGTGCCAATTCGGTCTGGTTCTTCCTGGCCGCCGTGGCTCTGACCACCGGAATCGTGGTCCTCGGCGTGAACAAGGGCATCGAATTGTCGAGCCTATTCCTGATGCCTGCACTGGTAGTGATCCTCCTGGGGCTCGCTGTCTATGGCATGACGCTGCCGGGAAGGGGCGAAGCGTTACGGTTCTTCCTCGCACCCGACTTCGCTGCGCTGTCAGACCCGGCCGTCTGGATCAGGGCCTTTGGGCAGGCCTTCTTCTCGGTCGGGGTCGGCATGGGAGTTCTGATTACCTATGGCTCATACCTTCCGCGCGGAACCGACGTGACGAAGTCGTCGATCGTGGTGGCGGCCGCCGACACTTCGATCGCGATCCTTGCCGGCCTGGTCGTATTCCCTCTCGCCTTCTCCTTCGGCAGCTCACCCGGTGCCGGGCCGGGGCTGGCATTCGACACGCTCCCGCAGGCATTCGATAGCTTCGGCGCGCCGACCGGATACTTCGTGGGCGTCCTCTTCTATGCCGCGCTCTCGGTCGCCGCGATCACGTCCGCCGTGTCGCTCCTGGAGACCGCGGTCGTGAGTATCGGCGACGCTTTCCGTCTCCGGAGAGCCATCGGGCTTGGCCTGGTGATCACCGCGCTTCTCCTGCTCGGCCTGCCCTCGGCGTTGAGCTATAGCGGAAACGGCTTGCAGGTCCTGGGCCGGCCCTTCCTGGACCTGGCCGACACCCTGGTCGGCACACTCTGGTTGCCGATTGGCGTACTGGTCACAGTAATCGTGCTCGGGTGGCTGTACCGCCGGGACGGAGGGGAGTCTTCCGATACTTCGAGGCTGAACCGCCTGATTGCATGGTCTGTGCAATGGCTGGTCCCGTCGGCCATCGTCGCTGTGCTCGGCGCAATGCTGCTCGACCTCCTTCGCCACCGCATCGTGCCGCACGGAGGCTAACGGCCATCAGAACGATCGGAGGTGACGATGAAGATGGGTCAGACGATCCTGGTCGCCTACGATTTCGCCCGGAATGAGCCGATCCCGCGCAAACGATTGCGATAGCTCGAAGCCCGGACGCCAGGCCTTATCATCGGCAACCCTGCGGAGAAGATCCTGAACAGGTGTCGTGCTCTGCATTGACGGTCAAGCCGGGAGGCTTCAAGACCCCGGCTTTGGCAGTCCTGAGGCGGTAGGACGAGCAGCCCCGGCCTTGCTCAAAATCGAAGCGTCGCAGCAATCGCAGTGCGCGGTTGGCTGCCTGGCATCTCACCAAGCGGACGCGCGTGCACGGAGCCGCCGGCCACCGCGGTGAGTTGCGCCGCCAGGTCGAACAGGTCGTCCGCTCCCGCGACGCCCCTTCGCATTACCGTTATGATGCCCGACTCATGGTCGAACCTCCCCCACGTTACGGCCTCGTTGGCCACGAAGAGGTCGAGCACGCGGCCGGCCGCGGCCGCTGGAAGTACCGCCCCAAGACCGGTGATCCCGCGCCCGGTTCCCTGCAACTTGTCGTAGCGCGCAGTCGCATCTGCCGCTGCCTTTTTTGCGTCGGCGGCCGCGGCAAGCCTGGCGCGCGCCGCGAGGTCGTTGTGACCGACCTCATCCGGGTTGCCGGTCACACCCCTCCTGGCGACATTCGAGTAGGAACTGAGACGCCGGAAGGCGGTGGCCACCGGGGCGTCGGCGGCCAGTACGAGCAGTTCCGGCGGCGTTTGCATCAGGCCCTTCAGCTTCGCGTCGATGAACCGGAGGTACTCCTCCAATCGTTCCTTGACGGTGTCTTCGCCTCCGCCCTGCCCGTGATAGACGGGCCGGCCGCCGCGACTCGATCCCCGACCCAGGCCATGAAACTGGAGGCTGCGATCGGCTTCGTTCTGCCACGGCAGGGCGTCGAACCCCTGCGGCATGCCCGCGTCCTTTAGCTCGGTGACCGTCTCGCCATCGATCCGGATCAGCCGCGCGGTGCGGCCGCTGACCGCCAGCACAAGGATCCGGTCCTCGGCGCCAACCAGCGGCAGCAGCTGCCGGGTGAGGAACCGCCGGCCAACGTGGGTTCCAGACTGGACCGGAGCTGGCAGACGGAAGGCACGGAACCATCCGGGCGCCGCGAACAGCGCCAGACCCTGGCCACGGTCGCGCCAGGTGCCGGGGCTGGTCGCCAGTTCTAAGACCGGGTCGAGAAGGTCGGCGGCCTCCTTGTCCACGAGGCCTTGCGCTACAAGCTCCCTTCGGGCCTTCTGGACCGCGGACCTGACCGCCGTCTTGTCGGCGCGCGCGGAGGGCCCGGCGCCCTCTAGCTGCAAGTAGATCGAGGCAGCGGGCCATGACCCGCGCCGGGCAAGCTCAACCAGCGTCTCCGGTGAAATCCTGTACACGTGCAACTCCTCCACGCTACGCCGCTTAACCGAAGATAGTCAGGACCCCGTGAGGAATCCGTGAACCTCCGTCGTCGACCATATGACTCCGTGTGAGGAGTCAGGGCCGGCTCACGCAACGTCGGGCCCCCCACCTCGAAGCCGCTCGAGCGCAGAGCTTCGAGCAGACGGCCTAGGCCCACCTCGTCGATGACAAGCGCGCGACGGTCAGTCGCCATGAGACACCGGTTTTCGCATCACCTCCTCACGGTGGACTACGCGCGTGAGGCTCAGATGAGTTATCCATCGCCGTCGTGAGGATCGCGTGACGGGTCGCAAGGGGTGCTTCCTCACGGTTTCCTCACCTGGCCGTGAAATTCCTCACAAGCCCGTCATCCGCCCGGCCGCAGAATCCATCGCAAATTTGATTCGTAGCCGGGGCAGGTGTCATGGAACACAGGGTTTCCCGTCGAGACTTCCTCAAGGTTGCGGGCGCCGCGAGCGCCGCGACGGCAGCGACCGCATTCATGGGCCGGCTGGCCTTCCTCCAGGCGATCGACGAGATAGGTAACCCACTCGACTTCTACCCGAACCGGGGCTGGGAGAAGGCGTACCGGGACCTCTACCGAACCGACCAGTCGTTCATCTTCCTGTGTGCCCCGAACGACACCCACAACTGCCTGCTGCGCGCATATTCGAAGCGGAACGTCGTTACGCGGGTCGAAGCCTCATACGCGTACGGCGACGCGGTCGATCTGTACGGGAATCGCTCGACCCACCGGTGGGAGCCGCGCGCCTGCAACAAGGGACTTTCGATGATCCGGAAGTTCTACGGCGACCGCCGCGTCAAGGGTCCGATGATCCGAAAGGGATTCCTGGACTGGGTCGAGGCCGGATTCCCTCGTGATGCGACCGGGGTTCCTCCCCGCCAGTACTTCAACCGGGGGCAGGACGACTTCATCCGGGTTACGTGGGACCAGGCATTCCAGATCGTGGCGAGCGCACAGGTAAACATCGCGACGACCTATAGCGGACCCTCTGGCGAAGCGAAGCTGCGGGCCCAGGGCTACGACACCGACATGCTCCCGACAATCGCGGGCGCGGGCACGCGCACCCTGAAGTACCGGGGCGGCATGCCGTTCCTTGGCGCCACCAGGCTCATGGGGTTCTACCGGCAGGCGAATGTGATGAGCCTGCTCGACAGCCACATCCGAGGAGTCAGCGGAGCCGAAGCGAAGGGCGGGCGTGTGCTCGACTCCTACAGCTGGCATACCGACCTGCCGCCCGGGCACCCCATGGTCACCGGCCAGCAGACGGTTGACTTCGACCTGTTCACCGCCGAGAACGCCTCGGTGATCACCATCTGGGGGATGAACTGGATTTCTACGAAGATGCCGGACTCCCACTGGCTCACCGAGTCCCGGATCAAGGGCGCGAAAGTCGTGGTGATCGCCTGTGAGTACCAGTCGACTGCCAACAAAGCCGACGAGGTGCTGATCATACGACCCGGCACCGACGCCGCCCTGGCCCTGGGGATGGTCCACGTGATCATGCGCGATGGCCTGTATGACCAGGGACACGTCAAGAGTTCGACCGACCTTCCGCTCCTGGTTCGCATGGACACGCTGAAGCTGCTGCGCCCGAGCGAGGTGATTCCCGGGTACCAGGATCAACCCCTGTCGAACTTCACAAAGGTGCTGAAGGAGGGCGAAAAGGCGCCCGTCAACTACCTCCAGGACTCCCAGTACATTCCGGAGGGCCTGCGCAAGGAATGGGGCGACTACACGGTCTGGGACAAGGCGAAGGGTGAGATCAAGGCGCTCTCGCGCGACCACGTGGGCGACAAGTTCAAGGCCCTGGGCATTGACCCGGCCCTGGAGGGGACGTTCGTCGTCAAGACCACCGACGGGAAATCGGTGGAGGTGCGCCCGGTATTCGACCTGGTCAAGGAGTATGCGCAACAGCTTGACCCGAAGACGGTCTCCGAGATCACATGGGCGCCGCCTTCGGCCGTCGAATCGATCGCCCGCATGCTGGCCGCGAACCCGGGCAAGAGTTTGCTCGTGCACGGCATGGGCCCGAACCACTTCTTCAACAACGACCTCAAAGACCGCGCGATCCTGCTCCTCGCCGCAATCACCCGGAACATCGGGTTCATGGGCGGGACGCCCGGCTCGTACGCCGGCAACTACCGGGCCGGCTACTTCAACGGGCTGCCGCACTACATCGCCGAGGACCCGTTCAACCCGGTCCTGGATCCGGCCGCGCCGGTGACGCCGAAGAGCTACTACAGCACCGAGTCGGCCCACTACTACAACTACGGCGACCGCCCACTGCGCGTCGGTAACAAGAATTTCACCGGCAAGACGCATATGCCCAGCCCGACCAAGATGATCTGGTGGGCGAACTCGAACTCGCTGCTCGGAAACATCAAATGGGCATACGACGTCGTCCACAACACCCTTCCGAAGATCGACATGCTGGTCGTAAACGAATGGTGGTGGAACTGGTCCTGCGAGTACTCGGATGTCGTGTTTGGGGTGGACTCCTGGCTCGAGTTCAAGCACGCCGATCTGGCTGGCTCGGTGTCGAATCCGTTCGTCACGGTGTTCCCGCGCACCCCGGTGCCGCGGCTGTTTGACACGGTCTCAGACATCGAGACGCTTGCAGGCGTTTCCAACAAACTGGCAGGCATCACCGGAGACCGTCGTTTCTCCGACTACTGGCACTTCGTGAACACGAACCAGGTGGAGGTCTACCTGCAGCGAATCGTCGACAACAGCACTACGCTGCGCGGGTACGACTTCCTGGAGATGGAGGCGCTCGCCAAGAAAGGCGTGCCGACACCAATGCTGTCGCGCACCTATCCGAAGGTGGTCGGCTGGGAGCAATCGAACGAGAGCAGGCCCTGGTATACCAAGACCGGTCGAGCCGAGTTCTACCGCGAAGAGGGTGAATTCATCGATCACGGGGAGAACATGCCGGTCTGGCGGGAGCCGGTCGACGCCACGGAACGCGAGCCGAACGCCCTCCTCGGAAAGCCCCACGCCGCTATGCGGCCTGTAACCCCTGACAAGTGGGGGATCGATCCGAAGGACCTGAGCGTCGAGAGCCGCCAGGTCAGGAACGTCCAGAGACCCTGGTCGGAGCTCCGCAACACGAAGCACCCGAAGGCGGCGGACGGCTTCCGATTCCTGTTCATAACCCCGAAGTATCGGCACGGCGTGCACACCACACCGACCGACATCGACACGGTCGCCGCCTACTTCGGTCCGTTCGGTGACCCGTACCGGCACGACAAGCGGAACCCGTGGGTCAACGAAGGTTATGCCGACATGAACCCGCTGGACGCCAAGGACCTGGGGCTTGAGGACGGAGACTACATCTGGATCGACGCGGATCCGGAGGACCGGCCTTACCGCGGCTGGAAGGCCGGCGACGAGGACTACAAGGTCGCACGCCTGATGTGCCGGGCCCGTTACTACCCGGGCATACCAAGGGGCGTGGTCCGCATGTGGTTCCACATGTACCAGGCGAGTCATGGCACGGTGAAGGCCCACGAGAGTCGGCCCGACGGCCTGGCCAAAAACGAGAAGACGGGCTACCAATCCGTGTTCCGGTATGGCGGCCACCAGTCGGCCACCCGTGCCTGGTTGCGCCCGACGCTCCAGACCGATTCCCTGGTGAGGAAGCCATCCATGGGCCAGGTGCTTGGCAAAGGCTTCGAGGCCGACGTCCACTGCACGGTCGGCGCCCCGAAAGAGGCCTACGTGAAGATCACGAAGGCCGAAAGCGGAGGCATCGGCGGGGTCGGCATGTGGCGGCCAGCGACGCTCGGGATCCGGCCGACATACGAGTCCGCGGCTTACAAGTCATATCTGGGCGGCGAGTTCGTCCGGGTTAAGAAGTAGGGGTTGGCGATGCCCAAGGTCTTCAACTGGCAACTGAACCGGGAGATGGACTACCCCTACCCGGCGGCGATACCGAAGAAACAGTTCGCGGCGGTGTTCGACCTGAACAAGTGCATCGCATGCCAGACCTGCACCTTCGCCTGCAAGAACAGCTGGACCGTGGGGCGCGGCCAGGAGTTCATGTTCTGGAACAACGTCGAGACCAAGCCCTACGGCGGGTACCCGATCGCATGGGACGCGAAGCTGCTCGAGATGCTGGGCCCGCAAGGATGGGACGCCGGCACATACACGGGCAAGACGATCTTCGAGGCGGCCCCGGCAGGACGCGCCGCCCTTGGTTTCCTGCCCGAAGAGCTCGACTGGATACACCCGAACATCGGCGAAGACGAAACGAGTGGAATCGTCCCTGGCGGGATGCACATGACGATCCCGCACGACGTATGGAACTTCTACCTGCCTCGGATCTGCAACCACTGCTCGTTCCCGGCCTGCCTCGCCGCTTGCCCCAGGAAGGCGATCTACAAGCGCAAGGAGGACGGCGTCGTCCTGATCGACCAGGAGCGATGCCGCGGCTATCGAGAGTGCAACCGCGCATGTCCCTACAAGAAAGCGATGTACAACGGCATCACCCGCCTTTCGGAGAAATGCATCGCCTGCTTCCCCATGATCGAACAGGGACGCCAGACGCAGTGCATCGTGAACTGCATCGGCAAGATCCGGATCGCAGGCTGGATCCGCCAGCCGAAGGACATCGACGAGGAAGCACCGGTCGATTTCATGGTCCATGTTCGCAAGGTCGCCCTGCCGCTATACCCGCAGTTCGGCCTGATGATGAACGTCTACTACATGCCCCCGATCCACGTCCCGGTCCCCTACCTCCAGCAGATGTTCGGGCCAGGCGTCGAGCACGCCCTCGAGGTCTACCGGAACGTGAAGGACGACGAGCAGCTGCTCGGGCTGTTCCTGCTCATGGGTTCGACCGACCGGTGGGTCGACAAGTTTCGCGTGAAGGACGGCAAAGCCTTCGGCTACGACGCGAAGGGCTCGGAGATCGTCCGGGTGCCGATCAAGGAGCCCAACTTCGTGCGCCCGTTCCACGACGTCGCCCGCAACACCTTCCGGCACAACATCACCTAGGCGGCTGAGGATGCGCATCACCGGTCAGAAGCTCTGGGTCGCAGGTATCGCAGTGTTCGCCGCTGGCATTGGTGCGGCAATGGCGGGCGCCGGCGTGGCTTCCGCCCAGGCCCAGCCGCAGCTGAGGTCGGTTTACGTCGCCGGTGCCCTACCAGTCACAGACCCGACCTCCGCGTCGTGGGCACAGGCCGCCCCGGTCAACGTCGCACTGACCCCGCAGATCGTGACGGTTCCGATGCTCCTCAAGGGCACCATCCCTTCGCTCGAGGTCCGGTCCCTGAACAACGGCGACTGGATCGCATTCCGCCTCGAGTGGGAGGACTCGTCGCTTGACGGCACGGCGATCACACAGGACAAGTTCAGGGACGCCGCGGCGATCCAGCTGCCCGTCGACCCATCGATTCCAGGCGTATGCATGGGAGTGCGTGGACAGCCCGTTAACCTGTGGCATTGGAAGGCAGACTGGCAGACCGACATCGACGCCGGCTTCCAGGACCTGACCAACGCCTACCCGAACTTCTGGAAGGACTACTACCCCTTCGCGGTGGGCAAACCCCCGTTCGTCGTACCGCAGGACTTCGCCGACGCTGACGCGCGCCGTTACCTGGTTGGCTGGGCCGTCGGCAATCCGCTGTCCCAGCCCGCGCGTGTCACCCCGATCGAGGAGCTGGTGGCGCACGGGTTCGGGACCGCGGCCAGCCAGTCGAGCCAGTCCGTCCTGGGGCGGGGCCAGTGGCAGAACGGGAGATGGTCGGTTGTTTTCGCCCGGCCGATGACAACCTCCGGGCCAGACGAGGCCCAGTTCACGCCAGGCGGAAAAGGCTTCGTGGCCGTGGCCGCGTGGAATGGATCCAACCAGGAGGTCGGTGGACGGAAGCAGATCTCCGCGGACCTGGCTCTCACGGTCGCCGCCCCTCCCGCGCCCGCACAGCAGGTGTCCCAGGCTCCGATACCGGCCCCTGCAGAGCCAAGCTTCGTGAAGCGGTACTGGTGGGCGGGCGCAGTCGTCCTGGCCGCCTTGCTGGTGGCTGGCGCAGCAGTCCTCGGCGACCTCTACGGCAGGCTGTCAGCCGCGGAGCGGAAGGTGACCGAATGACGAGCGCCACCGGAATCAACCTGGCCGCTGCAGGTGACCTGGCCGTGCTGCTCTCCCGTGGGCTGGCCTACCCGGCGCCGGAACTACACGGCGACCTCACCCGCGGTGAATTTGGCAAGGCGTTGTCAGCGGCCGCGGACGCTTGCGGGGTCCCGCTCCAGTCAGGACTGGTCGACGGCCTGGCGGTTGAGGCTGCCCGGGTGGGGTACGTGGGCCTGCAGGGCGAGCACACGAGGCTCTTCGCCCGCACGGTGCCGTGCCCGCCCAACGCATCGGCGTACGAGCCGAAGGACGGCCTCAGGACAACCCGCAGCGTCGGCGAGGTTTCAGCCTTCTACGAAGCCTTCGGCTTTCAGGTCTCGCCAGGCGCACACGAGCTGGCCGATCACATCTCGGTCGAGCTCGAATTCCTGGGCGTTCTCGCGGTCAAAGAGGAGTATGCCAGGCAACGCGGCTGGCGTGGCCGCATGGCGGTGTGCCGGGACGCGCGGACGAAGTTCGCGGCGGAGTACCTGGCGCCGTGGATCGGTCAGCTGGCGGCCCGTGTCGAGAAGCATGCCGGCCTGATCCTGTACCCGGCAACGGCCTCCACCGCAACCCGGCTCGTCAGCCTGCTCGAAAGGCCCGACTAGATGGCCGGCGTCGTCCCCGGTGTGGCCCTCGTACTGCTCGGCGTGGCCTTCGCTGAGTTCGCCCTCCTGCGGCTCGTGCTACGAATGGGTCCGGCATTTCCGGCCGGCGAGGTCATCGACAATGCTATGACCGCAGGGTATGGAGGGGGGCTCTGGGCATTGAACACGGCCGGTGTCCTGGCCGTCCTGCTCATGCTGTTGACCGCGGCGGTTTGCCTGCGTACGGCACGCCCCGTACGTGGTTTAGCTACGGCGGTCTGCGCGTCGGCATTGCTGCTCCTGGCGCTCTGGTCCGCCTCGGTCGCCGGGGTCCAGTCGCAGTCGCTGCTCGCGTTGCAGGTGGCCGGGGTGCCCCTCATAGCGGCCGCCGCGCTCGCGGGTTTTGCCAGGCACGGCCGCCCCACTTACTGGCTGCTTACGGCAGTGGCCGCTCACTTGTTGATAGCGGGTGCGATCCTGACCGGCGCAGAGGGGCGCCCGATCCCGGGCCTCACGCTGGCCGCCGAAGCGCTCGCCGTGGCAGGCGGGATAGCGATGCCCTACATGTTCCGGGCGCCCCTGCGGATCGGGCCAGCCATCGCGTCCGGTTCGATCGCGCTCGTCTACGGAGCAGCGACACTCGCCGAGCCGTCTATGGCACGCTTTCTGCTGATCTGGGACTTCGGAATGCCGGGAGCGCTCCCAGGGGTCCTGCACGGCCTGGCGCTGGGTGGGGCCGTGTACACGGCTCTGACCGGGCTCGGCGATCCATCGAGGCGCCTCATGGTAGCCGGCGCTCTACTGATCGTCCTCGCCGGGCTGAGGCTCGACAACACTTACTTCTCCGCGCTCGCCGCGTCGGGCACCTATCTAATCCTGTTCACACAGCCCAGGCTGAGTAGCCATCGACCGGCTCCTGCAATGAGATCGATGTCGCGTGACCTTCCGGAGACGTCCTGAAGAGGTCAGAGACGTCGCAGTCATCCTCACGGTAGCTTCATCTGCCGCCCGGTCTACATCACGCGCCTCTCATGGCGTCACCTGCAGCATGGGTCGTGCCGGGGAAGCGCTCAGGAGGACCAGGGGTGCCCGCTACCAGGACTGCAGTTGTCGCCGCCGACGCGATGAGCACCCCCGCTGTAGCCGTGGCGGAATCCGTCTCGCTGGGAGCTGCGGCGCGGATCATGACCGAAAGAAACATCGGATGCCTGCCGGTCGTGGATGCCGATGGGAAGCTCGTCGGGATGCTGACCGAGCGGATGTTCCAGGCGCTCCTGGCAGGAGGCCGACCTGTGAACAGCCTGCCCTTCGCCCAGCGCACGGTGCTGGAGCTCTACAGCGGGCGGCCCCGTGGGATCAACGTCACCGAGCAGGGATTACGGGAGCTCACGGCGCGGCCGGTTAAGAGCGTGATGTTCAGGGAGCCGGCGGTGGTCGGTCCGGGCACGCCGCTCTGGGCAGTCGCCGACCGCATGCTCCAGGCTCATGTCAGCCACATCGCCGTGGTTAGCGAAGGACGCCCCGTTGGAGTGATCGCGCGGCACGACCTGCTCAAGACTATGGCAGCTGGCAACTAGCAACGGAGTGATGCATTGGAAGTCAAGGAGATCATGGCGATCGGTGCGGTTACGATCGAAGACACGGCCACCGTGAGCGAAGCTGCGGCCCTGATGCGCAGAGAGAACGTCGGGATGCTGGTCGTGCGCGATGAGTCGGCCGCAACCCGGGGCGTGGTCACGGATCGAGATCTCTTCGTCAGGTGTGTTGGCGAGCATCACAACCCCAGGGCCTGCAAGGCCTCAACCCACATGAGCCATCCCGCGCTTACGACCCGCGCCGATGCCGACGCGCTCGACGCGGCGCGGTTGATGCGACGAAACAGGATTCGCCGACTACCGGTCACCGACGCCGGCGAACTGGTCGGAGTGGTTTCGTTCAGCGACATTGCACGCGCCGTCCAGCGCGGCGTGCACGACGTTCTTCTGGGCTCAGCGACGCCACGCGGGATCAAGGCACCCGCGCGCGCCGGAACGGTCACCCACTACTACACCAGGCTCGGGGTGGCCGGAATCAACCTCGACCAGCCCATCCGCCGCGGTGACCGTATCTACTTCACCGGACACACCACGGACTTTGACCAGGTCCTCGACTCGATCGAGATCGACCACCAGCAAGTTGACTACGCGAATTCGGGGCAGCCCGCCGCCATCAGGACAAACCAGCGTGTGCGTCCGGGCGACGGCATCTTTATCGACACCACCGCGGCGTGAAGTTTCCCCTGAACGACACGGAACCACTGGTCCAGACTCACGAATTCCTCATAGCCACGGCCGTGTCCTCACAGTGGGCTCACGGCCAAAGTTCTAGACAAGTACACAGGCCCCACGCGGCGCGACGGGACTCGTATCAGGAATCGGCCGGCTTTGCGTCATACGGATTTGTGGTTTTCCAGGATCGACCGAGGGTCGATCGTCGAACTGGGTGCCGCAAGGTCAGGCCCCTGTCTTTCTGCGTTCTTCCCGGTACCTGCCCGCTCCGATGCTCGCAATCGAACTTTTGACGCGGTCTATGACCAGGTCTCTTCCGCGCTCAAGGCAAACCTGCCCACAGGTCTCGCAGCAGCGATTCTGCGCGGCGTCGGTTCCGTTCTGGCGGCTCCCAAGTCCTGGCGTCCCGCTTGCGAGAGCCTTGCTGTCTACTCATCGGGTGACACATTTGCAGTCGTTGCGGCGAGCCTGAAACTGCCGCACTCCGTCCAGATCGCCCCCCGATTTCTTACACGCCCGCTACTACGAGGGCTGGCAGAGGAACCTCGTTATGACAGGCGGGCACTTCTCGGAAAGTCGATCGACCAATTGCCAGGGCGGCGGACGGTAACCGGGATCGCAGAGATCCTTCAAGCAGCTGCGCGTGGTGAGGTCCGCTACCTCCTGCTTACCGAAGATGGAGTGGCCCGTGGCAGGGCCGACCCCGGAACTGGCGAGGTGCTCGAGACAACGACTCCTGGCCCCGAAGACGACGACCTCCTCGACCTGGCGGCGGTAAAGACCCTGGAAACCGGCGGGCAGGTAGGCGTCGCGCGACGGGGTCAATTGGCGACGCGCGGTAGCATTGTCATCGCGGTAGTCGCAGAAGGCCACTGACCGGCCTCGTACGAGCCTCATCGATTTCTCATGACCCGGTCGTCCCCTTTCATGGCCGTCTCACGCCGTATCGCGATCGTAGAGGGAACAGGGATCGTTCGGGTTGGGAAGGAAGACGACTATGTACCAGAAGATCGCGGTGCCTCTCGACGGGTCCGTTCTGGCCGAGGAAGCGCTGCCGTTCGCGGTCCAGCTGGCGAACCGGTTTTCCAGTTCGATCGTCCTGGTTGCGGTCCTCGACAGGGCCGAAGCCACCGGACCTGACACGCTGAAGGTGCTCGAAGGCGCAGGGATCTGGACCGGCGTGCCGAAGATCGATCTCAAGCCCGCGCCCGAGCGTCTGCGCAACTACTTGCAAAAGATCACCGGGCGCCTGAACTTCGAGGGACAGGTCACAAAGGTTGTCCGGGAGGGCGACTCCGCCAGCGAGATCGTATCCGCGGCGACTGACGAACGCGCCGACCTGATCGTGATGACAACGCGCGGTCGGACCGGGATCGCGCGCGGGCTCCTTGGGAGTGTCGCCGATCGCGTCGTCCACAGTTCGAAAATCCCGACCTTGCTCGTGCGTTCGGGGAAGGCGAAGCGCCGGAGCCAGGCCTCCACCATCAAGCACGTCATCCTCCCCCTCGATGGCTCCGAGCGCGCCGAGGCGAGCATCCCGCACGCGCGCGCCCTGGCGAAGGCCTACGACGCAGAAATCGTCCTGGTGCGGGCCGTCTCCACGCCAGCGGCGGCCTACGTGAGCGAGCCTTATCCGTATCCCCACGCGTACTACGACACCGTGCGGGCGGAGCTCATGAAGAGCGCCGAAACCTACCTGAAGCGGGTCTCGGCCCGGGTCAAAAGAGGCAGCTACACCGTCAGGTCGATCGCTCTGCACGGCAGCGCGTCCGAACAGATCGTCGATATCGCAGAGGGGGAGAAGGACGCCATCGTCGTGATGACGACACGCGGCCACACCGGCTTCCAACGGTGGGTGCTCGGCAGCGTTGCCGACGCGGTGATCCAGTCTGCCACCGTGCCCGTGCTGCTGGTGGAAGGACCCATCAAACCGGCGTCACGGTGACCCTCTGTTAAACACGACAGCTTCATTGTCCGGGTGCGAACCGGTGGGCGTTTGGGGCGGATCGAGCCAAGTCTCGTCTAAGTTTGGTAGCGTCGAGACAGCGCTCTCGTCGCTTGCGACGGGACGCCTGAACCGATCGTGACTGGGCCGGCGTCATTCGGCGGGCTTTCCATAGGGAACTGACCACAGAGGGACTCGGCAGATGGCCAATCCAAACGCACCCGACGGGATCAACGTGTCGTTTCGACACGGGGCCGCCCTTCTGGAAGGAAGTGTGCAGCTGTTCCCGGGTACGAGGGCGGTCGTGATGATGTTGCCAGACGGGACGGCGGGACGCCGGGCGCCTGACGCCTCCTTCCTGGAGTCGGCAATGAACCGGGCCGGATTCGCGACCCTGACCTTTGGCGCCCTGACGGCCTCCGAGGAGGCGCAGGACGCGCGTGACTTCCGGTATCGGTTTGACGTCGATCTGCTGGTGGGACGGACCGTGGCCGCCGTCGACTTCATAACGACGTTTCGTCAGACAACGGGCCTGCCGCTTGGCCTGCTCGGGATCGGCATTGGCGCGTCCGCCGCTCTCGGCGCTGCGGCACAGCGTCCGGATCTCCCCAGGGCCGTCGTGTCCGTGCGAGGACGCACCGACATGGCGTGGTCCAGCCTCGCCAGGGTCCAGGTCCCTACGCTGCTGGTCGTCGGGGAGAAGGACACGCGATCCGCCGTCCTCAACGAGATGGCGGCGCGGGCCATCCCGGGCGAGACCAGCTACGTGGTTATTCCGGGAGCGGGGAGATACCTCGACGAGGTGGGCGCCCTTCAGGCCGTGGCCGATCTCGCGAGTAGCTGGTTCGAGCGCCACCTGGTACCGGTCCCGGTCGGTTGAGATTCGCGGACTGCCGCTTCGGCTCGAGGTCGATCGGAGCGGCCCTCTTGGCCTGTCCCACGATCACATCGCGCAGCGACTGGTCGATCGCACGGGCGATATCGGAGTAGGACACCAGACCGACAAGACGCTCCCCGTCCACGACCGGGAGCCTTCTCACGCCTTTTTCAGCCATGAGGCGCGCCGCGTCCAACAGGTCTGTGTCCCGGGGGATCGTGATGACCGGGCTGGTCATGTTCTGGCCGACTGTGCTTCGGTTGACGTCGTGGCCGTGCGTGACGGCACGAATGACGACGTCGCGGTCGGTGATGATCCCTTTGACCTTGCCGTCATCGACGACAACCAGGCACCCGATGCCGAAAGACCGCATGTGTCGCGCCGCGTCGACGATAGACCTCTCGGGCGCGATGGTCCTTACGTCCTGCTGCATCACCTGCTCGATCTTCATGTCCGTCCTTTCCGGCGCATCCCTGGAGGCGACTGGCGTGCCACACCCCGGGGCGGCTGCCGCGCGCGATCGTAGGTGCGGACGGGTGATGAAGCCGTGAAGGCGAACGTGACAGCGTGAGATTGACGTGAGGCCGGCAACCGATCGCCGCTCATGCATCCCTCACGAATCGCCAGGGAGTCGTCACATCCCGTTCACAGGACCAGGTTGATACTCCTGTTGCACGCGGCCCGGGTACTGCCCCTTCCGTAGTGGTCCCATGCCCACCCGAGCCGCGTCCAAAGGAATCTCTTGCGATCGGCAGCTTCGAAGCGAAACAGAGGAGAACGGATCAGGCGCGCGAGTGGCCGTAGCCCTGGCACTTTCCGCCTTGCGATCGTCACGGCGGCGACGGTCGTAGCTGCGTCCGCAATCCTGATCGGCGCCTTCGCTCTGCTCCGTGACCCTGGCGGGCGGCCGCAGCCGTTCACCGCGACGACCACGGCGGGGAGCACCGTTGTCGTGCCCGATCCTGGTCGACCAACGGTGCTGGTCTTCTACCGGGGATTCTTCTGAGGGATCTGCCGCCAGCAGCTCGTTGAGCTGCAACAGGGTTACCCGACGTTCCTGGAGCGCGGGGTACAGCTGGTCGCCATCAGCACCGACGGCATGCGTGATGCTCGAAACATGGCCACCCTGTCCGGTGTGACTTATCCCGTGATCCCTGATCCTGACACGAGGATCAGCCGAAGCTATGGCGTCTTCGATCTCCTGGGCGATGGCGTCGCAGCCCCCGCCGTATTCGTGATCGCTTCGACCGGCGAGATCGTCTGGCGTCATATCGGCAGAGATATCGCGGATCGGCCCACTCCGGCGGAAATCCTCGGACAGCTGCCCTAGCCACACCTGACCGCATGTCTACGGTCGTGAATTCCTTCACGAGTTCCTCACCACACTTGAACCGGCGGTCACGGGTTCCTCACATAGCGGCTCATAACGTATGCCCAAATGCCGAGTGACGCGGGGCCCCAGGAGAGGGCTCGGAGTCTACAGACACCGGCGCGGGACACAAGGAGAGGTCGCGCTAGGTTTCGGGGGGTATCTGGGTTCGATAACACCGGTGCCGATCGTCCTGGGCGCCCTCGGACTGATCACCGCGACTGCCCTGCTGGCATGGTGGGGCATCGGCGAATCAGTCGCACTGGCTGTGGTCTTCACGATCGTGGAGATCGGCGGACTCGTCTTCATAATCGCCGTCGGCGTGCCGGACTGGGGGAGCGTCGACTACTTCTCGACTCCACAAGGGTTCGGAGGGATCTGGACCGCGTCCGCACTCGTGCTCTTCGCCTACCTGGGCTTCGACGAACTCGGAAACCTCGCCGAGGAGACTCGCCGACCGGAACGTACGCTTCCCGTGGCTCTTGCGATCGCTTTCGCAATTTCTTCGGTGATATACGTGCTGGTGGCCATCTCGGCGGTCAGTGCCGTCGGGTGGGAGGTGCTCGCAGGGTCGGACGCCCCGCTCGCGGAAGTCGCCAGCAAGGCGCTGGGCGGCAACGCCGGCAGGATGCTGACCCTCGTCGCCCTCGCGGCCACGGCGAACACGGTCTTGCTCTTGCTTGTGGCCGGATCGAGATCCCTGCAGGGGATGGCTTCGTCCGGGGTCCTGCCAGGCGCGCTCGCGCGGATCGGTCGGCGCCGCACGCCCTGGATTGCGCTCATTGTCACCTGGCTGGTCTCAATCTGTTTCGCTCTGATCGGTGACCTCGAACTCGTGGCTGGCATCACGAACGCCGCCATCCTGTTCAGCTTTGTGATCGTCAACCTTGCCCTGATTCGCACACTGAGGCGGCTACGGAAGGGCGCATCGTTGCGCGGTCTCGTCTTCGACCTCCTGATCCCAGGCGGGGCCGCCATCTCGTGTCTGGCGCTGCTTGCTCGAACCGGGGGCGTGGCTATCGGACTGGCCGCCGTGCTCGGGATCGTGGGACTGGTGGGCGGCGGGCTCCTGGGGCAGCGAGGCCGAGAATCCGGCGCGGTGGTCTAGCACGCCGATGCACGGCTAAGCCAGCCTTTTCCTCACATTCATTTCACGTGCTCAACGGCCTTCTTCACGTGGTCGTCGCGCGACTTCGAGACGATAGGCGGTAAGCAACGCAGGTCAGCGAGGAGGAATGAACTGGCTGTCGCTTCCAGTGGCGGACTCCCACGCACCCGAATGGGTAGGAGTCCCGTGCGAGCCGCTCTCCACACCTCGACTACCTGCGAGCTCGGTCGTCGTCTGTTCGATTTCGGGGTGACTCGATGACTTCGGCGACCCGTGCAACCGTGCCGGCTTCCCAGGCAGAGGTAACGACCGTGAACACCAGGACAAGGTATGCACGGATTCTGGTCCCACTGGATGGTTCGGAGGTCTCAGAAAGCATCCTCCCCTGGGTGACGGAGCTGGCGAAGGGGATCGGCGCGGAGCTCGCGCTGATGAACGTGGCCGACGAGCCAGGCGGGACACTGCGATCGCCTGTCGAGAGCCGGCGCGTCGCCGAGTACTCGTCCGGGAGCGGAGCTCACGAGGAGGACTTCCGCAACGAGTTCGAGCCGGTTCTCGTCGGCCGGCCGGTCCAGCGCTCGGCTGACTGGTTGAAGGAGGTCGCTGCCCGGCTCGCCTCCAACGGGCTCCGTGTCACGACGACCGTCGAAACCGGCGATCCCGCCGAGGGAATCATCCGGATCGCGCATCTCAAGGGGTGCGACCTGATCGCATTGGGTACCCGCGGACGAAGCGCGATCGGACGAGGCATCCTCGGAAGCACGACCGACCGTGTCGTGCACGCCTCGGACGTCCCCATGCTCATCGTACGGTCCGGTGCATCGATCAACTCACTGGAGCGGGCGCTTGTCCGATTCCCGTCGACGATCATCGCCGGGCTCGACGGATCGACCCTGGCAGAGGGCATTCTCGGCACCGTGGCTACGCTATCCAGGCAGCTCAAGGTCGACGTCAGGCTTGTGCGAGCCTACCCGACCCCGCGCAGGCGACTTCGGGGTGCGGTCCCCTCAACAGGTGTAGAGAAGACCAGGCACGCTCTGGAACGAGAGACACGTGACTACCTCGAGGTCCAGGCGGCAAAGCTGCGAGATGAAGGGCTCAGCGTATCGACCGACGTTGCGTCTGGCGCAGCAGAGTCGGTGCTTTTGAAGACGGCCGATCGCTGGCCGGGTTCACTACTCGTCGTCGGGACCAGGGGCCTCTCCGGGCTCAGCCGGTGGGTCGTTGGCAGTGTGACGGACAGGACGATCCGAGCGGCCAGTGGCCCGGTACTGGTGATCCCGCCGCGGCTGGGAGGCGCACCCGCGTAGGCCGGGGGCTATGTGAAGGCGCGAGCACCAGAAACGCGGGCACCTCGCCAGCCCACTGTGTGCTCACCGCCCGTCCGGGCGAACCCAGCCCTCGCCCGGATAAAGGAAGGGCCCCGGCATAACGCCGGGGCCCTTCCGATACAAATCGAAGTGACCCGCGCCTATTCGGTGAACCGGTATCCCACCCCTGGCTCGGTGATGATGTGTGCCGGCCGCGAGGGGTCACCTTCGAGTTTGCGGCGCAGCTGCTTGATGAACGTTCGGAGATATTCCGTCTCCTCACCGTACTCCGGCCCCCAGACGCCTTGAAGTAGCTGGCGATGGGTAAGGACCTTGCCGGGGTTCGTGACGAGCATTCGGAGCAGGTCGTACTCCGTGCGGGTCAGGTGCACCTCGGTTCCAGCGCGCTTGACGAGCCGCGCACCCAGGTCCACCTGGACTTCGCCGAACTCGACCACCGCGGTGTCGGACTGGCCGGCAGCGGACAGGCGATCCGCACGCCGGAGCGACGCCCGGACTCGCGCGGCCAGCTCAGCGGGACCAAACGGCTTGGTCATGTAGTCGTCCGCACCGAGATCAAGGGCGCGCACCTTCTCGCGCTCCTGGTCGGCGGCAGAGAGGATGATGACCGGCGATTGGTACCACTCTCGCAACCTCTTCAGGGCCTCAAACCCGTCCATCACGGGCATCGAAAGGTCGAGGACGATCAGGTTGGGCTGGTGAAGGGATGCCAGGTACAGGGCCTCTTCCCCGTTCTCCGCCGCCCACACCTCGAAACCCTCGTTCAACAGGTACCGCGACAGAAGCCGCCGTATCTGGACGTCGTCATCCGCAATCAGGACCCCTGATTTGGTTCTGCGCCTGCTGGTCACCAAGCTAGCTGGCTCCGACCTTTGCACCATTAGTCATCGCGAGGATACCGCGGTCAGAAGGCGAGGTCATGAGTGTGTGGGAACCGTAAACCAGAAGACCGAACCTTTTCCAGGTGCCGAGCGCACCCCGACCTGGCCCCCGTGGGCGGTTACGATCGCCTTGCAGATCGCAAGGCCAAGCCCCGCACCCCGCCCTTTCCGCCCTGAAGACGTTATGCGGAAAAACTTATCGAAGAGCCTTGCGATCTCGCCGGGGGGGATTCCGATGCCCCGGTCCTTGATCTCGACCCTTATTTCGGCGCCGCCTCCAGGTGCGCGTGCCGTGAGGTCGATGGGACCGTCCGAGTACTTGAGCGCGTTGCTCAGGAAGTTGTCGACCACCCGCCCGATCTGTCCGGGATCGGCATACATAGAAGGCAATGTGGCAGGGACGCGGAGTCTTATCGTTCGGTCTCGCCACTGGGCGGCACGCCTTACCCGGCGAGTGGCGTCGCCACAGATGTCGAGAAGATGGCACTCTTCGCGCTCCAGCGGGTACGAACCCGCCTCGATCCTGGACATGTCGAGCAGGTTATTCACCAGCTCGGCCATCTGATCGACTTCCTCGTCAATGGCCTCGACAAGCTCCTGGACGTTCTCTCCCCTGCCGTGGCGACCGAACGCCTCGGTGCTCAGTCCCTTGATGGTCGTCAACGGCGACCTGAGGTCGTGGGTAATCATCGAGAGGAAGTCGGCCTTGGCTTCGTCGAGCTCCTTGAGGCGTGAGATGTCCTGGAAGATGACCACTCCCGCCACGACCTTCCCGGAAGCATCGTTGACCGGTGCTGCATGCAGCAGCAACGGCATCCGCCCGCCGCCCTTGCGCTCAAAAACAACCTCCTCGGACCGGACGATCTCTTTGTCGCGGATCGCACGGTAGAGGGGTAGCTGATCCGGGTCAATCTTCGTCCCGTCCGGGCGCCGGTAGGTGAAGTACTTGTGAAGCGAGCTCCTGGTGATCCCGGCCTTGACCGGCATGCCGAACAGGCGGCCAACCTCTTCGTTGACCAGCACGATTCGATCCGTGTCGGCGTCGGTCACGATCACGCCGGCCGGCGCCGCGGCCGCGAAGGCCTCGAGCCTCCTGCGCCCGTCTTCCGCCACCGCGCGCAGTTGCTCGGCCTCCGACCGCAGGCGCCTCTCCCGCTCGTGAAGGCGGGCATGCTCGAGGGCCGCGGCGACATGCTGCGACGCGGTCTCGACCAGTTGCTGATCTTCGACGGTGAACGGCCCATGTCCCGGCCCGCGCGTGAGGTACAGGTTTGCCAGGTGCACCCCGTTCCGCTGCACCGCAACTCCCAGAAGCGCCTCCATCGTAGGGTGGCCGGCCGGGAAGCCGACCGACTTGGGATGGCCCGAGATCCGGTCCACGCGGAGCGCCGACGTCTCAGTTCCCATGAGGCCGAGCACGCCTCTGCCGGAGGGAGGTGGGCCCATCTGGGCCACCTTATCGGGCGTGATTCCTGAAACAAACATGTGCTCGATCACGCCCGTTTCGCCCAGGACCGTGATAGCCCCGTAGTCGGCGCCGACCAGCATGCGGGCCAGATACGGGAGGGAAGCGAGCGTACGCACCGACTCAGGGGCGTCCTCCGGGAGCCTCGGTGTGCCCTTGTCGGACGCGTAGACAACGGCAGCCGCGCCCGGGCGCGTGATCTCCGAGATGGCTCGCCATGAATAGAGGTTGCGACCGCGGGTGCCGCGCCCCCTGGTCGCCACACGTTTTTCTTTTACGAGTCGCCTGAGCCGACTGATCGGGATACCACTCAGGCGAGCGGCATCCTGAATCGACACCAGGTCGTCGTCGACCTGCTTGCGGACTGGCAATGGAACCCACCTGCGTCCGCTTCGATTCCCAGAAGGAAGCAGACGCAGGTAAATATATACGCGTCCGGGGCCCGGTCTACCGCCCGGAGATGAAGTTAGTCGGCGGCCCTCACCAGCAGCGTCGGGGCCGGCGCCGTTCGCAGGATGCCGTCGGCCGTGCTACCAAGCACCCAGCGCGTGGCGCCGGTGTGCCCGCGCGTGGTCATCACGACGAGCGACCGTGGAAGCTTGGTGGCCAGCTCGACAATGTGCGCCCGGGGGTTGCCGTAAGCGACGTGCGCATGGATCTGGCCGCCCTCCCGCCTGACCACTCTTTCGAGGTACTCGGCCGCATCCTTCTCGAGCTCCTTCCGCGAGAACGTGTCGTAGTCGCCGACAGGAGCGTAGAGCTCTGCCGAATACCCGACCTGGAGCAGCGATACCACCCGGATCAGGTGGAGCTGCGCCCCGAACGCCTTGGCCAAAATCTGGCCATGCGCGATCGCAACCTCGGCGCGCTGAGAGCCGTCCAGCGGCACGATCACGTTTTCGACCGGCTCTATCCGCGAGCCGTAAGGCTGAGAGTTATCGGATCGCGCGATCATGACCGGGATCGGGGACGCGTGCAGGACGCGATCGGTCACGCTGCCAAGCAGACCCCTCACCAGGCCGGAGCGACCACGGGTGGTCATCGCGATCAGTGACGCCTGCTCGGCCGCCGCCGCGGCCATGATCTCCGAAGCGGGGTCTCCGAACCGGACGAGGGTCTTCACAGGGTTTGGGAGCTTGATCATCCCTGCCTTGTCGAGCAGGTAGCGCTCCGCGGTTTCCGACGGGGCAGCAGCAGGGGTAGGGGTCGCGGCGCGCGCGCTCGCCGCTCGCTGCACGGCCCCGCCCTGGTCGGCGCCGTCCGACTTGCTCAATACCGTCACTAGCAGTAACGACGCCGACAGCTTGTCTGCCAGTTCTGCGGCGGTACCAAGCGTTCGCTCGGCCAGCTCTGATCCGTCCAGGGGTACCAGGATCTTCTTGTACATGTCACTTCCTCTCCAATTGCCAGAACCCAACGCCCCGCGGAGGGTTAGTCCGCAATCCGGCACGGGCCGATAGTCTCATAGCGCCCGTGACTGCCATGTGAGGCGGACCTCCCCGGATGTGAGGGCCGCGTGAGGTTCGTTCGGGCGAGTCAGAAGGTGCCATACGGCTCGGATTCGACCTGTTTGAAATCGACTGGCGGGTATTGAGAAAGCATGTCCTCCCGCAACTCGGCGCCCCACCCCGGTCCGGCGGGCGGACAGGCGTGCCCATCAGCGATCAAGATCGGCGAGGTCAGCAGCTCCCGATAACGCGCCATGAAGCTGACGAAGATCTCCAGCCTGAAGCAGTTAGGATAGGCAGACGACTGTCGACCAGGCCCGGAGGTGGCCTTGAAACGTTCCCCTGTAGATATCCTCGCTGCCCCGTGTGCAAGAGCGAGCTGGTACTGGAAGCCAGCCAGGAGGAAGACGGTGAGGTCATCACCGGCCAGCTGACCTGCTCCAGCTGCCGCGCGCGGTACCCGATCGATGATCGGATACCGGATCTACTCCCTCCCGAGCTGCGCGAGGCGACCGCCTGATCAATCCCCGGACCGCGCTACGGGCCGAAGCCAGCGGATCAAACGACAACCTGGGACCTGGAGAAGCGATTGCCTGAATACGATGTGATCCTTGCCGGCGGCCACGTTCTGGATCCGCGCAACCGCCTCGACGGCCGAATGGACCTGGCCATATCTGGCGGGAAGGTCGAACGCGTGGAGCCGGAGATCGATCACGACCTCGCGAGCGAGGTGGTTGACGTCAGCGGCAAGTGGCTCATGCCGGGCATGATCGACACCCACGTTCACGTCGCCGGTTCTCACAGCACCTGGGACCCGGCGCTTGGCTACCGCATGCTCGCCGCAGCCGGGACGACGACTGCGATCGACTTCGGCGGCACGCCGGAGACGCTTATCGACGGGATGCAACGCATGGGTTCGGGCATGAACGTCGGCGGCCTCTATGTCATGGTTCCCGGGCAGACGATTCCACGAGACGATCCTCCACCGGCCGAGGTGCGCAGGATCGTTTCCGAGGCGGTGAGCCGCGGCGCCCTCGGCATCAAGATGATCGGGGGCTACTATCCGTTCACGCCGGAGGTCACCGCCACCATCATCGCGGAGTGCAACCGCCAGCGGGCGTACATCGGCTTCCACCTGGGCACCAAGGAGTCCGGAAGCAGGCTGGATGGTCTTAGGGAGGTGCCTGCGCTGGTCGGGAACGGACGCCTCCACGTAGCTCACGTGAATGCCTACTGCCGTGGTTCGATCAAGCGGCCGGTCGAGGAATGTGAAGAGGCAATCCAGATCCTTACCGCGCGCCGGGAACACTACGTTTCCGAGGTTCACCAGGCGGTGCCCAACGGGACCAGCGGCAGATGCGATCTACATGGCAATGTCGAGGCCGATGTTGCCCGCAACTGTCTCAAGTTGAGGAACTACCCGACGACTGCGGACGGCATTCGGCAGGCAATCAAGGACGGATATGCCTCGGTCATTCGCGAGAAAGACCACGCGGTCGTCTATGTGGGCGGCCGAGAAGCGCTGGCCATGTTCGACGAACTGGAAACCGACTGCCCGCTGAGTTTCCCGGTGAACCTGCCGGCGACCGCCTTTCACCTCACGACCGCGAAAGACAGGACCGGCGAATTTGTGGTCGATGCCATTGCGACCGATGGTGGATCGCACCCGCGCAACATTGCAATCGAAAGCACGATGGCCCTGGTCAAGTTCGGCGCCCTGTCACCACTCGAAATGGCAACCAAGCTCTCGTGGAACCCTGCGCGCATGTTTGCCCTTCCGTCGAAGGGCCACCTGGGCGTCGGGGCCGATGCGGACGTGACCGTCATAGACCCGGCGGCGGGAAAGGCAACGATGGCGATCGTCGACGGCAAGCCGATCATGCGGGATGGCCGTGTCCTGGGGAGCGGAGGCAGGCTGCTCGTGACCGAAGCCGGCAGAAAGGTCGCAGAGGCTTCTGGTCTGCCGTTCCAGGTCCTCGATCTCACCTCCAGCAAGCTCTACGCGGGCTATGGAGGCTGAAGAACGAGCAGCCCCCGGGGGGAGGGTTCCGGGGGCTGGGGGAGAGGGGTATGTCCAGGGACTGAGGTCGTACCAGGGCCAATCGATAGTCAGACGCTCGAAAAGCTGGAGGCCTGCAACCTGCTATTCGCCGCCTCGGGCCAGCATCGTGTCTGGCCACAAGTTTCTCTCGTTTGTCGATTGTCCCTGGTCGCCCGCTTTTTCGTCACTGTTTTCCGCAGCTCGGTCGAAGCTCTACTTTAGCTTTGCGAGCTGAGCGTCTCGGCGCTCGGCGATCTTGGCCTTCTGCTCTTCAGCGCGGCCGCCGATCTTCTTGAGCTGCTCGTCTAGCCGCGACTCAATCTTCTCCTTCTCTTCCTGCATGCAATCGGCGATCTGCTTCCGCTTCTCCTTGGCACGTTCCTTCATCTCGGCCATGGCCTTTTCGACACGCTCCCGGACTTCGTCCGCTTTAGGCGTGCCCTGGGCGGCTTCCTCCTGCGCCCTGAGGTGCCGGGAGCGCAGTTCCCAGTATTCGTCCTTTTGAGCTAGCGCCTGGTCCATCCGATTCTGCGCCTGCGCAAGCGAGAGCGTCGCGCGCTGTTGCGCATGCTTCGAGGCGAGGGCAGCATGAGCTTCAACGCGTTCGATCGCCCGCTGGGAGTGGACCTGCAACTTCGCAACTAGCTCGTCCGGGCTCTGGGCCGGAAGCGGCGTCACAGGATTGGAGGGGTTGGAAAGGGCACTGGTCCCGGCCTTGTTCGTGGCCGCGACGGTGAACCGGTAATCGATGCCGCTGGTCAGGCCTTCGATCTTTAAGGACAGGGACTTCGGACCTGTAATTGCCGAGACCCCGGCCGGATCGCTGGAGACGGTGTAGTAGATGATCGGGCTTCCGCCATCCGACTCCGGGGCATGCCACAGGACCTTGGCGGCGCCATCGCCGGCTATCGCTTCGACTGCCGTGGGGGCACCCGGAGCAACCGGCGCGGTGGAAACGTCGGCACTGGCCGTAAACGCGCTGACGAAGAGGCTGGCGGCGGTCGCCAGCCCGGCGGCCATCACCATGAACGAGCGCGGACGGCTCAGGGCCATCGGAAATGCGTGGGAATACATCTGAATCTCCTTGGTCCGTTCAACCGTGTCGAGTCAGCGCTGTAGAAGGGATCTTGCCCGACCGCTGATTACTGCAGGGTTACGGATTGCAAGAGGCCCCCGCCGAAGCTGGCCAGGCGTTCGGCCGCTCCGGATTACAGCCGAGCGTGGAGATGACTTCATGGCCACGAAGCGGGCAGCGCCGACCACGAGCACCTGAACTAATGCGGGCGCGAAAAATTCTCGGCCGAGTCGTCGGGCCTGAACCCGAGCACCTCTTCGGCGTGGGAGATGTCACGGACGCCCCACCGGTTGTCAGAACCGCTGTAGAAGATGTCGAACTTCACCGACGGCGGGGCGTCCACCGCTCTCTGAATTAGCTGGGCCGCGTCGCGCTGGCTGGTCCATATCGAGAAGGACCGTCCGATCGGGTCGTCGACATCCCCCGGATTGATCGACGACGTTGGGTGCAGCGGAGAGTCGGCACGATTGACGGCGCTGAATCGGATCACGATCACCGAGATGCCGTGGACATCCGAGTAATAACGGCCCAGCGCCTCGCCCCATAGCTTGGACGCCGCGTAGATCCCGGAAGGCCGGACCGGCCAGGTGTGATCGACGCGTGCGTAGCCACCCGGTGGCCCGTCGTAGGTACCCGAGATCGCCTCTGAGAGCGGAGGCTCCTGTTCCCAGTTCCAGGTCACCTGCCCGGTCGAAGCGAAGACGATTCTGCGGACTCCGGCCTCCCTCGACGCTTCGAAGACGTTGTAGGTGCCGACCAGATTGCTCTCGCGTACGCGGTCCCAGAGGCTGCCAGGGCCGCCGTTCGCACCGAGGTGAACGACCGTGTGTGCGCCCGTAACGGCAGCGCGAACGGCGACCATGTCAGCCACATTGCCGATCACGGTGGCTGCGGACCGGTCGGGGTCCGCCGCGACATCCAGCCCACGGAGCCGGTATCTCTCGGGGAAGTCCTCCAGCCGCCGCCACGCCGCGGTGCCGATGAGACCGGAGGAGCCGGTGATCAGCAGCGGTAATGGCGGCACCCTGGCTACGCCTTGCTCGAGCGGATGACGGTGTCCTTCGCCCGCAGGAAGTCTTTTCTGAGCGCCATCCCGAGTCCCGCGCGGACCGGGGCCCTGGCGAACCCGTTCTCGATGACGGGCATTGCGTCAACGATGCCCGGATACCAGCCGGTGTTGAAGGCGCGCACGATCTCCTGGATGCGGGCGTTTGGCGCGTGAACCGCCAGGTGAATGCCGGCCATCAGCGTCACCGGCCCAGTGCAATCATGGGGGGCGACCGGCAGCTTGTATGCGGCCGCCATCGCTGCGATCTTGCGAGCCTCGGTTAGCCCGCCGCACCACGCGATATCGAACATACAGATGTCGGTGGCGCCCGCCTCGAACATCTCGCGGAAAGACTCCCGCATGGCCACCGTTTCGCTTGCCGTGACCGGCTGCCTGGCCTTGCGCCTGAAGTCGGCGAGGGCGGCCATGTTGTTCATCGGTATCGGGTCTTCGATCCACATCACCTCGAACTCCTCGAGGGACTGTGCGATTCGAATCGCAGTCGGCAGGTTCCACAGGGCGTGCAGCTCGGCCGCGATCTCGATCTTGTTGCCCACGGCCTTTCGAATTTTCCTGAAGGGCTCGGTCGCTTTCCGGAGGCTGGCGTTCGATAGCCAGTTGCCGCCAGCTTCCTCGTAGAACTGATCGAATGGCCAGATCTTCATCGCCGTTATGCCTTCGGATAGCAGGCTTTCAGCGAGTTCGTCGGCGCGGGTCAGAAAAGCGTCAAGGTCGTTGTAGGGCCCGTCGGGGTCGCCTTTGACCGGCTTGCCGGTGTACGGCGCCCTGCGCGCCCCGAACGCCCTGGTCGAGTCCTCGCGCGTCCTCGGCCTGCGAACGGCGTAGTTGTAGTTGGCGCACGTGTTGTAGACGCGAATGCTGTCCCGGAACCTGCCCCCCATGGCGGCGTGGATCGGCATGTCGGTCGCCTGGCCAAAGATGTCCCACAGCGCGACGTCGATCGCCGAGAGGCCGCGTATCTCGGCGTTGCGGGCCATGAAAGAGCGCCCACGCGCGCGCACGGCCTCCCAGTGGGCCTCGATCTGGAGCGGATCACGGCCGATCAGGTAGGACGCTGCCTCGGTATGGACGAACTCATCGACGGCCGAAACGCCAAAACACGTTTCGCCGAGGCCCGTCAGGCCCTCATCGGTGGTTATCTGGACCCAGATGAGCTCGGGAGAATCGGCATTGGTGACGGTCTGGACAGAGGTGATTTTCAAGGGGCTATTTCGCACTGACCTGGCTGACCAGGCGCTTGTCCTTGAGGAAGGACGGCCGGAGTTGCGTGCCAATCCCCGGGCCTTCCGGCGGGTAAGCGAACCCCTTTTCGATACGCGGCAGGTTGGTGACGATGTCCCGGTACCACGTGGCGTTATAGGCACGCACCGTTTCCTGGACGAACGTGTTCGGCATGTTGAGGCTCAGCTGGACCGAGAACATGAACGTAACCGGGCCGACACAGTCGTGCGGCGCGGTAGGCAGGTGGTAGGCCTCGGCCATGGTCGAGACCCGCTTCGCCTCCGAGATCCCTCCTACCCACGAGATATCGAACATACATATATCCACGGCGCGCTTCTCGAACATCTCGCGGAAGTGCCAGCGCGTCGAAACGGTCTCGCTGGCGGTGACCGGATACCGAACCGCCTGGCGGAACTGGGCGAGAGCATCCACGTTATCCATTGGCACCGGATCCTCGTACCACATCGGCTTGTAGGGCTCGACCGCCCGGGCGATCTGGATGGCCGACGGCAGGTTCCACATGCAGTGCATTTCCAGGGCGATCTCGATGCGGTCGCCTACAGCCTTGCGGATCTTCCGGAACGGCTCCACGCCGCGGTCGATGTCCTCCGGGTGAATCGACTGGCCATTCGTCTTGCCGACGAACTGATCGAACGGCCAGATCTTCATTGCGGTAAAGCCTTCATCGAGCAACGACTCTGCGAGCTTGCCAGCATCGGTCATGAACGCGTGCTGATCTTCGTAGGGTTGTTCTGGCCGGTGATCAACCTCGCCCGGCGTCAGGAACCCCGGCCGCTTGACCCCGTAGGAGTAGCCCGCGCAGGTGTTGTAGACGCGAATGCGATCCCGGGACAGGCCGCCAAGCACCTGGTAAAGCGGTTCACCGGTCCGCTGGGCGAACAGGTCCCAGAGCGCCATGTCCAGCGCGGACACCCCGCGGATCTCCGCCCCACGTGCGCGGGTCGTGATCGCGCCGAGGCGGTTCAGTTCTTTCCAGTGCTGGTCCAGCCGGCCGGCGTCGGCGCCGATGAGGTACGGGGCAGCCTCGCTGTGAATCCAGTTCGCCACCACTTCCGGTCCGAAGGACGTCTCTCCGAGCCCCACGAGGCCGTGATCGTCGTGTACCTGGACGAACAGTACCTTCGGGTACTCGGGATGTATCAGGGTCTCAACCTTCGTGATCTGGCGTTGTTGTTTACGGTTGGCTCGGGGCATCAGCTTCGCCTCTCGTTGCTGGGTGGAAATCAAGTGGTCGGCCGGCCAACAAGGGCACCGGCTGCCGTTCGAAAGCTTCAGAGTGCGGGACGCATGGTACATCGGGCAGGTCTACCGTCGGCTAGAATCCCGCAGCCGGCGTGTGAGGCCATTACGTTCGGCTTCACCGGCGGTTCGCGACGGCGAAGCATATTCGAGGGCTCGGGAGAACACATGGGGAAGCTGAGCGGCCGAATCATTGATGCCGCGACGGGCGATCAGATCGAGGCGCGAGTACAGGTCCTGGGTCCCAGCGGCAACACGCTCGCACCGGACGATGCCATGTGGAAGGTCGGCCCGGGCGAACCCTTCTTCTACTCGGACGGCACATTCGCCCTGGACATCCCCCGGGGACTCGTACGAGTGCTTGTCGAGCGCGGGACCGAGTACGTCCCGTGGCAGCACGATATCGAAGCCACCAGGTCGGGTGCGATTGCGATCGATGTCCCTCTTCGGAGGTGGGGCGACCTCCCCGAGCGTGGCTGGCACCCCGGAAACACGCACCTCCATTACGACGAGAAGGAGAAGGACCCGGATCGCAGGCTGCGCTACGACTCGCGTGTTGAAGGTCTCCGCATGACAGCGGTCAGCATCCTTAAGCGCTGGGAGCTCCTGTACGCGACCAACAAGTACCCGCCCGGGGTCCTGACCGAGTACACGGACAGCCATCACTACGTGCAATCCGGTGAGGAGACACGGCACAACGCGGGCGGAACCCACACACCGGGCTACGGTCACGTGATGTTGCTGAACATCCGGAACGCGGTTGAGCCGATCAGCCGCGGCCTGCTGGTCGACGCCTTCGATCCCGACTATCCGCCGCTCAGCTACGCATGTGACGACGCCCGACGCCAGGGAGGCCTCGTGATCTGGTGCCACAACGGACAGGGCATGGAGGCCCCGGTTGCCGCAGCCCTCGGCAAGGTCGACGCGATGAACCTGTTTGACCCGTACTGGAGCGATGTCGAGTACGACCTCTGGTACCACATGCTCAACTGTGGGATTCGATTGCCGGCGTCGACCGGCTCGGACTGGTTCATCTGCTCGGCGAACCGCGTCTACTCTCAAAGTGGCAAGCAGTTTGCGTATGAAAGCTGGCTGACGGGAATCCGGAAGGGCGCTACGTTCATCACGAATGGACCGGCAGTCTACCTGGACGTGGACGGCCAGGGACCGGGCGCACAGGTACACGTGAAGGGTGGTTCGGCCGAGGTCGAGGTTGGCTGGCAGTCCCACTATCCGATCGAACGAGTGGAAGTGGTCGTCAACGGCCAGGTCGCCGCTGCGCGCGTCCTTTCGCATGGGCTCCAGATGGACGGAGAAGCGCGCACCGGGACCTTCCGGGTCGCGCTTCCGATCAAGCACGACGGCTGGATAGCCGCGCGCGTTTCGAGCAGTTCCCGCGATAGCTTCAACCAGGCGATCTGGGCCCACACCAGTCCGATCTACCTCAAAGCAGGGGGACGTCCGGGGCCGGGTTCGGCCGTCTCGGCAAAGTTTTTTGTCGACAAGATCGACGAAGCGCTCGCCTGGACCGGAAGCGGAGCGAAGTTCTACACGGACGCGCAGAGGAAGGAAGTCCAGGATCTGTTCCGCGCCGGCGCTGACTTCTACCGGAAGCTTGCTCGCCAGGGGAGGGTCTCGGCCAGGGGCGCCTAGATTTCCGGCCCTGGCTCCTGGTCCAGCCTCCCGGGAACTGGCGCCTTGCCCCCGTGGCTAGGGATAGCGCGCGTAGGTCTCGAATGGAAACAGCGGCCGCCTGCGATGTCGATAGTTGAAGGAATTCAGGTCGGCCGACGTCGCACCCCCGGTGTTTACGAGCAGCATCTCGGCCGCGATCGGCTGGTAGGCGGGCCGGGGCGACACCACGCCCTTGGCGACTACGATCCGGTATTCCTCGGGGATGATGCCAACGCTGTTGAACTGCTTGCGGCTCATGTTGCCGACACGTGTCGACACCAGGAGAAGCGTGTGATCATCACTGGTCTCTAGCACGGCGCAGAGACCGTTGTCGAAGTAGCGCCAGCCGGCATGGACCGGCGAGCGGTCCTCGAACTTGCCATCGGAGATCGTCTTCACGACGCCCGTTACGTTCACTGGCTCACCGTGCCGCCGGTCCGTCTTGCCACCTACCTCCAGCGTGATCTCGGCGCCGACTCCGGCCGACACGCACCGCGCCACGGCCTCGGGGTCTCGCAGCGTTTGGACGAGGCCTTTGGCACCCAGCTTTCGCGCCTCGGCAAGGATCAGTGTCGAGTCGCCGGCGCTACCCGCGCCAATGTTGTCGCCGACATCAAGCATCACCGTCGGCCCAGTCGCCGCCTTCATCGCACGGTACACCGCCTGCCGGACCGACAGCGCTGGCGCCGTGGCCAGGTCGCTTCGGCGTTCCCACGCGCGCTGGGCCATCCAGCGGGCGGCGTCGGCGGCCGCCTGCACATCACCGTCGGCCACCGCGTAGAACGCTGCACCCATTTCGGGGACGTCCGCCCACGGGTAACCCTCCCCCATGCTTGCGTGCAGGATCTTGGGCCGCCTTGCGGCGTCTTCCACGTCCCGGATCACGCTAAGCATTGGCTCCTCGCGCGTGTCCTGGCAGAGGATTCCGATGACCATGGGGGGCATCTCGAGCGCGGCGACGGGCCGGATTTCACCGCGCACGGTTCGTAGCAGCAGGTCGCACGCCTCTACGGCACGTTCCCTGGCGTCCATGTGGGGATTTGTGCGGTACACGACCAGGGCATCGGTATGCGTGACCATCTTCTGCGAGATGTTGGCATGCAGGTCCAGGGTCATGACGATCGGCACATTGGGGCCGACCACGGCCCGGGTGCGTGCGGCGATCTCTCCGTCCATGTCGCGGAAGACATCCGAGACCGCGGCGCCCATCTGATTCAGCAGCACACCGTCCCACGGCCCCTGATCCTGCAGCATGAACATCATCTCGCCGGCAAGGAGATCGAACGCGTCGCGGTCTATCGTTCCCGAGGGGTCTGTGGCGGCGAAGAAGAGCGGGACCAGGTCGAAGTCGTAGCGGTCCGCGGCGGCGAAGTAGCCGGCAAACGTAGTTGACGCTTCGCGATGCATCTCGGCGATCTTCTCGCCGCGCTGGATACCCTCGCGCTGAAGCCCTGACGACTTGAACGATTCAAGGGTGGTCGCGAACGAGGAGAAAGTGTTCGTCTCGTGATGCAGGCCAAGGGCGGCAATGCGCGGTCGCCGGTTTGAGCTCATGCGCAAATGCTACGCCGCGCGCACGGCACCGCGTCTAGGACTGACTGGGCGCAGCCTCGTTTGGTCTTTCAGGAACTCCGCCGGCTGCCGAAGCCCGCGTCCCGAAGGCAGACAACAGCGCTGCAATCGCCATCAGGGTCAGCAATGAGTCCGACAGGACTCCCGGTCGACCCAGCGGCGCCCAGGAGTCCAGAAACGACAGGGGAGAGCCGTCCCCCTGGCGCTCGGCGCCACCCAGGAATCCGTACGTTCCGAAGAAGAGAGCTGTAATTCCCAAGAGCACCACGACCCACTTGAGGGCTCCGGGGCGGCGGCGCATCAAGAGGGGCAGTGCCAGGATGGCTAGCCCTGCGAGCGACTGACCGGTGTTCTGCCAGAAGGTGAAGGTGTCGGCCGCCAGACCGGCGGCCGACACCACGAACCCGATCACGCTCAGGCCCACCAGCGCGGCGCCGGTGGTGAGTAGAAAACGAGCGGGGGTTACCAGGCTGTCTACGCCGACGATTTCGCCGTGCGCCGCATCGGAATCAAGGCGCGCACTTCTGCGTTCTGCCCCGCCAGAGGCCAATCGCCCTTCAGGACCGCCTTGACCTGCTGGGCCGCCCGGCTGCGGCTCAGCACAACGGACCGCACCGACGATCCAGCCACGTGCGGCGCCACGATCACATTGTCCAACTTGAAGATCGGGTTGTTGGGGTCGGTCGGTTCCTTTTCGAAGACGTCGAGGCCGGCGGCCGCGAACCACTTCTCCTTCAGGGCCTTGATGAGGTCCGGTTCATTGACGACCGAACCGCGGCACACGTTGATGAAGAAGGCGGACTTCTTCATTAGCTTGAACTGCTCGGCACCGATCATGTGGTAGGTCTCCTTGTTCAGGGGCACGACCACCACGACGTAGTCGGAACGGCTGAAGATGTCGTTCTTGTGACCGACCTGCTCGACGCCGTACTCCTTGATGATCCACGGTGGGATATAGGGGTCGTAGACGAGCGTCTTCATCCGCCAGCCGCCCATCTTTCGAGCGACCGCCCTTCCGATGTTCCCGAAGCCGATGATCCCAAGCGTTTCCTCGTCGATCGTTCCCTTGGGGCGGTAGGGGCCAGCGTCCCACGTTCCGGCCTTCAGCCGCGTGTTCAGCCACGGTATCTGCCGGTTGAGCGCCAGGAGGAACGCCACCGCCTGGTTGGACACTTCTTCAGCGCACATGCCAGCCGCGTTTGTGACGATGATGCCCTTCTTGGTGCACGCGTCTACGTCGATGTGGTTGAAGCCATGCGAGTACACCGCCAGCACCTGGCACTTGTCGGCGACATTGATCACCCGGTCGTTCTGCCAGAAACCGCCGCCCATGATCGCGTCGGCATCCTTGACGATCTCCATCGCCTCACCCTCGCTCTTTGGATCGGCCTGGACGATCTCGACGTCAAGGCCCTCGAGCTCGGCGCGTTCCTGGGTCATCGGGTCATTACTGTGTCCGAATACGACGACCTTGAATTTGGCCATTGATTTCTATTCCCCTTGAAGCCACGATCGAATCAGCAAGGCGAGAGTGTACACGCGGAATCACGCGCCCGGTCCGCCCGAAGGATCAGGACGGGGTCACGATGTTGAGGGCCGGCCTGCCAGACAGGACACGCTGCATGTTGTCGAACGAGAACCTGGCGCGGCGCGGGTAGCTTTCAGCCGTCTTCCCGGCGGCATGGGGCGCCACAACCACGTTTTCGAGCTTCAGGATCGGGTTGTCTTTGAGGACTGGCTCGATCTCGAAGACATCGAGCCCGGCGCCCCAGATACGCCCGGCGACCAGGGCGTCGTGCAGGGCCGCTTCGTCGACAACCGGGCCGCGGCAGGTGTTGATCAGGATCGCGCTCGGTTTCATGAGCCCCAGTTCGCGCTTGCCTATCATGTGCCTTGTCCGACTCGTCAGTGGCACGTGCAGGGTCACGATATCGGACTGCTCAAGCAGCTCGTCCAGACCCGTCCTGGTAGCGCCGGTCCGTTTCTCGATTTCAGGCTTCGCCACGACGTCGTAGTAAAGGAGCTTCGGGTCGAACCCGCGCAGCAGCTTTGCGACGGTTCCTCCGATATTCCCGAGGCCAACGATGCCGACGGTCTTGTTGAGGACCTCGAACGAATTCGTGCCGCTGGAGTTGTCCGTGAGCCATTGCCCGTTTCGAGTTTCGTTGTCGATCCGGATCAAGTGCCGGTAGACCGACAACATTAGAGTCACCGCCAGTTCGGCGACGCCTTCCGCGTTAGTGCCGCTGGCGTTGGCGACCGGGATTCCGAGTTCGCCGGCAAGTGCCACGTTGATGTTGTCGTACCCCGCCGACGACAGTTGCAAGAGTTTCACCTTCTTGCCGGCCCGCAGCACCGCATCCGACGGTTTGCCGCCATACAGCCAGATGAAGTCGGCATCAGCAACCAGCTTCAGTTGCTCCCCTTCCGGAGTTATCGCCGGGTCAACGAGCACGACGTTCCAGCCGGCTGGCGCCTGCTGGATCATCACTTCCGTCGTCGGATTGGAGCGACCCGCGTAGAACAGTACTTTCGGCATTGCTTGCCCCTGTCGATGCGGCCTCGGCGGATTGTAACGGAGGCCGATCGTGCACTCCGATGTTTGTTAGGTTTTAGGTTGCAACGAAATGGATGACGCTCTGCCTGGCAGGCGAGCCAGAAGGATGGCACATGGGGGACGACCGTCGGCTAGAGAAGTCCGCAATAATGGCTTTGGAGGCGCTTTGCCAGATCCCGTCGGCGCCCTACTACGAGGAGCGCGGCGCCCAGTGGGTGAGCGACTTCTGCAAGAAGGCGGGACTCGGAGTCAAGCGCGACAAGTACGGAAACGTTCTGGTGACCCGACCCGGTACCGATCCCGCGGCGCCTGGAATCGCATTTGTCGCGCACCTCGACCACCCGGGCTTCGAGGCCCTGAAACTGGAGGGCGACCGGATCGTTGGGGAGTTAAGGGGTGGCTTGAACGACGCTGCCTGCTCGGCGGGCACACGCGTCCAGTTCGTCACGAATGACGGGACCCGGTTCCCGGGCGAGATAACCGAGAGCACAGGCACCGGCAGGAAGAAAACGCTGAAATTTCGCGCGGAGCAGGCGGCGAGGGCGAGCCTGCCCTGTGGGGTGGTCCTGGACCTGGTCGACTTCCAGCTCGATGGGACGACGATAAGGGCACGGGCACTGGACGACCTGGCAGGCTGCGCGGCGATCGCGACCCTGCTCGTTGATGCGGGCAAATCACAGATACCGGGGGCGGTTTACGGTCTCTTCACGAGGGCCGAAGAGGTGGGACTGGAAGGCGCCCGGCTGGCCGCCAGCGAACACCTGATCCCGGAAGGCACGACGATCGTATCGGTGGAGTCGAGCAAGGCGCTCCCCGGCGCCGAGATCGGTGGCGGTCCGGTGATCAGGGTCGGCGACTACCTCGCCACGTTCGATCGGAACGCCGAAGCCTGTCTGGGCACTGCCGCAGCCGAATTGAGGTCCAGAGATCCGGAGTTCAGGTTTCAGCGCCAGTTGATGAGCGGCGGAGTTTGCGAAGCGAGCGCGTTCGCGGCCTGGGGCTACGCGGTGACGGGCGTGGCGTTCCCGCTCGGCAACTACCACAACAACACCGCCGACGGAGGGGTGGCCGAGGAATACATTCACGCTCGCGACTACCTGGACGGGGTTCGCCTGCTGGCGGCCGCGGCGCAGAAGTCGGGCGCGCAGCCGCGCCCGGCGATCGTCACGAGATTTGCGACCTTGCCCGACGGGCACGACCGGCTCCGGACTTAGGCGCGACGAGAGGTCGGCCTACAATGCCACCGTTATTCAGGTCTTCACCGGGAACTTAGGAGCAGACATGGCCGAGGTCACTGGTAGCTATCTGATCGCGCGCACGCTCCACGAGGAGAACGTCCGCCACATCTTTTTCCTGATCGGCGGACCGATCTACGACATCGTGAACTACTCGAACGATCGCGGCATCAAATCCACCGACTTCCGCCATGAGCAAGCGGCCGCCATGGCCGCCCACGCGTATGCACGGGTCACCGGCGAACCCGGTGTGACAACCGCAGCGTCCGGCCCGGGCACATTGAACTTCCTGACGGCGCACTACAACGCCTTCATCGACAACGCGCCGATGGTCACCCTGGGAGGCGCGGGCCGACTTGCAGACATAGGCAAGGGCGCCTTTCAAGAGGTCGATCAGGAAGCGATCTACGCCCCGATCAGCAAGGCGACGATGCGACCCACCGACCCGGCCCGGTACCCGGAGTTGATAGCCGACGCATTTAGAATCGCCCGTTCCGGCAGGCCAGGCCCGGTTTTCGTCGACTGCATGGAAGACATGCTCTATGGCAAGGTCGAGGAGTCCGAGGCGGTGTCGCCGACCCGGGCGGCTCGCGTGGCGCGCCCCGAAGCCGACCCCGCACTTGTCCGGGAGGCCATCGAGATCCTCTCCGCGGCCCAAAAGCCGGTGCTCGTCTCAGGCAGCGGCGTGCTTTGGTCAAAGGCCTGGGGCGAGCTCGGGGAGTTCGTGAATCGGACCGGTATTCCGTTCTACACCACTCCCATCTCGCGCGGGGTGATCCCGGAGGACCACGAACTCAGTTTCCTGGCCGCCCGGAGCACCGCGCTGCGTGAGGCCGACGTCGTCCTGATAGTGGGCACTCGCCTCAACTGGATCCTCGACTTCGGCAAGCGGTTCGCCGATGACGCAAAGCTGATCCAGATCGATATCCACGCGGCAGAGATCGGTCACAACCGCAGCGTCGACGTTGGGCTGGTCGGCGACTGCAAAGCGGTGCTGCAACAGCTCTGCCAGGAAGCGGGCCGCCAGGGCATGAAGACCAAGAAGGCGTCGAAGTGGGTCGACTACCTGCGGACGCAGAACAAGACACGCGAGGAACGTCAGCAAGCCCTGCTGAACTCCGAGCAGACGCCGATCCACCCGCTCCGGTTGTGCAATGAGATCAGGAAATTCCTGGACCGCGACGCGATCCTCACGGTCGACGGCAACGAGATCCTGCACTTCGGCCGGCAGTCGATCCCTAGCTTCGAGCCGGGTCACCGCATCAATTCCGGTGCAACTGGCTGCATGGGAGTTGGACTCCCGTTCGCAATCGGCGCCAAGATCGCCAGGCCAGAAAAACAGGTGATGTCGCTGCACGGCGACGGATCGCTGGGCATGAACATCATGGAGATCGACACCGCCGTCAGGCACAAGCTGCCGATCGTGGTCGTCGTCTCCAACAACGAAGGGTGGTTCTCAAGGCGCGAGGACACGCGCCAGCCGGGGCGTGAACTGGGCGTCGCTCGATACGACAAGGTTGCTGAGTCACTGGGCGCCCACGGCGAATTCGTCACCGAGCCGAAGCAGATCCGGCCCGCGCTGGAGCGGGCCTACAAGTCGGGACTGCCGGCGATCGTGAACGTTCACACCGACCCGACCGCACGTGGGATGTCTGTGTTCTCGGGCTCGAAGATGTACTCGGCGCCACCGTCGGCGTGATCAGCCTCAGGGCAAGCCGGGAACGTTAAGGGAACGGGCCAGGGAGACAGTCCATTTGCTCGAGCACTTTCACGTGCCGCAAGAAGACGAGGTACGAGTGATGCCGGACGACCTTCGCCGGACCGTCACCGACGTCTTTCTGAAGATGAAGATGACCAGGCGGGACGCCGAGCAATCGGCCGACGTCCTCGTTCAGTCCGACGTCCGGGGCGTGGACACCCACGGCGTTTCGAACATGCTGCGGCGCTATGTCGAGATGTTCGGCCAGGGCTTCATCAACCCGCGACCAGACTGGAAGATCGTGCGAGAGACACCTTCCACCGCGACGGTCGAAGGAGACCGTGGACTCGGAATCGCGATCGGGCCGCGGGCGATGGAGATCGCCATCGAGAAAGCACGCAAGGTAGGCGTCGGCTGCGTGACGATCGGTAACAGCCGCCACATGGGGATGATCGCCTACTACCCGATGCAATGCCTCGAGCACGACATGATCGGGTATTCGATCACGGGCGGGGGTTCGAATACGGTTCCCACGTTCGGCGCCGTCCCGCGGCTCGGGGCCAACCCGCACGCCTGGGCAGTACCGACCGACAAGGAGCCGCCCTTCGTCCTTGACATGTCGTCGTCAGCCGTGGCCGCCAACAAGATCGGTCTCCTGCGACGGATGAACCGCGAGGTGCTTCCCGGCCTCATCGCCGACGGGAACGGGACCCCGATCATGCAGCCGCGCCCCCTGCCCGAGCACACCTGGATGCTCCCGCTCGGCGCGACTCGTGAGCTCGGGTCTCACAAGGGGTACGGGCTTGGAGTCATCGCCCAGGTGTTCACCGGTATCCTGTCGACCGGCACGTTCGGCGACTACGGCTACGGGCACATGAGCCACTTCGTTGCCGCTTACAGCATCGAGGCCTTCACGGATACCAGGCGCTTCAAGAGGGACATGGACGCCTTCCTGCGTTACCTGAGGGAGACACCTCCCGCGCCGGGGCACGATCGCGTCTATTACGCTGGACTGCCCGAATGGGAGGAAGCACAGGTCCGCCGGAAGCAGGGGATCCCCCTCCACAAGGAAGTGGTCCAGTGGTTCGACTCGATCACCTCTGAGCTCCAGATCCAGCGGATGCCTCGCAAGCCGTAGAGAGTGACCAAACCGTCGCATGTGATCGTCGTCGGCGCGGGAAGCGGAGTGACGCTGGCGCCAATGATCGGAGAGTTCGCCGCGATCGAGATACTGGATGGTATTCGAGTCGATCAACTGCAGTCCTAACGGGTTGAGAGATTCCAGAGGAATGTGAACTCATGAAGATCAAATCGATCTACTCGCTGGCCTGGGACGCGCCCAGATCTCGATTCAAGACAAAGGCGCGGCGGCCCTCGTGGGTCGAGAGCGGCCCCGTGGCCAACCCCATGACGCGCTACCCGAGGTACGCCGCGTATCGACCATCCTGGATGCCGACTGACGGCGAGTTCATCGTAGTTGTCGAAGCAGAGGATGGGACCAGGGGCTTTGCGGTCGCGGTCCACGGCAAGCCGGTCGCAGCGCTGGTGGACGACTATCTGGGGCCGCGTTTGGTCGGAGAGTCGGCCCTCGCGATCGAGAAGTGCTACGACATGATGGTGCGCATGTGCTCCCCGTTTGGCGCCACGGGATTGGCGTCCTATGCCGTCAGCGCTATCGACCTGGCCCTCTGGGATCTCAAGGGGAAACTCTGGCAGAAGCCGGTGTACGAACTCATCGGTGGCCCCGCCAGGGACGAGCTGTTCTGCTATTCGACCGGCGGCGACACCGACTGGTACATGGAGCTCGGGTTCAAGGCGACCAAGCTCCCGTGCCCGTATGGACCGGCCGACGGTAATGCCGGCTTCAAGAGGAACGTCGAACTGATTGCCAGGACCCGCAAATCAGTAGGCGACGACGTTGAGCTGATGCTCGACTGCTGGATGGCCTTCGACACCGAGTACGCGGTCAAACTTGCCGACGCCCTGCGGCCCTTCGGGCTGAAATGGATGGAGGAGTGCCTGCGTTCCGAGGATTTCGATGCCCATGCCGAGTTGCGGCGCAGAGTCCCGTGGCAAACGCTGGCCACCGGCGAGCATTGGTATACAACCTACCCGTTTCAGCACGCGGTCGGCAGGAAGCTGGTTGATATCTTGCAACCCGACATCCAGTGGGTGGGAGGCTTGACGCCGATCATCAAGATCTGCGCGATCGCGGAGGCGGCCAGCGTTTCGGTTATTCCGCATGGCGGTGGTAATACGCCCTATGGCCAGCACGCCTGCTACGCCATGCCCGCAATACCCTGGACCGAATGCTTCGTCCCAACCCCACCAGGAGTACCACCGGAGGAGGCAGCCAGATTGCCAGGCATGGCGACTCCCAAAGGAGGGGCGATGAAGCCTGGCGATGCCCCCGGATTCGGCGTGGACATCCAGATCGACCGGCTACCCAGGTTCTTTCGTTCCTGAGTGACGCGATCTGCCTTCGTACTGTCCGCGCCTGCCGCATTTCGTCGAATTCCGTCGGCAGTGCATAGCTGGAGTTGCCCCACGATACCGTACGCTGGACGGTGTACGCTTCTCAGGCAGCAACAACCCATTCGCAACCGTCCCGGGGCTGCCCGGGCCGGGTCCGGAGGCTGGTCCGATGGCGCTCTACCTCATGCTCTCGAAACTGACCGAACGCGGTCGCGCGCGTGTCAAGTCGGCACCCGACCGCATCCTCGAAGTCAACCAGGAAGTCGAGGAAAAGGGCGCCAAGGTCATTTCGCAGTACGCGCTCCTGGGCGAGTTCGACTTTGCGACGGTCCTCGAGGCGCCCGACAACTGGAACATGTTGAGGCTGGCGATGGACCTCGGTGCGCGGGGGACTATTGAAACCTCGACGTACCCGGCGCTGAGGATCAACGACTTCATCTCGTTCATGAAAGCGGAGCCGGTTGAGAATACCTGGCGTGATGACGCCGAGGCCCACCCGGAGCGCGACCGCAAGCGCCGGTAGCTGAGAATGAGCGATGCCGGACTGACCTTCAGGCCGGCATTCGAGCTCCGGGAACTCATCGCCGCCAGGCGGGTGTCGCCTGTTGAGCTGACCGAGGCTTGCCTGCGTCGAATCGAGGCGCTGAACCCGCACCTCAACGCGTTCTTGACGGTCGCAGGCACGCGTGCTGCGGACGAAGCACGACAGGCCGAGCAGTCGGTGATGCGGGGCGACAACCAGGTCCGGCTGCTCGGGATCCCGATCTCCATCAAGGACCTCGAACCAGTCGCCGGGATGCCTTGCACGCGCGGGTCGCTGGTATTCCGGGACTACGTGCCGGACTACGACGAAATCGCGGTGGCGCGCTTGCGGGCGGCCGGCGCGATCGTCGTCGGAAAGACCAACACGCCGGAATTCGGGCGCCTGGGCACGACCGAGAACCGCCTGGGCGAAGATTGCAGGAACCCGTGGAACCCTGACACGACCACCGGGGGCTCCAGCGGCGGCGCCGCGGCCTCGGTTGCGGCGGGAATGGTCCCGATCGCGCAGGGCAGCGATGGCGGAGGCTCCATTCGCATCCCATCGTCGTTCTGTGGGCTGGTCGGAATCAAGGCCACGCAGGGACGGATCCCCCGTCGTGGGCAAGGGTTGCTCAGCTGGCACCCGATCAATTTCTCGTCGGTCGGGCCAATGACTCGGACGGTTAGAGACGCCGCGTTGCTCTTGGACTTGACCGCCGGGCCGGCGCCTGACGCTGAACCCGGGACCCTGCCAGTAGCGCCTTCTTCGTACGAGGCGGTTGTCATCGAAGCAAGCGCGAACCCCGATGTGCTGAAAGGGCTTCGAGTCGCCTGGACCCCGGACTTCGGAACGGCTGCCGTCGATCCGGAGGTCGCGGCAGCGGTGCAGGCTTCGGTAGAGGTACTGGGACGGCTTGGCGCCCAGGTCGTTGACGCGCCCATCGAGATCAACGTCGACTGGCTCTGGCAGGCCTACTTCACGATCACCGCGGTCAAGACATCACAGTCGTTCGGCAAGCTGCTGGATCAGAAACGTGAACAGTTGACCGATTACGTCATCGGTGACATCAGCCTGGGGCGCCGGGTCACGGCCGACAGGTACCACCGGGCACTCTGCGAAATTGAGCAACACAGGGCCGCCGTCGAAGCGCTGTTCGAGCACTGCGACATCCTGGCTACCCCGACGACCTCCGTGACGGCCTTTCCGCACCGCAAGAACCCTGGTGTCATCGGGGGCAAGCATGTCGACCGGCGATGGGGCTTCTACCCGTTCACGTTCCCATTCAACGTTTCGGGCCACCCGGCCGCAAACGTGCCGTGCGGGTTCTCGAAGACCGGTATGCCGATGGGCATGCAACTGGTCGGTCGACAGGGTGACGAGGTGACCATCCTGAAAGCCGCCGCTGCCTTCGAGGCGGTGATGCCCTGGTCGGGGTATCGGCCGCCCGAAGCTCTTGCCGGCGCCAGGCCGGCCTGATTCTGACCGGGCGGCCTCCCGGGGGAGCGGGGAGAAGACGCTCAGGCGGGTCGTGATTCCCGGCATCGGCCTCAGGGGGCGGGATCTCCATCTGCTTCTCGGCTCTCGGCAACTCTTGCAGCTTCAGCGGCAGCTGGCCGGTGGTATCGAGGTAAATCGGGACCGCATGCACGCGCCCGTGCTTATCCAAAGCGCTTCGAATCTGAGCATGGCAAGGATGCTCCTGATGCGGTGTTTCACAGTGCGCAGCTGAATATGGAGGATGTCCGCGACGGCCTTGTTGCTGCGGGGCCTTGCCATGAGCGCCAGGATCTGCAATCACTGGGCCTGCCCCAGGTCTCTGGGCCATGGATCAGGCGAGTCCAGCTTTGATGGCGAGTCCAGAATCGGGCGCCACGTCCTCGAGAACCACGTACGTCGACAGGCGCGTGCGCGGGGCCTTCCGGCCGT
>VGZT01000017.1 GCA_016872495.1 SAR202 cluster bacterium
TCAACCCCTCGCCCACAACAGGTGGGAGAGGGTGGCGGCAAGCCGGGTGAGGGTCCGGTGCCTGCGCCTTCCTCAACCCCTCGCCCACAACAGGTGGGAGAGGGTGGCGGCAAGCCGGGTGAGGGTCTGCTGGCTGAGCCTGTCCCTGACGAGGTCGGGTTAAACTCCGCCTCGCCAATCCCCATCTCCCGTGTCTCCTGGACCCTCCTCGCCACTCTCCTTGGAGCAATGGTCCTCATCGGCGTCTGGCCCACGCGTCTCGTCGACGTCATCGACTCTGCGTCAAGGTTCCTGCGCTAGCGTCCGTCGCGCACCCATAGCTTGTGGAAGAGTCGCAAACCGGCCGGCCTCGGCTCTGGGCGAGAACCTGGAACTCTGCTGGAACAGGTTTCATCCGCGGAAGACGTGGGTCCGATGCCATTCGAGCGCGACCTGTGAAGGCCGGTCACGCTCGGCCGGTGGAACAGACACCGGCCTGCCGTGGTAGTGGTCATATGAACGACCGTTTCCGAAGTCGTCTCTGAGCCGTCGGCTGACAACTGTTCGCGGGTCCTGGTCCACCGCGACGTAACCCCGGTCGAACAACGGTCGCGCCGACACCACCCTCACCAGGCGTACCGCCACCCTCTCCCGCAGTAACCGGGAGAGGGGCCCCGGGGAGTTATTTGGCGGCGCCGGCGGGGGCCCGAACGGAGGCGGGCTGAGGAACCGTCCGCTCCGGTTCGCGCTGCGGCTCGACGCGGAAGTCGGGCAGCCACTGCAAGAACGAAGGCAGCCACCAGTTGCGCGGGCCCAGCAGCCGCATGGTCGCCGGGACGAGGATCGAGCGCACAATCGTGGCATCCACCAGGACTGCGACGCCCAGTCCAAACCCCATCTGCTGGAACATGACTAGCTCGCCAGCCGCGAATCCGGCGAAGACCGACACCATGATCAGTGCGGCGCCGGTAATGAGGCCCGCGGTCGACCGTAGTCCGAACGCCACCGACTCGAAGTTGTCCATGGTCTGGTCGTAACGCTCACGAATGCGGCTGAGCAGGAACACTTCGTAGTCCATCGACAGGCCGAACAGCACCGAGAACAGGAACAGCGGCAGCCAGGCCTGGATTACTTCGACCTGCTGGAATCCCAGGAGGCCGGCTCCCACGCCATGCTGGCTCACCAGGACGACCATGCCGTACGCCGCGCCCACCGAGAGAAGGTTCAGGAAGATCGCCTTGACGGGAACGATGATGGAACGGAAGACAACCATGAGCAGCATGAAGCTGAGTGCTAGCACGAACAGGAACACGACGGGCTGCCAGATGTCGACCAGGTGGAAGAAGTCGTTGTTGATCGCCGACGGCCCGCCGACGTAGACCTCTGCCGGTATGTCGGCTGCGGGAATGATGGAATTGCGCAACCGCTTGATCGTCTGCGTTGCAGCGTCGCTGGACGCATCCGCACGCAGGGGCACGGTCAGACGGCCCAGGTCTCCCGCCGGGTTGACCTCGAGCGTGCCGGGCTCAAGGAGAGGGTCAGCGTCAAGCAGGCCGTTCAGGCGGGTGATGCCCGCCTGGACCAGCTGGGAGTTGAGCTGCCCGTCGATCACGATCTCGACCGCGCCCAGGTTACCCAGCGCCGCAGGGAACTCAGAGATCAGCAGTTCAAAAGCCTGCTTGGAGCGAAACCCGTCCGGCAGGGTTTCAACGCCCGAGAGGCCCCGCTTGATAGTGAAGTAAGGAATCGTCGCAGCGATGAGTACGGAGGTGGCGAGGAGCAGGCTGGGCCACGGGTTGTTCATGACGATTCGAGTGACCGCGTTCCAGAACCCGTCAGTACTGTCGGCGGCGGGCTTCGCGCTCTTGCCGATGAACGGGATACGGATGGCATTCACGCCGTCGCCGAACAGGCTCAGGATGGCGGGGAGCAAGGTCAGCGCGGCCAGCACAGCCATGATCACCACCAGGATCGCCCCGAGGCCAAGGCTGAAGAAGATGGTGGTTGGGACGATAAGCATGCCCATCAGCGCGAACACCACGGTGAGCCCCGAGAAGAACACGGCGCGTGTCGAAGTAGCGCCGGCGCGTTCGATCGCGTCGAGCTTCGCGAGCCCGTGCGCTCGCTCCTCGCGGTAGCGGGCGATGATGAACAGCGAGTAGTCGATGCCGACTGCGAGGCCGATCATCGTGATCATGTTGATCACGAAGAAGCTGAGCTGGTAGACCTGGCCGATCAGCGCAGAGGCGGCCACGGCGAGCACGATGGCGATGATTGCCAGGATGATCGGGATCCATGCGGCTCCGAGCGTACCGAACACCACGACGAGGATCACGACGGCGATCGCGATCCCGAAGGTTTCCCCCTTCTGCAGGTCTGCCTCGGAGATCCGCCGGAAGTCCTCGCTGATCGAGGCCTGGCCAGTGATCATCACGTCGAATCCGTCGGTACGGTCGTACCGGCGCAACACGTCGAGCACGTGTTCAATGTTCCCTTTGGCCTGGTCGAGGTCGCCCGCCATGACGATCGGCGCGATAGTGGTCTTGCGGTCCGCCGATACCAGGCCAGGGTTTCCGGTGGCATAGAAGGAAAGGATCTGGGGCCGTCCTTCCGATACCGCAATTGCTTCTGGCCCGAGGGCGACCAGCTCGCGCACGATCTGGTCGAATCTGGCCCTGAAGGCCGGGTCGTCGACGGTCAGGTTTGACGACCTCATGACCATGGTCTCGACGTTGTGGCGCTCGCCCGCCAGGCGCTCTTCCACCAGTTGCAATGCGATCTTCGCTTCCGGCCGGTACCAGCCCGTGAAGTCCTGGTCGGTCGTAGTCGCCGAGGCGAACAACTGGCTGACCGCCACACCTGCTAGCACGAGCACGATGAGCCATATGACCAACGTGCGCCATGGGTGGGCAGCGCTGACACGTGCGAGGCCCTGCGTTGAGAGGTTCACGACCGTTGCTCTTTCTTCAAGGTTTTGACTCCGGCGCGCACAGTGGACTTATCGGTTGGCGCAGGCGAGGGCTTCAGCCAGAAACGGCCGAAGTAGATCGACTTCAGTGATTCGACGTAGGCGGGAACGTTCACTCCCGGATCGAGCGCCTTCTGCAGCACGAGGCCGTAAAAGGCGGAGAGCATGGTCCGCGCGATGACCGATGGGATCAAGTCCGGATTGATCTGGCCCCTGTCCTGGCCATGGCTCACGACGAGCGCGAACTGTTCGAGGTGATGCTCGGTGCGGCTGCGCAATGCACCGGCGACCCTCGGATTGCGCAGGGCTTCCGCCCAGATCTCCACGCTGACGCGCGACGATGCCGGGACGTCCTCGTCCAGGCGCCTGAAGAACACATCGGCCAGCCCTGAGAGAACCGCCTCGGTATCGCCCTTGGACGCGTGCTCTTCGAACACGGCCAGATTGCGCCGCAGCTCCGCCTCGCACATGTCGAGGATGATGTCCTCCTTGCTGGCGAAGTAGCGATATACGGCGCCGGCGCTGAGTCCGGCCTCCCCGCAGATCGACTGCATGGTCGTGCGATGAAAGCCGTCACGCGCGAAGCAGGCAGCCGCCGCCTCCAGGATCTGCTGGCGCCGGGCTTCAAGGTGTGCTTCGGTTACGAGTGGCAACGGTTCAGAGTCCGGGGATCAGGGCAGGAGCTTCGGCGAAAAAGAACGAACGTTCGTTTTTTATCATCAGCCGCAGGTCGAGTCAATCGCGCGCGAAAGTTTCATTCAGGCACCGGTTGTTTACATGGCCTGCCGGTTGGTTGTCGGTGAAGGCCGGAGATGCTAGCGTTGCCGCTAATCTGCGGAACAGAGCTTGCCAGTCCCGCCGTGGCGGCAATTCTCGACGGATGCCGTCTGAAGCGCTCGAGCGCACGACGGCCCACACCAGGAGGGGCTTATGACGACGGAGATGACGACGCCGCCTTTGCCGAAGGAGGTCACGCCCTATCCGGTGGTCGCGAACATCGACTTCGCCGAAGGCCCGATCTTCGACGATCACGGCAACCTGTACTTCGTGAACTACCTGAAGAACGGCACGCTTGGTCGCATGACGCCCGACGGTTCGACCGCTATCTGGGTGCATACGGGTGGCCAGGTGAACGGGCTGAAGTACGACGGGCAGGGATGGATCGTCGCCGCCGACCCGGGACGGAAGCGCGTGACCCGTTTCAATACCCAGACCCGCGAGATGCAGGTCCTCACCGATAGCTTCGAGGGCAGGCCGTACAACGGCACCAACGACGTCTGCCTGGATCTCAAAGGCAACGTGTACTTCTCTGACCCGGGAAGCGACGAAGCCAAGCCGATCGGAGGCGTCTACCGCATCGAGATGGGAGCCGACAACAAGCCGGTCCGCGTGACGCAACTCGATGGGGAGCTGGCGTATCCGAACGGGTTGGCCGTGCACCCCGACCAGAAGCGCTTATTCCTGGCGACGTCCGGGGACATGTCGATCCTGTGTTACGACCTTACCCCGGAGGGGCGGCTCACCAACAGGCGGCTGATCCACAAATTCCCGACCTACACGGTCGACGGAATCATGTTCGACGAGAGTGGTCGGCTGTGGGTGGCGCGCTGGCTGCACGGGACGGTCGACGTCCTCGACGTGGAGGAAGGCAAACTGCTCGCCAGCTACAAGATGGGCGGCGACCGGGTGACCAACCTCTGTTTCTGGGGGACCTCAGCCTACGTGACGGTCGCAGGCCGCCACAGCATCGAACGACTCGACGTGGGGGTGCGCGGCGCGCGCATCGTCCCCCGGCGCTGAAGACGCCAATGGCGGGCCCACTCAGCGGTATCAAGGTAGCCGAGTTCTCGCAGGTAATTGCCGGGCCGGTGGCCGGCATGATGCTCGCCGACCTCGGAGCGGAGGTCATTAAGGTCGAGCCGCCACAGGGTGAATCCTGGCGGTTGATGACCCCCCTGACGCCGACGGAGAGCCGGGGCTTCGTGGCGGTCAACCGCGGCAAACGCGGGATGGCGCTCGATTTGACCAAGCCGGAAGGAAAGGCGGTCGCGTACCGGCTCGCGAAATGGGCCGACGTCATGCTCATCAACTACCGGGCAGACGTGCCCGGGCGCCTCGGGATCGAATACGAGACCATCACAAGACACAATCCACGGATCATCTACTGCGAGTTGACCGCCTTCGGTCGAGACGGCCCGTGGGCCGGGCGGCCAGGCTACGACCGGATCGTTCAGGCCGAGACGGGGATGATGTCCTCGGAAGGGATGAGCGAGACCGGCCTGCCGCGCCCCGTTCTATCGACCCCACCGGCCGACATGGCGGCCGGATACGTCATGGCGCTCGGAGTATCGGCGGCGCTGTTTCACCGGGAGCGCACGGGACGCGGGCAGAAGATCGATACGAGCCTGTTCGCGAACGCGCTGATGTTGCAGGTGCTCGCGGTAACCCGCCTCAACTCACGGCCGTCCCCGGCGCAGAAGTACATCGGCGAAGAGGCCCCGGGGCGCAGGGCACGAGGGGCCACGTTTGACGAGATCGCGGGCGAGTATCACCGCCGTCGCGTCAGCAGCATCTATCGCGTCTACTACCAGCCATACCGAACGAAGGACTGGCTGATCATGCCGGCGGCCCTCAGCGAGTCGCTGCAGAAGAAGATGATGGCAGTACTGGGTCTGCACGATCCAAGGTTCGATCCCGGAAACGATCCGACCGTTCCGGCGCCGCTCGAGCAGGACATGCGCCTGGTGGCCCAGATGGAAGAGGTCTTCAAGACGAAGACGACCGCCGAATGGCTCGAGATCTTCGACCGGGGCGGTGTCCCGGCGGGCACCGTCAACTTTGCCGAGGAGATGGCCGCCAACCCGCACGCGCTTGCGAACGGCCTGATCGTCGATCAACACCACGCCGTGTTCGGCGACGTGACGACTGTTGGCCCGGTACTGAAGATGAGCGATTCCAATCCAGAAGCAAACGAATCTTCACCCGCGCTCGGCCAGCACACGGATGAGATCCTGAGAGAACTCGGGTATTCTGCGAACGAAGCTGCCGCACTCAGAAAAGCCGGAATCCTCGGCAAATAGCCGGTCAGGCGCGGGCAAACGGCATGACCGGTCGGCGGGCCGGATATGTTCGGACTCGAACGGCGACTCGTCTACTTCCCGGATAGGACCCATCTACGCACACCAGCGTCGATCGGTCTCGAGTTCGAGGACGTCTGGATCACTACGTCCGACAAGGAACTTCTCCACGCCTGGTGGGTGCCGGGCACGGGCCGTAACGCGATGATCCTGTTCCACGGCAATGCCGGAAACATCAGCTTCCGGCTTGGCGAGGCCGCCCTGCTCCGGGGACGCTTGCAGGCCTCAATGCTCCTGTTCGACTACCGAGGCTACGGGCTGAGCACTGGGCATCCGAGCGAAGCGGGCACCCGGCTCGATGCCGAAGCCGCCGCCCGGTGGCTGGTCGCCGAGCGGCAGATCTCGACCGAACGCCTCATCTATTTTGGTCGCTCCCTGGGCGCGGCGGTCGCAACCCACCTGGCATCGGAGGTACGGCCGGCGGCGCTGATCCTCGAGTCGCCCCTGCCATCGGTCGCACGACTGACACGGCTCTCGTATCCCTGGCTCGCCCCCGTGATTGCGCCGCTCATGGTCACGCGCTACGACACCCTGGGCGTCCTGAAGGCGGTCAAGTGCCCGGTGTTCGTGGCGCACGGGGACGACGACGAGGTGATCCCATTCGAGCTCGGAAGAGAGGTATTCGAGGCCGCCGGTGAGCCCAAGGTCTGGTATCCGGTGGCCGGAGGCGGCCACAACGACATGGCGGTGGTAGGCGGCACGACCTACCTCGAGGCGATCGAGGCGTTCGTGACCGAGCACGTCGGCGGTTCGATGGCCGCCTAGGCCAGGCAGGTACCCGGCCCCTCGCGTGACCTCTGCGCAGGGCAGATGCCACTTTGGAGAACGACCAGCCGATCGTCGGCCCGCCGCCCATCGGCGATCATCAGTCCAATCGGAAGGACGGACCATGTCGGCACGATCCACACGTGACGAATAACCATCAAGACCAGCAGGCCGGTCAAGCTGGCGGCGGCTTACGCCGCAAGGTACGCGGACAGGGCGTACGGGCTACTCGTGGAGGACCGCCAAGTCCAGAGGATTAGCCTTGCTCGAACTCGGCGACCTTGATCTCACGGTGGTCGCGTGCACTTGCGACGATCGCAAGAAGCGCGGCGAGCAAGTGCCTCGCCTCCGCTCCCGTCAATGACGTGCTCTTCTTGCCGGCCGCAATCGCGTCGGTGAACGCCTGGCCGCCACGACGGAAGCTATCGCCCCAGTCGGTGTTCAGGTCCGAGTGGTGGGTCAGCCTCCCATCGCGGTAGACGGTCAGAGGAGGCACGCCCAGCAGATCGGCGGTGCACCGGTTGACCCACACGATTCCCTTAGTGCCGGTGACCTCGAAGAGGTCGTCCGCCGAGTAGTACTTCGTTCGAACGTACATGTCGCGCGATTTGGTGGCTTCCCACGACCCGTACCTGGCCCCTCCGCGATGCTGCCACGAGATCATCGCGGGCACTGCGCTCGGCGGCCTCCCATCGACTTCGCGAAGGTCGGCGTAGGCGTGCACCGACTCGATTTCACCCAGTGCGAAGTAGCCCATGGCGATGTGGTGGTGGCCGGCGTCGAACAGCACGCCGGGCGGGCCGCCCTTCGCCGGATCCGATCGCCATGCGTTGGACTCCGGCAGGATCGGCCACCCGCCGACCGGGGTGCCTCCGACGACCTTGATCCTGACGCTGACCGGATCGCCGATCTCGCCAGCATCGATGATCGATTTGGCCCGCAGGTGCGGCTCGTAGTGATGGAAGTTCTCGATGACTCGGAAGATCTTTCCGGACTTCTTCGCGGCTGCGATCATCCGATCGACTTCCTTGACCGACAACGCAGTCGGCTTCTGCAGCGAAACGTGCTTGCCGGCCTCGAGCGCCGCCACCGTTATGTCGACGTGGAGGTGGTGAGGGAGCAGGATCTCGACGGCGTCCACATCCTTGTCGGCAAGCATCTGACGGTAGTCCGCGTACGACTTCCGGGCTCCCCACTGGCGCGCCCGCTGCTCTGCCCGGCCTGGTGCCACATCGGCTACCGCGTAAAGCTCCCCGCTGGGGTTGTCCAGGTAAGCCAGCGCATGCACATCCGCGATGCGGCCCGCTCCGATGAATCCGACACGGACCTTAGGCATTTCAATACTCCTGGCGAAATTCTGGTGACGCCCTCCTGACGCAGGACGGAGAAAGGGTACATTGGACGGCGTGTGCGCGACAGCCGGTCATCTGATCTCAGAGATGGCCGCCGGATTTCGACGGCCCGTCAACGCGCCCGGCGCGCCGGATCGAAGGATGGCGTAGTGTTAGGGAACATGGGAGCCGATGAAGCCATGGCGGCGCCGGGACGAGGGGATTAACCTTAGACGGGAGCGCCTGATGAAGAAACCGACTTCGCTTGACCTCGCAATGATCGACGACGAGCCAGGCATCGCGCGGCCCGAGGCAACACCTGTCCTGACGGAGGATTGCAAGGCGCAGGTTGCCCGGGGCGTGCGCCACATTATTGAGGCCGTCAGCCAGCACGTCGACGCCGAGGGGACCGCGGGCACGCCGGACCGCGTCGCACGCATGTACGACGAGTTGCTCGGCGGCTACATGATCGACCCCGTCCAGATGCTCAACAACGCACTGTTCACGGTCGACTACGACGAGATGGTGGTCATAAAGGACATCGAGTACTACTCGATGTGCGAACACCACCTGCTCCCGTTCTTCGGAAAAGTACATGTCGGATACCTGCCCAAGGGCAAGGTAGTAGGCCTTTCGAAGATCCCGCGCCTGGTCGACATGTTTGCGCGACGCCTGCAGGTCCAGGAGCGCATGACCCAGCAAATCGCTTCTTTCCTGGACGACCTCGTGAAGCCGCGCGGGGTGGGAGTGGTGGTCGAGGGCATTCACCTCTGCGCGGCCATGCGCGGAGTGAAGAAGTCCGGAGCAAAGATGGTCACGAGCTCGGTGCTCGGGGGCTTCCGCGAGGACCCCAAGACGCGCGAGGAGTTCATGGCCCACCTGCGGCGCGACTCAAGCGTCAGCTTTTAAGCCACGCTTCGAATGAAACTCGACGGGCGCGTCGCACTCGTCACCGGGGCAGGGCAGCGCGTCGGCAGAGCGGTGGCGCTGGCACTGGCGACCGCCGGGGCCAGTGTCGCCGTGCACTACAACACGTCCGCCGCCGGGGCGAACGACACGGTGAAGCAGATCGCGGCCAGGGGCGGCAAGGCGACCGGATTCGGGGCCGATTTCAGGGACGAGGCGGCCCTGAACGCATTGGTGCCGTCGGTGGTCGGGTCGATGGGGCGCCTGGACGTGCTGGTCAACAGCGCGTCGATCTTCCGCGACTTTCGCCTGTTCGAAACGACGAACCACGAGTGGGATGAGAACTTTGCAATCAACGTGCGGGCGCCTTTTGTGCTGTCGCGTGAGATGGCGAAGAGCCTCGGCGGACGGCCAGGCAAGATCATCAACCTGAACGACTGGCAGACGAATCGTCCCAAGCGTTTCGCATACGGGGTCTCGAAGGCGGCGTTGACGGGACTCACGAAAACCCTGGCGTCGGCGCTTGCGCCGAACGTGCAGGTGAATGAGGTGGCATTGGGAGCAATCTTGCTGCCTCCAGGCGCGCCGCCCGAGTACGAGGCAGTGCTAACGGCTAAGATTCCGGCCGGACGAATGGGGCGACCTGACGAGATCGCCGACGCCGTGCTCTGGCTGATCGGGAACGACTACGTGACTGGCGAAACGATCAGGGTCGACGGCGGCCAGCACGTGTCACGCGGAAGTTAGGCCCCCCGGATGGCGGGGCGGCCGTCGAACGGGGCCACCGCACAGGAAGGCGTGGTATGCCCGAAATAGCGAAACGGGTCGCACTCATCACCGGCGCCACCGGCGGGCTCGGCAAGCACGTCCTTGCAACTTTCGAGGGCGCAGCCTGGGAGGTTGCCAGGGAGCGGGAGGGCGATCCCACCAGCAGCCTCAACTGGTTCGATGTCACCGACGCGCGCAAGGTGGGCGCGGCGGTGGACGGGGTCATCAAGTCTTACGGCCGCATCGACGCGCTGATCAACCTCGTCGGGACCTGGAAGCCACAGCCATCGTTCGCCGAAACCAGTGAAGACCTCTGGGATGAGCTGGCGAGAACGAATCTGCGATCGGCGTTTCTCATGTGCCGTGCGGTCGTCCCTGTGATGGTCGGCCAGAAGTGGGGCAGGATCATTAACGTCGGCGCCAGGGCGGCCGAACGAGGCACGGCGCGCAATGCCGCTTACTCGGCCGCGAAAGCGGGGGTCGTGGCCCTCACCCAATCTCTGGCCGCCGAGCTGTGCGGAACGGGCGTTACAGCAAACATCGTCTTGCCGTCGACCATCGATACGCCGGGCAATCGGGCGGGAATGCCGAAGGCAGATTTCAGCAAGTGGGTACCGCCTGGGCACATCGCGGCCACCATGCTGTTTCTGTGCAGCGATTCAGCCTCGAGCATCAACGGCGAGAAAATCCGGATCTACAACCAGGCATGACGCAACACCACGATCGCGTCCGCATCCAGGGCCTGAGGCTCAACTGCATCATCGGCCTGAATGAGTGGGAGCGCCTCGTCCAGCAGGAAGTGCTGATCGATATCACGTTGCACGTCGACACCCGGAAAGCCGGAGAGTCGGACGATGTCTCCGACACGGTGAACTACCGGACGGTTGCCAAGAAGGTGATCGAGCACGTAACGGGATCCCGCTACAAGCTTGTCGAGGCGCTGGCCGAGAACATCGCACGCCTCAGCCTCGAGGAGCCCGGCGCGGTGGCGGTGGAAGTCAGCGTGCGCAAGCCGGGCGCCGTCCGGAACGCCGACGCCGTCGGGGTCGATATCACGCGTCGTCGCGCCTCCTGAAAGGGCGCGAGGAGAATGCGGAAATGGCGGACATGACCACCGATTCCATCCGCATGGGCGCCATCGTCCTACTGCTGGTCCCGACTATGATCTACGGGCCATCTGAGTAGCAACGGATTGCGGATTCTCATCGTTTCACTCGCTCCGCTCTTTCCGAGCGCCGTCCATGGCGGTTCGCAACGCATCCTCACGCAGATAGCGATCGGGCTTGCCGAGGCGGGCAATCGGGTGAGAATCGCCTGCGGGGAGCGCCCCGAAAACCGTGGTGGATTCGAGCTCGCCAGAAACGTGTCGGTCGAGCCGGTATTAAAGCTTGGTCCATTCCCGGCACCCTACGAGATACCCCCACACCTCGTCGCCGAGTCGGCGTCTGAGCTGCGCAACCGGCTGGAGTGGGCGGACCGGCTCTACCTCCATGCCGACATCTTTCATTTCCGCCCGCTTCTGCCCGCCGGGTTGCCGGTCATCAGGTCGTTTCACGACTTCCATTACGAGACGGCGCTCGTGTCCGCGTTTGCCTATCCCGCCGATCTCACGATCGTCCCTTCTGTTTACCTCAAGAGGGTCATCGAAGCGACCGTTGGCAGCAGCCGTACGCTGGAGCCGATCCAGGTGATCCCGAACGGGATTGATTTGACTCGATATGTCCCAACGGGCGGGAGCCCGCCGCGGAGCGTGCGCCCGCGCCGCGGGAACGAACTGGTACTGCTGCACCCCCACCGGCCGGACGCGCGCAAGGGAATTCGCCAGGCGCTCGAAATACTCGCCGATGTCACTGCCAGGGGGCCTGCAAGAACCGTGCGGCTGCTGGTTCCACGCCACATCGACGCCGCTTCATCGCCCGAAGTCCGGGCGTACTACGAGGGCGTGGCTTCGATGGCACTGGAACGAGGCGTTGCGAGGGCGGTCGAATACGTCGACTGGCTGCCCGCCGAGTCGATGCCGGAGCTGTACTCCTTCGCCGACGTGACTCTGTGTCCCGGCAACTTCATAGAATCGTTCGGCCTCACCGCTTACGAATCGCTTGCCTGTGGCACCCCGTGTGTCGCAGCCACGGTCGGAGCGTTTCGCGACTTCCCGGAGGCAGCAGACTTCCACCGGTTCGAATACGGCGACACCAGGCGCGCAGCGGACGCCGTGATTGAGGCCGCCTCGGGGATGCGTGATCCCGACGGCGCGCGGAGGATGCTGGCGGCGCGATTCGATGCCGCTGCAATGGTCCAGGGGTACGTGCGCGCGATCACGGGAGAACTGCCGCCGGCAGAGCCGGCGAGCCATGGGTCACGGCATCGCAAACGAGCCACCGGGCGTCTGGGGTTGGCCCCCTGGTGTCACATAGCAGGTGCTCGGATCTACAACGACTACGCCTACCGCCATCTCAACCTTCCGGAGGTCGCCCGCGCGCTCGGGAAACAACCGGCCTGGTCTGAAGCAGACCTGGTGGCCGCGGCATCAAGGCAAGAGGTCGACGAGGCTATCCTGACCGGGACCCTGATCCCGACAGCTGGGGCCGCGGTCTAGCAGCACGGGCATGCCGCCCACTCGCGTCGCAGTGTGTGAGGCCGTGCCGAAGGCGACCGCCTTGGCTTCAACCAGCATGGCCGCTGGATATGGGACCTTCCCTGAGCCTGTCGAACGGCGTTCCAGGGGGCCGAGTTGACCCCGGGCACGCCGCAGGCAACCTGAGCCACCGTGCGGGTCCGACTTCTGAGCCTGCGTCGCCCTGAGGTCACTCGAAGGGAGGCCGCACGGGCGGTAGGGGCCGATCCATTAGCCGCCGGAGATCGCAGGGAGGAAGTGGACCTCGGTTTCCGGCTCCAGCTTCGTCATCAAGCCCTGACGAGTGGGCTGCTCCCCTACGATCGCAGCGAGCCCTGGCTTCAGGCGGTCGTCCTCGACAATCAGTTCCTTCATGCCCGGAAACCGGGCCTCCAGGTTCTCGATGAGCTCGCGCAACGTCTTGCCGGGCACGTTTACTTCGGTTTTGCCACCGGCCAGTTTGCGCATGTTGTAGGGCACGAAGACTCTCGCCACGGTTGCTCCTGGCTAGATCATACGATGCTTCTGGGACTGTGCCCGGGGCTTCGACCCTCCGGTGGGGGGCTCAAGGCGTAGCAGGCTCAGCCACCGGATCGAAGTAGCGGGAGACCGCGACCTTTCGGCGGGCTCAGGACGTACCATGCTCCGCTACCAGAAGACATCCGAAAAACAGAGAGGGCGGGGAGGCCCGCCCTCTCTCGTATTCCCTGCGTGCGGCTACTGCCGCTCGTCGCTACTTCTTCCCGGCCAGCGCTTCCATGACCCTGCCCGGCTTCATCGGCGCCTGGCGGAAGCGCACGCCCACGGCGTCGTAGAGCGCGTTGGCGATGGTTGCCACCGGCGGCGCGATCGGCGTCTCACCGACCCCGCGCACACCGAACGGGTGGATCGGGTTCGGGACTTCCAAAACGATCGTCTCGATCATCGGCAGGTCCAGCGTTGTCGGCATCCGGTAGTCGAGGAAGCTCGAGTTCGACATCCGGCCCTGCTGGTCCATGAAGTACTCTTCGTTGAGCGCCCAGCCGATGCCCTGGACGGCGCCGCCCTGTATCTGTCCTTCGACGTATGAGGGGTGGATCGCCCGCCCGACGTCCTGGATGGCCGTGTAGCGGAGCACGTCGGTCTTCCCGGTCTCCGGGTCGACTTCCACATCAGCAATGTGGATCCCGTAGCCGCCACCCGCCGCCGAAAGGTCGACGCTGCCGGTTGCGCTCACAGGGCCACCCGTCTCGTCGAGCTTCTTGGCAAGCTGCTTGAAGGTCAGCTTCAATTCGGCGTCGGACTTGTTGAAGAAGACGCCGTCCTTGAAGTCGACGTCGTTGCTCTTGATGTCCCAGAGCTTGGCCGCGCGCTCCTTGAGGATGCTGACCACCGACTGTGCCGCGTTGTAGGCCGCATAGCCAGTGGCGTAGCACGTGCGGGAGCCTCCGGTGACGTCGGTATAGCCGATCGACTCGGTGTCGACCACCACCGGCCGCACGTCCTCAGCAGGAATCCCGAGGACCTCAGCCGCCTGCATGGCGATTGACGCACGAGAGCCGCCGATGTCGGTCGAGCCTTCGACCAGCGCTGCCGTGCCGTCGGTGTTCACCGAGATCGTGACCACCGACTTGAGGCCGATGTTGAACCAGTAGCCGCTCGCAATGCCCCGGCCGCGCTTCTTGCCGTTCGGTCCGTTCTTGACGAGCTTGCTCTTCCAGTGCGGGCTGTTCTTCGCCGCGGCGAGGCACTCTTCGTGACCGATCTTCGGGAAGATGGGACCGTCCGCTCGGCGGGTCCCTTCCTTGGCCGAGTTCATCATCCGGAAGTCGATCTTGTCCATGCCGAGCTTCTCGGCGATCTCATCGACGACACCCTCGGTTGCGAAGGCGACGTGGGTCGAGCCCGGGGCGCGGTATGCGGCCGACTTGGGCTTGTTCGTGACGATGTCGTAGCCGTCGATCCTCGTGTTTGGGATGTTGTAGGCCGCGAACACGCACATCGCGCCAGCGCCGACCGGCGAACCCGGGTAGCCGCCAGATTCGAACCGGATGTCGGCGTCGGCGGCGAGCATCTTGCCCTTGGCGTCGACGCCAATCTTGACCTTGACCGTGCCGCCCGGGGTTGGCCCGGTCGACTCGAAGACGGCCTTGCGGTCCATGAGCAGCTTGACCGGCCTGGCACATTTCCTGGAGAGAACGGCGGCAACAGGCTCGCCGTATACCGGGATCTTCCCGCCGAAGCCGCCGCCGATTTCCAGCGGTATGACCTTGACCCGGGAGTCGTCGAGCCTCAGGATGCCGGCGATCTGGCGCCTTGCTGCGAAAGCACCCTGGGTGCTGGTCCACACGGTGACACGGTTGTCGGCCGTCCACTGAGCGGTCGCGTTGTGCGGCTCAATGTAGCCCTGGTGGACAGTGGCGAGCTCGTACTCGTGCTCAACCACAAGCTTCGACTTCTTGAACCCCTCATCCAGGTTCCCGAACTCATGGCGGAAGTGACGGGCCATGTTGGTGTTCTTGACCTTCTTGCCGAGGTCGTCGCCCACCAGCCCGCTCAGGATCACTGGAGCGCCCTTGGCCATGGCCTCGCGCACGTCGCGCACGGCCGGCAGGACCTCGTAATCGACCTTGATCAGGCCGAGTGCCTGGAGCGCCGTGTTCTGGTCGACCGCCGCAACCGCCGCGACCGGCTGGCCGCGGTAGTTGACCTTGTCATCGGCCATGACGTTGTTCGAAGCCCACTTGAGGTTCGCGGCGCCCTCGCCGAGGTCGACCTCGCGGTTGTCTGCCTTGGGCATGTCTGCGCCGGTAATGACGGCGTAGACGCCGGCCAGCTTTTCCGCCCTGGAGGTGTCGACCTTCTTGATGATGGCGTGAGCGTGCGGGCTCCGCAGCACTGCGCCGTGGGCCAGGCCGGGGAGCTTGATGTCGGCGCCGTAGATTGCGCGCCCGGTTACCTTGTCCAGGCCGTCGTGCCTGATCGGGCGGGTACCGATGACCTTGTAGTTGTGCTTTCCGTTCACAGGACGGCCGGTGGCTGGCTTTCTAGTTGCGACCATTACTTCCTCGCTCCCGCCGGTCGACGCTTCGCCGTGGCCTGGGCGGCCGTAGCGCGTGCCGGCTTGCTGGTGGCGCCCACCTTCTGCACTGCGCGGATGATCTTGTCGTAGCCCGTACATCGGCAGAGGTTGCCGGCGAGCCAGTGCCTGATCCGATGCTCATCGGCCTTCGGTTCACGGTCCAAGAGGGCCTTGCTGGCCACCAGGAACCCCGGTGTGCAGATGCCGCACTGCAGGCTCGCCTCTTCGAGGAACGCCTGCTGGAGCGGGTGAAGCCCGGCCGGCGTGGCCAGTCCCTCGACCGTCGTCACCTTCTTGCCTTCAACCTCAACTCCGAGCACCAGGCAGGAGTCGACGATCCGGTCGTCGACCTGCACGGTACAGGCGCCGCAGTTGCCGTCGTTGCAGCCTTCCTTCGTGCCGGTGAGGCCGATCACCTCGCGCAGCGTCTCCAGGAGGCTCTGGTACGGGTAGACCAGGAATTCGGTTGGTTCCCCGTTAAGCGTTGTTCGAACGTGGACCTTCTCTACCAAAGTTACTTGGCCTCCTTGGCGCGCTCGAGCGCCTTGGTCAGGGTGCGGCGGGTGAGGACACCCACCAGGTGCTTTCGCTGTTCGACCGTGCCGCGCATGTCGGAGATGGGCTTGGCTGCCTCGCGGGCAAGCTCAGACGCCTTCGCTATGTTGGCCGCGGTCGGTTCCTTGCCGATCAAGAACTCCTCCGCCTTCTTGGCCTGCACCGGGGTCGGCGCAACGGCCGCCAGTGCGATCTTGGCGTCCTTGACCTTGCCATTGGCCCCGAGTGTGATCGAGCTCGCCACGCCGGCGATGGCGATGTCCATCTCGTTGCGGGGGGTGAACCGTTCATACGCTGCGCCAAACCCCTTGTCGGGCTTCGGCAGCTTGACTTCAAGGAGGAACTCGCCGTTCTTCAGCACGTTGCGCCGCACGCCGGTCACGAAATCGGCGGCAGCCACCGACCGCTTGCCCTTGGGGCCGGCGATGACGCACTCGGCGTTGTGAACGATCAGCCCGGGCACGGTGTCGGCGCTTGGCGAGGAGTTGCACAGGTTGCCGCCCATGCCAGCGCGTGACTGGATCTGGATACCGCCGACGATACTGGCGCCGTCGACGATGCCCGGGAACGCCTTTGCAATCGCCTTGTCTTCATATATGCGGTGACATGGGACTGCTGAGCCCATGCGCAAGCTTCCGTTGAGCGTCAGCACGTTTGCTGCCGGCAACGTCTTGATGTCGACCACGGCGTCAAGTTCGTAGACGCCAGCCCGCAACTGCACCAGCAGATCTGTGCCTCCGGCGAGGCAGCGGGCGCGATCGCCGTGCTTGGCAAGCACCTTCGTGACCTCGTCGACGCTCTTCGCGGCGACATAATTGAACGGATGCAAAGGCCCGGCTCCTTTCCTATCTCGGTCGGCCGAAGATCACGTGATTTCATCCGGCGGCCCAGGCAGTCCGGGAGCACACAGGTGTGCATGGCTCCCAGGAACATAACTGGCTGCGACGGCCCACATTATCCTAGCCACAGCCCCCGGTCGCAACCGGACAGGGGTAGCCGCGCTATACTCCGGCCCGAATTGCGACCGTACGTTCGGTTCATGCCTTGCCCAAGGAGCCGCGAGTGCCCACATCCTCAGTGTTCAAAGCCCGGCGAATTGCGCGCGCCGATCTGACCGGCTGGCTGAGCGACCACGCCGTGATCGTTACGGATGGCCGCATCGAGGCGGTCCTGCCCGCCGCCAAACTGCCATCCGATGTCGCAAAGACGCGGCAGGTATTCGACCTCGGCGACGTGTCCCTCCTGCCGGGCCTTGTCGATGTCCATTCGCACATGCACTGCTCGGCCACGGCCGACTCGTATCACCTCGTCACCACGGAGTCGGTTAGCCAGCTCCTACTGCGCGCCTCGGGCAACGTCCGAAAGGTGCTTCTCAGCGGCGTAACGACGCTGCGCGACCTCGGCAGCAGGAACGAGGTTGCGTTTCCATTGCGGGACGCCGTGCGTTCCGGGGTGGTTCCCGGGCCGCGCCTGCTCCTTGCGGGCACGCCGATTACGACCACCGCCGGCCACTGCTACATGTTCGGCACCGAGGCCGACACGGTCGAGCAGGTGATCACGGCGGTGCGACACCAGAAGAAGCTGGGTGCCGACTGCATCAAGATCATGGCAACCGGCGGGATGTTCACGCCGACCGCCAACCCTCGTTCGGTGCAGTACCCGGCATCTACCCTCAAGGCCGCGACGCAGGAGGCCGAAAGGCTCGGCATGCAAATCGCTGCGCACACACTGTCATCGCAGGGGGTCCGCAACTGCGCCGAGGCAGGCATTCACCATCTGATCCACGCCCGCTGGTTACACCACGACGCCAGGAAAGGCCTCGACTACGACCCGGCGGTCTCGGAACGACTGGCGAAGAACGGCCAGGTGGTCGATGTGACGTTCGGCCACATGCTGATCGGCGCCGAGCGCGAGAAGGCCGGCGGGGAGCCTCACAAGCTCCACTGGTCGGTGGCGGTGACGCCGGTCACGAACGAAGACCACATCAAGGTCACCCGTGACATGCGCGAGAAGGGCGTCAAGTTCATCACCGGCCTCGACATGGGTATGTCGACCGCGCCGTTTGACCACTCCGCGTACAACGCCAAGTCTTTCGTGGAGTACCTCGACTACTCGACCTGGGAGGCGATCCGGGCCTCGACCGTCGACTCCGCAAGGGCGCTCGGCCTCGGCGATGTCACCGGCGCGCTCCGGCCGGGCCTGTCGGCGGACCTGATGTCGGTCAGGGGCGACCCCGCGCAGGACATCACCGCGCTCCTGAACGCCGTGGACGTCGTCCTCGAGGGCAAGCCGGTGAAGCTGGGCGGTAGGCCGCTGGTCTAGCGCGCGCGGGCTCGCTGGCCGGCCGGCCAGGGTCGCGAACGGTCCACGTCAGTTTGCGATCAGGAAGATCCCACCTACGACGAGACCGGCCGACGCGGCCTTGATGGCGATGTCGCCGCGCGTCATGCCTTCGGCGAGCACATTGCGGGCGAAGAACCCGATGGCCAGGATCAGCCCCAGGACAAAGAGCGGTCGTGTGCCAAGCAGGGCGCTCACCAGCGATACCGGCCCGTTGGCGATCGCCACTAGCAGCAAGAGGTTTCCGGCGAACGGCCCGATCGCCTCCGTAGCCAGCAGGACCGTCGCCTTCCCAGGGGTCCGCGCGAAATCCAGGATGGCCCGTACGTTCTCAAGCCTGAGGTAGGGAGTACCCATCGCCACGAACAGCCCCAAGCCCCGGAAGGCCATCGAGTGCCAGACGGAGAGCTCGCCCGCGGCTACCTTGAGCAACACCTGGGCGACCCCGATGATCAGAGCGCCGGCCAGCAGGAGAAAGAATCCGGGACTCAGGACGTAGCCGCCGCCCATCTGGCCCCGCCGTATGGAGACCGCGGTCACCCCGCCGACCACCATCAGGATCGCCAACCAGTGGTACCAGGCAAGGCTCTCGCCGAGAAAGAAAACCGCGATGATGGCCACGAAGATAGGGGAGCTCTGCCAGACGGAAGTGACGCGCGACGCCTCCTCCCGCTGCAGTACCCAGAACATCATCAGCAGGCCGATGCCCCAGAGCAGGCCGCCACCGAACGCTGCCAGGATTTCCGGCCTGTTCCAGGCGTTGACCGGGTTAACCACCAGGATGATCGCGCTGATGACCAGCTGGCTGGAGCCGACGAATAAGTAGAAGCTCGTCAACTTCAGCTTCAGGGTCGAGAGGATGTATTTGTCGCCGATCGTGACCGCCGAGTAAATCAGCGTGCTTCCGAGGGCGGGTGCGATCCAGTTGAGTTCCATGTGCGTACGGCACATTAGCAGGAACGGGGGTTCCGGCGGATCCTGTGAAACCAGCGGATTTGGCGGAACGCTGGAGCCGGCGCCAGACGCGACGAGGCGGCCCGCTCAGGGACCGCCTCGATTGCAGATTCGTATGTAGGAGGGGCTAGTCGCGTCCGCTTCCTCGGACGATCACTCCTAGGATTGCCCGCCGCAGCCCCCACCGCCGCCGCCGCAGCCCCCGCCGCCGCCACCACCACCGCCGCCGCAGCCCCCGCCACCGCTACCGCATCCGCAGCCCCCGCCGGTCGCCGGGAAGTTGGGGTTGTTGATGACAAAGCCGCTGCGCTGCATCGTCTCGACATAGTCGATGCTCGTGCCCTCCATCAGGGGTGCACAGTCGGAGTCAAGCAAGACCTTGACCGCGCCGGTGTCGACGATCGTGTCTTCGTCCTCGGCCTCGGTCTCCAGGCCCAGCATGTACTGCACGCCGCCACGGCCACCGGGCGCGAGGCTGATGCGCAGGAAGGCCTCGGGCGTGCCCTCTTCCTTGAGAACCTCTTGCAGCTTCAAGGAAGCCTCTTCGGAGATCGTGATCAAAGTCGCGTTCCTTACTGGCATCGGCCAGTCCCTCCAGGGTTACTACGTCGTCAGCGGCCTCTAATCGGCAGCACATCGATCAGGCCTATTCTCGCGAACATTCTGTAATCCGGCCAGCGACTGCGATCGCGGAACACCAGGATTGCTTACGGATATCGTACTCCGGCGACACTTTCACATAATGAGGGCGTGGCGGTAAGATGAATGAACCGCCACTCGCGATACGGTATTCGTTTCAGAGGGGCGCCTTTATTTGCAGGTCAAACCGCCGTTCCCAGGCCGGGAGGCGGCTCAAGTCTTGAGGAAACCATGGACGATCTAGACCGCCGGATCATAAATATTCTCGAAGCCAACGGACGCGCGTCGAACGCGCGCATAGCCCGCCAGGTAGGCGTGAGTGAGGGCACGGTCAGGCGCCGGCTGAACCAGCTCATGTCGCAGAGCGTGATTCGCGTCGTGGCGCTGCCCGACCCGCACGCGCTGGGGTACGAGTCTGAAGCCCTGATCGGTGTGCAGGTCGACCCGGACAAGATGGACCAGGTCGCCGACAGCCTGGCGGCGCTGCCGCACACGCGGTGGGTCGCCGTGACCACAGGCTCGTTCGACATGTTCGCGTGGGTAGCTTTGCCGGACCCGGAGCGACTGGGCCGGTTCCTTCGCGAGAACGTCGGAATGATCCCCGGCGTGCGCAGGACCGAGACGTTCGTCAACCTGTCGATCAAGAAGCGCGAGTACGGCATCCCGGCCTAGCCGCAGGCCGCCCAACAAACACTGAGGCCGCGGAGGGGGAAATGCAGTCGTCCATAGCCCAGCCTCGCGTCGCGCCGGTTCGTCGATGGTCGATCTTCGGCGAAGCCGGTCCGACGCTGCTCGAGGCGCTCATACCTGGGATTCGCCCGGCACAGAAGGCACTGGTCGCGATCGCATTCATCGGCCTGGTCGTGGCCCTGGCGCGGGTCCGTTTCTATCTGCCGGATAACCCGGTCCCGATCACCCTCCAGACCTTCGGGATCCTGATGGCGGGCGGAGTGCTTGGCTGGCGCTGGGGCCTGGTCTCGGTGGTCGGCTACTACCTGCTCGGGATGGCCGGCGTGCCCGTGTTCCAGGGCGGGGGCAATGGCTGGCACTACGTGACCGCCACGGTAACCGCCGGTTACCTCCTCGGCTTCATTCTGGCCGTCCCGGTCGTCGGTTACATCTCGCAGCGGGGCTGGGACCGCGGCAGGGTGATCTGGCCGATGCTGATCGGCACCCTGGTCATCTACATACCTGCGCTGATCTGGCTGAGCGTGTTCGACTTCGGCTGGCCCAAGCCAGGCCAGCTCTTCTCAGGCGCGCTGTACCCGTTCATTCCCGGTGACCTCGTGAAGCTGATCGCCGCGAGCCTCGTCACGGGCGGACTGTGGCGGATTGCCGACAATCGCCAGAACAAGCAGGGCCGAGACACAAATACCGGCGCCCGCTAGACCGGGCGCGCTCCTTCTCACCTGGTTCGTCATTCCGCCGGCGGCCCGCGCATGCCGGCGACAGGAGCCTGTCATGTACAAGACAACGGGTTGCGGCGACCCAAGAAAAAGCGACGTCGGCAAGCGGATCACGGCGGCCGGCTGGGTCCATCGAAGGCGCGATCACGGATCCCTGATCTTCATCGACCTCCGGGATCGCTCGGGCCTGCTGCAAGTCGTGTTCAACCCGGCGCTCGCAGCGGAGGCCCATCGCACCGCGGAGTCGCTCCGCTCCGAGTGGGTGATCCAGGTCGGCGGCACGGTCGTCGAGCGCAAGCCGGGCGCCGAGAACCCGAAGATGCCGACCGGAGACGTCGAGCTAACCGCCGACTCACTGGTCGTGCTTAACGCGTCGAAGACCCCGCCCTTTGAGGTCGACGACGAGTCGCCCGCCGATGAGAACCTGCGGCTGCGCTACCGGTTCATCGACCTGCGCCGCCCGCGCATGCAGGAGCTATTGCGGCTGCGCCACCGCGTCACTCGCATCATGTGGGACCACCTGGAAGCGAACGACTTCCTCCAGGTCGAAACGCCGATTCTGCTCAAGAGCACTCCGGAGGGCGCGCGCGACTACGTGGTGCCGAGCCGGCTACACGCCGGAAAGTTCTACGCGCTTCCGCAATCTCCGCAGCAGCTGAAGCAGATCCTCATGGTCAGCGGTGTGGAGCGCTACTTCCAGATCGCGCACTGCTTCCGTGACGAAGACCTGCGCGCCGATCGCCAGCCGGAGCACACCCAGCTGGACCTGGAGATGAGCTTCGTACACCAGGGTGACGTGCACGCCATGGTCGAGGCCCTGTACACGCGGATCGTCCGCGAGACGCGTCCCGACGCGACGCTGGCAACGCCGTTCGCCCGCCTGTCACACGCCGAGGCGGTCAGGCGATTCGGGTCGGACAAACCCGACATGCGGTTCGGCATGGAGCTGGCCGACCTCACGGAACTGGCGGCTGCCTCGGGATTCAAGGTCTTCGAGTCGGTCGCGAAGTCGGGCGGCGTAGTCCGGGCGATCGCCGCGCCGGGCTGCGCCGAATACGGCCGCAAGCAGGTCGACGAGCTGATCGACCTTGCCAAGAGCAGCGGCGCCGGGGGCCTGGTGACGGTTGCCTATGCGAAAGGCCCCGCGACGATCGACGACATCGCCCAGGAAGGCGTGCGCTCTCCGATCAAGTCGCACGTGACGCTCGACGTGCTCAAGGAGATCGGCCGCAGGACCGGTGCTGCGCCGGGCGACCTCGTACTGATCGTCGCAGCGCGCGAGAAGGTTGCCTCGGTAACCCTGAGCAACCTCCGCAACACGCTTGGCCGACGGCTCGGGCTGGTCGACGACAACACCTTCAAGTTCGCGTGGATTACCGACTTCCCGATGTTCGAGTGGTCCGACGAGGCGAAGCGGTGGGAGTCAGCCCACAACCCGTTCAGCGCGCCGCGTGCGGAAGACGCCGCCCTGATGGAGTCCGATCCCGGCAAGGTACACGCCCAGCAGTACGACCTCACCTGCAACGGCTGGGAGCTCGGCAGCGGCAGCGTGCGCATCCACCGTCCCGAGGTGCAGGAGAAGGTTTTCAAGATCATTGGCTACTCGGCCGAAGACGTCGAGTTGCGGTTCGGGCACTTCCTGAGGGCGTTCGAGTACGGCGTGCCGCCTCACGCTGGCATGGGCCTGGGACTGGACCGGCTGTGCGCGCTACTGGGCGGCGAAACCTCGATCCGAGAGGTGATTGCGTTCCCCAAGACCCAGACCGCCACCGATCCCATGTTTGAGTCGCCCGGCCCGATATCTGGCGAACAGCTCAAGGAGCTGCACATCGCGGTCGCCGAGGACAAGGCCACAGCCGCCGATCGATGACCGGGATCCGGCGTAGACGCATGCTATACTCGAAGCTAATCCGTACTTGTAACCCCTCTCTTTTCTGCGCGCCTCGGAGCCCTGTGTGAAAGTTACTCAAGACGCCATCGTCGATCGTCAGGCAATCCTCCACATCGAAGTCGAATCCCCCGAGCTGGAGGACCACCTGGACAGGGCCTACAAGCGGCTGGTCGGCCGCGTGGCGATCCCCGGCTTTCGTAAGGGCAAGGCGCCCCGGTCCGTCTTCGAGCGCCAGTACGGCCGGGAACGGCTGGTAGAGGAAGCGCTCGAAAGCCTGGTGCCCGAAACCGTGAACAAGGCGATCGAGCAGCAGGGCCTGGAGATGACGTCGACCCCGCACGTCGCGGTGGAGGAGCGCCAGCCGCTTCCGAAGCTGAAGGCGACGGTTCCGCTGAAGCCGATCGTCGAGCTGGGCGCCTACAAGTCGCTCCGGTTTGCAGACAAGCCCGAAGCGGTCGGTGAGGACCGCATCGACTCGGTAATCAACCGGGCCCGTGAGATGCAGGCGACCTACGAGCCGGTTGAGCGACCCCTCGAGATGACCGACATGGCGGTCCTCGGCACGGTCGAATGTAAGGTCGAGGACCGTGTCGTCCTGGCAGGCACGGACGTGGAGTACCCCATGGTGGCCGACGGCCCGTATCCCGCGCCCGGTTTCGCCGCCGAACTGGTTGGCCTCAAGGCGGGCGACTCCAGGGAGTTCTCCCTGCGGTTGCCGGACGATGCTCGCGACACCGCCGCCGCAGGCAAGCCCGGCCAGTTCAAGGTGACGGTCAACGCGGCCAAGAAGAAGGTCTTGCCCGAGATAAATGACGACTTCGCAAAATCGCTCGGCGAAGGTGTGCAGTCGCTAGACGAGTTGCGGGCCAAGGTGCGGGCGGAGCTCGAAAAACAGGCGCAGGACGCCAACCGGAACGTGCTCGAGAACAAGGCGGTCGACGCCCTGGTCGAGGCCACGAAGTTCGAGATCCCGCCGCTCCTGATAGAGCACCAGACCGAGTACCTCCTGTACGACCAACAGGAAGCCCTTTCTCGTTACAAGATCTCCTTCCAGGACTACATGCAGTCGACCGGCAAGACCGGCGAGCAGGTGATCGGCGAGACCCGCGAGAACGCCAGCCGCCGCGTCAAGCGAGCCCTCGTGCTTGAGCAACTGGTCAAGGCCGAGGACGTAACGGTCAACGATGAGGAGATCGACCGCGAGCTGGAGCAACTACGCGCCTCGGCACGGACCCCGCAAGAAGTCGAGCGATACAAGGGAAACCAGATACGCGGGAACGTTCGTTCGGTGCTGGAGCGCCGGCGGGCGCTCGAAATACTGGTAGCAATCGTCAAGGAAGAATCACCCGCGACCCAAGAAGTCGCGCAGGCTCAAGGATGATCCGATGATAACTCGGCCCGAAAGCATCATCCCCATGGTTATCGAGTCGGGCGCCCGCGGCGAGCGCGCGTTCGACATCTATTCGCTGCTTCTCAAGGAGCGCATCGTCTTCCTGGGTACGCCGATCAACGACCAGGTCTCGAACCTGATCGTCGCCCAGCTCCTGTACCTGGCGCGCGAGGATCCCGAGAAAGACATCAGCCTCTACATCAACTCGCCGGGCGGAGTCATCAGTTCAGGCCTGGCGATCTACGACACCATGCAGCACATCCCCTCGGACGTCTCGACCATCTGCGTCGGCATGGCGGCCAGCATGGCGACGGTGCTGTTGACAGCAGGCACACGCGGCAAGCGCTACGCGCTGCCGAACTCGACGATCCACATGCACCAGCCGCTCGGCGGGGCGCAGGGGCAGGCATCGGACATCGAGATTGCGGCGCGCGAGCTTCTCCGCATGCAGGACAAGATTCGGCAGATGCTGGCGGACCACACCGGTCAGCCGTACGAGCGCATCGCCCGTGACACTGACCGCGACTACTACCTGAATGCAGAGCAGGCGGTCGAGTACGGATTGGTGGACGAGGTTCTGACGCCGCCGGCGAAGGGCGAGCAGAAGCAAGGTGCAAAGGCCGCCGACTAGTACGGCGCATCCAGTAGCTGTCAGGAGCAGGCATGGCGACCAGCAGCAAACGGACGAGCGGGACGACAACCTCGGGCAACGGCGGGGGCGACGGTTATGCGTGCTCCTTCTGTGGCAAGCCTCAGAAGTCCGTCAGGCGCCTCATTGCCGGGTCCGGCAGGGGCGCATTCATCTGCGACGAGTGCGTGGTCAAGTGCCACCAGATCGTCACCGAGGAGCGGACCCAGATCCCGGCCGCCGAAGGCCACCCGAGGACGCCCAGGGATCTCTTTCAGCATCTCAGCAACTACATCATCGGCCAGGAGCACGCCAAGCGCGTCGTAAGCGTTGGCGTGTACAACCATTACAAGCGCATCTGGCGCCCGGCTAGCGACGCGGATGTCGAGCTATCCAAGACGAACATCCTGCTGCTTGGCCCGACCGGCTGCGGCAAGACCTACATCGCCCAGACGCTGGCGCGCATCCTCGACGTGCCATTCGCCATATCGGATGCGACGTCACTGACCGAGGCCGGCTACGTCGGCGAAGACGTCGAGAATATCCTCCTCCGCCTGATCCAGGCGGCCGACTTCGACATCCAGCGCGCCGAGCAGGGCATCGTTTATATCGACGAGATCGACAAGATCGCCCGTAAGTCCGCGAACCCGTCGATTACGCGGGACGTGTCCGGCGAAGGCGTGCAGCAGGGGCTGCTCAAGATCCTGGAAGGAACGGTCGCAAACGTACCGCCACAGGGGGGCAGGAAACACCCGCACCAGGAGTTCATTCAGCTCAACACGAACAACATCCTGTTCATCCTCGGCGGGGCCTTCGAGGGTCTCGACAAGATGATCGAGAGCCGGGTCAGCAAGGGCAGGTCGGCGATCGGGTTCAACCCCGCCAGGGGCCGCATGACCGAGGAAGAGATCAGGAAGTCGATCTTCACCGAAGTGATCCCGGCGGACTTGCTGCAATTCGGATTCATACCCGAGTTCATCGGTCGGCTGCCGATCATCGTCGGACTGACGGACCTGGATCGCCAGGAGTTGGTGCGGGTCCTCACCGAGCCTCAGAACGCCCTCTTGCGGCAGTACCAGGCGCTGTTCAAGCTCGACGGGGTGGAGTTGGAGTTCACCGACGCAGCGCTCAACGCAACCGCGGAAGAGGCGAAGAAGCGTGGCACCGGCGCGCGCGGCCTGCGTTCGATCGTGGAGAAGTCTCTCCTGGACGTCATGTACGAACTGCCGACGCTGACCAACGTGCGCAGGTGCGTCATCGACGCCGCCTCGATCACGGCAGGTGAGCCGCCGTCCCTCTACGACGAGGACGGCGACCAGGTGGACTTCGCCCCACCGGCCAAGACGGCCGCCTGAGGCCGGCTACTTTCCGATCGCTGCCTCCACGGAGCGCGTGAGGTCGGTCGGATTCGCCGGCGGGTGGGTCAGCAGCAGGCGCCGTCCCGCAAGCTCGACCAGGGTCGATACCAGCAAGGGGCGCTCACGCAGCAGCCCGGCCCGGCGGATGGCGGCGAAGAGCGGCTGCGATTCGCCCAACGACTTCAATTCGTCGAGCGGCGTCGATGAGGACTGACTCCAGAGCCCATCGAAATCCGGGCCGCGAATTGGAAAGCGGCAGAAGCTGAGGACCGGCCCGGCGTCGACCTCCTCGGTGACGACATTGACCATCGCCCCGGAAGCAGCAGCCCGCTTTTCAATGAGCTCCCAGATCACCTGTTGCCATGTCCCGATGGGGCCATCGGGCAGGGCCGGGTGCAGGTTGATCATGCGGTAAAGCTTGCACAGCTCCGGTGCGATGAGCATGTAACCGGCAGCTACCGACGCATCGGCGCGGTAGCCGTTCAGCAGTTCGAGCGCGGCCAGGTCGAAAGGCCGGCGAAGCTCGGACCAGGGACGCCGGCCGTGACCCTCGCGGAACTTCCTCGAAGAGAAGGTGATCAGCGGGATTCGGCGCGCCCGCACGCGGGCGATGAAGGCGTCGCTGCCCTCGGCCTCACCCTGCTCGCGGTTGCAGAAGACGAACTCGATGGTCGCACGGAGCAGGCCGGAATCGATCGCTTCAAGGGCGGCGTTGAGCAGGCCCATCGAGCCTTCGCCGCGTCCGGTCGAAAACCAGCCGAGCTTCAGGGCAGGATTCAGGCTCCGTGCCGCGGGCGTCATCTTTTGCGGCACACGAGATTTGGTGAGGCCGGCGACATTAAGGAGTCGTGTCTTGCCGGCCGTTCCCGGCTTCGTCTTCCTGCAGGAATTTCATCTGCTCGGCGAAGGCCGATTGAAGGCGCGTGACCTTCAGCTCGGCCGTCGAAAGCAGCTCATGGCAGCGCTTCGACAGCGCCATGCCCTGCTCGAAAAGACGCATCGACTCGTCGAGGCTCAGCTTGCCAGACTCAAGCTGGCGGACGGTCTCTTCCAGACGCGCGAACGCCTGCTCAAAGGTAGCCGTCTGTGTGTCGCCAGCGCTGGCTCGTGGGGTCTCTCTTGCGTCTGCCATCTTTCGCGTGCCGGTCATTGTAGACGCCCGCCCATCGTCAGCTTCGAGACCGGCGTCGCACTGCTTCGGCCCGGGCGTCGATCGAACCGTCTGACATGGTTATCTCGAGCACGTCTCCCGCTGCCACCGCGCCTGCGGACGTGACGACCGGCCCCGATGGACCCTTGCGCACCAGGGCGTATCCCCGCTCCAGCACGCGAGTGGGGGCAAGGGAGAGCATCTGGGCGTCCAGCCCTCGCAGTTGTGTCCGCTTGAGCTCGAATGTGCGGCTGAGCGAACTGGAAGCGGCCCTGAGCAGCTCGTTGATCCGTGCGTGCGCGTCGGATGTCGAAGGCATGCGGGCGTGCAGGCGGTCGGTAGCCAGCGTCAGTCCGAGCCGCGCGTCGCGCACCCGGCGGGCCAGCGACTCGCTCAGGCGCCGCGTGTATTCGCGGGTGTCGGCGGCCAGTTCAGCCATGTCCGGAACCACCATCTCGGCGGCAGCTGACGGGGTGGGCGCACGCAGGTCGGCAACCAGGTCGGCGATCGTGACATCGGTCTCGTGGCCGACACCGCAAACCACGGGAACGCGGCTCGAGAAGATCGCGCGGGCGACCACCTCTTCATTGAACGCCCAGAGGTCCTCCAGGGAGCCACCACCCCGGGCGAGGATCACTACATCGACATCGTTGAGCAAATTCGCCTGTGCCAGCGCCGCCGCCACTCCAGGCGCCGCGGCCCGGCCCTGGACCGGGGTCGGGACGAGGACCACCTCGACCATCGGAAAGCGACGGCCGATGACGTTCAGGATGTCCTGGATGACGGCGCCGGTCGGCGACGTGACTACCGCAACCCGGGCGGGAAACGCCGGCAGGCCGCGCTTCCTAGACGGATCGAACAGGCCCTCGGCCTCGAGCTTCTTCTTCAGCTCCTCGAACGCGGCCTGCAGCGCGCCCAGCCCGGCGGGCCTCACCAGGTCGACGTACAGCTGCACATCGCCTCGGACCTGGTAGTAGGAGACCCTGCCGTGGGCGTTGACCTGGTCGCCGTCCTTCAGGTGCTCGGAGCCTTCGCCCCCCCGGAACATGACGGCCTGGATCGAACTGGCTGAGTCCCGCAGTGAGAAATACGTGTGGCCGGAACTGTAGCGCCGGGCGTTTGCAACCTCGCCCGACACCCAGAGGTCCTGCAACGCCGGGTTGGCGTCGAGGAATTCCTTGATGTACCCCGCGACCTGCGATACCGAATAGATGGCCGACGAGGAGTCTTCCACCAGCCTGGTTACTTGGCCCGTTCTATGTATCTACCGTCGCGGGTGTCGATCTTGAGCGTGTCGCCCTCGTTGATGAAGAGGGGGACGTTCAGCTCCAGTCCGGTGTTGGTCGTGATCTTCTTTAGCGCGCCAGTCGCAGTATCACCCTTGACGGCCGGCTCAGCCCGCTCGACCTTGAGGATCACGAAGACCGGCAGCTCGACCGAGATGGGCACGCCCTGGTAGATCACTACGTCGATCTTCTCGCCTTCCACGATGTACTTGGTCGCGTCGCCGAGCACCTCTGCGGACACCGGGAACTGCTCGTACGTTTCCACGTCCATGAACGTGTAGGCGTCACCATCGAAAAACAGGTATTGCGACGTGCGGGTCTCGATCGGGGCGGGCGTCAGCCGGTGCGTGCCGGGCATCTTCTTTTCGTAGACGTTGCCTGACTTCACATGGCGAAGCTTGAGGGTCAGCGTCGGCGGCGCCTTGGGCGCCTTCCGGTGCTGGTAGTCCAGCACGGTGTACACCTCCCCTTCGTAGAGGAGGGCCATGTTCTTGCGTAGCTCACTGAAACCTATTGTCACAGCTTAGAGGTGCTCCATGCAGGGTCGACATTGGTCCTGGGACAGCCAGTCACGGGGAGTGCTTGCGGGCGTGGCTGAGGACGCGCGCCTTGCCGCGCTCCAGCACAACCACGTCCTCTATTCTCACGCCTCCCCAGCCGGGGAGATAGATCCCTGGCTCGATAGTGAATACCATGCCGTCCAACAACAGGCCCTTGCTGTTGGGCCCGACGCCCGGGCTTTCGTGTATTTCGAGACCGACGCCGTGGCCCAGGGAGTGCCCGAAGGCGTCGCCGTGCCCGGCCTCCTCGATCACGCTCCGCGCCAGCTTGTCGCAGTCGGCGCCTGACATCTTTGCCACCACCGCCTCGATTGCGGTCAGCTGGGCGGCCAGGACCGTGTCATATACACGCTTGAACTGAGCGTCGGGGTTGCCCACCACGATCGTGCGAGTGAGGTCGCTGCAGTAGCCCTGGTAACGGGCGCCCATGTCGATGACGACCGGCTGACCGGCACGTATGACGGTGTCATCGGCCCGATGATGCGGCAGGGCGCTGTTCGGCCCGGCCCCAACGATCGTGTCGAAGGAGATCGATTCGGCGCCGCGCTCCCGTATCGCCATCTCGATTTTCCAGGCGACCTCTGCTTCGGTCATGCCCGCGACAATCTGGGCCGACACCTCGTCAAAGGCCTCGTCGCCGATGTCGATCGCCCGCTGAAGCAGCGCCATTTCGCTCGCGTCCTTGATCGCCCGCAGTTCAAGGGTGAGGCCCGAAGTAGGCACGAGCGAGAGCTTGCCAGCCCCGGGGGCCTCCTTGAGTGCATCACGAATCCGGCCGTGCTGCGTCACGGTGATGTGGTCGGCCTCGAAGCCGAGTTTCGAGATGCCCAGCTCGCCGGCTAGCCTTGGCAGCCAGTCAAGACCGGCCTTGATGCGTTCCACCCGGAAGTCGGGCGCCTGCCTGCCGGCCTGCTCGACGTAACGAGAATCAGTCGCAAGGACGGCGCCGCCGTTCGAGATGACCAGGTACCCGGCGGTGCCGACGAAGCCCGATAGGTACCGGCGGTTGGACGCCTCCGAGATGAGGATGCCGTCGATTTCTCGTGCCGCGAACCCGGCGCGTAGTCGGGACAGCCGGGCGGCCGTCGCAGTCTGGGCGGGCTTCATTTCGCCTTGCCGCCGCTCTCCGCCACGAGGTATTCCAGGGCGTAGATGTAACCGCGCCAGCCGAGACCCGCGATCTGGCCCTTCGCAAAGGGCGCGATAACCGAATGTCGCCGGAACTCTTCCCGCCCATGGATGTTCGAAAGATGTACTTCGACCACAGGAAGTCGAGTGTCAAGCAGGGCGTCAAGGATCGAGTAGCCGACCTGCGTCAGTGCGCCGCCGTTGATGATTACGCCCGCAGCCCCGCCCGACTTCTCCTGGATGAAGTCGACGATCGCGCCTTCGTGGTTCGACTGGAAACAGATCACCGAGGCGTTGAGCTCCCGGGCGCGCGCGGACACCGCACTCTCCAGTTCTGGGAGCGTTATTGACCCGTAAAGCCCGGCATCGCGTTTGCCGAGACGATTCAGGTTGGGACCGTTGATGACAAGGTAGGTTGGCACGACTATCCAGCTTACACCGCGGCGTCGCGCTCGGAGGCATCGGAGCCGGCATCGTTCGCCCGGGGATGGGCGTTCAAGTACGCCTTGCGCGCTTGTTCGGCCGAGACATGAGTATAGATCTGGGTCGTTGCCGGGTTGGCATGACCGAGCAGCTCCTGGACCACCCGCAGGTCGGCCCCACCGTCGAGCATGTGCGTGGCAAAGCTGTGCCGGAGCACATGGGTATGGAACGCCGGATCGAGCCCGGCCCTCGCCGCATAGGTCTTGACCATGCACTGGATGGATCTGACCGACAAGCGGCCCCCGTAGCGGTTCAGCAGCAGCGCGGCACCGGTCCGCCGGGACGCCCACTTCGTCCGCACGGCCTCCAGGTAGGTCCGAAGTGCATTGGCGGCCGGGACGCCCAGTACGCACATGCGCTGCTTCGATCCCTTGCCAAGCACGCGTATGTGCCGCGCGGCCAGATCGACGTCGGGGACATCGAGCGAAGCAGCCTCGCTTACGCGCAGGCCGGCCGAGTAGATCAGCTCGAGGATAGCGCGATCACGCTTGCCGACGTCGGTCGACAGGTCTGGCCGGTTCAGAAGCTCTGCGATACCCGAGGTTGAGGCGACGACGGGCAGACGCTTCTCGGTGCGCGGCGCGCCCACCATGTCGGTCTGTTCCCTGGTGACCACGCCCCGGTCTCGAAGGAAGCGGAAAAAAGATCTCAGCGCGGTGAGCTTCCGCGTCACCGATGCCTTCACGTATCCGACCTCGATGAGCCAGGCGAGGTATCCCCGCAGGAACCAGCGATCAAGGTTGTCCAGGCTGCGGGCGTTCTTCAGTCGAAGATAGTCACCGAACGGGGCGAGATCGGTCAGGTAGTTGCGGACCGTAAGCGGCGCGAGCTGACGGGCCCCTCGGATGTGTGCCTCGTACTCGGCAAGACGCAGGTCCCACTGGAGGTCGACCAGCGGGTCGCGACGGGCGGGACGTCCGGCGACGCTCATCGGCACGGCTCCGCAAGACGCCTGGCTAAGAGTCGGCCCCGGCCAACGCCTCTTCCGGCTCCTCTACCGCTGCGGACAATTCGGAGCGCTTGCCGGTGTATTCGCATGACAGGCACTGGACCCCGTCTCGCCCGCGCTCTACCAGCAGCTTTCCGCAATTCGGACACGGGTCCTTGACTGGCTTGCGGGACGTCGTGAACTTGCACTGCGGGTGGCTCTTCCAGTTCGAGCAGCCGTAGAAAGGCCTGGCTGGCCTGCCCTGGCGCGCCCGCCCTGGCTGTTGCAGGAGATCGCCCCCGCAGCCACTCACCGGGCACTTGGCGCCGGTCGGTATGCGGAGCGGCCTGGTTTGCCGGCACTCGGGGAAGCCACTGCACGACAGGAATTTTCCGAACCGCCCCGACTTGATGACCATCGGGCGCTCGCACTTCTCGCAGGTTTCCCCGCTCTTTTCGTCGAGCTCCGATGTTGGCACTCGTTCGCCCGCCAGCGCCTTCTTGAGATCTTCGAGGAATGGGTCGTGAAACACCTTCAACGCGGGGACCCACTCTGACTCGCCGCGCGCTATCGCATCCAGGCTCTCTTCCATGCTGGAAGTGAACCGGATGTCCATGATCTCCGGGAACCACTTCTTCAGGTAATCGCAAACAACCATCCCGAGCTTGGTCGGCTTGAACTTGCCGCTCTCGCGGACCACGTAGTCGCGTTGTTCGATTGTCTGGACGATCGTTGCAAAAGTGCTAGGTCGGCCGATCCCGTTTTCTTCCAGTGTTCGTATCAACATGGCTTCCGAGAAGCGCGGGGGCGGCTGCGTGAACTTCTGCTCACCACGTGCGTCGTCGGCGCTGAGCAGCCGGACAGCTTCACCCTGGCGGAGGGGCACCAGCTCACGAGAATCCTCGTCTGCCGGCTCTTCGTCTTCCCGCGATTCCATGTACACGATCCTGAAGCCCGGGAACTTGAGTACCGACCCCGTGGCGCGCAGGCCGTAGGTCTTCCCGCTGGGACCGCCACTCGCTTCCAGATCTACCGTCGTCGCGTCGGCCAGCGAGTCCTTCATCTGGCAGGCGACCATCCGCTTCCAGATCAGTTCATAGACCTTGAGCTGGTCCTGCGAGAGGTACGGGGCGACGCTTTCCGGAGTGCGCAGTACCGACGTGGGCCGGATGGCTTCGTGCGCCTCCTGGGCGACCTTGCTCTTGGTCCGGTACAGGCGGGCCTTCTCGTAGTACTCGGCGCCGAACTTGGACTTGATGTAGTCGGCCGCTTCGTGAACCGCCTGGGCCGAGAGGTTCGTGGAGTCCGTCCTCATGTAGGTGATGAGTCCTACGGGATCGCCGCCGCCCAGCTGCACGCCTTCATAAAGAGCCTGTGCGATCCGCATCGTCCGTTGCGCGCCGTAGCGGAGCCGGCGAGCCACCTCCTGCTGGAGCGTGCTGGTGATGAACGGGGGCGAGGGCCGCGTCCTGGACTCCTTGGTTACCACCGAAGCGACCCGGTAGCGGGAGGCACGCAGATCGGCGAGGATCTCGCTGGCCTGCGCCTCGCCGCCAATCTTGAGCTTGCCTGCGTGCCCTGTCAGCGACGTTAGAGTTGCCCGGAAGCTGCGATCGTTGCCGGACTCCTTGGACAGGGTCACCGTGACGACCCAGTACTCCTCGGGCTTGAAGGCCTCGATCTCACGCTCGCGATCGACGATCAGCCTCAATGCCACCGACTGCACGCGGCCGGCCGAAAGGCTCTTCCGGACCTTTTTCCAGAGGACCGGGCTCAGCTCATAGCCGACGATGCGGTCGAGGATCCGACGCGCCTGCTGGGCGTTGACGAGACGCATGTCGATTTCGCGCGGGTGCCGGAACGCCTCCTTGATGGCGTTCTGGGTGATCTCGTGGAACACGACACGCCGGAGCGGCGCATTCTGCAAACCGGCGGCCTCAACGATGTGCCACGAGATCGCCTCGCCCTCACGGTCGGGGTCGGTCGCGAGGTAGACATGGGTCGCCGTCTTGGCAGCGCGCTTGATCTCGCGCAGTACCGTCACGCGGCCGTCGACGTCGACGTAGGTCGGCTCGAAGTCATTGCCGATATCCACGCCGATGTCACGCTTCGGCAGGTCCCGGACGTGGCCCATCGAAGCCTTCACCTCAAAGTCGTCGCCAAGAAACCGGCCTACGGTACGCGCCTTGGCCGGCGATTCGACTATTACGAGTTGTTTTGACATCTCTACCGGTTCGATCCGATCCCTAAACCCCGTACACGAGAATAGTGCAGAGGGCCGGCCTGGCGGACCAGACCACGCAACTCCATCATCGTTAACGCTGCACTAACGGTAGCACTCGGCAGGCCCGATGTTCGGATCACATCATTGATGTGAACTGGTTCGTCAGACACGCTCGCGAGCACCGCCTCATCGAGCCCGCCCTCGATCTCGCTGACCGGCAGCCGGAACTGGCTACCGGTGGTCAGCCGAAGGTCCTCAAGCACGTCGGCGGCGCTGGTTACCGGCCTGGCACCCTGCTGGATCAACCAGTTCGTGCCGGCACTGCGGGACGAAAGAATACTGCCCGGGACCGCGAACACGTCCCGGTTCTGCTCGAGCGCAAACTTGACCGTGATCAGGGCACCGCTCTTGATGCCGGCCTCGGTCACCAGCGTCCCGCGCGTGAGCCCTGAGAGGATGCGGTTCCGCCGCACGAAATTGGCGGGTTCGATCCGGTGGCCCAGGGGGAACTCGGTAATCAGCGCGCCGCGGTCGAGGATCGCATCTGCGAGGGACCGATGTTCCGGCGGGTAAATCGTATCCAGGCCTGACCCGATGACCGCCAGCGTTCGACCGCCGGCATCCAGCGCAGAGCGATGGGCCACGCCGTCGATGCCCTTGGCCAGGCCGCTCACGATCGTGAGGCCGGCTCCGACCAGCTCCGTGACCAGCCGCGCGGTGACTTCGCGGCCGTACGGGGTTGCAGAACGCGTGCCGACCACCGCGAGGCCGTTGTCAGAGGTGAGCCCGTGCGTGCCTCTCAGGTAGAGGACCGGGGGAGGATCGTAGATCTCTTTCAGCAAGACCGGGTAGCCAGCATCTGGCCTGGCCACCGCAGTCACGCCAGCGCGCTCCATGCGAGCCATCTCGTCGTCAGGATCGATGCTGGAGCGTTCTCGCACGACCTGTGCGGCCTGTTCTGGACTGAGACCGGCAGCTTCGAGTTCTGAAGCGCGCGCCCCCCACGCTAGCCCGAGGTCGCCGAAGTGGGTCGCGAGGCCCTCGAACTTCCTGGGCCCGAGGCCGGAGATCCGGTTGAGTGCAACCCAGTACTTAAGCGCGGTCATTTGTCCTCTCCTGAGAGATGGCCGCGGGACTGGACGGGGGCGGGAAGGTAAATGGACTGGAGCGGAGAGGGCGGGATTCGAACCCGCGGTCCAGGTTACCCTGGACACACGCTTTCCAAGCGTGCCCGTTAAACCACTCTGGCACCTCTCCAGGGGTCGGTCAGCCGTCCCAGAAAGCAAGGCCGGTTGAAGAGGTCAGCTCTGCTGGATGGCGGAGAGAGCGGGATTCGAACCCGCGATACGTTTCCGTATACCGCTTTTCGAGAGCGGCGCCTTCAACCACTCGGCCACCTCTCCGGTTCGAAGTATAGCAAGGCAATCTGGCCTGCCCATGCGCCGCTGGCACGGGCTCTGCCCGAATAGGAAACAAACTTGACACAGGGGGAGGACTGGCTCGATTGTTAGTAGCCTCATGGCTACTCGCAAACGCCTCGCTGACAGCTGGTGCGGCGTCGTCCTGGCTGCCGGCAAGGGCGTCCGCATGAACTCCGCACGCCCCAAGGTGCTTCACACGGTCAGCGGCGTTCCCATGTTGGCGCACGCCACGAATGCCGTCCGGGCCGCCGGCATCACCAAGGTAGTGGTGGTCGTACCTCCCGGCGGGGACTCCGCCCAGGAATTCCAGGCAGCGGCCGGCCCCAAGGCCCGGCTGGTCGTGCAAACGTCTCAGCTGGGTACTGCGCGCGCGCTTCTTGCTGCCCGCGATGCAGCCGCCCGGCCCGACTCCATACTGCTCTCATACGGCGACGCTCCGCTGATCACGCCCGAGACGATTTCGGCGGTGACCGCTGCGCACACGAAGCAGCGCTCAACGGTGACGATTCTGACGGCCCGCGTACCGGATCCAACCGGCTTCGGGCGGATCGTCCGCGACAAAGGTGGAGCGGTCACCGCGATCGTGGAGGAGCGCGACGCCACTGCGGCCGTGCGCGCCATAAATGAGATCAATTCCGGGTGCTACGCGTTCGACGCCGAGTGGATCTGGTCGCAGCTACCAGAGATCCCGCGATCGAGCTCAGGCGAGTACTTCCTCACCGACGTCGTGGCCGCCGCGATTCGCGCGCACCGCAAGGTTGCAACGGTGGAGGCCGCCGACCACAACGAGGTGCTCGGCGTCAACGACCGTGTCCAGCTGGCCGAGGCCGAGCGCCTCATGCGGGGACGAATCCTGCGCCGGTTGATGCTCGGGGGTGTCTCGGTCTCTGACCCTGCCACGACCTATGTGGACGCGGGTGTAACCGTGGGCGCCGACACGGTCGTCTGGCCCAACACTCACCTGCGCGGCGCTACCAGGATCGGCATGCGTTGCCAGATCGGGCCAAACGCGATCCTCGATGGCGTTCAAGTAGGCGATGACTCCACGGTAGTAGCCAGCCACGTCGAATCTTCGAAGATCGGCCAGCGGGTCCACGTCGGGTCCTTCAGCCGCCTCCGGGCCGGGACGTCGATCGCCGACGATGTATTCATCGGCAACTGCGCAGAAATCAAGAACAGCAGCATCGGGAGCGGTACGCATATCGGCCACTTCAGCTACACCGGGGACGCGACCCTGGGTGCCCGCGTCAACATCGGGGCGGGGACGGTCACCTGCAACTACGATGGCAAGCGCAAACACCAGACCATCATCGAAGACGACGTGCAGATCGGTTCAGATACCATGTTGGTAGCCCCGATCAGGATCGGAGCGGGTGCACGCACCGGTGCCGGCGCGGTGGCGACGACGGACGTACCGCCCGGAGCCACGGTCGTCGGAGTGCCCGCCAGGCCAATTCGGCCGAAGTCCGTCAAACGGCGCATAGAGGTCCCCAGGTCCGGTTCATGAGTTCCACGGAAGATCCCAGTTATAGACCTGTCCTCACCACCCCACGCGTTGCTGGAGACTCGGAATGACCCCGCAGGCGTGGGCGTGGATAGCGGCTGGCATCCTGACCATCGTCCATCTGCTGGCCGCGGCGCTTAGCGCGGCCCTGCAGCACGAGGCGTCGCAGAGGCCCCGGAACGGAGACGTTCCCAGCCCCTTGAACGGCAACCGGACCGACGCCTCGGATAGCGCCAGGACGGTAGGTTTCATTTCCGCGCTCGGCCTGGCCTTCGCGGTGGCCTACGGAACTGCCAAGGCAGATGGCGAGTGGTGGCTCGTGCCGGCCGCCCTTGCAGGCCTGGCCGTGCTTCTGTTCGCCACCCAGCTCAGCATGAACCTCCTGGCCCCCGGAACTCCGCCAATGAGGGCGCTGAAGGGGATCGCGGCCCCGGCCCTCGCGCTTGCGGGCAAGCTTTCACCGGCAAGGATGAAGAAGCGCTTCTGGATGGTGGAGAGCTCGGCCGTCCAGGTACCGGACCGCGGCCTGCCGGCGTCGCTCGCCGAGGACCTCGAGAGGCTGGGGCAGGCAGGTGGCGAGGTCAGCGGCGAACTCCGCATGATCAAGGCCGTCCTGAGCATGGACACCGCTCGCGTACGAGAGATCATGCGGCCCAGAGTGGACATGGTAGCGGCGCGCGTCGATTCGACCCCCGACCAACTGGTCGAGCTGATCAAGGACCGCGGCCATTCCAAGATCCCGGTTCATGGAGAAACGATCGACGAGATCGTGGGCATCGTATACGCAAGGGACCTCTTGCGGCTGGCCAACGGCCAGAGCTCGGCCAGCGTCCGCGATGTCCTGCGACCGGCTATCTTTGTGCCCGAGTCCCAGCGCCTCGAGCAGCTCCTCAGGGAGTTCCAGCGGCACCGGACGCAGATCGCGATCGTCGTAGACGAATACGGTGGTGTCTCAGGGCTGGTGACGGTCCAGGACCTCATCGAAGAGATCGTCGGTGAGATCGTCGACGAATTCGATGCCAACGAGCCCGACTTCGAGCGCGTCAGCGAATCCGAGGCCGTGATGGACGCCAGGATGCCGATCGACTCGTTTAACGAGATGTTCGGTGTATCCGTGGCCAGTGACGGCTTTGATACCGTGGGCGGCCTCGTGTATCGCGAGCTCGGGAAGATGCCGGTGGTTGGCGACACGGTCAACGTCCAGAGCATCCGGATCGCGGTCGAGTCGACGATGGGCAGGCGAATCCGCAGGCTGCGCGTCAAGCGGGTCGAGGAGGCATCGGACACAGCTGTCTGAGTGCCCGGCCGCTGTGCCTGGGCGGCCAGCCTGCGGTTCCATGATTGCCTGATCTTGCGCTTTCCGGAACGCCCAGAACAGTTGGCCTGGGGGTCGTCCCGAGTGCGTGCCTGCGACGGCGATGCCCGGCAGGGGACGATCGGCCCGTCCACGCCTGGCGGCAAGAAGGATATCGCTCAAGGGCGGCCACAGGACTCATGCCAGTAAAAACAGTAAGGCCCCCGTGCAAGCGGGGGCCTTACTTCGCGATCGGGAAGCGGTTACTTGCTGACCGTTACCAGCACGCCGTAGCCGATGCGGCCCTGGTCGCCCGTGCCCTTGATCGTCAACACATCACCTGACCGAATGTTGCTGAGGACGACGTTCGTCAGAAAGAACGCGCCGTTCAAGTTGGCTTCGGCGCTGCGCTGGATTGTCGTTGAGCCAGCGCCACTCTCGATCGTTAAGGTGACCTTCTCTGCCGGCTTGTAGCCTGCGCCAGCGATGTTGACCGTGATCGGGGTCTTGTTGATGTTGACCAGGCCAGCCTCGAGGCCGCCGTTGGCGTCATACACGAACAGGACGGATGCCTCGCCAGCCCGACCGGCGGGGCCGCTTGGGCCAACCGCGCCGGCGACGCCAGCCGGGCCAACCGGTCCCTGCGAACCGGTCAGACCCTGGGGACCTTGAGGACCAGCCGGACCAGGATCTCCGGGTTTACCCTGCATGCCCTGGAATCCATCGGGGCCGGCGGGGCCGGTGGGGCCCTGAAGACCGGCAGGACCGGCAGGACCGGTGGCGCCTGAACAGGCGACTGCGAACGCGGCGGAGAGCGCCAGTGCCAAGAGGACGAAGAGCGAGCGAGCTCTTCCCCGTGCCGAACGTGTCATCGAGCGCCGTCCTCCGTTCTTACCTTCTTCATTCAGAGGGGTCAAACTGGTTGCCAAGAAATGGCCTCATCATCACGCCGAGCGAATGCGCGTTACGGGGTGGAGTGTGGAAACACACAAAGCCAGCAATCTTATTCTCGGATTTTTGCCAATGTCAAGGTAAAGTGGCTTGTGGCGGAGCGGTTCCGGGCCTATCTACGTTGTATCTGGGGGTGCCCCCGCGTGGCGCCCCGCAACATGTCGAGGATCTTCCCCCGCGTCGACGGCTCCCGCTACGGGCACCCCGGTCCGAGGACGTGGGTAGCAGGAATGGTATACTCGGCCATTGGAAGAACGAGATACCTTCACCTGTGGTGAGGGCGCGCACGAAGGCGTGCGTGAACCCATTTCCCGTTTCCGCTCGGAGACATCGAAGCAGTTGGATCGCGAAACCAAGAGTTCAATCGTCCAGGAAAGTCGCGTACACGAGACGGATTCCGGCTCGATCGAAGTGCAGGTCAGCCTCCTCACCCGGCGGATCGCCGAGTTGAGCGAGCATTTCAAAGTCCATCGCCACGACCATGCCGGTCGGCGCGGCCTGCTCACATTGGTCGGCCAGCGCCGCCGCCTTCTTCAGTACCTCAGCCGCGAGGATGTAGAACGGTATCGCGCGCTCGTGTCCCGCCTGGGTCTCCGCAAGTAAACACCGCCCCGGCAGGGGCGGTTCTGTTTTTCTCCTCGGCCGCGCACCGCGTGGCATGAACCCGTTGCAAAGGATGTTCTACCTAATGACCCAGACTCAGGAGTTCGGACTCGATCTCGCCGGCCGCCGCCTTTCCATGGAGGTCGGTCGAACCGCCCGCCTGGCCCAGGGCGCAGTCACGGTCCGGTACGGCGACACCATCGTTCTCGTCACCGCATGCGCCTCGAAGCAGGCGCGACCCGGCCAGGACTTCTTCCCTTTGACCGTCGACGCCGAAGAGCGCATGTATGCCGCAGGCAAGATCCCGGGCAGCTTCTTCAAGCGCGAGGGACGGCCGGGCACCGACGCGGTACTCATGGCCCGCATGACCGACCGCCCGATACGCCCGTTATTCCCGAAGGGCTTCTATAACGAGGTCCAGGTCATCGAAACGATCATCTCGGTCGATCACGTCAACCAGCCGGATATCCTGGGCATCGTCGGCGCCTCGGCCGCCCTCACGATCTCCGACATCCCGTTTGACGACCCGATCGGAGCCTGCCGAATCGGCTATGTCGACGGCCAGCTGGTCGTCAACCCGACCTATGAGCAGCTCGAGACGAGCCAGCTCGACCTGACTGTGGCCGGTACGGGCGACGCCATCATGATGGTCGAGTCCGGCGCCCGCGAAATCCCCGAGTCGGTCCTGGTCGACGCCCTCAAGCTCGCCCAGGAGGTCAACGGCAGCATCGTTGAGAAGATCCGCGAGATGCAGCGGCAGGTCGGCAAGAAGAAGTGGGAAGTCACCCCGAACGCGGCCCTCGAGGCGGCGCTATCCCACGCGCGAACGTTCTTCGGGGATCGCCTGAAAGAGGCGCTCAGGCTTCCCGGTGGCAAGCAGGCGCGCAGTGACCGCATGAGCGAGCTGCGGACCGAGATGGTTACCGCGCTCAAAGAGGAGCACGGCGAAAGCGCTCTCGCGGAGGCCTTCCACGAGCTCGAGGGCGAGGCAGTTCGTGCCGCGATCCTCAATGAATCCCGCCGCCCGGATGGTCGAACGTTTGACGCGCTCCGGCCACTGGCGTCGGAGGTCAGCTACCTCCCGCGCGCGCACGGCAGCGCCCTGTTCACGAGAGGCGAGACCCAGGTCCTCTCGGTCGTTACCCTCGGTTCGATGGGCGACCACCAGAAGATCGACTCCCTGAGTCCCGAGACCGAAAAGTTCTTCATGCACCACTACAACTTCCCCGGGTTCTCGACCGGCGAAGTGCGGCGTGCTGGCACCGGTCGCCGGGAGATCGGGCACGGTGCCCTTGCCGAGCGGGCGATCAAGCCCGTGCTACCCGACACCGAGACGTTCCCGTACACGATCCGGATCGTGTCAGACGTGCTCAGCTCCAACGGCAGCTCGTCGATGGCGAGCGTATGTGGTGGAATCCTGGCCCTCATGGACGCCGGCGTGCCGATCAAGTCGCCCGTTGCCGGAATCGCCATGGGGCTGGTCACCGGCCACGGCAAGAACGCGGTGCTGACCGATATCCAGGGCGCCGAAGACCACTCCGGCGACATGGACTTCAAGGTGGCCGGGACCGTCGAAGGCATCACAGCCCTCCAGATGGACATCAAGGTCAAGGGCATCACTTACGTCACGATGAAGAGCGCGCTCGAGCAGGCGCGCAAGGCCCGGCTGCAGATCCTCGAGCACATGCGCGAGACGATCGGCCAGCCGCGGGCCGAGCTGAGCAAGTTTGCCCCGCGCATGCTCCGCATCCAGATCCCGGTCGACAAGATCGGCACGGTGATCGGCCCGGGTGGCAAGGTCATCCGAGGGATGATCGAGCGGTACGGCGTCTCGATCGACGTCGAGGACGACGGCACCGTGGTCGTCGGCTCAGCCGACGGCGATTCCGCCGAGCAGGCGATCGCCCAGATCAGGGCGATGACCAAGGAGATCGAGATAGGGGAGACCTACCGTGGGCGGGTCTCTCGCATCATGCCGTTTGGTGCAATGGTCGAAATCCTGCCGGGCAAGGACGGGCTTGTGCACGCGAGCCAGTTCTCGAACGACCGCAACGACAATGTGGAGAAGTTTGTGAAGCTGGGCGACGAGTTGGAAGTGGTGGTCGCAGAAATCGATCACCTGAACCGCGTTAACCTGGCACTGAAGAACCGTCCGGGACGCGACGGGGCGCCGGCTGACGGGGATGCCGACGCTGGCGACTCGGGTGGGGGTGAAGGCGGCTACGAGCGCCAGCGGGCGCCGCGTGGCCAGTACGAGCGCCGGGACCGTCGCGACGGCGGCGGGCGCGGCGACCGCGGCGGCGACCGGGGGTCGCGCAGGCCGTCCTACGGCGGGGACCGCGGCGGGGATCGCGGTGGCGACCGCGGCGGGGATCGCGGTGGCGACCGCGGCGGGGACCGCGGCGGGGACCGCGGCGGGGATCGCGGTGGCGACCGCGGC
>VGZT01000018.1 GCA_016872495.1 SAR202 cluster bacterium
TACCTAGTATTCATTCAATCCGGGCCTGAATAGCCCTGGTGTTCGCAAGCGTAATGTCCACGCTCTGCATGCCTTCTTGCGTTTTCAGCAAGGAAAAGGACATTCGCTTGACAATCCCGTCGGTTCATGGGTAAATCTGGCCGTCTGACAGGGAATGTTAGCGACCCTGATACGAGATGGCTTCCGGAGGCGACTACATGTTGCTGCCACGTTTTTCCGCCAGTCGGTGGATCGTCGTGTTATTGCTGAGCGGCGCCGCAGTCCTTGCCGCGTGTGGCGGCGGGGAGAAGGTCGTCGAAGTCACGAGGGTCGTCGAGAAGCCGGTTGCTCAGACGGTCGTCGTCGAGAAGCCGGTGGCAATCGAGAAGGTCGTTCAGCAGACGGTCGTCGTCGAGAAGCCGGTGACAGTCGAGAAGGTCGTTCAGCAGACGGTCGTCGTCGAGAAGCCGGTCGAGAAGGTCGTTGAGAAAGTCGTCGTCCAGACCGCCACGCCTCAGCTTCCTCCGACGCCCACGCCTCGGCCGGCTGTAAAGCCTGCGCCCAAATCGAAGAACGCGCGGGGCCAGCTGGTCTGGGCTACTGTCGAATCCGACGGAATTGCAGGCGGCTTTAACGCCGTCAACCTGTGCTGTGGTGGGAAAGCTTTGGGGGTCGTCGAGACGCTCTTCAGGCCCACGCATGAGAAGGGGACCGAGACGCCGCTCCTTGCAGCGTCCTGGAAGCTTGACGAAAAGCAGCCGCCCGAATTCGTTCAAGTGACGCTGAGAAAAGGCGTCGCCATGCACAAGGGGTACGGGGAACTTACTGCGGAGGACCTTGTCTGGTCGGTCAACGACACCAACGCAAATACGTCGGCGCAACACGGTTCAGGATCGGTAAGCGTCACGGACGGTTCCGGCGAGTGGGCAGGATTTCTAGGCAAGACGCCTGCCGAGGTGATCGACACCTATACGGCGAAGATCTATTGGACGACCTTCGACCCGCGCTGGACCACCTGGTTTTTCGGGCAGGACGGCCTGGGCGCCGGGGTGGTCAGCAAGAAGGCATTCGATAAGAACGGCCGTAACTGGAACCTGGACAACCTGGTCGGGACCGGGCCGTTCGAGGTTGCCGAGTGGAAACGCGGTGAAAGCACCGTTGTCCGTGCGGTACCGAACCACTGGCGAAAGACCGCCCAGGTCCAGACCATAAGGCGAGTCGTCGTGCCAGATGAAACCGTCCGGCTGGCAATGTTGCAGACCGGCGAGGCTGATATCGCCGACATCAGCCAGAAAAACGTCCCGGAAGTGCAGCTATTCGGAATGGTCTCCAAGGGGTCCGGCACGGCGGGGATGCTGACCGTCATGTTCGCCGGCAACCTGTGGGAGGACACGCACCCAAAGACCGGAGCCAAGCTCGAGATTCTTACATATGGCGCCGACCAGCCCTGGCTGGGTAACCCGCGCACTCCGGACGACAGCAACAACCCCAAGGGCATGAACGACATGGAGCAAGCCCGGCTCGTGCGCCAGGCCCTGGCGATGTCGATCGATCGCGACCTGGTGAACAAGGCGGTCTTGTCTGGCCTCGGGTGGCCGGTATACATCCCGTACTTTGACATCAATAACGCCAACTGGAACAACAAGTGGAAGGTTTCGTTCGACGCCAAGAAGGCTGAGGAGCTGCTCGATCAGGCGGGCTTCCCACGCGGCAAGAACGGCGTCAGGTTCACAATGCCCTTCTACGCCTGGAACAACCCGGGACCGCTACCCCACTTCGCGGATACCGGCGACGTGGTTGCGCAGATGTGGCAGAAGATAGGCGTCGACGTGGCAGTCCTTCACTACGAGTACGCGGTGTTCCGGCCTTCCCTCGTGGCAAGGTCTGCTACCATCCCGTGGGTGGACACCGGGCCGCTCGAGAACTTTGCGACCACGCCATGGGACTGGCCGCGCGGTGGCCAGATGAGCGCCTTGACACGCGGCGGAAAGAGCCATGGCATCGAGTTCGCCGAGGCGACGCAGAACTACCTGGCTGTCGGACTTGAGCCAGACATAGCAAAGCGGATCGCGCTCAACAACAAGTTCGCAGATTACCTCCACCACTGGATGCCCGGAATTGGGGTCGTCGCGGCCCCGAGCCTGATCGTGTATAACCCGACTGCAATCAAGGACTGGCCGATGGAGCTGGGGCTCCGGTCGACCTACAACTCGCCCGAGAACATCATCCTGCCGTAAGGCGGCGCAAGAGGGCCGGCCGGCACGGGGACGGACCCCTTGAAACCAGGCACGAACATACGAATCAATTCACCGGCTGTGCGAGCCCGTGATTCAGTAGCCGACGACCGCGGGAAAGGGACGCGATGCGACGGTTCCTGATACGGAGGGCCGTTTTTTCGATCCTGACCCTCTGGGGCGTCACCATACTGGTGTTCGTCCTCTCGCGGCTTGGCCCTGACCCGTTGCTAGTCTATGTCCGCGATGCGACTTACGGCATAAGCCCCGAGACGATCGCCGCACTCAAGGAGAAATGGGGGCTGGACCGCCCGCTCGTCGTCCAGTACGTCAAATGGGTCGGCGCCCTGCTGCGGGGCGATCTCGGAGAGAGCGTAGGGGCGCAGCGTTCGGTCGTCCTGATCATCTCCGAGAAGGTTCCAGCCACGGCACAGCTCGCCGCGATCGCATGGGTCATCGCCACGGTTCCTGGGGTCGCGCTCGGCGTGCTCTCTGCGGTCAAACGCGGGTCGGTGTGGGACTATACGGCTCGCGCCATCGCTCTCATCGGGCAGGCCACGCCACCGTTCTGGCTGGCCCTGGTGATGATCCTGGTCTTCTCGGTCCAGCTGGACTGGCTGCCCAGCGCTACTCGTGGCGACGCGCAAGATCCTTTCTTCACGCGTCTCAGGCACTACATCATGCCCGCGCTTGTTCTCGCATTGGGCCCGTGGGCGGCGTACATGCGCCTCACGCGGTCCTCGATGCTTGAGGTCCTGGACACCGAGTTCGTCAAACTGGCCAGGGCGAAGGGTGTCGGGAACACGGTAATCCTTTGGAAGCACGCATTGCGGAATGCCCTCATCCAACCGCTGACCGTGTCAGCTGCGGTACTTGCCTCTTTCATCGCCGGGGCAGTGTTCGTTGAGACAGTCTTCGCGTGGCCGGGGATCGGTCGCCTGGCCGTGCAGGCCACACTTGACAACGACTTCCCGATCCTGGCGGGCGTGGTGCTGATGTTCGGAGTCGGCTACCTGGCTCTGAACTTCCTGGCGGACCTTGCATACGCTGTGGTTGACCCCCGGATCCGTTACTCTTAAGGCCATTGCATGGCTGCTACCACTCGCATGTTGTCTCTAGCGCGTTCGCCGGCCGGCGCATTCAAGCGGACGTTCGACTTCTTCCGGCGGTGGCCCGTGATACCCGGCTTGATCATTGGAAGCCTGGCGGTCGGCGCGATCTTCGCAGGGTTCCTGACGCCGTACGACCCGAAACAGGGAGACCTGACCGCCCGGAGCGCCCCCCCGGCATGGGTCGGAGACGGCGAATGGGCCCATCCCCTGGGAACCGACAGGGTTGGCAGAGATATGCTCAGCCGACTTCTTTATGGCGCTCGGGTCTCGTTGATGGTTGCGGGCGTCGCGGTCTCTGTCGGGACCATCACCGGGACGTTGGCGGGCCTCCTGGCCGGCTACGTGGGCGGCATGGTCGATGAATTGCTCATGCGCCTGGTGGACCTCTGGTCCGCGCTCCCCTTCCTCCTCATCGCGCTGATTGTCGCCGTGAGTGTTGGACCGAGTCTCTGGATGGTTATCGGGCTCCTCGCACTCAGTTCCTGGTCCGCAGGAGCGCGCAATGTCCGTGGTGAAGTGTTGTCTCTGAAAACGCGGGACTACGTAGCGCTCGCCAAGGTAGCCGGAGCATCGCACACGCGCATCATGTACCGGCACCTGCTGCCGCAGGTAATCCATGTCGTGATTGTAATTACGACCCTTCGAATTGGAAGTCTGATCATCGCGGAGGCGGGCCTCAGTTTCCTGGGGGTAGGCGTCCCGGCCTCGGTGCCAACCTGGGGGATCATGATCGCCGAAGGGCGGCAGTACCTGCTGACCGCGTGGTGGATAGCAATTTTCCCGGGGATGGCCATTTTCGCCACGGTCACGGCGTTCAACTTCCTCGGCGACTGGGCGCGCGATCGCCTGGACCCCCGGCTGCGTCAGCTCGCATAGCCGCCATTGATCCGCCTGGCCACCAGGAGGCCTGTGCCTGGCGCCGCAAGGCGGCTGCCACGGCCTCTCACCACGAGCGCGGGCGCAACAAGGCCCGCGCCGGCATCGAGTGGCCACTCACCACGCCCGTCGCCCGGGCCAGGCTCCACCGGCTGTATCCCCTTCAACAGCAAGAGCTGGACTGAGTACCAGGTCCGCTGGATTCTTCGACAGGACGGCTTGAGGATGTCCAGGATCTCAGCCGTATCGGTGACAGGTAGGGCTGCGCTGGGCACCGCACTTTTCATGCCAGGGATCTACGCCTCGTGGGGCCCGACCGACCGGCCCGCGTAGACGAAGGCGCCTGCCTCGGCAAAGATCACCTCGGACCGGCACGCCTGGTCGGTGAACATCTTCCGGAACCCGAGCGCGCCACCGGTCCGGCCTGGACGCAGGACGATCTTCTGGCCGGACTTCATGTGCGGTGCTGCCGCGCTCGCGATGTCCGGGCGGGCGGAGGAGGGCACACGACCATCAGCCCTTCGACGTCGGCGCTGGCGGCCTCAATCTCCGAAGTTACTCGCTACAGCCGGGCGAAGCCGGTAGTGCCGTCGGATGACGTGGCTCAGCCGGGTAGGGGTGAGTGGTCGCGGAGCTCCCTGGGCAATACGAACTGGATGTCTTCTTCCTGCTCACCGATCGGGATTACGCGGTCCGGGTTGATGGCTTCAATGACCGCCTGCACCATGTCCTCGGGCGTGGACGCCCCGGAGGTGATGCCCACCCTTTCGACCCCGGACAGCCAGCCCGGGTCGAGCTCCGCTGGTCCGTTGATCAGGTAGGCGGTCACACCCTCGGCCCTGGCCACCTCCTGGAGCCGGCGGCAGTTCGATGAGTTCTGTGCCCCGATCACGAGCACAACATCGACCTGGCGGGCCATGAGCTTCGCGGACTCCTGTCGGTTGGTGGTCGCGTAGCAGATGTCGTTGCGCACCATGGCGTTGGGGAACCGGCCCCGGATCTCCTTGACGACGCGGGCGGTGTCATCGACCGACAGGGTCGTCTGCGTGAGCACCGCGATCTCCGTTTCGGGCTGCCACCCCGGGAGGCCATCGCGCTCGCGATCGTCCATGAGGTGCATGTCGGCCTGTCCCATCGTGCCGCGCACCTCCTGGTGGCCTCGATGGCCAATCAGGATCAGCTTCTTCCCCTCGCGCTCGTACTTCTTCGCCTCGTTGTGGACACGTGTGACAAGCGGGCAGGTGGCGTCGATCACGCGGAGGCCGCGCCGTCTGGCCTTGGCGAAGTCGTCGGGCGCGGAGCCGTGCGCTGAAAAGACCACGTGAGCGCCTTCTGGAATCTCGTCGACGTCCTCTACGGTGACGGCGCCCTTGGCTTCAAGGGAGGCGACCACGTGTGGGTTGTGCACGATCTGGTGCTTCACGTAGATGGGCGGCCCGAAGCGCTGCAGGGCGATTTCTACGATGTCAACCGCCCGGACCACCCCGGCGCAGAACCCGCGTGGTGAACTGAGATAAACGTCCAACGGTCCCTCCGCCGCGCCCTTAGAGGGGCGCGCGTTCATATCTGGATTATATCGTCGCAACTGCGCGGCGGGCCTTCGATCAGCGTCCGCGGCGGACCCGCGCAGCCTTGAGCCGAATCAGCATCAGCGGGAAGATCACGAACGCGATGGCGACCGCGCCGATCATCACCCGGTAACCGAGGTCGTCGGCTCGCCGGTTCAGCACTTCGACCAGGATCCCGGCCGCCAGTGGGATCCCGGCGCCGAAAAGCATCGCGGTGCTCGTATAACTGAGGTTCCTGCCCGCCTTCGATGGCTTCACCAGGTCATTTGCGAGCGCCCACGCCACCGAGAGCAGAGCACCGGATGAGACACCGACCGCCAGTCCAGCGACGACCAGGGCCGGCAGCGTATCGATGAACGCGAGGCTTGCTACCGAAACGGATCCCACGAGGCCACCCGCAAGGAGGATGGGCATCCGCCCCATGCGGTCGGACAGGATGCCTGCCGGCAGTACCGAAAGAGCCACCCCTCCGACGACACTGATCGAGAGGATCAGGGCGCCGCGAGCAGGGTTCTCAAGCCCGACCACATCCTGCAGAAAGAAGATCGCGAACCGGCTCAGCACCGACATTGTCCCGGTCGCGATCGTGAAAGCCGCCAGGAACCAGATGAACTCCCTGGTGCGGGGCGCCGGCCCCTCTGCTTCCGTTTCATCTGCCGGGCCCTCGGGGCCGGGAACGACAGCGTCAGAATCCGGGCGGGGCCGGATGGCGAGGGACGTCCAGCCGGCCGAAAGGAGCGCCATTCCTGAGATCAGCGCCAGTGCCAGCCACATCCATAGCGACATCTCCTGGGTCGGGGCGTGACTCAGGAGCAGCAGGGTTCCCACCACGGCGATGCCCGCGCCGATCGAGCGGGCAAAGGTGAGCGCGCCCGCGGCCGCGCCCCGTCGATTCACCGGCACGTGATCTATCAGCAGGGCATTGGCGGGTCCCTGTGCGATGTTTCCCATCACCTGCATCAGGCAGTACGCAAGCAGCAGCGACATGAAGCTGTCGGCAAAGCCGACGAGCATCGTGGCGATCGCCAGTCCGCCGCCCCCGAAGAGGATGTAGGGCCCCCGCTTGCCCAGGCGGTTCCGGCTGCGATCACTGAATCCACCGGCGACGGGCTGGACGATGGCGGGGAACACGAGCCCGACAAGGGTGATCGTCGTCAGCGCGACGATCTTCTGCGAAGGGTCGACGATCGCCAGCAGGCGGAACTGGATAATCACAAACGTGACAGCCGTCCACAGGCCGGTGAGACCCGCAGCGTAGAGGCTCAGATTCAGGAGGCTGCCGGGGCCACGACGGTAGACGGATGCCACACGCCTGAGCAGGCCGATGTCCCGGCCGGGCGCGGCCGCGTGGACGGGCCGTGCCCGTTGAATGAGCGGGTCGTCTCGATCCACGCCAGCATGCTAAATTGGCGCACCAACTACGACAACTGTCCCGGGCATTCAGACCCCTTCCGGAGGCGACCGTGCCAGCTTCCCTGACGCTCTACTGGTGGCCGAAGTGAACAACCTGTCGCAAAGCGAGGGATTTTCTCTCGCAGGCCGGGGTCGAGGCGGAGTTGAGGGATATCTTTGCGAAGCCGCTGGACAGAGCTGAACTGGGAGATCTGGCGCAGCTCGTGACCGCTGATGGCCTCTTTTCGTGGCGCAGCCCAGGCGCCAGGGAGATCGCCCACCTGCGAGGCCGTCTTCCGGACGAGCGGCTCATCGACCTGATGGCAAGTGAACCCCGGCTGATCCGCCGGCCGCTGGCGCGCAGGGGAGACGTATTGGTCGTCGGCTTCGATCCGGAACGGCTTGCGGCCCTGGCAGGCTGATCCAGGCGCCGCACCGGCGGCTTTGCGGGCCAGCACATACTCTCTTCGGCGGTGTTCCACGGTCGCACCGACCGGTCATGCGGCCACGATCTCCTCATACCGAATTGAGAGAGGAACCCGACCGCAAATGCTCTGCTTCCACACCTGCAAGCGCTGTAACGTCGACAGCCACATGAGCCGTGACACCTGCAGGGCATGCCTCCAGTGCCTCCAGTGCGGATTCTCACGTGACGTCCCCACCCCGCAGTAACGGGCATGGATCCCCATTGCGGGCGCCCGCCGCCTGACGTTCGATCGATTGCCGGCTGCCTGGATGCGGCCGGCAGGGGGAAGCATCCGGTCGCTAGCTGTTGGCTGCTAGAATCGGGGTATGCCCCCTGAGCTTCACAGTCGGCCGGACGCGGCCAAATCCCCCCTGCTCGTCGCGACCAGTGACGACGGGCGGATCGCAACGCTAATCCTGAATCGTCCCGAGCGTCTCAATGCCCTTGGCTCGGAGCTGCTTGCTTGCCTGGCGGAAACCATCGAGTCGCTGTCACGCGACGACGGCGTGCGCGTCGTAATCCTGGCGGCCGCAGGTGACGCCTTCTGTTCCGGCGCCGATACGGAGGAGCTGGCCGGAGGGGTCAGGCGGGGCCCACATGCACTCGGCCCGGAGGGCCCGGAGGGGCTGAGGCGCGGGTTCGAACCTGCGCAGCGGATCATCCTCGGCCTGCAGCGGATGCCGAAGCCGGTGATCGCCGCCATCAATGGCCCGGCGGTAGGCGCCGGATTCGACCTGGCCTGCGCCTGTGACATCCGGGTCGGCACGCCGGCGGCCCGCTTCATGGCCGCCTATGTGAAGGTCGGCCTCTTTCCCGGCTACGGCGGAACATGGTTGTATCCGCGCTTGCTGGGCATGGGGGTTGCGGCCGAATTGCTCTTCACGGGCGATTTCCTGGAGGCGTCTGACGCGCACCGGCTCGGGCTGCTGAACCGCCTGGTGGCGCCCGGGGAGTTGATGGACGTGGCTCAAAAGATGGCCCGCCGGATCGCTGACGGCCCGCCGATCGCAATCCGGCTCGCCAAGTTACTGTTGTATAAGGGCCTTGAGCTTGACCTTGAGACCGCCATGCAGGTGGCGGCTGCGGCCGAAACCGTTACTCTGTCGTCGAAAGACCATCTGGAAGGGCTGGCCGCACTCCGAGAGAAACGCAGGCCAAAGTTCGGAGGGACTTAATGCTCGTAGCTTTCGGAGATCTCGTGATCTTTACCGGGAACGCGCACCCGCGATTGACGCAGGAGATCTGCAGCTATCTGAAGATCCCGCTCGGCAAGGCCGAAGTCTTCAAGTTCAACAACGACAACACCTTCGTCAAGATCCTGGAAAACGTTCGCCAGCGTGACGTCTTTATCGTCCAGTCGACGGTCGCGCCGGTGAACGACCACATCATGGAGCTGCTCATCTTCATGGACGCCGCCAAGCGCGCATCGGCCGGGCGCATCACGGCGGTCCTCCCTTACTACTCCTATGCCCGGACCGACAAGAAGGACCAGCCCCGCGTTCCCATCACCGGCCGCCTGGTCGCCGACCTGATCACGACCGCCGGCGCCGACCGGGTCCTCATGATGGACTTGCACGCCGGCCAGGTGCAGGGGTTCTTCAACCTTCCGGTCGACGAACTGACGGCGCTGCCCAAGCTGGTGAAGTATTTTCAGGACAAGAACCTCGCGGACCGGGTGGTTGTGGCAACCGACGAGGGCATCACGAAGCGGGCGCGGGACTTTGCGTCGAAGCTGGACGCCCCGCTGGCGATCGTCGAGAAACGCCGGATAGGGAACGCGGACCGGACCGAGGCGCTGAACGTCATCGGAAACGTCGATGGCAAGGCTGCCATTCTGTTCGACGATGAGATCAATACCGGTAGCTCGATGATCACCGCGGCCGCCCTTCTTACCAGGAACGGCGCTCGTGAGATCTATGCCACGGCCACGCACGGCGTCCTGCCCGGTGAAGCCACCAGGAAGCTCAGCGCCGTATCAGAGATCAAGGAGATCGTGATTACCGACACCGTGCCGCTCGAAGACTCCCGGCGGACCCCGAAGATCACGGTGATATCAGTGGCCGACATCCTGGGGGAGGCGATCTATCGAATCCACAACGGGCTGTCGGTGGGCGCCCTCTTCGGCTAGGGATCATGTCCATGTTCAAGGCCCTCACAAAGTTTCTCGGCGACTCCAATGAGCGCGAGGTACGCAGGCTCCGTGAACTCATCGACGAGATCAACGGACTCGAGGAAGAGACGAAGCAACGCTCCGACGAGCAGCTTGGCGCGCTGACGCCTGAGTTCAAGAAGCGGCTGGCTTCTGGCGAGTCACTGGACGATCTCCTTCCCGAAGCCTTCGCCGCAGTGCGCGAGGCGGCTCGCCGAACGCTTGGCCAACGGCACTTCGACGTTCAGCTCATCGGTGGCATCGTGCTGCACTCCGGCAAGATCGCAGAAATGAAGACCGGTGAGGGCAAGACCCTGGTCGCCACTTTGCCGGCCTACTTGAACGCCCTGGTCGGTGGAGGCGTTCACGTGGTCACCGTGAACGACTACCTGGCCCGGCGCGATGCCGCGTGGATGGGCCCGGTGTACGGGATGCTGGGCATGACCGTAGGCTGCCTCCAGAACCAGGCCTCATTCAAATATGACCCGGCTGCGGCGGAGCCTGCCGGCAAGGATGGGAAGCGTGGCGAGCCCATGCGGGCCGCCAACCGGCGCGAAGCTTACGCCGCCGATATCACCTACGGCACCAACAACGAGTTCGGCTTCGATTACCTGCGCGACAACATGGTGGATTCGCTGGACCGCAAGGTGCAGCGGTCGCGCGACTACGCGATCGTCGACGAGGTCGACAACATCCTGATCGACGAGGCCAGGACTCCGTTGATCATCAGCGGCCCCGCACCTGATCGCGGGCAGCAGTACCAGCGCTTTGCGCAGCTGGCCCGCCGCCTCGAACGGGAAAAGGACTTCACGGTCGAAGAGAAGTCGAAGTCCATCTCGCTGACCCAGGACGGCATCACCAAGATCGAAAAGGTGCTCGGGATCAGCAACCTGTACGACCCCGAGCATTACGCGCTCACTCACTTCGTCGAGAACTCGGTGCGGGCCGAAGTGGTGTACATGCGAGACCGCGACTACGTCGTACGCGAGGGCGAAGTCCTGATCGTCGACGAGTTCACCGGGCGTTTGATGGTTGGCCGCCGGTACTCCGAGGGGTTGCACCAGGCCATCGAGGCCAAGGAAGGCGTGCGCATCCGCGAGGAGTCGATCACCTACGCCACGATCACCCTCCAGAACTACTTCCGCTTGTACAAGAAATTGTCGGGCATGACCGGTACCGCAGCGACCGAAGCGGAAGAGTTCTTCAAAATCTACAAACTGGAGGTGGTCCAGGTACCGACGAACCGCGAGATGGTCCGGGAGGACCTGCCCGATCTGATCTACAAGACTGAATCCGCCAAATACAACGCCGTCGCCGAACTGGTCAAGCAGCTGAACAAGGAGGACCGGCCGGTCCTCATCGGCACGACGAGTATTGAAAAATCGGAGCGCCTCAGCGAGTTGCTCAAGAAGCGCGGGCTGCGCCACGAAGTGTTGAACGCCAAGCAGCACGAACGGGAAGCAGTGATCGTGGCCGAGGCGGGCCGGCCGGCGGCAATAACCGTGGCGACCAACATGGCGGGCCGCGGCACCGACATCATCCTTGGCGGCAATCCGGCTTTGATCGGGATCACCCGGGAGGAGTGGCAGAAGGCCCACGACCGCGTGATCGAGGTCGGCGGCCTGTTCATCATCGGCACCGAGCGCCACGAAGCTCGCCGCATCGACAACCAGCTGCGGGGACGGGCCGGCCGGCAGGGCGACCCGGGTACCAGCCGTTTCTTCGCCTCGACCGAGGACGACCTGATGCGCCGGTTCGGCGGCGACCGCATCAAGGGCATCATGAACTTCGTCGGGCTTGAAGAGGACGTCCCGATCGAAAATCGAATGGTCTCCCGCGCGGTCGAGCAGGCGCAGAGCCGGGTCGAGGGCTACCACTTCGAGATCCGGAAGCACCTGGTCGACTACGACGACGTGGTGAACACCCACCGCTCCGTCATCTATCGCTTGCGAGACAAGGTCCTTGCCCAGGAGGAACTCCGGCCCACGATCGAGGAGATGGTCGGCAAGGAGCTCGACCGTATCGCTGGCGCACGGCTCCAGGGTGAGCCGGAGGACTGGGACATAGACGGCCTGTTCAAGGAACTCCAGATGGTGTTCCCGCAGCCGGCGGAAATGCAGAACGCCGAAGCGGTGCGCAACCTGCATCCGGGCGAGATCGAAGAGATCCTGGACACGCATGCGGTGCGGATCTACGACGAACGCAACACCCAGTTTGGCCCCGACGTCTGGAAACAGATCGAGCGCGTTGTCCTGCTCCGGACGATCGACAAGCACTGGGTCGAGCACCTGACCGCGATGGAAAACATGCGGACAGGCATCGGCCTCGAGGCGGTTGGTCAGCGCGACCCGTTGGTCCAGTACAAGCAGACTGCGTACGGGATGTTCGGGGAGCTCATGGGGAACATCGAGAGCGAGGTCGCGCACACGATCTTCCGAGTGGCGCCGGTGCAGCAAGCGGCGACGCCACAGCCAAATGCGGTCCCGGCGCGCGGCGAGGAGCCGGGGCGCCCCATGGGCGGGGACGCGGTGCGCGGGCCGGCCGCCGGCTCGGTGCTCCGCCAGAAATCGGTGATGGCGGCCGTGGCCAGTGGCCACGGGGCCGACGCGTCATCCACTCGCAAGGTGGGGCGTAACGAGTTCTGTCCTTGCGGCAGCGGCAAGAAGTACAAGCGCTGCCACGGGGCGAACGCATGATCCGGCAGGGGTCAGGCTGAAGGGCGCAAGCCCTCCCATGGTGAGCCGGACCAGGCCGTGAACAATGTGGCGATCGCGGCGGCATTCACAGACATCGCCCGCTTCCTTCAGCTCAAGAACGACTCGATCTTCAAGATCCGCGCCTACCAGCGCGCCGCCGACATCATCCAGGGCCTCGACTTCGACCTGAACGAGGTCCGGACCCGCCCGGAGCTCCTCGCAGGCATCCCCGGCATCGGGGACGCGATCTCAGCCAAGATCACCGAGCTGGTTGAAACTGGCCGCCTCGAATACCTCGAGAAGCTCAAATCGGAGTTCCCGCCCGCGCTTCTGCCCGTGCTTGACGTCACGGGCATCGGGCCGAAGACCGCCATGATGGTGGTCACAGAGCTGGGCCTGAAAACCGTGGATGACCTCGAGAAAGCCATCGCCTCGGGCGCACTGGCAGCATTGCCCAGAATCGGCGAACGCAACGCAGAGCGGATCCTTCGCCACTTCAAGGCTTTGGCGGAGCCGAAGCGCAGGACGATCGGGGAGGCCCTGCCGGCAGCCGAGGGCGTGATGCGGGCGCTGAGCGCCGCCTGCCCCGACGTGCGCAAGCTCACGGTCGCCGGTGCGCTGCGAAGATGGCAGGAGACGATCGGCGACATCGACCTGGTATGCGTCGCCGACGATCCGGCAGCCGTGACCCGGGCGTTCTCGAAGCTACCAATCGTCACGGAGATTCTGGGGCAGGGCGACACGCAGGCTTCGGTCATCGTAGCGCCCGGCTTCCAGGTCGATCTACGCGTGGTTGCCGACGCCCACTTCGCCTCGTTGTTGCTCTACTTCACCGGTAGCCAGCAGCATACGGCCCAACTGCGAACGGCGGCGCAGAAACTCGGCCTCTCCCTGAACGAGTACGGACTCACCGACCAATCAGGCAAGCTGCACGAGTTCGAGTCAGAAGCGGCCTTGTACGAGCATCTGGGCTTCGCCTACGTCGAGCCGGAACTACGGGAAGGCCAGGACGAGTTGGCAGCTGCAACGAGCGGCAGCCTGCCTGCGCTGATCTCGTTGAGCGACATCCGGGGTGACCTGCACACCCATTCAAACTGGACCGATGGCGATTCGACGATCGATGTGATGGTGGCCGAAGCAGAGAAGCGGGGCATCGAATACATCGCGATTACCGACCACTCGGTCAGTCGCGCCATCTCGAACGGGCTCTCGGTCGACCGGCTAAGACTGCACCGGGCGCAGATCGAATCCATCCGGCTAAAGAAGCCGGGGATCAAGGTCCTCTGCGGCTCCGAGATCGACATCCTGGCGGACGGCTCCCTGGACTACTCCGACGAAGTTTTGGCCGGCCTGGATGTGGTGGCCGCTTCGGTCCATTCGGCCATGGGGCAGAAATTGGAGATAATGACGGAACGGATCATCCGGGCGATGCGTAATCCGCACGTGACCGTGGTCGGTCACCTGACGACCAGGATGCTGCCCCATCGCGGGCGCCCCGAGGGGCGTGAACCGATAGAAGCTGACTTAGATGCGTTGTTCAGGGCCGCCGCCGACACCGGGACGTTACTGGAGATCAACGCATCTCCGAGCCGGCTGGATTTGAAGGACACCCATGTGCGCAGGGCGTCCCAGCTCGGAGCCCGCTTCGTGATCAGTACCGATGCCCACTCTACCGCCGGGCTCGATGACATGAAGTACGGGGTTGGCACCGCCCGGCGGGGCTGGTGCGCGCCCTCGCTGGTCATGAACACGCTGGCGGCAGACGAGTTCACAGATTTCCTGAAGACTCCCAAGCCGGAACGGGGCAAGTGGAAGCCGGGGAGAGGCAGAAGTGACAACCAGCGCGGCTGACGTCGCCGAGGCACCGCAAGCGCGGCGCAAGGGCGCCCGCCAGCTGATCGCGTCCCTCAAGCGCCGGCTGGCGGCGGACGGCGAGCACTGGATGGATGCCCTGTTCGACACGGTGTCCCAGTGGCCGCTCGCTGGCGAGGCCGCATTCGAGCGTGAGTTTACATACCTGATCGACGGCGAAGCTTTTGACTGGGTACTGCTTGTCGAACGGCTTCTGCTCGACCCTGAGCTGGATTTCCCGGTCGAGGCACGCGAGCGCCTGATCGGCACGCCGGGTTTTCCGGACGGCATGTCAGAGTCGGAATTCCGCAAGCGTATCGGGCTGGACAAACACCGGGCGTACCTGAACTACCACTACGGCGTGACGGTCGAGCAGGCGTTGTTGCTGGCCGTAGAGGAAGAGATCCGCAAGCGCAGGTACAGCAACGGCCACGTGCCCGGCGATTCACGCTTGGACGATGCCTATCTGCACCTTTACGGGGAGAGCCCCGGGAACTTGCTCAAGGAATTTCGGAAGACCAGGCCCGACCTCTCGGATAACCCGAGGATTCGGATCGCGAAGACGCTTTCGATGCAGGAGGCCTCTGCATTCACCTACTGGCTGTTCAAGCGCCGGCTTGAGAGGGCGGACCCGGCAAGGCTGGCCAGCGACACGAAGAAGGGACTGGACCAGCTCGCGCGCATGCGGGCGGCACACGCCAGGCGGGTGCGGGAAGGTGGCCGCAGGTCCGTCAAGACGGCGCGTTGACCGCCTCATTCCGCCGTGGTAGTTTCGAGTAGCCTGTTGCAGACGCTGTGAAGGGGAGTAGTAGCGGCGCGGCGGACCAAGAGAGCCGGCGGACGGTGCAAGCCGGTGTCCGACCACCGTGAAGTCGCCCTGGAGCGCCCGGTCTGAGTCCCGGCATCTTCGGGAGCCAGGACCGGTCGGAATCGCCACGTTAAGGCTTTAGAGAGCCTCCCGGCGCATCGGGAGGAAGCGGGGTGGCACCGCGGGGCCATGGCCTCGTCCCTGGAGATGGGACGGGGCCTTTTTGTTTTCCGAGGGATCTGGACGGGAGCCGCGGAGATGACTAGCACCGAGAACTGGATCAAGCCGATCGACGTGGATTCGATCCCCAGGAATTACGATCCGAATCTGGTTGAGAAGAAGTGGCGTGACGCGTGGGAGTCCCGCCGGATGTACGGCTGGGACAGCTCGGTTCCGCGCGAAAACACGTTCGTGGTCGACACGCCGCCGCCCACGGCCAGCGGCTCGCTGCATGTCGGCCACGTCTTCTCATACACGCATCAGGACATCATCGTGCGCTACCAGCGGATGCGTGGTCGCAACATCTTCTATCCGGTGGGCTGGGACGATAACGGCCTCCCCACGGAGCGACGCGTTCAGAACTATTTCAACGTGCGCTGTGACCCCAACCTCGCCTACGCCCCCGGACTGGCAGTCGAGCGCGCCTCAGGCAAGAAGGACGAGCCTCCCCTGGTCGTCTCACGCCGCAACTTCATCGAGCTGTGCGCACGCGTAACCGCCGAGGACGAGGTCGCATTCAAGGAGCTGTTCCAGCGACTCGGACACTCGATCGACTGGAACGAGGAGTACGCGACGATCGACCGGCGCTCGCGAGCTATCGCCCAGCGCAGCTTCATCGAGTTGTTCGCCGCCGGACACATCTACCAGGTCGAGTCTCCGACCATGTGGGACACCGATTTCCAGAGCGCCGTCGCCCAGGCCGAAGTGGAAGACCGGTCGGTTCAGGGCGCCTTCCACGACATCGAGTTCGCGGTCGAGGGTGGTGGGGAGTTCGTGATCTCCACGACGCGTCCCGAGCTCCTGGCCGCCTGCGTCGGGGTTGCCGCGCACCCGGACGATCCGCGTTACAGGTCCCTGTTCGGGAAGCACGCCGTTACACCGGTCTACTTCGCACGCGTGCCGATCTTCCCGACCACGTTGGTCGACCCCGAAAAGGGCACCGGCGTGCTGATGGTCTGCACGTTCGGCGACCAGACCGATGTCCAGTGGTGGCGCGAACAGCGGCTCCAGCTCCGACAGATCCTGGGTCTCGACGGGCGGATCCTCTCCCGTACGTTCGGCAGCGCGGGATGGGAGAGCCTCAAACCTGACGTGGCTAACGCGAACCTGGGCGCCATTGCCGGCAAGACCGTCGTCCAGGCACGCAGGCTGGTAGTCGAGCAGCTTAAAGACCCGGGCAACTCCGCGACCGGTGGTGGCGCGCCGTTGAAGGCCGAGCCGCGACCCCTGACCCACTCGGTCCGCTTCTTCGAGAAGGGTGATCGGCCGCTCGAGTACCTGACCACCCGCCAGTGGTTTGTGCGACTCATGGACAAGAAGCGGCGGTTGATCGAACTGGGACGCGAGATCCAGTGGCACCCGGAGTACATGGGCAAGCGGTACGAGAACTGGACCGAAAACCTGGCCGTGGACTGGTGCATAAGCCGCCAGAGGTACTTCGGGGTCCCGTTCCCCGTGTGGTATCCACTCGACGGGAAGGGCATTCCCATCTACGGCCGCCCGATCGTTGCTGACTTCGGGGCGGTTCCGATTGATCCGATGTCGGCTACGCCCCCCGGCTACTCCGAGTCGCAGCGGAACATGCCGAACGGCTTTGCCGGCGAACCAGATGTGTTCGACACCTGGTTCACCAGCTCTCTGACGCCCCAGATCGGGGGGCGGGATGGCGAACCGGACGACCGGATGAGCACGCTGTTCCCGACGGATATCAGGCCACAGGCCCACGACATCATCAGGACCTGGGCCTTCTACACGATCGTGAAATCGATGCTCCAGGAAGGGACGATCCCGTGGCGCAACGTGATCATCAGCGGCTGGGTCCTCGACCCTGACCGGAAGAAGATGAGCAAGAGCAAGGGCAACGTGGTCACGCCCATCGGGCTACTTGATAGCTTTGGCGCCGACGCGGTCCGTTACTGGTCGGGCAGCGCCAGGCTCGGGGCCGACACCGCGTACGACGAGCAGGTCTTCAAGGTAGGCAAGCGACTCGTCACCAAGATCTACAACGCCGCCAAGTTCGTGCTTCAGCAGAGTGGGCCGAAAGGCCCCGTAGCCAACCCGCTCGACCGGGCGTTCCTCGGCGACCTGGCCCACGTGGTGGAAGCCGCGACGGCTTCATTTGAGAAGTTCGACTTCGCGCAGGCCCTGGAGGCGACCGAGAAGTTCTTCTGGGACGGGTTCACCGACAACTACATCGAGCTCGTGAAGGTGCGGGCACGCAGCGAGACCGATCTGCAGGGCAGGGCTTCTGCGATCGCAACCTTGCGCTGTGCCCTCAACCTGCACCTGCGGCTCCTGGCGCCGTTCCTGCCATTCATCACGGACGAAGCCTGGGCATGGACGTTCGAAGGGGGAACGCGCCCTTCGATTCACCTCGAGCGCTGGCCGACCGTCGCCGAGGTCAAGACGGCTGGTGGGACCCCAGGCTCAGACGTCTTCCGTGCCGCCTGCGCGGCGATCGCGGCGGTCCGCAAAGCCAAGACGGAAGCTGGCGTCAGCCTCGGCACCCGCGTTTCCGCGCTGAAGCTGGAGGGCGATGCCGGGACGTTGACGGCCCTGAAGGAAGCGCTCGAGGATGTGCTTGCGGCTGCGGGCGCGACCTCTACCGTGCTCGTCGAGCGAGCGTCATCGGGCCCGCTGACAGCTCAGCTGACCCCGGAGCCGCGTCAGCCCGGCGACTAGTACTGGTCGCCGCTGACGATCTCTCCGTCATCGGAGACCGGACCGGCCTTTCGCCTTGCGGGCGGCGCGCCATCCCTCCATCAGTTCCGCGCGCCTTCGGGAAAACCGGGCTTCGCCTTCATTTGAGGGACGGCGCCGTACATCGCCGGCCCTCCGCCTTGCCGGTGCTTAGCGCTTCTTCCAGGCCTCGTACTTCTGGAGGTTGAAGCCGGTCGAGAAGTAGCGGTGCATCTCTGCCTCCTTCTTCCGAACCTCGGCCGCCTTCTTTGCCACATCGCCGGCGATCTCAACCGGCACCCGCGTGACACCATCGCTGTCGCAGACGAGGATGTCACCGGGCTCGATCAGCAGCCCCGCGGCCACCAGCGGGACGTTGTGGCGAACCATACTGAACGGGCCGTGGCCGGGTACGCGCCCGGTCGCCCAGAGAGCGCACTTCGCCCGGGCGATCCCCGGCACGTCGCGCGCGCTGCCATCGACCACGACTCCGAGGCACCCCAGGGCGCGGTGCCGGAAGGCCATGCCATCGCCCATGATTGCGCCGCGACCCGGGACACTGTCGACGTCCTTCAGCACGCCAACGGTCGGCAGACCGGCGTAGGCCAGGGCGTCGTAGTAGTCGTTCCAATCTGCCGGGGCGCGCTGCTCCGTCAGCGGCGTCAGCTCGGCGGTGACGGCCACGCCAACGATCGTTCCGAATTCGGGCGTCATGCTCTTGAGGTCCGGGCCAGAATAGTCCTCGCTGGCCGGTATGTAGCCACGCACCAGGATGGCAGCGTTCTGCACCGTCGCCGAGTCGTATTTGGCGAGCTCTTCGATCAGTTCGATAGTCGCGGTCCTTCCAGGCGCCACCTACTCCCCCTCTTCCGTTTCTTTCATCGGCCTCACGCCCTGGCTGACCGTCAGCGGCTCGCCGACAAAATCACGCCATGGCTCGAACGTCTCGACGAACTTCATGGCCTCCTCGATGCTCGGGATGTCCTGGGCGGCGCGGCCAGGATCGTAGCCGGTCGTGAATGCCATGGCCTGGATACCGCGTTTCGTTTCGCGAATCCCACCGACCTTCACTTCTTCGCCGCCATCGGTCTCGACGATCAGGTCGAGTCCCCGCTTGCGCTTTCTCCAGTACAGTTCCAACTCATCCTCCACGTCCGGCACAACGATTCTTGTCGCGCGGTCGGGCCCTCTCAGGCCCGGCGCGCTGCCAGCATCATGACGGCCCGGTCGAGCACCCGCTGGGCCACTTCGAACTTGTCCATCATCGGCAGGTCTTCTGCCTTGCCGCTCACGTCAATCAACGTCACCTGGTTGGTGTCGTGCTCGAAGCCCACGCCCGGCCTGGTGACGTCGTTTGCGACCACGAGGGCCACCTTTTTTGCGTCGAGCTTGGCCCGCGCGTTCTCAAGCAGATTGGATGTCTCCACGGCGAACGCAATCTTGACGAGGCGCTGGCCTTTCGCCGCGGCAATGACATCCGGGTTTCTGACCAGTGACAGGTCGAGCCTGTCCTTCCCGGCGCGCTTGATCTTCTCCGCAGCAGGCGCTTCCGGACGGAAGTCGGCGACCGCGGCCGACATCACCAGGAGGTCGGCGTCCGAGGCCTCCTCGAGCACGACATCGTGCATCTCCAGCGCGGTCTGGACCGGAAGCAAGCGTACGCCGGCCGGCGGCTGCAACCCGGTCGGCGCCGAGATCAGCGCCACAGTAGCGCCGCGATCACGCGCCGCCTCGGCCACGGCGTACCCCATCTTCCCGGATGACCGATTGCCAAGGAATCTGACCGGGTCCAGTGGCTCACGGGTCCCGCCGGCCGATATCACGACCTTCATCCCGGCAAGGTCGCCTGCGCGGCCCAGGAGCGCGCGGAGGCGGCCAAGGATCTCTTCGGCCGACTCGAGGCGCCCCAGGCCGATCTGGCCCGATGCCAGTCGGCCCGATGCCGGGCCCACGATGATGAAGCCGCGCTCACGCAGCAGCTGCAGGTTAGCGACCGTCACCGGATTCGAGAACATATTGGCGTCGCCGGCTGGCGCAAGCACCACCGGGGCGGCGGTCGCGAGCACCGTTGCGCCCAGGGCGTCGTCGCACAGGCCATGCGCGAGCTTGGCGATCGTATTGGCGCTGGCGGGCGCGATGAGCACCGCGTCGGCGCGGCGCGCCAGCGCCACGTGGTCCATGCTGAGCTCGGAGGTAGGGGCGAACAGGTCGGTGACGACTGGCCGATGCGTGATGCCCTGGAAGGAGATCGGCCCGACGAAGCTGGTCGCGCGGTCGGTCATGATCACGTCGACGCGAGCGCCCAGCTGTACCAGCTTGCTGGCGAGGTCGACCGCCTTGTAGGCGGCGATGCTCCCGCAAACTCCGAAGACGATGCTCTTGCCGCTCAGTACGGTAGGCATATCACTCCTTCCGGGTCGGGCGCTCGCGCTGCCCGCCGATCACGAGTTGAGGTCGTGCAGGATTTTGAGTCCGACCAGGGTGAGGTCCGAATTGACGGTCGTGAAAATATCGGTCTCTCGTGCAATCAAGGGGGCCAGTCCGCCGGTGGCGATCACGGTGGCGCCGGGGCCCGATACGGGGACCTCAAGCTCCGCCTTGAAGCGCTTGACCATTCCTTCGACCAGGCCGACGTACCCGTAGAGGAGCCCGGACTGCATGGCCGCCGTCGTGTTCCTGCCAATTGCCTTCTCGGGTGGCTTCAGCTCGACCCTTCGCAGCTGGGACGTTCGCTGGTAGAGGGCCTCGGCCGCCAGCATGACTCCCGGCGCGATTGCGCCCCCTAGGTACTCACCCTCGCCGCTGACCGCGTCGAACACGGTCGCGGTCCCGAAGTCGACCACGATCGATGGGCCCGGGTACAGGTTGAAGGCCGCTACCGCGTCGACGATCCGATCGGCGCCCACGTCCTGCGGGCGGTCGTAATTGATTCGAATGCCGGTCCGGGTGCCCCTCCCGATGACCAGCGGTTCCCCGCCGAAGAGGTTGCGCAGCGCCCCGACCACGGTGTCGGTCGCGGTGGGCACCACGCTGCACACGCAGGCGGCCGAGACCTCGCTCGCCGGGATTCCCTTGCTGGCCAGCAGCCCCGAAAGCAGGAGGCTGTGCTCATCTTCGGTGCGGCTCGGGTCGGTCGAAATGCGCCAGCGGGCCCGGATATCGTCGCCGGTGAAGGCGCCGAGCGTGATCTGCGTATTCCCGATATCTACCGCGAGAAGCGTATTCAATGCCGTCGAATTATACAGACGACAGCTTTGAGACCTCGAGCGTGCGCAGCGCGTCGGGCAGCTCGCCGAGGACATCGGTGGCGGTCATTGCCACCTCTCCAAACCTTGCACGCGCAGCATGTCCGGCCAGGGCGTGAACGTACACCGCAAGGGTGGCCGCATCGAAGGGCGTCATGCGCTGGGCCAGCAGGCCGACCACGATGCCTGCCAGGACGTCTCCGGTGCCGCCCGTAGCCAGGCCGGGATTTGCGAACGGGCTGACGCGCGCTCTACCGTCCGGATTGGCCACGATCGTGCACGCGCCTTTCAGGATCACTACGTAGCCGAACCTGGCCGCCGCGGCGCGCGCCATGCCCAGCCTGTCCGCCTGGACCTCGGCGACGGTAGTGTCGAGCAGCCTTGCCAGCTCGCCGGGGTGCGGCGTGATGACGCCCGGCCGCCTGAGATTCTCCCACCAGTCGCGCATCTTCGAGAGCGCGTTCAGACCGTCGGCGTCGAGCACGATCGGCATTTCCGGCAAGGGTCCGCTCATTAGCCGCCTGAGCATCGGTCCGATGTAAGGGGTCTGCCCAAGGCCCGGCCCGATCAACATCGCGCTCGTGCGTTCAGTCGCCTGGATGATCTGCCTGCCTGCGACCTCCGGGTCCGGTGCGCCTGGCTCACTCTCGACCAGTGGGACGTAGGTGCACTCTGCAACGCCGGCCGCCACGATCTCGGCGACCGATCGCGGGGCTGCGAGGGTGACTATGCCCGCGCCGGCCCGCGCCGCCGCGCGCGCGGCAAGGGAGGCGGCGCCCACGTAGTTCTTCGACCCGCCGACGACCAGTGCCCGCCCGTACGTCCCCTTGTTGGACGCCAGTGGCCGGTCGGGCAGTAGCGCTGCCGCCGAGTGCATTGAAATGAGCTCGACCCTGAGCCCGTTGTCAGCGCCCGCCGGGATGCCGATGTCGAGCACCACGACCGATGAGTAGGGATCGACCAACGGTCGCAGGAAAAGCCCCAGTTTCGGCGCGCCGAGCGTCAACACGATCGACGACTGGATGCCCATTGGATCGAACTCGCCGGTATCAGCGTTGAGGCCGCTTTGCAGATCGAGGGCCACAAACAGAGGGCGGGACGCGTGGGCGGCCTCGTTGATGGCCGCGATCTCGTCGCTGATCGGCGGGATGATCGCGCGGGCGCGCCCGATGCCCAGGATTGCGTCGAGCACCACATGGGTCTCACCGGCGAGCCTGCGCAGTTTCGTGAACGAAGGGTCTTCGCGGGCTTCGACGAACTTGACCCCGTGGTCGACCGCGATCCCCCGCTTCGGGTCCTCAGCCGGGCGCCCTATGCAGATGTAACAGGTGACCGCAGCGCCAAGCCGGGACAGATGTCGTGCGGCCACGAGGCCGTCGCTGCCGTTGTTGCCCGGGCCGACCAGCACCAGGATCCTGCGCGTATGGAGAAAGCCGAGGTGGCCGGCGATCCAGCGCGCCACGGCAAGTCCGGCATTCTCCATGAGCGTGTCCATGGGAACACCGGCGCCAACCGCGCGCTGTTCGAGGGCCCGCATCTCCTCCTGCGTCACGATCTTCATGCGACGCATTATGCCGGACCACGCATGCCGCTCCGTCGCTTCAGGGGCGGCAGCGCCACCCGGCCTAGCGCTCGGACGACGGGGGGAGTCCGCTTCCACCTGCGGTTTCGCCCACGCAGGAAGCGATCGCAAGCTCGCGTGAGTGGGACAGGCTGATCGCGATCCGCACGATGCCCATGTGTCCGGCGCGCAAGAGCGCCCGGTCGTGCAGCAGGACTTCGGGCGCGCGTCCGCGTGCTCGCACCACTTCGATCTCGCGCCACGCGACCCCACGGACCCCGGTCCCGAGGAGCTTCATGACCGCTTCCTTGGCAGCAAAGCGGCTGGCCAGCTGGGGCGCCCGGCCCCGGCAGTACGCCTGTTCCCGCGGCGTGTAGATGCGGTCGAGAAAGCGCTGGCCGTAGCGCTCGAACGCATGCCGGATGCGTTCGATCTCGATCATGTCGATCCCAACATAGACCATTGGCGGATAAGGATATCGCGCAGTGAGCCTCTGCTAGCATGCGAAAGCTGCGGGCATGGTTTCATGGCCCGCCGGAGAGAAAGGAATCCTGGCAATCAGCGCACGTGTGATCGACGGCAAGGCGATCTCGGCGCGAGTGCGCCGTGCGGTCGCGGACGAGGTCCAGAAGTTCACGTCTGGTACCGGTGTAGTTCCCGGGCTATCGGTGGTGCTGGCCGGAGATGACGCAGCCTCGGTCAGTTACGTCATGGCCAAGGAGAAGGCTGCACGGGAGGCGGGGATCGCCGGCAATGTTCTGCGGCTACCCGGATCGGCGACCCAGGAACAGGTCGTGAGGACGGTCGAAGCGCTCAATCGGGATCCTGCCGTGCACGGGATTCTTGTCCAGCTGCCGTTACCAGGCCATGTCGACACCGACGCCGTCGTACGGACCATCGATCCCGGCAAGGATGTGGATGGGCTCCATCCTTACAATTTCGGGCTGCTCCTGGCAGGCAAGCCGACATTTGCGCCTGCCACGCCTTCCGGCATCCAGCGGATGCTCATCGAGGAGGGCATCGAGACGAACGGTGCGCACGCCGTGATCTGCGGTCGCAGCAGCATCGTCGGGCGGCCCATGGCGGCGTTGATGATGGCGCGCGGCAATGGGGCGAACGCCACGGTGACCGTGTGTCACACGGGCACCAGGGACCTGGCCGCGGTGACTCGCCTTGCGGACATCCTGATCGTTGCGATAGGCAGGCCGGAAGCGATTACGGCGAACATGGTCCGGCCGGGGGCGGTGGTGATCGACGTCGGTGTAAACCGCGTGGCGGCGCCCGATCGCAAGTCCGGCTTCCGGCTGGTGGGCGACGTCGCCTATGACGAGGTCGCCCGGGTTGCTTCCCACATCACGCCCGTGCCGGGCGGAGTCGGCCCGATGACGATCGCTATGCTGTTGCAGAACACGCTTGCGGCGGCGAGGGCATCAACGGCCGGAACCCCGGCTTCTTTATAGTAGAATCAGCCGCTTGAACCAGCTTCGATCCGCCCGGCGTTCCGGCCCGGTCGCCGTCGGCCCGCGGCGCGTTGGAATCGGCACAAGGGATGCCGTTCCGGCCGCAAGAACAGCTGTCGGCCAGGCGACCGCCGGGACTGAAGAGGAGTAAATGAAGGTTCTGGAGCGCGCGAAAAAGACCCTGCTCGCCGATCTCTTCCGGCAGATGTACTTGATCCGAGTTTTCGAAGAGAAGTGCGGCGAGCTCTATGGCAAAGGCCTGATTCGCGGCTTCCTTCACCTTTACATTGGTCAGGAAGCCAACGCGGTCGGCGCGATTTCGGTCCTGCGCCCCGAAGACCACATCGTCACCCACTATCGTGATCACGGCCATGCGCTTGCGCGTGGCCTCGATGTGAACCGCTGCATGGCCGAGCTCTTCGGCCGCGCCACCGGTGTTAGCCGCGGCAAGGGCGGCTCGATGCACCTCTTCGACGCCTCCAGGAATTTCTACGGCGGCCATGCCATTGTCGGCGGGCACTTCCCGCTCGCCTGTGGCCTGGCCCTGGCAGCGCAGTACAAGCGCGAGGACCGGGTGGTGCTCGTCTTCTTTGGGGACGGCTCCGTCAACCAGGGGACCTTCCACGAGGCCATGAATTTGGCGTCGCTCTGGCGCCTGCCGGTCATCTTCTACCTCGAGAATAACCTCTACGGCATGGGGTCGGCGGCCGGGCGCGTGCGCGCCGCAGGCTCCGACTTCCAGGGCGCCGGCCATGCGTATGGCATGGATGTCGTGACGGTCGATGGCATGGACGTGATGGCGGTCCGGGAAGCGACGCAGGCGGCGGCTGAACGGGCGCGCTCGGGCAAGGGACCGGCATTCATCGAGGCCAAGACCTTCAGATTCCAGGGCCATTCGATGGCCGACCCGGTCAAGTATCGTGGCCACTCCGAGGTCGAGCACTGGAGGAAGCGCGATCCGCTCGTGACGTTCCCTCGGACGCTGGTCGAAAACGGGCTGGTGCCTGAGAAGGAGCTGGACCGCATTCGTAAAGAGGTCGAAGCGACGATCGACGAAGCAATCAAGTTTGCAGAGGACAGCCCGTGGCCAGGTCCGGAAGCGGTCAACGAAGACATATATGCCTGAGATAACGTTGCGCGAAGCGCTCCAGCGGGGATTGCGGGAAGCCCTCGACGGCAACCCGAACGTCTATCTGATGGGCGAGGACATCGGGGCGTACGGGGGCGCGTACGCCATCACGGCAGGCTTCATCGACGAGTACGGGCCGGAGCGCATACGGGACGTCCCGATCTCGGAGAACACGTTTGTGGGAGCCGCCATTGGGTCAGCGATCGGGGGGCTGCGGCCGATCGTCGAATTCATGTCGATCTCATTCTCGCTGCTGGCGTTCGACCAGATGATCAACATTGGCGCGGCCATCCGATATATGTCAGGCGGGCAGTTCAAGGTCCCGATCGTCATCCGCGCCCCGACCGGCAGCGGCATTCAGCTGGCCGCCACGCACTCCCATGCCTTCGAAAACTGGCTGGCGTCGGTGCCCGGCTTTCGCGTCGTGGCGCCGACCACCCCCTACGACGCGCTCGGGCTGCTGCGCAGCGCGCTGGCCGAGGACAACCCGGTGATCATGGCCGAGCACGTTTCGCTGTACGGGCGGCGCGGCGAGGTGCCTGACGACCGGTACACGGTCCCGATCGGCAAGGCCGACGTGAAACTGGCCGGGAGCGACATAACCCTGGTCGCCTTCGCGCACGGCGTTGTGACCGCCTTCGAGGTTGCCGACAAGCTCAAGGAGCGGGGTATCGCAGCGGAGGTGATCGATCTCAGGTCGCTGCGGCCCCTCGACATGGATACGATCCTCAAGTCGATCGCCAAGACCAATCGGGTCGCGCTGATCGACGACAACTGGCGGACCGGTGGAATGATGGCCGAAGTATCGGCGCAGATTTCAGAGCAAGGATTCGACCTGCTCGACGGCCCAGTGGCGAGGGTGGGGGGCGACGACGTGCCGGCACCGTACTCACGCCCGCTCGAGCAGCTCGTAATTCCGGACTCCGACCGTGTGATACAGGCGATTCAAAAGACCTACGGGATTTAGGGAGCAGCCCCTGTGATAACCGAAGTCACCATGCCATCAATGGGCGCCGACATGACCGAAGGTGCGGTCGCCAGATGGCTGAAGAAGGAAGGCGACGCCGTCAAGCGCGGTGAGATCCTCGCCGAGATCGAGACCGACAAGGCAGTGGTCGAGATGGAGGCCTATGGCAGCGGCGTTCTTCGCAAGATCGTCGTCACGGAAGGCAAGAAGGTCCGGGTAGGGGAGCTCATCGCATACATTGGCGACCCTTCCGATGCCTTGCCTGCTGCCGCAGGCAAGCCACGGGCCGAACCGGCGGCAACGAAGCCGGAGGCGCCCAGGCCGGCCGCCCCCTCCGCTGCGAGAGCCCCGGAAACTGCCCGCCAACCTGAGGCGCCGGCCGCCGCCGAGCGCCCGGCTTCGGCGGACGATGGGGACCGCATCAAGGCGTCGCCAGTAGCCAAGAAGCTGGCAGAGCAGCACGGCGTTGACCTGGCCACGGTGACCGGGACCGGCCCCGGCGGCCGGATCACCCGTGATGACGTAGAAGCCGCGGCGAAGTCCGGGTCCAGGCCGGCCTCCGCTCCGGCGGCTGCCCCAGCGCCCGCGCCTGCGCCAGCTCTGGCGGCATCCGGTGAAACCGTCCAGCTGACGAGCATGCGGCAGGCGATCGCGCGTGTGACGGTCCGCAGCAAGACCCAGATACCGCACTTCTATGTCACGGCCGCGGTCGACATGACCGAGGCAATGAAGGTCCGCAAGCAGCTGAATGACGCCCTGGAGCCGGAGAAGATACGGGTCAGCGTCAACGACTTCGTGATCAGGGCAGCGGTCGTGGCGCTGAAGAAGTACCCGAAGTTCAACTCGTTCTTTGAGGGCGACAAGCTGGTCGGGCACGCCCAGATCAACATCGGGATCGCGATCGCGCTTGAGGCCGGCCTGATTGTTCCAGCGGTCCTGGGGTGCCAGTCCAAGTCGCTCAAGGAGATCGCGGTCTCGGCACGCGCCCTGGGCGAGAAGGCCCGCAGCGGCAAGCTCACGCAGGAGGAGCTCACCGGCGCGACGTTCAGTACCAGCAACCTCGGCATGTTCGATGTCGACCAGTTCGTGGCGATCATCGTCCCGCCGCAGTCGGGGATCCTGGCGGTCGGCCGCGTCACCAAGACGCCGGTCGTGAAGAATGACCAGATCGTGATCGCCGAGATCCTCAAGGCCACGGTTTCCGTGGATCACAGGGTCGCTGATGGCGCCGAGGCCGCCGTCTTCCTGGGCGAAGTGAAGAAGGCGCTGGAAAACCCGATCAGCCTACTCGTGTAGCCGGATCGGCCAGGGGTTCGGGCCGGCCCGGAAGGGCGGGCGGCTGCGGGCCCGTTACCTGAGACGGGCAGGAAGGCGAACGTTTTGGCAAAGATGACGGGCGGCCGCGCGGTGGTCGAGTCCCTGATTGCGCACGGCGTCGACACGGTTTTCGGAGTCATATCCATCCACACGATGGACGTCTACGACTCCCTGCGCGACCTGAGCGATCGGATCCGTTTCGTTGGTTGCCGGCACGAGTCTGCCGCTGCCTACATGGCCTACGGGTACGCGCAGGTCACCGGCAAGCCGGGCGTCATTGTCAGCTCGACGGGACCCGGCGCGGGAAACGCGGTCGGTGCCCTGGGCGAAGCCTATGCGGCCTCGGTGCCGATCGTGCATATCACGACCGACGTGGCGCCCGCGCTCCGGAACTCCCGTCGCGGTGAGATCCACGAACCCAACAACCAGCTCGAGATGTTCCGCTCGGTCACTGCCTGGAATACCTTCGTGCCCGAGCCCGGCGGGATATCGGCGGCGATATTTGAGGCCTTCGACTACCTGCGCACTAACCGGCCCAGGCCGGTCGATGTCGAGATCGCCACGACGGCCCTGGCCGACACCGACGATTGCGAGGTGCTCGGGCCGCGCGCGGGGCCGCTTCCGGAGCCCGACCGGTCTCTGATCGACCGGGCAGCGCGGCTGTTGTCCGAAGCCAGGTCCCCGGTGATCCTGGCAGGCGGCGGTGTGGTGACCGCAGGCGGTACCGACGCCTTGTTGAAGGTGGCAGAACGGCTCGGGGCGGCGCTGGCCACCACCTACGGCGGGAAGGGGGCGGTCTCGGATGAGCATCCCCTTGCCGTCGGGTGCGCCCGAGGCGGTCGCGTGTATGGCCAGAATCCGATCTTCAAGCTACTGGAAGAGTCCGACTGCGTACTGGTCGTCGGCTCCCGTCTGAGCTACACCATCACTTCTGCGGTCGCGATGAAGTTGCCCGCCAATCTCATTCACCTCGACATCGATGGCGACGTATTCGACAAGAACTATCCGGCCGCGGTGCGCCTGAAAGGCCACCTGAAGCCCGGCCTTGCGGCGCTCGATCGCGCGCTCGAAGGACTGGGCGTCACGGCGAAAGCCGGCGTGAGAAGCCGGATCCCGGCGGTCAAGAAACTGGTAAGGGAGTCGCTGGAGAAGGCGGGGCCGGGCGCGCAGCGTGCCACCGACGCGCTACGCGCCGCGCTGCCGAGGGACGCCATCATTTCGGTGGACGCGACGATCCCGGCCTACTGGATGGTGCGCGGCCTGCCGGTCTTCGGGCCACGGCAGTACGTGTCTCCCCACGCCTGGAGCTCGATTGGAATGGCATTCCCGGCAGGCATAGGCGCCAAGGTCGGCAAGCCCGACCGGCCGGTGGTCGCAATCCATGGTGATGGCGGTTTCCAGTTCAACCTCCAGGAACTGGGTACCTGCGCCCAGTACCAGATCCCCCTGACCGTCATCGTGTTCAACGATCGATCCTGGGGGATTCTGAAGCTGAATCAGAAGAACCTTCGAGGCGAAAAATATTTCGCGACCGACCTGCAGAATCCCGACTTCGTGGCACTCGCGGCTGCCTACGGGATCAAGGGCCGGCGCGTCGATCGCCTGAACGACCTCGCCGAGGAGCTCGCAGACTCCACGAGGAAGCAGGACATGCGCCTTATCGAGGTGGCCATTCCGGATGGCTTCGAGAACCTCCGTTAGGCTGTCGACCCGTAGCAGTCCCAGATAGCGACGGAGCGTCACCGGCCTCTCGCCCGGCTCATAGGGAACTGGCACACTGAGGCCGCAGGCATTAACGCCGCGCCGGTAGCCCGGGCGCGCGCCGGAGGAACAGCTGGACCGTGTACTTCTCCGAAGCCTTCACGCAGTCCGAGCGTGACGTCCTGTCCAGGTTCTTCACAGACCTGGATGGGCCAGTCTTCGCGCTCGTCAACTTGCCGGAGGTCGTCAAGGGCGCGCTGTTCGCTCGCTACAGCCGTTCGCCCAAATCGCTGAGAAGGTTGTTCCTGGACGAGTTTGCCAGCCAGCCCGAATCCGGGATCGGCGCCATCGCGGAGGCCATCCCAGGCCAGGACCCGGCGGTCCGTACGAAGCGTGCCGAGGAGCTCTACGAACGGGTCTTCGACGACTACGGGGACGACTCGGTCGCCCAGCTAGGCGGCGCCCACCTGGCGTGTGAACAGGCTTCCAACATCCTTACCAAGGTCCTTGAATGGGGCCGGCTTGCCGCTTACCTCGAGCAGAGCACCCGCTACATCGTGTATGACCAGCGGCTTGGCGACCGCTACCGGTACCAGGTGCCTGTGGAACTCGAAGGATCATCGCTCCGCTCCGAGTACGTGTCGACGATGGACTGGCTCTTCGATACGTACGCGCGGCTTGTGCGCGAGTTGATCCCGCATTACGAGAGCCAGTTCAAAGACATCCCGGGTGGCGTCGATCGGGTCGTCAGGGCTTCGATCCGGGCGCGTGCTTGCGACACCGCGCGCGGGTTGCTCCCGGCTTCGACCCTCTCCAACCTCGGGATCTTCGGGACCGGGCAGGCCTACGAGATGATGCTGCTCAGAATGCGTGCGCACCCGCTCGGCGAGGTGCGGGGATACGCCGACCTGATGTTGCCGGAACTTCGCAAGGTGATCCCGTCGTTCATGCGACGCGTCGATCTTCCCGAGCGAGGCGTCCGGTGGTCGACGTACTTCAAGTCCACGGCGCTTCACATGCAGGAGAAGGCAGCCGCCCTCGGTGCGGAACCGGCCAACCGGCCGGAGGTGGTGCTGGTCGACTGGGACCGTGATGCCGAGGCCAAGGTCGCCGCCGCCGCGCTTTACGCCTACACCGACCTGCCAGACGACCAGTTGCTGGACATTGTCCGCAAGATGCCGGCGGAGGAGCGGGCAATGCTCCTTCGGACCTATGTGGGTGAACGTGGCAATCGGCGCCACAAGCCAGGGCGTGGCATGGAACGGATCGACTACCGATTCGATGTTCTCTCCGACTTCGGAAGCTTCCGCGACCTGCAACGCCACCGCATGTTGACGATCGAATGGCAGCGCCTGGGGACACGCCACGGGTACGTCACGCCCGCAGACATTCTGTCGACCGGAAGGGACGGATTGTGGTCCGAGGCGATGGACCGCATGGCCGCGTTGCACCGGAAGTTGGATGAGGCCCTCGGGCCAGACGTCGCTCAATTCGCCGTCCCGTTTGCGTACCGGCTGCGCTACGTCTTGCAGCTGAACGCACGCGAGGCCTTCCACATGCTCGAGCTGCGCAGCTCACCACAGGGTCACCCCGACTACCGCCGCGTCTGCCTGGAGATGCACCGGCTGATCAAGGAGCAGGCGGGGCATACCCAGATCGCCGACGCGATGACGTTCATCAACCGGGACGCTGTAGACCTGGCGCGCCTTGAGGCGGAGAGACGGACCGCCGCACGCCGCCAGGCACGGCCGGCGGGTTCGAGCTAGGGCGCGGTCAGCCTGAGTATGACCGCATAGGCCGGGTCCGTGGCCGGCAGGGCGTTGGCGACCATGCGCAGCGACGCTATCAGATTCACGTAAGACCCAGGATCGACCTGCCCCGAATCCGTCTCGAAGACGGTAATGACGATGGCCTCGCGCAGGTGGCCCTCAAGCCAAGCCACGCCTTCAAGCCGGGCCAGGTTCGAAAGCAGGGCGGCGCTGGCACCGATGTCGACCGGGGGGCCCGCCCCCAGTGAGAGCCAGTACGCATCGAACGCCATGACGTTAAGCGCGCGGGGGACGATCGGGCCAACCGGTACACGATCCAATCCGCCCCCAGCGACGGGTGCCTCCACGGCGGCCAGTTCCAGCCGGCCAAGCTCCACGAGGACCCGGGCCGCGACCTTGGGATCAGCGAGCGTCAGCGAACGCACCAGGTAAGGGAGCGGATGCCGGAGCGTCGAGGCGCGCACCAGGGTCCGTGCCCCGTTGATCGGGGAGCGAGCGAACAGTACCCCGGCTGGGCCGGGGTACTCCTTGATCCATTCGGCCACGGGCAGTCCGGTCTCGGCGAACACCTCCAGGACGGCATCGGGGTCGGCAGCGCTTCGCTCGTTCAGCAGGGCGTAGATCGCAAGATTATGGGGTCGATCGATCGCGAAGTTACCCGAAGAACTGCCGACCAGGCGCCGGATGCCGGTGATCAGGTCGGCACGCGTCGCGGTCCTGGTGACACCCGCAGCCGCGAGCAGGCGCGCAGGAGGGATCTCCCCCGAGCGCGCAATCTCAGGCCTGAGCTCGAGCAGGCGCCCGACCGCCGCGTCGCTCATGCCTCGCATGGCTGAGGCCGTCGCCGCCCGGTCAGATTCGCGCAGGATGTCCAGGAGAATGCCGAGCTCAGATTTGACTTCGGCATCCGACAGCTCCCCGAACACCGCCTCGAGCCGCGCGGCTCCAGCCTGTGGACCGGTTGCGGACGCAACGAGGACTGAATCCGCCAGGCGAACGATCCTTGAAAGCCGTCGGGCGTACCCGCCGACCAGCTCCAGGGTTCCTGGATCCGCCTGCGCATCCTGGCCCTGCGCGAAGAGTTCGACTAGCGCGCGCGATTTGAGCAGGAACGGGAAATCGGTAACGTACGGGGTCGAAATGCTGACCCGGTACCGATCGACCTGGGTCGTGGCATCGAGACCTTCAATCGAAATGTAGAAATCGAGCGCTTCAGCGATCGCTTGCGCTTCGCGGGCCCCGGTGGCCCGCAGCACGCCCGGGTAGCGCTTGTGCAGGTCCCGCATCTCATTCAGATACCCGCGCCAGAACTCGAACCCGCGGTTGATGCCGGTGGCGTCGGCCGCGCCGGACTCTCGTTCCTTCACCAGGTCCAGCTGGGAAGCGAAGTCGATCAAGCGCTGCTGTTCCTCTCTCTGGTAAACCCGCGTCAGCTGAGGTGGCAGACCAGCGCCGGAAGGGGACCGCAGGGAGCTCCAACGCTCGAGCGGGAAGTGCGGCAAGCCAAATAGCTCTCCGGCGATTCGGCGGTCGTCCGCCGACAACCCGTTCCACCATCCAAGCGCGTCCGGCCAATCCTTGAAGTCACGTCCGCCCAGCCCGGCCGGACCATAGAAAGATTGGACATACTTGCGCAGAATCGGTGGCACGAGGTCCAGGTCGGCGCCGGTCATTTCGATCAGGTCGGCTTCGCCGAAGTGATAGAGATCCGGGTAATCCCCTCGCACCAGGTTTGGCATGTTCCGAAACCGGTCCCTGAGCGGCTCGTACCGATCTGGGGCTTGCCTGAGAAACGCAGCCAGGTCTTGCCGGTAGGCGGCAACGACGTCGAGTACACCGTCAGGACCGCGCCGGCCGGACAGATCGGGGCGCCCCGCGATCGGGAACGCGCCCCACATCGAGTGGCTCAGTTCGTGGATGATGATGCGCGGGATTGCCTGGCCCGCGCCGGAATAGCCGTCGAATCCGGTGCTTCCGAACCAGGCCGGCTGGCCGACCATCTGCCGGAAGTCATAAGACTCCATCCATGCGCGTCCTTGCGCCGATGGCCGGTAGATCTCTTCGATCGCGGCCAGGCGCGTGCGCGCCCACTCGCTTTGCTTCGCCGCGGGCACGTCCTGCGAGCCGGAAACGGCCCTTCCGCGTGCAACCGCGCCTGCCGGCCCTCCCGTACTGGCTGCGGTGGCCGGCACACGGACGTCCGAGACAGCTGTCCGGGAAGGTGCCACCGCAGGTGACGAAAGTGACGACGGCCCCGCAGTCCCTCCCGGCGTTACGACGGGCAATGGGGTGGTCTTCGGCGTTGAGGTGCACGCTGCACCGATCCCGCCGATAACCAGAAGGGCCACCGCAAGGCACAGTGGTGCCAGCGCAGTCAGGACCTGCCGGCCGTCGCGATGGAACGTCCCGCGGGTCCCTGCGGCGAGCCCTTCGGTCGCCTGGGGAATCAACGGGGCGCGCGGATCTGAATTGAGGCGTTGAAATCGAACAGTTCAAACTCCCTGACCGTCTCGGACGGGTCCGCCGGTTCATCATCGGTTACGCCGCCCGCGATCCGTACCCGCTTGACGTTGAACGTGGTGGCGTCGACCACCAGGAGCACGTCGACGACGCGAGCTTCGTTCACCGCTCCGACCAGTGACTGGAGCGCCGCCGCCGGTGCCCGGCCCTGGACCGAGTACTCGCCGCCGGTCCCCGGGCGGTCGGCAAAAGTTGGATCTTCCATGGTGCTCAGCATCTTTGCGATCAGCAGCGAGGGATTCGCGGCAGCCAGGGGAGATGCTCCCTCGGAGGCCTTGATCCAGGTCCCAGTCAGGGGGTTGGTGATGTAGGTTTCGGCACCGATCACGATCGCGCTCAGCTTGATCAGGCCGCGCCCGAGGCTTGACTCCGCGGTGATCTCGTAGCTGCCGGGCGCGACGACCGAACCGTCGGCACGTTCCAGCGTCAGGCCCCCCGCCAGACGCGTGGCGCCGCGCGGGTGGGATAGCTTGAAGCGGAAGCTGTTGAGCCTGGCCATTGCGGCGGTTGCTTTCTCAACTACCTCAGTGGCCGGGATCGGTGGTTCGGCAAGAGCGGTGCTGCTGGTCGAGGAACTTCGGCATGCCAACCCCGCCAGGATACCGGCGGTCAGGAAAGCCACTGCCAGCCCGGTCAGTCCAGCGCGAAAGAAGGAAGGCGCAGGAGTGGACGTTGCCTTCCGGTGAGGGACGGGCACCAGGCCGTGTTCAGGGGTCTGAGCAGTCACGGGTGAAGCCGCAATTGAGGCACCGGATCTTGCAGTGCAGCCCGTTCACCTGCCGTTGGATCGGGGCGCCACAAACGTCACATGTTTCATCTTCGGCCGGAGCCTTCTGGGGGGCTGACTGGCCTGGCGCTGACGACGACGTCCCCGGCTCCGGGGCAGTATCCAGCCGAGCGCGCGACGTCGTCATGTCCCGAGTATATGTGGCCGGGCAAATGCCCGCGACTCAGGGTCGCAGTCCGAGGACGTCGGCCCCGGCCGGGGAGCCCGACCCCTGCCAGGGGTTCGATCGTCACCGCGCCGCAGACCGGCAGCGGCAACGACTGCGCCATGGCGAACTCGATCAACGCCTGGCCATCGGGCGCCACGGCGGGCCGGGCCTCCTGGATACGGGCAGCGGCGCTCTTTTCCAGCTCCGCCGCCGTCTTCTCCAGCTACGCCATCGTGCCTTCCATGGTCCCGGCCTCGTTGCTCATCTGCTCGATTTGAGGGTCGACCATGCTGTTGAAGATCAGGAATGACACAGCACACGGTGCTCAGCGAATCCCCGGCCCGGTCGGCCTCTCCTCGATCCGTTCGCTCAACGCGAGCTTCAGTTTCTTCAGTGCCAGCCTCAGCCTGGTCTTGACCATTCGAGCGGTTGGCCGGTGCGTTCCGCTGTGTCGACCTGTGTATGGCCTTAGAAATATGGAAGCTCTATGACTTCGCGCGGTTCCACCGGGAGGGGCTTCAGGGCCTGGCGCATCAACTCGGCCTCCGACCTGGCCACCACCGCTTCAGGCGGCGGTGTGATCTCGGACGGACCCTCCCTGTGACATTTGATGCTCGGGGTATCGGCATCGCGTTTTCGTCGCCGTCGCCGCAGCTCGTCGCTCGCCCGGCCATGAGCGATGCTGAACAGCCAGGGTGTGCGCTTGTTCTTTCCGCAAGTAACGGTCGTACAGCGCGGCAAGCGCGTTACGGTCTGACACCGAGATCAGCAAGAGCAGCGCTTCGTCGCTTTGCGGCTCGTATTCAGGTCATCGGCCCGTGCGTCGGCCAAGGCGCTCCAGGGGGATGCCATGCGTTCGACCAGCATCCGCCTCCGCCTCAGGAAGTTCCGTCCTGCAATCCGGTACTACGTCCGCGCGAGCCGGGTCGGATTCGCCGTTCAGGCCGTTTCGCTGCCGGAGCCGCGCGCCAGGGCGCGCAGGTGCCGCAAAGTTTCGCGGGCTGAGGCCAGATCGTGGGTGTCGGGCGCCAGGTCGACATACCTGGCCAGCGACTCGGCCGCCGCCTCGTAGTGGCCCATGGCGGTGTGAATGCGCGCCAGGTCGGCCAGGTTCTCCCATAGCCCTGGTTCGACGATCTTGATGCGTTCCGCGGCGGCGAGCGCCCGGGCCTGGTCGTCGCGCTTCAGGAAGATTGCCTTCAGGTTGGTCAGTGCCCTGCGCAGGATGGCACGGTTCCCGCATGGCTCCAGGAAACGTTCAGCTCCGTCGCCGACCCCGGCCGAACGGGCCATCTCCAGGCACTCCCGGCGGGTAAGGAGGCCGCCCGTGTTGAACGGGTCGATAAAGATCTCGGATTCCCCGTCTCCGGCCCGTACTACGAAATGGCCCGGCAGGCCGATGCCCCGGAGCCGCAGGCCCGCTCGGCGGGCGACTTCGATGTAGATGATCGAGAGCGCGATCGGAATGCCGACCTTTCGATCGAGGACGTCAGAGACGTAGCTGTTACGCGGGTCGTAGTAGTCCGCCCGGTTGCCCCTTAGCCCCTCCTGTTCGATGAGGAGCTCGTTCAGGGCGTGGATGCCGTCGAAGACCGAGCGCGCCCTGCGCACCTTTAGCTTGATGCGCGCCGCAAGCAAGCCGACCCTCCCCAGGTAGGCAGGCACGTCGAGGGCGGGGTTCTCCTCGGCCGCAAGCCAGAGGCTGGCGACCATGAGGTCGATCTGTGCATCGGGCACGCGCACTGCACGGATGAACTCGGCACGCGGGTTTTCGGGATAAGTTGGCATCTGCTCTTGTGCGTGCGAGGGGAGGCCCCGCGGATCATGCCTTATCGCTGCGCGGCATTTTACCGATTCGCTTGACACGCTGAAACCGCATTCATAGACTCCGCGGAGATTCGGAAACGATTTCCGGGGGAGCTTGGAACAGCCAGGCTGAGAGGTCCCGACGGTTCGGGACGACCCCACGAACCTGATCTGGGTAATGCCAGCGCAGGGAAGCAGCTCACCAGCAACCGCTGAGCCCGCCTCCTACCGCTGGGGAGGCGCCAGGATTTCTCAGCCCGCTCTTCGTGCAAGCCAGGCCGCCGGTCCGACGGCCAGCGGTTTTACGCGCCTCGAACTCAACGGCGTGACGAAGACTTATCCGGCGCGCGGCCGCCGGCCGGCGTTGGACGTGATCTCTGATGCCAGCCTGCTCGTCAGCTCCGGGGAGTTCGTGTCGCTCATAGGTCCCAGCGGCTGCGGCAAGAGCACGCTGCTTAACATCGTGAGCGGGCTCGAGGAGCCGACTTCCGGGGTGGTCGCGCTCGATGGCGACCCCCGGGCGCCCCGGCTCGGGCTCGTGGCGCACATGCACCAGCGGGACCTGCTACTCCCGTGGCGGACCGTCCTCGGGAACGCCGTGCTTGGCCTTGAGCTGCGGCACGTAGCGGCGACGGAAGCACGGGCGCGGGCGCTGGCGCTCATCGCGCGGTTCGGGCTCGACGGGTTCGAGGACGCGTACCCTGCACACCTGTCTGGTGGCATGCGCCAGCGCGTCGCGCTGTTAAGGACGATGCTCCCGCAGCAGGATTTGATCGTCCTTGACGAGCCTTTCGGTGCGCTCGACGCGATTACCCGCAGCGGCCTGCAGGAGTGGCTCGGGGACGTCCTTGAGACCGACCGTCGAACCACGCTGCTCGTGACGCACGACGTCGACGAGGCGCTGCTAATGTCCGATCGAATCTACGTGATGTCGAAACGGCCCGGCAGCACGGTGCAGAGCCTGCAGGTGCCGCTGGCGAGGCCGCGCACTCGAGAGGCGCTCAGTGATCCCAGGGTGATCGATCTCAGGCGGCAGCTCATGGGTCTCCTGGCCGGGAAACCCGGCGTGGTGGAAGCGTGATGCCCGGTCGCGGCAGAGCGCTCGCGGAGTTGGCGGCCGGATGGTTGCCTGCCGCGGGCCTTGGTCTTGGCGCTCTCATGGTCTGGGAGGCGGCAGTCCGGATCTTCGACGTGCCGCGCTGGCTACTGCCGCCACCGAGCCGGATCCTGTGGGAAATCTTCACCACCGCCGAGCTCCTGGGGCGGCATACCTGGATCACCGTTCAGGAGGTACTGATCGGATTCTGCCTGGCGACGAGCGTTGGCGTCGTGCTCGCGGTCTTGCTTGCCTACTCGAGGGCCCTCGAACGCTCCCTCTACCCGTACGTCATCGCATCGCAGACGGTCCCGATCATCGCGATCGCTCCGCTCCTGCTCGTCTGGGTTGGACCCGGCCAGGCTTCCAAGGTGATCATCGTCGCGTTGATCTCGTTTTTCCCGATCGTCGTGAACGTTGTGGATGGTCTTCGATCGGCCGATTCGGAGATGATCGCGATGTTCCGGACGCTGGGGGCCTCCAAGCGCCAGATCTTCCAGAAGCTGCAGGTGCCTTCGGCGCTCCCGTACTTCCTGTCTGGCCTCAAGGTTGCCGCGGTCGTGGCGGTAATCGGCGCCGTGATCGGGGAGTGGGTTGGCGCCCGAGGTGGACTGGGCTGGCTCATGCGCATCTCCGCCCCTCAGTTCCAGACCTCCCGGGTATTTGCCGCGATCTTCATTCTTTCTGCGCTTGGTATCTGCCTTTTCCTGCTGGTAGGGGCGCTCGAAAAAGTGGCCCTCAGGCATTACCCGAATTCCGACAGGTGACCTGTTCGAGGAGAAGCCAGTGCTGAAGTCATCCGTGTTCAAGCGAATCACGATTGCGGGGCTGTTCAGCGCCTGCCTGCTGCTGGCGGCAGGCGGCTGTGGCACCGCGCGCGACCCGGGGCCCACGCGCGTTTCCCTTGCCCTGGACTGGTTCCCGAACTCAAACCATGCCGGGATCTTCGAGGCGTTGAAGCGCGGCTACTTCTCCGCCGAGGGACTCGATGTCCGCGTCTACACGCCGGCCGACCCATCGACGGTCCTGCAGACGGTCGGAGCGGGGCGCGACGACTTCGGAATGTCGTATCAGCCCGATGTCCTCCAGGCGCGCAGCGCGGAAATCCCGGTGGTGTCGGTGCTCGCCATCGTCCAGCACCCGCTCAACTCCGTGATGACGCTGAAGTCGTCAGGCCTTGCCCGGCCCGGGGATCTGAAGGGGAAGAAGGTAGGGCATCCGAATATCGCCTCTAACAGCGCAATGCTGGCCACGATGCTCGAGTACGACGGCACCAGGCTCTCCGAGGTCGAGCTCGTTGATGTCGGATTCGATCTCGTCCCGGCGCTCTTGAGCGGCCGCGTCCACGCAGTCGTTGGCGCCTACTGGACCCACGAATCGATCCTGATGGAGCTGGAGGGTCATCCCGTCAACATCATGCGCATGGAGGACTGGGGAGTTCCGGACTTCTACGAGCTGGTGCTGGTCACGAGCGATCAGATGCTCTCCGAGCGCCCTGATGTAGCAGCGCGCTTCACCCGCGCCTTCCGCAAGGGTTTCGAGGCAGCGCTGGCCGATCCGCAGGGATCGATCGACGCGTTGATCGAGCTGAACCCGGACACTGTGAACGAGCAGTTGGAGCGCCAGGGCGTCGACCTGCTCAGGCCGTTGTGGCAGGCGGAAGCGCCGAGGTTCGGCTACCAGACACCGGCCCGGTGGCAGAGCTTCGGCGACTGGATGAAGAGGCAGGGCTTCGTGCGCGAGACAATGGACGTCTCGAAGGCCTTTACGAACCGGTTTGCCGAGTAGGTGTCTTCAGCTCGCCAGGCAGGCGCGCCGTCACGCGGGCTACTTCCGCCACGGCCGCTTCAAGCGGCGCCTGGCTTACGCGCCAGGGCGCATGAAACCGCTGACCTTGCGGATGTAGTGCAGCGCCTCGGCACGGCCTTCGTCGCCGGGTTTCCGGTAGCGCTCAATTAGCCTTTGGGTAGAGCAGGTGGCCCCGCCGTCCGGTGTTCGGAACGCGGTACAGCTCACCGCCTCCACAGGTCACGTAGAGCACGTCAAGCTTTGCCTCGGCAAACGTGCAATTGGTCGGCCGGTCCGCCGGCACCGGGTGCGTTTCGAGCACACGCCCGTTCGGAGCGAATACGTAGAGCATCGGCCCGGGCCCGCTCTGCTTGAAGCCCGCAGTCGCGATGATATTGCCATCGATATCGAGGCACATGCCGTCGATACCGCGGTGTGGTCCGAACTCGTGCAGCACCCGGTAGGCCCCGAGTGAACCGTTTTCGTTGATCGGATATGCCCGTAGCTGGCGGCGCGCCTCTGGCGGGCGCGGGCTCTCGGCCACATAAAGCTGGGACCCATCCGGCGAGACGAGGATGCCATTAGGCCTCACGGTGTCCCGGGTGGCGCGCGTCACCACCCAGCCGCCACCGGGCCTGGGCTCGCAGCGGTAGACCGATTCGGAATCCAGTTGCATCGGCCGGCCGCCGTAGTTGGGATCCGTGAACCAGATTCGCCCCGACGGGTCGATGGCCAGGTCGTTCGGCTCGTTGAACTGCCTGCCCTCGTAGCGGTCGGCCACGATGACGGCCGGCTTGCCTTCGGGGTACTCGACGATTCGTCGCCCCTCACCTTCGCAGGCGAACAACCGACCGCGCCGGTCGAATAGCATGCCGTTGCCACCGTTGGTGTCACGCCGCCAGACCGCCCGCTTTCCAGTGCCCGGTTCGTAGCGCCAGGCGAGACTTGCTGCGCATTCCGAGTACAGGAGCGCCGAACCATCCCATGCCGGGCCCTCGGTGAGGTTGTCGTGTTTGGCGATCAGTTCGAACTTCCATACTGCTGACAAGGCATGCTCCTCCAGGGGCTGGTTACGGGTATATCAGGTAACCGGTCATCCCGGTGTCCCTGACCCGCAACAGGTGGCCCTCAATGCTGGTCACATAGAGGTCGGACCCCACGAACGTGCAATTGGTCGGTCGTTCGCACGGCGTCGGGTGTGTCTCAACGATCCGGCCGTTCGGCTCAAACACGTAGATCATCCCGCCAGGTCCCGACCCTTCCCAGCCGGCGCAGGCGACGATCCGCCCCTGGCTGTCGAGAGTCATGCCGTCGATGCCCCTGTGAGGACCGAAGTCGTGGAGCACCTGGTACTTGCCGAGGGATCCGTCTGCATTGACCGGATACGCCCTCAACTCCCGGCGTTCTATCGCACGCCAGTCGCTCTGGGCGACGTACAGGGTCTTGTAGTCCTGCGAGAACAGCAGTCCATTGGGGCCGGTGACGTCGAACGTGGCCCGTGTGCAGGCGTAGCTTCCATCCGGCAGAGGGTCAGCCCGCAGGATGGAGGCGTGATCCAGTTCGATTGAAGGCGAAATCTGGCCTGCGTAAGGGTCGCTGAACCAGATACGCCCCTTCGGATCGATAGCCAGGTCGTTTGGTCCGTTGATCCTGCGGCCGTGCAACCGGTCCACCACCGTGGAACTGGTCCCGTCCGGGTCGTAGCGGGCGATCCGCCTGCCCCGGCCCTCGCAGGCGTAAAGTCGCCCCTGTGCGTCGAAGTTAAGTCCATTGGCGCCGTTGGTACCGGTACGGAATACGGATACCACGCCAGACCCCGGGTCGAAACGGAGCACGCGGTCGAGCGCTATGTTGGTAAAGAAAAGGTGTTCGCCATCCCAGGCCGGGCCTTCGGTGATGGAGCCGATCACCGGTATCGCGTCTTCGAACTTCCAGGGCATGCGGGTACCTCTCGTGCTTGGACCACCGTGGGGCCGCGCGGCGATGAGGCTGCCGGCGCGGGGCAGATCATACCGCGGTCCGTGTCGGGCGGCCGCTGATAGACTTTCGGCCGGTCCTTAGAGCCGCGTCCGGGAGGCCGCGATTGTCGTGCACCGCCGAGCTTCGTCGATATTCATTGCCAGCCTGGGAGCGGGCGGTCCGCGCCCCGTTC
>VGZT01000019.1 GCA_016872495.1 SAR202 cluster bacterium
GCCGCTCTCCCGCGTACTTGACGGCCGCATCGTACGCGCCGCGCGCCAGGCCGACGCACTGAGCTGCGATCGAGACCCTCGATGAGGAGAGGATGCTGAGGGCTATGGAGTAGCCGCGGCCCTCCTCACCCAGCCTGTTCCGTACCGGGATCCGGCAGTCCTGGAACGACAGCTCGGCGGTCGCCGAGCCCTTCATCCCCATCTTCCCTGTCAGGTGGTTGATGGCGAACCCCGGAGTGTTGCGTTCAACTACCACCGCGTTGATTCCGCGATGGCCCTTGCTGCGATCGCTGTTCACAAACACCACAAAGACGTCAGCCACGTCGCCATTGGTGATGAACGTCTTGGTCCCGTTCAAGACGTAGGCGTCGCCGTCGACGGTCGCGGTGGTCGTCAGCGCCAGGGCGTCGCTGCCCGACCCCGGTTCCGAGAGGGCAAAGGCCGCGATCTTGCCTCCGGTCGCAAGCTGCGGGATCCATTGCTTGAGCTGCTTCTCATTCCCGAACCGGGCGATGGTCGCGGTGCCCAGCGAAACGTGCGTGACAAACACGGTGCTGGTCGACCCGCAGGCGGCCGCGATCTCCTCGATCACCGCCGAAAGGTCCACATAGCCGCCGCCCGCGCCCCCGTACGCTTCCGGCACAGTGAGGCCGAGCAAGCCCAGCTTCGCAAGTCCGCGAAACTGCTCCTCGGGGAAGGTCTCAGCAGCGTCAACTTCGGCGGCACGCGGCTCAAGCTCTCGAGCAGCAAACTCCCTGGCCGTCGCCTTCAGCAGTTCATGTTGTTCGGAAAGGGCATCCTGCATAAGGCTGACCACTGTATCAATAACGCGTTGACCCTGCGCGATGGGGAAGCCGATAATCCGGCGGGGTGATGCGTATGAGGATCATAGGCGTAGACCCCGGGCTCAACCGTACAGGCTACGCCGTGATCGAAGACCGCGGCGGACGCTGGGTCGCCGTCGAGGGTGGGATCGCCCGGACCGACCCCGAGGAGTCCCTGGAGCTACGAGTCCTTGCAATCTACCGCGATATCCGCGAGGTGCTCGAGGAGCTCCGACCGGAGGCGATGGCGCTCGAAGAACTGCACAGCAACTACGAATTTCCGCGCACGGCCATCCTGATGGGGCACGCCCGTGGGGCAGTTTGCCTGGCAGCCGCGGAGTTCGGGATCACGGTCACCGGTTACGCCCCATCCAGGGTCAAGAACGCCGTGACCGGCTCGGGTGGCGCCAGCAAGGAGCAGGTCCAGCGGGCAGTTGTCACGCAACTCGGGCTGGCCAGCCCGCCAAAGCCGTTGGACGTCACCGACGCCTTCGCCCTGGCGGTGTGCCACGCCATGGTGGCCAGAAGTCCGGTGGCGCGCGTTAAATGAACATGGCAACTCAAAAGGGCCGGTGGATGTGATCAGCTATCTAAAGGGGGCCATACGGGGGCTCGCCGAAGGCGCGGGATCGGTCATGGTGATCACGCGCGGCGGGATCGGCTACCAGGTCATGCTCCCGGTGATCGTCTGGAAAGCCATCAAGGACGCAAACGTCAACGACGGTGACGAGATCGAGTTCGAAATCTACTACCACGTGACCGATCGCCAGCCCAAGCCGGTGTTGGTCGGTTTTCGTACGGCGGCAGAAAAGGGTTTCTTCGAGCAGTTGATCGAGGTGGAGGGCATCGGACCGAATAAGGCTGCAGCCGCACTGGTACTGCCGGTCCAGACGATCGCCTCTGCAATCGAGCGGGAAGACCTGAGCACGCTGAGACGTCTGCCGGGGATCGGCGACCGCGCCGCGCAGAAAATGGTTGCCACGCTGCGGGGCAAGGTGGCCCAGTGGGCCATCGGTACTATCGAATCTTCCAGCGGACGCCAGGCGACCGAACCGGCCCTGGCTCTGAACGCCAGGGAGCAGGCGATCTCGGCGCTGATCAACCTGGGCCACAAGCCGACTGAGGCCCGCAATACGGTCGACGACGCCCTTGGACGTCGCCCCGAACTGGCCGACGATCCTCAGGAACTAATGCGTGAGATTTTCCGGTCCCTGGCCAAGGCGAGTTGACCACCTCGGTGGGGCAGCAAGCCTGAGCGCGGGAGGGTCTTTTGGCGCGTAAGCGGGTGGTCAAGGGCGACAGCGAGGCAGCCGGCCCCGGACCGACGCCGCCGATGGCCTTGCCCGGTGGCGCAGTGTCATCGTCCACGGTCGACCTCAACTCCGAGGATTCGTACCTGCGCGCGCTTCGGCCCAGGAACTTCGGCGAATACGTCGGCCAGATGAACGTGATCTCCAGCCTCAAGGTCGCCGTCGAAGCCGCCCGCAGGCGCGCAGAGGCGGTCGACCACGTGCTCTTCCACGGCCCGCCCGGGCTTGGCAAGACCACGCTCGCGCACATCATTGCCCGCGAGATGAGCGTCAAGCTGACCCACACTTCGGGTCCGGCCCTCGAGAGACCGGTCGACATGGTCGGGCTGCTCTCTAATCTCGAGGCCGGCGAGGTGCTGTTCATCGACGAGATCCACCGGCTCTCCCACGCGGTGGAGGAGTACCTCTACTCGGCGATGGAAGACTTCATGGTCGACTTCGTCACTGGCAAGGGCGCGTATTCGCGCACCCTGTCCTTCCCGCTCAAACACTTCACGCTGGTCGGCGCAACCACCCGGGCCGGGATGCTTAGCGCTCCGCTCCGGGACCGGTTCGGGATGGTCTATCACCTCGACTACTACTCGCCGGAAGACCTGGCGCGGGTCGTCAAGCGTTCCGCCCAGATCCTCAAGGTCACGATCGACGGCGAAGCGGCCGAAGAGGTCGCCCGCCGATCGCGGGGGGTGCCCCGCATCGCGAACCGGCTCTTGCGCCGCGTGCGCGACTACGCCGAGGTCCATGCCGACGGGGCGGCGTCGCTCGCGATCGCACGGAAGGCGCTCGACACCGAAGGCGTCGACGAACTTGGCCTTGACCGACTCGACCGGCTGTACCTGTCGACGCTGGCAAACCAGTATCGGGGCGGTCCCGCTGGCATCGAAGCGATCGCGGCGACTGTGAACGAAGATTCACAGACGCTCGTCGACGTCGTGGAGCCGTTCCTCTTGAAGATCGGCTTCATCATCCGGACACCCGGAGGTCGCCGTGCCACCCCCGAAGGCCTGGCGCATATCGGCGCCCGAAACATCGACCTGGCCGGAGACCGCCAGCAGGGCAGCCTTGGACTGTAGCTAGGGCCTGACCCCTGCCAGCGAGGCGCGTCGCGTTGCGTCCGCCGCAAGGTCATCAAACGACGCGTAGTTCAACGTCCAGAGCTGAGCGTAGAGCCCGCCCCGCTCGACCAGCTCGTCGTGCGTGCCTTCCTCTTCCAGCTGGCCCTTGTTGATCACGATGATCTTGTGCGCGTTGCGGATCGTCGACAGCCGGTGCGCGATCACCAGGGCGGTCCTCCCCTGCAGTAGCCTTGCCAGGGCCTTCTGGATCACCAGCTCCGTATAGCTGTCGATGTTTGCGGTCGCTTCGTCAAGGATGAGGATGCGAGGGTCGGCCACGAGCGCGCGCGCGAAGCTCAACAGCTGGCGCTGCCCTACCGACAGGTTCGACCCGCGCTGCTCCAGCACGGTGTCGTATCCGCTGGGCAGCTTCAGGATGAAGTCATGTGCGCCGATGTCCAGACAGGCGCGGATCACGTCCTCGCGGGTGGCCGATCCCGTGTTGTACTTGACGTTGTCGTGCACCGACGCAGAGAACAGGAATGGTTCCTGGAGGACCATCCCCATGATCCTGCCAAGCGACTCCTGCTTCAGGTCGCGCACGTCCTGGCCGTCGACCAGCACCCGCCCGTCCTGCACGTCGTAAAAGCGGTGGGTCAGCGACATGATGCTGGTCTTCCCGGAACCCGTCGGGCCGACGATCGCGACCGTCTGACCGGGAGACGCCCGGAACCTGATCCCGCGCAGTACCGGCCGGGTCGGGTCGTATCCGAAGGTAACGTCCTGGAACTCGACCGAGCCCTGGATCTTTTCCTTCGCAACCTCGACTGCACCATCCCTGTCCTTGACCTCCAGTGGCAGGTCAAGTACTTCGAAGATCCGGTGCCCGGCCGCCATGGCACGCTGCAGCACCGTGTACTGGGCGACGAGCGTACGGATCGGCTCGAAGAACCGCTGGACGTAGAGGAGGAACGCGACGATCGTGCCAATTGCCAGCGAACCATCCAACACGAAGGCGCCGCCCGCCACGATCACGACCGCCAGTGCGCCACCGGTGAGGATGTCCACGGTCGGCGTCAAGTACGCGCCGAGGCGGGCGCCGTCGGCGTTCACGTCGTACAGCGTGTCAACCTTGCCGGAGTAGTTCCCGTAATTGTGGGCTTGCCGGTTCATGGCCTGGATCACGCGCGTGCCACTGACGTTCTGGTCGAGATAAGAGTGCGTGATCGAGGACTGCTTCCGAATCCTGAGGAAGGCCCGACGCGCAAAGGGCTGCCAGACGATCCTGAGCAGGAACAGGAGAGGCACGACAGCCATCGCCATCAGCGCCAGCCGCCAGTCGAGGATCAACAGAACGATCACGATTCCGACCAGGGTGACAAGATCGCCCAGGGCGTTGACGGTGGTCTCCATCATCTCCTGCAGGGCGCCAACGTCACTGAACATGCGGGACATGATTCGACCGATCGGGGTCCGATCGGTGAACGCGAGTCCTACCTTCTGGATGTGGCGGAACATCGCGTCGCGAACGTCGTTGATCACCGGCTGGGCGATACGCTCGATCAGGACTTCCTGGAAATAGCCGGCAACCCAGTGCACCAGCGCAGCGCCCACCAGGGCGATGCCGACGATCGTCAGCGCCTGCTTGTTCCCCTGGCCGACGATTGCGCCATCGATCGCAAACTTCACCAGCACCGGGATCGAGAGGTTCGCCAGGCTGAACGCCAGGACTGCCAGGACGGCGTAGAAGATCCGGCGGCGGTATGGCCGCATGAACACCAGGAAGCGCGTGACGACCTCGCGGTCATAGGACTTCCCGAACAGCTCTTCGTCGTCGTCCCGCAGTACCGAGATCAAAGGATCCGGCTTCCCAGGGGGAGTCGACGGCATGGTCCTGGCCTCGGATCGCCGGTTCATCGTCTGCCGTCCGTGGCAACCCGGACCGACACCGGCTGCGGGCCGGCGACGTCCCCGGGGCGCCTCTGCAGCTCGTAGAGCTCGCGATAACGACCGCCCAGTCGGATTAGCTCGGGGTGCGTTCCTCGCTCCACGACCTTGCCGTGGTCAAGCACCAGGATCTCGTCCACGTGCTGAAGCGAACTGAGGCGATGGGCGACGATGATGCTCGTGTGGCCCTTCGCGGCCGCCTCAAGGCCCTCGCGGATGCGCTTCTCGGTGCCCGCGTCGACGCTTGAGGTCGAATCGTCAAAGATCATGATCGGCGGGTTAAGGAGCACGACCCGGGCGATCGAGACACGCTGGCGCTGGCCGCCGGAGAGGGCCACTCCGCGCTCACCGACCTCGGTGTTGTAGCCGGCAGGCAGCGACGCCACGAACTCGTGGATCTGGGCGATCCGCGCGGCGGCCTCGATCCGCTCGATCGCCGCGCGCGGGTCGCCGTAAGCGATGTTTTCGCCGATCGTGCCGTCGAACAGGAACGGGTCCTGCATCACGAGGCCGACCTTCTGCCGGAGCGAGGCATGGGTTACCTCGCGGATGTCCTGCCCGTCGATCGTGATCCTTCCCGCATCGACATCGTAGAAGCGCGGGACAAGCAAGGTGATGGTCGATTTGCCGCTCCCCGGAGAGCCGACGATCCCGATCGAGTGGTCGGGGCTCGCCTCGAAGGAAATGTCGTCGAGCACCGGGGTCGTTCCGTACATGAATGAGACGTTCTCGAACCGCACCACGCCCCTGGTCGTGGCGATGGGGCCAGCCCCGGGCCGGTCGCGCACCGCGATCGGCTCGTCCAGCACCTCAAACACCCTTCTTCCGGCGGAAGAGGCGCGAGCAACGCCGTTGACCAGCATGGGGATCTGGCGGATCGGGGACTGCAGGAGAGCCATGTAGAAGAGGAACTGGCTCAACTCGCCGACGGTCATCGTGCCTTCGAGCACGCGATTACCGCCGAACCAGATGATGAACGCCCAGGCCAGCAGGAACGCGAACCCCATGAGGCTGCCGTTGTGGGAGGAGATGCGCGCGGCCTTCAGCCGGAGAGCCAGCTGCTCGTTGCCAGGCTTTCTGAACTTGGTCTGTTCAAAGTCCTGGCCGGAGAAGGCACGGACAACCCGAACGCCGGCCAGGTTCTCCTGCATCACCGTGGTCAGTTCGCCCATGACGCGTTGGACGTCATTCCAGATTCGCCGCAGGTGAAGCTGGAGGATCGAACTGCGCACGGCGATGAACGGCACGAAGATCAGGCTCAGCAGCGCCAGCTGCCAGTTGAGCATCAACATGAGCACCGCGCTGGCCAGAATAAGGATCGAGATGTTGATCAGCCGGATGAGCGCAGTCTGCACGAACATGCGCATGCCTTCGACGTCGGTGATCCCGCGCGACATCAGGTTGCCGGTGTGAATCTTGTCGTGGAACTCGTAGCTCAACGTCTGCAGCTTGTCGAAGTACTGGAGACGCAAGAGCGCCGCGAGCTTCTGCCCCAGCGTCTCACCGAGGTAGCCCTGTCCGAACGCGAACGTCCCTCGCAGCAGGCTGATGACAATCACCAGGATCGCGGTGGTAAGCAGGACCGACCTGATATGGGCCGGATCCGCGCCCGGGTCCTGCGCCAGGCGTATGGCGTCGTCGATGCCGACGCCCAATACGCGCGGGAGCCACAGGAAGAAGGTAGAACTCAGCAGAACAGCCAGAACTGCCAGTGAGAAATGCCATCGGAAAGCGAACGTCATCTTGCACAGACGCCAGATGACACCGATGGTGCGAGAGTCCAGCTCGCGGTCGGCTGCGGGAGTCACCACGGTCTGACCCGCTTTCGGGGCAGAAATCGCGGTCTTAGTAGAGCTCGTTTCGGTACCTCTAGGGCACTGTATCGAACGTCGCTGGACGCCGGTCAGCAGTGCCCGATGACGACCACCCAGTATACCTCCGGTATCTGGATGGGTGAGCTATCGGGCGTGAACGGTGGTGGGCCTGGTCTCCGGATGCCCCCGGTGGAGCCTGGTCGTGATCCGCGGGAACCGGCTCCCGTCGACGGGCAGGTAGACGACGGTGTCCGGACGCCAGCCAGATTCCGCGCCAGGCGGAGAGTCGACCGCAAAGACTACAGGCACGGGGTGAGAGCGCACGGGTTCGGCCCAGCAGAGCAGCGTTTCCGCGCAGCTCGCGCAGAGCCGGTCCCGATCGGCGGAGAACAGCAGGTCCGAGTGTTCGACCATGAGGACACGGCGGGTCGCATGCTCGGCAGCGAGCGCAGCGGCAAGCGCCTTCCTCACCTCGCATGGATGTATCGGGCTCGGTCTTTCGAGGTCCACACTGGTGAAGGTCGTACCGGCCGCTCTTGCAACATTACCGGCCACCAGGCCGCGCTCTGCAGGATCTCCGCCCACGACCAGGTATGTGCGGGCAAGCGTACGAGACGTATCCGGAAATGCCGGTCTTACGTGAACAGCGCGTACCTGGATCGGCCTGGACATTATTGTGTCGCCCTGAAAAACACGCGGGACCACTCGCCGCGCTGACGTTCGGGAATCTTAGGCGCTTGCCTTCCGATTGAGCTAGCTGTTTTGGCCGCCGATTAACGACATTTGGATCAGTCATGGGCGGGCGACCTGGAAAAGATCGGGGCCACGGCGGCCCCTCCTCCCCACGAGCGCCTGAAACCCAGGCAGCCCCGCGTGCGGAAAGTGTGAGGAGTCCGCTGCCGCGTGCGCGGCTCGTGAAGGGATGGCGACTCGCTGAATGAAACGAGGACCCTGTCCTCGCCCGGGCCGATCGCGTTCGGCCGAACATGTGAAAACCCGGGCGCACGACGCGGTGAGGCATGCCTGGGGGCCGTCTTGAAAAACGGCGGGCGGAGTGGGCGGACCGCGCCTGGCTAGAAGTACCCCCGCATCAACGTCCGCGCCCACTCGGGCACGACCGGCGACTCGATCCGATCGAATTCGGGCATGTATGGCTTGATGTCCAGCAACGGGGTCCCGTCGATCGCATCGAGGCCACGCACGGTCACCACGTTCCCCTTGACCGCCTCGATCTTGACCGCGCTCGTGCCGATCGGGTTCGGCCGGTGTCGCGCACGCTGGGCGAAGATTCCGATCTCCGGCATGTCGTCGCGGTTATCCGGGCGGTTGACGAGATCGGTGCCCGGGTCAAACAACGCCTGGTGCATGAGGAACACGACCAGCACATGCGAGAACTTCTCGATCCCGCGCAGCCCTCCGGCGAAACGAGGCTCCAGGACGAGATCGGAAACTACCTCGGCCCAGCCCGTCTCGATCGATTCCTTGACCGGTGAGCGCACGCTGCCGATCTCGTCAAGCCGAAGGATCGCCATTGGTCGTCTCCATCCTCGTCACCGCACGTTCCGCCGAGTGTATCGCCTCCAGCTCTCGCCGGTTGGATGCCCGGGTCACGCTCACGAGCGGGTCCGCCACCAGACCGGGATCGCCTGCGGATCGCCGGGGTAGATGCGGTGCCTGTCGACCTCATCCACGACGAATTCGATGCCCCGACCAGGGCGACCGCTGGGGTGCAGCGCGCCGTCGCGCACCTCGAACATCGGCGTGATGAGGCGCTCGAACACCGGGAACCACTCGTGCAGGCACTCCTGCCGGTAGAGGTTCGGCGAGGCCATGCAAACCTGGAAACCGGCAGCGATCGAAACTGGACCGAGCGCGTCGTGTGGACTGATGCGCACGCAGTGCGGCTCTGACAGCGCGGCGGTCTTGCGCAACCTGAATCGGCTCTTCAAACCAGGCGTCGGCCTCGAGCTCAACGAACACCCAGGGACGCCGTGGGTGTACCTCTACGACGTAAACGCGCAGGTCGGTGACCTTCACCGGGCGCCCTTCCTCCGGGCGCCTTGCATCTTTCGCCAGTTGGTGCCACCGGCCGTGCGGACCGCGTTCACCAGGTGGGGATCCATCCGGAACTCCTCAGCTGCGTCGTGATTGAGCTCGAAGCCCAGTCCGGGCCGATCGGACATCTCAATTGCACCGTCCCTGACCTTGAACATCGGGTCGACGATCTTTGCGAAGTCGTCGAACCAGCGGTGCAGGCACTCGAGCCGGTAGAAGTTGGGCGTGGTCATCGAAACGTGCGCGCCGGCCATGATGGAAACCGGCCCCAGCGCGTCGTGGGGACTGATACGGACGTAGTAGGCCTCGGCCATCGCCGCGATCTTCTTGATCTCGCTGATGCCGCCCGTCCACAGGATGTCAGGCATGATGTAGTCGGCGAGCTTCTGTTCGAAGACCGGTACGAAGTCGTAGCGCGTGAACAACCGCTCACCGACGCAGATCGGGATGCTGGTGTTGTCGCGGACCTCCTTGAGCGCAGCAAAGCTTTCTGGTGGCACCGGCTCCTCGTACCAGACCAGGCCGAAAGGCTCCAGGGCGCGGGCGCCCCTGATCGCGCTGGCGACATCAAATCGACCGTGGGCGTCGACCATCAGCTCGTAATCCGAACCGACGGCTTCTCTAACCGCCCCCACCCACTCGACGGCCTCCTCAATCGCCCGGGGCGGAAGGTGCTCTACCCGGTACGCCCCCCAGTGCCGGTCGCCGTCGCGCGGGCCCTGCCACTTGAACGGGTCGGTCTTGATGGCGTCGTAACCGGCCGCCTTCGTCTCCTTCGCCCAGCGCACCGCATCGTCGATCGTGACGCCGTCATACCAGTAGTCCTGAATATGTGTGTACAGCGGTACGACCTCGCGAACCGGACCGCCAATCAGCTGGTAGATCGGCTTGCCAAGGACCTTGCCCTGGATGTCCCAGAGCGCTATGTCGATCCCGCTGATCAGGTGCGATATGTAGCCCCGCCCGCTGAAGGTGGTGTAGTAGCGAAAGATCCGTTGCCAGATCTCTTCAATATGCGCAGGGTCGGCTCCCACCACGATCGGTTTCAGCGCCTCGATGCCGTCTGCCAGGAGCGGCGTTCCACGGTAGTCGGTGCATTCGCCCAACCCCGTGACCCCCTCGTCGGTGTGCACCTCTACAAAGAACCACGGCAAAGTCGCGTTTGGTGCGTACACGAAGTACTTCAGGTCGGTAATCTTCAATTCGAACCGCCTTCATGACTGTCTGGGATCCTGCCTGCGGCAACCCGGGGTTTACCTTCAGTAAGGCGGCATAGGATACTCCGGAATCTGTTCTAATCTAGCGGCCGCGCAGACAGTCGCGAACCCGGCCCAACCAGCAGGAAATGGAACCTCGACCATGACCAATCGACCGGTACCCCGCCAGCATGACACCACGGCCGTTCCGCCCGACGAGGTGTACGGGGTCCAGGATGCCGCGCTATGGCAAGTATTCGCACGCGCCGAGGGCCCGAAAGGCAAGGTGCCATTCACGGCTGAGATGCTGGTCGAAGAGTCCAGCGGCAACATCTTTGCATTCAGCCAGAACGCCGGCATGGGCTGGAATCCTGCGGAGCTGCTCCGCAAGCAGTTCCTGATCCTGTCGACGGTCGGGGGCCTGCGTGCAGCCAATGGCGACACGCTGGCGCTCGGCTACCACACCGGACACTTTGAGCTCAGCACGCTGGTCGCCGAGGCGGCACGCCAGTTCAAGGACCTGCGTTCGGTCCCGTTCGCCGCCTACTGCACCGACCCCTGCGATGGCCGCAGCCAGGGCACGATCGCAATGCTCGACAGCCTGGCCTACCGCAATGACGCTGCGACCGTCTTCCGACGGCATGCCCGCTCCCTGCCTACCGCGCGCGGCGTGCTGGGCATCGCTACGTGCGACAAGGGACTGCCGGCCATGATGATGGCGGTCGCCGGACTCCCGTACCTGCCCAGCGTAATCATGCCCGGCGGCGTAACCCTGGCTCCGAAGGACGGCGAAGATGCCGGCCGCATCCAGTCGATCGGTGCGCGCTTCGCGCAGGGCGAGGTGACCCTCGAATACGCCCAGGACGTCGGCTGCCGGGCCTGTGCGAGTCCCGGCGGAGGCTGCCAGTTCTACGGGACGGCCGGCACCTCCCAGGCGATGTCGGAGGCCCTCGGTCTCGCCGTAACGCACTCGGCCCTCGCGCCCAGCGGCCAGCCCATCTGGCTCGACAATGTACGACGGTCGACAAAAGCCCTGATCCTCCTCGAGAAGCGGGGCCTCAAGACCTCCGACATCCTGACCGACGCGTCATTTGAGAACGCCCTGATCGTGCACGCGGCAACCGGCGGCTCGACGAACCTGTTGCTCCACATTCCTGCCATCGCGCATGCCGCCGGCCTCCGGCGCGTGGTCGCCGACGACTGGAACCGCGTGAACAAGCTCGTGCCAAGGCTGGTCGACGTACTGCCCAACGGCCCGGTCGGCCACCCCACGTCCATGTTCTTCGCCGCCGGGGGCGTCCCCGAGGTCATGCTCCACCTCCGCCGACTGGGCCTGCTGAAGCTGGACGCCTTGACGGTGACGGGGCGCACGCTGGGCGAGAACCTCGACTGGTGGGAGAAATCCGAGCGCCGGAAGGTCGTTCGACAACGGCTGCTGGAAGTGGAAGGCGTAAACCCCGACGACGTGATCATGACGCCCGAACGAGCCCGCAAGAAGGGCCTTACCTCGACCGTCACGTTCCCGCGCGGCAACCTGGCACCCGAGGGCTCGGTCATCAAGAGCACCGCGATCGACCCGACTGTGGTCGACCCCGACGGCGTCTACCGGAAGGTTGGCCCGGCGCGCGTATTCCGTTCCGAAGCGGCCGCGATCCGCGCCATCAAGAGCACGGGGCCCGACAAGGTCAAGGCCGGTGACGTGGTGCTACTCACGTGCGCGGGCCCGCTCGGATCGGGCATGGAGGAGGTCTTCCAGATCACGGCGGCCCTGCGCTATCTCTCATACGGCAAGCACGTCGCGCTCATCACCGACGCCCGGTTCTCCGGCGTCTCGACCGGCGCCTGTATCGGCCACGTTGGTCCGGAAGCCCTGGCCGGAGGACCCATCGGCAAAGTCCGCGACGGCGACGTCATCCGGATCATCGTCGACCGCAACCGGCTCGAGGGTTCGATCGACCTGATCGGGCACGGCAAGGACGTTCACGACGAGCAGTGGGGGAACGCGGAGCTGGCCCGAAGGCCCGCACCCACCGATCTGCGTCCCCACCCTCAGCTGCCCGGAGATACTCGGCTCTGGGCCGCCCTCCAGCACGCCAGCGGCGGCACGTGGGGCGGGTGCGTATTCGACGTTGAGGAGATCGTCGCCACGATCAACGCCGGGCTCGCGGCGAAGGCCGCCAGGAAGGCCTGACCGCCGGCAATACCTGTCAGTAGCCGGTCGGAACCGGCGTCGCCGACCGCAAAGCCGGCGGCGCTTCAACCTCTGCGCTCACCACGGTGAGCTGATCGCCGTCGACTAGATAGGTCCCGCTCACGCGGGCCCCAGGTTTGGCGGTGCCTGGCACTGCCGCATTGGCCGCCAGGACGTACTTGCGGCCATCGACCACCCAGACGCGCCCGTAAAGTTCTGAGATCGTACCGGAGAACCTAATCTGGATGGGTGTGGGTGTCGGCTGCGGGGACGCCGCAGTCGCCGTGCACCGTGTGGCCTCAAACACCCCGCGGTCGGTCTTGCGGACCCGGCAGTCCACCTTCATGCCCCGCTCGGCCTTGTCGAGAGCTCCCGGGAGGCGGACGATCCTGCGCCCGTTGACGACGATTACGTCGCCATCCACTTCCTGGACAATGCCCTCGACGACGTCTTCAACAACCGCCGTGGCGGTCGGGACGGGACGCGGGGTCGGTGAGCTTGCCACTGCTGAACACCTCGTCGCCTCGATCACCCCGGCGTTGGTCCTGCGAATGAAGCATTTCAGCATCATGCCTCGCTCCACCCGCTCCACCGCCTTGGGCAAGAGGACTATCTTCGTCCCGGAGATGACGATCACGTCTCCGTTGACTTCCTGGACAAGGCCCTCGACGGTCCGCTCGGGGGCGGGCGGCAGTGTTGAGACGGGCCGCGGGGTGGGCACCACAACTGGTGCGCAGCGGGTAGCTTCGATGGTGCCGCGATCGGTCTTTTGCACCTCGCACTTCACCCGCATGCCACGCTGCGCCTTCTCAAGAGCATTCGGCAGCAGGACGATCTTTAGCCCGTTGACGACGATTACGTCGCCATCGAGGGCCTCGATCACGCCAGTGAGCGTGCCGCCTTTTGTATCCCGGGTGCCAGCAGATGGCGTCGCCGTTGGGCGCGCGGGCGCCTCGGCGGTGGCGGGCGCGTCCTGCACTTCGATCTCAGTCGCAGTCAGCATGCCTCCGCGCTCACCCACCAGCGCAGCCTTCGCCATGGCCCCGACCGCAGGCTTTCCTACGATCCGGGTCTTGCCCTCGATCACGACGAACTGCGTGTCATTGATCACCCACACGCTGCCTTCGATGGCTTTTATGGTCCCGACGGCTTTCACCTCGACGCTGTCGGCATCAGAGTCGGTCTGGCCCAGCAGAACCTCGGCAGCCAGAATCACACCATCGGTCCCCCCGCGCGTCTTGCTGGCGTAAAGGACGTCGAGGGCAATCTGCTTGCGCCCGGCGAGACTCGCGAACGGGACCCGCTCCCCCTTGGAGGTAAGGATGCTGTCGTTAACTACCGCAAGTGTCAGGATCTTCTCGTTGGATACGAAGAGCTTGATGGTGCCGGACGATGGGTCAAACCCCTTCATCTGGCCGCGCGCCTGAACCGCGCTGAGGCTGACCACCTCCAGCGAGCGGATCACCTTCTGGGCTGGCTGGTACACCGCCTTGTGCACCTGATCGCCTTCCAGGATCGGGCGCAGCGATTCGATCGCGTGTCCGTTCTTGATGAGCTCGACCTTCTGATCGCCGTCAGGCAGTCGAAGCTCAACCCGGCGATCAGACGTCTGGACGACGAGTACTCCGGCTCCCGCGTCGACACGGACCACCGTGCCCTGGATCGCAACCGATTCCGGCCGGCTTACAACCATGCGCACGAGCACGTTGCGCGGCCCCTCGCCGACGACTGCGACTCGCCAGGCGACCTGCACCTGCAGTCCCGGCTCGATGTCAGCCAGTCCGATCGGGCCGCCACCCTTGGCCACGATCTCGCTCTCCCCGGTGATCAGGAGCTTGAATATGTCGCCCTCGCGCGGTCGAATCGTGACCACGCGGTCCTCACGGGACACCCCTGATATGACCCCGTTGGCCTCGAAGTTCGGGCTGCGCACGATCAACAAGACAGCTTCACCGGTGGTGCGATCAAACCGTGATCCCGTCAGCACCAGATCGTTGACATTGAGCTGCTCGAACGTGGCGCCTACGCCCCCGTCCCGTTCGATCCGGGCGGCATCGCCCACGGAGATAACAACCACGTCACCCCTGGCCGGCGCTATCGCCAGCACGCGGTTAGTTGCATCGATCTTGCTCACGATGCCCTCGATGGCACGCTGGCCGGCATCCTGCGCGTAGGCGCGGATCGCCGATGCCTTGAGCGATTGATCGAACGACACCGTCGCCCTCTGCCCGGGTTTCAGGTCCGCGACATTCGCCTGCTTTCCGTTTACCGTGACCTTTGTATCGGCGATGGCCTTGATCGCAACGGTGGATCCGCTGTCGTCGTTCACCACGACTACGACCGCAATGACATTGTCGAGCCCGGCAGGCGACTCCACGCGTGCGATAACGCCATCGACCAGCGACGCTGCGCTGATCTTGAGGTTGGCGGCGACGTCCGAGCTCAGCTTCGGCGCCGTCAGCCTGACCCGAAGGGCAAGCGGCCGGGTGGCGTTCAACTCGGCATCAAACTCCACGACCGCCGTCGAGCCGTCCACAATGCCCGCGACTCCGCTGTCCACGCCATCGACCAAGACCCTGGTACTGGCATTCACGGTGAAGACGGCCTGGCCGCCCCCACGGAGGTTCAATTCGAACTGACCGTCGGAAACTCCCCCGATCAAGCCCTCGACCTGCACGTTCCCGGTCTCGAGGCCGCGCTTGCGGGCTGCTTCGGCATACCTGGTTCGGGCTTCTTCAAGCTTTTCACGCGTATCGTCCCGAACTTCATCCGCCAGCTGACCACCATCAGAGCTGACCTGCCCGGCCACCTCGGCGAGCGCACCCAGGTGCCTCCGGGTATCCTCCTGGAGCATCTGACGCAGCTGTTCCGCCCGCCTGATCGAGTCGATCTCCAGGCGGTCCTGCAAGGCGTCGAGGTGGTCCTCGATCCTCGCAATCGTGTCTTCCGCCCTCTCGGTCGCCCTGGCCTCGATACGACCAGTGGCCAGGTCGCGGCGCGTTACCGCCGTGACCGCCTCACCTACGTGGGGGACACGCGCGCCCGCCGGCAGGTAGAAAGTCACCGTGTTTCCGTCGCGATCGAGCACCGTCGCATTACCCGCGCCACTGGCAACCACGATACCGACCACGTGCTTGACCTGGATTCCGGACTTCGGGCGCACGAGGATGTTCTTCGCAAGCAGCGCGCCGCCCGCCCCCTCGACCGCGGTCGCAGCGACCCGATCGCCGATCTCGATATCGGCCGGCGAGCCGTCTACATCGCCGATTCGAATGCCGGTGTCAGCGTCGATTTGCAGCTTGATCACCGCGGTGTCGGTCGCCAGGGCAACGGACTTCGCCTCGACCGCCAGGACCGAGCCAAAGATCGCGGAGATGTCGCCGGCGGTCGCATGGACCGACCGGAACGGAAACAGCAGGACGACCGCAAGTGCGAACGCGATGGCTGCTCCGATGGCGGTCCTGGCTGACATGATGCCTTGCTTTTGTATGGGTCCTCTGCCGTTTCCGGAGGGGTGAGCCTTGCGGCGAACATCACGACCCCGCCAACTCCACACTAAGCAACCCTGGATTACTACTGTGTTACGCGTTCGTGGTGGCATGCTCACGCTCCGGGAAGCGCGATCACGGTCAGGATTCGGCTGATCTGCACACCGGCCAGATCGCTGACCACGACCTCGATCAGATTCGGGCCCCGCTTCAGGCCAACGGTCACTTCGAAGCGGCCATCGGAGGCCAGCGGGATGATCACCCCGTTGACGCTCAGGACCGCGTTGGGCCTGGTACGCCCCGCCACGACGATGGAATTACCGCGCACCACCGTCTCTTCGCCGAGGCCGAACAGTTCCAGGGTCAACTCCGACGTGATGGTGGCCACGGGCCCACCCAACACAGGCGTACGTGTAGACGTCGGGGTTACCGCAGCCCGGGTCGCGGTCGGCACGGGCGACGCAGCCCGGGTCGCGGTCGGCACGGGCGACGCAGCCCGGGTCGCGGTCGGCACAGGCGACGCAACCAGGGTCGCGGTCGGCACAGGCGACGCAACCAGGGTCGCGGTCGGCACAGGCGACGCAACCAGGGTCGCGGTCGGCGCGACGCCAGGCGTCGAAGTCGGTCCTGCGACGCGTGCGGTCGCAGTCGGCTCCGGCCTCTCCCGACCGGAAGGCGCCGGTGTCCCCCGACCGACCGTGCCACCGCACGCAGCAACGGTGACGGCCACCGCCGACACGATTAATGCGCCGAGTATCGGCCTGCGCAACAACTCGCTCGAGGTCCTCCAAGCAGCCCCGCCTGCACGCCGCCCCGGGCGCGCACCTCAAGCATGGACTGAGGTTCGTCTCTTTAAGACGTTACACATGCGTTACCGGTTCCCGATACCGTCTCCGGGGTTCGCTCTGGGTAGTGTCAGGGTAAATGCGGTGTGATGACCGGGGCCAGCTGTCGCGACGCTTTCGACGGTCAACTCACCGCGTGACCGCAACGCAAGGGTGCGCGCAATGTACAGGCCAAGACCGGAGCTGGTCCGTTCCTGCCGCCCCGCCACTTCCGGCGTCCAGCCACGATCGAAAATGTGAGCCAGGTAGTGCTCCGGTATCCCTCTCCCATCGTCCCAGACCCGCACGAAGAAATGCGACGGATTTCTCGTCAGCCTGACCTCGACCTGGCTGGTCGCGAACCGAATCGCGTTGTCCACCAGGTTCGTCACGATGTGGTCGAGCGCGGCCGCGTCCGAATACTCCAGGCCGAACTCGGCAGGCTCCGACCACCAGCTGATGTTGACCCCGCGATCGCGCCCGATGCCCACGTACCGGTCGACCACGTTTCGCACGATCTGCGACGGCGCAACCGGCGCGACCTGGGCACGGGCCGCCTGGTCCTCGAGCTGGACCAGCACCTGGATGTTGGAGACCATCAATCTGAAGCTGGGCGCCTGCTGCTCGATCTCATCCAGGAGCTCCTGGATCGCCGGCTCGACCTTCTTCTGCGCCTCGGCCAGCCTCGCCCGCACCTCGCGCTCCTTGCCCAGGATGCGCCGGATCGGCCGGCCCATGTCATGACCGAAGACGTCGAAATAGTGCTGCGTCAGCTGGCTCCACTGCTGACGCATCTTCGTCGATTCCGCAGCGGCCCGGCTGCGCTGGCCCAGGGTCAACACTGCCACGGCGGTCGCCAGCCCGGCTGCGATCCCCGCGGCGCCGGCCACGGCAAGCGGTTCGACGAGCCACAGGTTCTCTGAAACTACGCTTCCGGCGAACGGGGACGCCAGCATCAGGACAAGCCCTGCGAGCGATACCACCAGGCCCGCAATCAGCGCCGCCATTGATCGTCGGGACAGCCCGTTCAAGTCGGGTCTCCTGCTACCTGGGCACTACCAGGACATAGCCGCGATTGCGCACATTCACTATCAGGTCATCCGGACCAAACTTGCGTCCGGATGCCTCGCCAAGGGCGTCCTTGATCTCTCGCACGCGCACCCGCAATGACGCCCGGGAGTCCTCGCCCTCCGAGAATCGCTCGAGCTTCCAGAACGGAACCAGTTCGCCGGGGCTGCGGTACCAGGCGCTGGCAAGCTCGAGCAGGATCGAGAACTTCATGCCCTGGATCGACCGGATCGGATCCCGCCGGTCTCCCTCGACTGCGTAGGCAATCCCCGCCTCGCCGTCGATCAGGAACTGCTCACCGATCTGTATCAGCACAGGCGTCTTGCCGATCAACCGGCGCAGCCGCAGAACCACCTCGTCGGGACTCGCCAGCTTGTCGATGAAATCAACCGACGATGAAAACCTCAGGCTTCCGGCCACCGCCGCATCGCGGTGCGGCCCCCGCGAATACTGGGTAAACATGAGCACCGGAAGATCCGCTGACTTTTCGACGATCTTGCGCAGGATGCCCAGGCCTTTGAACTGATCATCTGGATGGTCCCCGAACCTGACATCCAGCAGGACCGCCGAAGGCCTGACGGTCTCGATCGCAATCAACGCTTCGCTCTCGAAATCGTGCCCGGCGGCGAACTTTGATTGCGGCTGGACCACCACGGTTTCGAACCCTTCGCCGTCCAGCTTTCGCCTGACGGAGTTCATGATGTCCGACCCGGCCTCATCGTCCACGATCAGGATCCTGTCCCGCCGGCCAGTAGTCACCCGAATCTCCCAGGGACCAGTTGTATTTGGTCAAGACTGTAGCAGCTTAAATCAGGTTGAACTGGGGGATGCCCGTATCTATAATCATGGCTCGCCAAATGCAGAGACGGACACGGTTACAGGGCGCGTCCCTTAGCTTGAGGAACCTTAACGAATGACCTACATCATCACGAGCGCGTGCGTAGACGTCGCCGACGGCGCGTGTGTGGACGTGTGCCCGGTTGACTGCATCTACTCCAAGAAGGGCGACCACCAGCTGTTCATCAATCCCGAAGAGTGCATCGACTGCGCCGCATGTGAGCCAGTCTGCCCGGTCAACGCCATCTTCGCCGAAGACCAGACTCCCGAGAAGGACAAGCCGTACATCAAGCGCAACTACGATTACGACTACAAATCATCGACTCCGGGAAACAATACAGGGATCACGCCGAAGCACTAGCCAGGCAAGCCGCGGTGCGGCTGCCCCAGATCTACGAAGGGCCATCCGGAAGCGGATGGCCCTCTTGTTTGACCAGGTCGGCGGGACACCTTAGCCGCCGAGCGTCTGCAACGCCTCTCTGGCTGACATCCTGATCGTCGTGAATATCGGCGTCTCCGACTCGGTGTACTGAGATGTAGGGATCAGCCTGAGGTCCTCGACCAGCTGGAGAAAATCGCCAGGGTCGTCCATCTCGAAGCCCAGCACAAACTCCGGATCGTCAAGACCAAATGAGTACGCGGTGTTTATCTTCACGGTCGGGTACTTGTGCCCGATCTTGAAGTGCTCCCCCATGAGCTTCTGACGCTCCTCCTGCGGTAGCGCGTACCAGCTCCGCTTCTTCACCATCGGATAGACCACGAAGTACTTCAGGTCCCAGCTTCTCCGGTCGCGTGACTCCATTTCCGGGTGGCGATGCGTCCGGTAAGGGGATTTCTTGGTCATCCCAAGGTACGAGTAAGGGGTGTCCAGGTACGCACCAAGCCCCGTGCCCAGCACCCTCGTAACGGTCGTCTGAAAGATGTCGACGGCCGGCGCGGCCTGCCTGAGCAGGAGATCGGCATCGCCGCGCAGTCCGACCAGGCTGTAGGTCCGAGTCCAGCACGCGGTCGCGATGTCATCGATGACGGCACTCGCCTCCGCAATATGCTCCCGGCGCTGCCCGGCCTCAAGCCTGCGCCAGCTACGGTCGAGCTTGAAGAACGTGTACTTCACGAACTCGCGGGACGACTCAGCATTCGGTGGCTGCCCGGTCATCGGAATTGACCCTCCGACGGCAGCCTCACCTTCGGTCACCTGCATCCACGCCCGCGGGAGCCGATGACTGCGCAGGCGCCACCCCATCCCGGCGCCATCTCAAATAGGGCGTCCGGGCCGCCGCAGCCTCGTTGAGGCGCGAGTTTGGAGTGTCGTGCGGCGCCGACTTCAACACCTCAGGCGTGTCCTCGGCCTCGCGCGCGATCTTCTGCATGATCGCGATGAACTGGTCGAGCGTCTCCTTGCTCTCGGTCTCGGTCGGCTCGACCATGAGCGCCTCAGGGACGATCAGCGGAAAGTACATGGTGGGCGGGTGCACCCCGTAGTCGATCAGCCGCTTCGCGACATCCAGGGCGCTTGCGCCCTTCGCCTTCTGCTTGCGAGCGCTGAACACGACCTCGTGCATGCTGTATCGGCCAGCAAATGCGAGGTCATAGTCGGACTTCAGCCTGACTTGAATGTAGTTGGCATTGATGATCGCGTTCTCGCTGATCTGCCGCATACCCTCAAGGCCCATCGTGCGTATGTATGTATAGGCCCGGACAAGGATCCCGAAGCTTCCGTGAAACCCGTTGAGCCGCCCGACGCTGTCGGCCGGCGCGGCGAGACGGTACTGGTTGTCTGCGCGCTGCACGACCGGCGTAGGCAGGAAGCGCCGCAACGCCTCGCTGACCAGTACGGGACCGGCGCCCGGCCCGCCGCCGCCGTGGGGCGTGGAGAACGTCTTGTGCAGGTTCGAATGCGCGATGTCGAAACCCAGGTCACCGAGCCGGGTCAGCCCAAGTAACGCGTTCAGGTTGGCGCCGTCGGCGTAAACGAGTCCGCCGGCGTCATGGATCGTCTTCGTGATTTCCAGGATCGACGGATCAAACAACCCGACCGTGCTGGGCAAGGTCAACATGAACACGGCCGTGCGCTCATCCACGTGCTGCCTGAGCGCCTGGACATCGATGTTGCCGTTCTTGTCGGAAGGCACGGTCACGACTTCCAGCCCGGCCATCGCCGCCGACGCCGGATTGGTACCGTGCGCGCTATCAGGGATCAGCGCGACGGTCCGCTTCAAATCGTTGCGCGACCTGTGATAGGCCCTCGCAACCAGCAGCCCGGCGTATTCACCCTGCGCGCCGGCCAGGGGCGACAGGCAAACTCCCGGCAAGCCGGTGATCTCTCCCAGCGCCTCCTGTAACTCGAACATGATCCTCAGCGCGCCCTGAACGGTGGCGCCATCCTGCAGGGGGTGGATGTCGCTGAGCCCCGGCAACGACGCCATTTCGTCGTTCAGCTTCGGGTTGTACTTCATCGTGCACGACCCGAGCGGATAGAAGTTTGTGTCGATCGAAAAGTTGAGCTGGCTCAGGAGGGAGAAGTACCTGACGAGCTCGAGCTCGCTCAACTCGGGCAGCTCGAGCTCTTTGCGCAGCATCGAAGCGCCGGGCAGGGGCGCCACCGGAACGTCGGGCTGCGGCAGACGCATCGCCCGGCGACCCGCGACCGAGCGGTCCATCAACAGCCGGCGGTCGACCGAACGAGCGGTGAACTGGCTCATCGCAGGCCCGCCCCGATCTCGCGAAGCGCTCCCACCAACCCGTCGATCTCGGCACGCGTGTTCATCTCGGTCACGCAGATCAACATCCCGTTATCGACACGGTCGCTAACGTCCAGGCCACCGATGATCCCCTGCTCAAGCAATCGCTCGTTGATCTCCGACGGCGGCAGCGGGCAGCCAATCACGAACTCGTGAAAGAACGTGCCGGGCACGGGCAGGGAGTAACCGAGCACCTTGCCGATCTGCTCGGCGGCGTAGTGGGCCTTGTGATAGCAAAGCTCTGCGACTTCGCGCATGCCACGCTTGCCCATGGTCGCCAGGTAAGAGGTCACCATGAGTCCGATCAGCTGCGTGCTGGTGCAGATGTTCGAAGTCGCTTTCTCACGCCGGATGTGCTGCTCACGCGTTTGCAGCGTCAACACGTAACCCGGCTTACCCTGCCCGTCGCTCGTCCGGCCGACGATTCGGCCGGGCATCTGGCGCACGAACTCTGACTTGCAGGCAAACAGGCCGACGTATGGCCCGCCGAACGCCGGCGGTACTCCGAGGGCCTGCCCCTCTGCGGTCGCTATGTCCACGTCACACTCCCCGGGCGACTTGAAGAGTGCGACCGACGTCGGGTTGACCGACGCCACCACGAGGGCCCCGCTCGCGTGGGCGGCCTGCGACCAGCGGGCCAGGTCCTCGATCGTCCCCAGCCCGTTCGGGCTCTGGATCAGCAGCGCCGCGACATCGCCGGGGACTTCATCCTCTTCTTCGTCCAGGACCTCGAGGGTGATCGACTGTGGCTCGGTGTAAGAGCGGACGACTTCCAGCAGGCGCGGGCTCACAGAGCTCACCGCCGCCAGCTTGCCGCGACCGGTCACCCGGCAGGCCATCAGCGCGCCCTCCGCAAAGGCGGTCGGGCCGTCGTACATCCCCGCGTTGGCAACTTCCATGCCGAGGAGCAGCGCAACCAGCGTCTGGAACTCAAATGCGGTCTGCAGGGTGCCCTGGGCGACCTCAGGCTGGTAAGGCGTGTAAGAGGTCATGAACTCACCGCGGGAGACGATCCGCTTGGCCACCGCGGGAATGAAATGACGATAAGCGCCGGCGCCGAGGAAGCAGGAATACGGTCCCGGGTACTGATTCGCCTCGGCCATCGCCGAGATCTCGCGCCCGAGCTCGAGCTCGGAGGCGGCCGGCCTGAGTTTCAGGGTCGGATACCGCTTGTGCGAGGGTATGTCATGGATCAGGTCTTCGAACTGTTCAACGCCAATCGCTTCCAGCATCCTGGCCCGATCGTCGTCGGTGTTCGGGATATATGGAGAGAAATCCGCCGGCCTGCGCGCCGAGCCTCGCTGAATCATGGCCATCTAATGGCCGTCTGCCGTGTGCCGATCATAGGCCTCGGCATCCATGAGGTTGTCAATCTCGGCCGGATCACTCAAGTGCACCTTGATCAGCCAGCCACCGCCGAACGGGGCCTTGTTTAACGTCTCGGGATTCTTGAGCAACTCTTCGTTGCGCTCGACGACCTTGCCGCTGAGCGGAGAGAAGAGGTCGCTAACGGCCTTGACCGATTCCACTTCGCCCATCTTCTGGAACTGCCTGACGTTCGAGCCCACGCCAGGGATGCTGACGTAGACGATGTCGCCGAGCGAGTCCTGGGCGAAGTGCGTGATCCCGATTACCGCCGAACCGCCGCTGACCCGCGCCCACTCGTGTTCCTTGCTGTACTTGAGATCCTTTGGGTTTTCAGCAGCCATGCATACATCCTCTACCACGCGCCACTTCGTATGGAGCCTCAAGGAGTAGGACCGAAAGGACGAACAAGGGCGGCGGCTCCTAAGCCCGTGCTCGCGCGTAGAAAGGCAACGATACGATTTCGGCGCTCACGCGCCTGCCACGTACATCGATGCTCAGCTTCGTGCCGGGGGATGCGAACGCGCGGTCAAAGTAGCCCATCCCTATATCAGCGTCAAGCGTGGGAGAGTGGGTTCCCGACGTCACCACACCGACCACCGATTCGCCCTGGAAAACCTGGTATCCGTGACGTGCGATCGCACGCTCCAGCACCCGAAAACCTGCGATCGTGCGCCGGGTGCCCTGATCGCGGATCTGCCTGAGCGCCTCCGCCGCAATGTAGCCAGGCGAATCGAGGTACAAGAAGCGTTCAAGGCCCGCTTCATACGGATTGTTCTCGACCGTCATGTCGACCCCGTGGAGCATGAGGCCGGCCTCAAGCCGGCACACGTCTCGGGCACCCAGACCGCACGGCATCACGCCCTCGGCGATCAACCGGTCCCAGACCCGAATCGCCACCCCTGAAGCGGGCATTACCTCGAATCCGTCCTCGCCCGTGTACCCGGTACGGCCAGCAAGCATCGATGCGCCTGCAACCTCTATGGTCCCGATCTGAAATGGCCGGATCCTTGAACCCCCGCCGTTCGAGATACGGTCGACCGTCCCGACCGCGTCTGGACCCTGGACCGCGATCATTGCGAAATCGGAGGACGTGTCGGTGATGGAAACGCCACCCATCTTCTGCGCTCGGGGCAGCATCCACTCCAGGACCGCCTTCTTGTTGCCCGCGTTCACCACCAGCAGGCACTCCTCGTCGTCCAGCCGGTAGACGATCGCGTCATCGATGATTCCGCCCGCCTCGTTGCAGATCAGGTGGTACCTGGAGCGCCCTGGCCTGATGCCGGCAACGTTGGCGCTGCAGACCGTGCCCAGGAAGGAGACAGCGCCGTGACCAGTGACGCGCAGGCGGCCCATATGGGAGACATCGAACATGCCGGCGCCGGTCCGCACCGACGTGACCTCGGCAATGATCCCCTGCGGATAGCTGACCGGCATCTCCCACCCGGCGAAGGGAACGAGCTTCGCTCCCGATTTCACATGGGCGTCATACAACCGGGTTCGAAGGAGGACTGTCGAGCCAGAACTCATGCCTGTCGAATCCTACGGGGAGCAGGTTGGAGGGTCAAACCATCCCGGCAAACAGGTCCCGTGCGCGCAGCTTGTCCTGGTCGGACCCGAACGCCATCGAATAATGTCCTCGATAGCCCGCGTCCTCCAGGCGCCTGAACAGCCGCCTGAAGTCGAGCGTGCCCTCGCCCGGCAGCAGGTGCTCTTCCTTGTCACCGCGGCAATCGGCAAGACGTACCTCGCCGATACGTTCAATGCCGTAGGCGTCGAGAAAGCCATCGAAATCCTCGGGGACCAGGTGCGCATGATTGGCGGTGAACGCCCATCCGAACGCGGGACCGGCGATCGCCTCGAAATAGGGGCGGCACCCATCGACGTCGAACGCCAGGTAGTGCACCTCGGCGTCATCGGGCTCGCGGTTGAGGTTTTCCAGCAGCAGGGTGACCCCGGCCTTCTCCGCCACCAGCGCCGTGCGCTTCAACCGCTCGAGCGATACCGACTTTCTTTGTGGTTCGTTACTGCTGAAGTGATATCCGGCATGGACGATCATCTTGCTGCTGCCAAGCCGCTGGGCGAGCCTGATGTTCGCCTGCAGGTACTGGTCGACGGCGGGCGCGACGAAGGGCGAGAACTCGGCCACGTTAACGCCGGATAACGTGTGCAGGATCAGTTCCACTCGGGCGGACGCTGCCGTACGGCGAACACTCTCGACGCGCTGGTCGCTCCATTCATGCAGGTGGTTAGGACCGATATCCGCGTTGAAATCGACGAAGTGAAACCCGTTCGCACGCGCCCACACCAGCGCGTCCTCCAGGCGTCGGCCACCAGCTTCGAACCCTATCCGTTCCTTGAAATCGCCCATGATTCCTCCCGGGACAGCATACCGGTCGTGAAGCTGCTGGCGTCTTGCAATCGACGTCGCGCGAATGTTGTACGATTCGCAGCGCGCGGTCAGCCCCGAGTCAGAGCAGGCATGGTATGAACGACGAGGTGATCGTCCGGCCGCTCCGCCACGAAGACGCCGACGCGGTCCGAACTCTCGACGGTCGCATCGTCGGCGCCGACCGTTCCAGAACCTGGGACCGTTACGTGGACCGCTTCCTGCGCCTCGCTGATGGGAAAGCTCTTCCGGAAGCGCCATGGGGCTGTTTTGTCGCCGAGTCACGCGGGCGAATCATCGGCTTCTTGCTATCTGAACTGCGCGGCGGCGAGTATGGCCTGCCGCGCGGTGCATGGATCATGGCGGTGGCTGTCGACCCAAAGGCGCGGCGGCGCGGGGTCGGGCGCAAGCTGGTCGACGAGCTCGTCAACTCCTGCCGGCAGCGGCGCGTGCCCGACGTATTCGCCGCGTTGCTGCCCGGCGACGGCGAAGCGGGCAGCTTCGTCAGATCGTGCGGGCTCGACCCGAGCAAGTCCGTCGCGATCTTCTCCAGAACGGTCTGAGCGCCGGCGCGGACTACGCGCCGGTAACCGCGGCCATTAGCCTCAGGTTGTTCTCGCCAAGTACCTTCCGGACGTCAGCTTCCGAGTGCCCCCTGCCGAGCAGCGCTTCCGTAATCGCCGGGAGCATCGAGATGTCTTCCATATCATCGGGCACCGACTTCACGCCGTCGAAATCGGAGCCGATGCCGACGTGATCGGCCCCGGCGACCTTGATCGCGTGCTCGAAGTGGGCGATCAGTCGTTCGAACGGCACCCCGGGTTCCGGGGAACGCCAGCCAACCCGGTCAAAAAGGTCTCTCGGCTCCGGTTGCTGAGGTCCGAACCGCCTGGGGTGCACACGGTCCGGATCAGCGGTCAGGAATCCGGCGCCGAAATTGATATTGACCACGCCACCCCTTGCCGCCATCGCCACGATCATCTCGTCGGTCATATTCCGCATCGTGGGCGTCAGGGCGCGGCAGGACGAGTGGGAGGCAAACACCGGCTGCGAGGAGACCTCGAGGATCTGCCAGAAGGCCTTGTCTGAGGCATGCGACACGTCGATGACCATGCCCAGGTCGTTCATCGCGCGGACGACGTCGCGGCCAAAGCCGGTGAGTCCGCCATGCTTCTCCTGGTTCCAGGAATCCATCCAGGTGGTCGCAGCCCCCCACGCAAGGGTGATTGAGCGCACGCCCAGGCGTTGCAGCGCGCCCAGGACACGCAGGTCGTCGCAGATCACGCGCCCGCCCTCAATCGTGATCACGACCGCCACCTTGCCGGCGGCGTGGATCCGCGTGATATCGGCGCCGGTTAGCGCAACCTCCAGGTCCGACGAATAGACCGCAACAGCTTCGTGCATCGCCTCGATCGAGCGCAGCGTGTATTTGAGCGCCTCGGTATCTGGCGTGCCCTCGTCGATCCAGACCGCGAAGTAAGCGGCGCCCACGCCCCCTTTTCTGAGCCTCGGGATATCGACCCGGCCATCGGACAGCACGGTCGAGAAGTCCGGTGAGCGAGCGACGATGTGCGTCAGCGTGTCGATATGGGTGTCTATGACCAGTGCCGAATGATGCACCCGGGCGGCCCTGCCCGGAACATGCCGCTGGGTCATGTCAACACGCTCCGAGCCGGGGCGTTCGCTACAGCAGGCTGCAAGCTACTGCCCGGCCGCCGGCTTCGCCGGACCCGGCGTCGCGTCGGGAGAGGACGCCACCAACTCCAAGACGAATATGACCTCCGAGTTGCGCGGGACTCTGCCCGGGAATCCGGCTGCACCGTAGGCGAGCGCTGCGGGGATTCGCATGCGCCTCATGCCCCCGGGCTTCATCGTTGCCGCCCCCTCCACCAGGCCCGGGATGGCGCTCCGCAGTTCGATCGGCACCGGACCCTTTTCGAGGTAGGTGGTAGAGAACACACACCCGTCAGGCAAGAATCCGGAATAGCGGACTACGAGCGTACTCGTCGCAGTTGGTGAGTCGCCCTTGCCGGTCTCGATGTCGAATATCTTCAGCCCGCTTGGCAATTCCGTATAGGCAAATTGATCTCCGGCAAACTGCGGCGCGCTCGCGGGGTACGCGTCGTTAAGGCATCGCTGGGGCACCGGCGTCGGCGTAACCAGCGGAATCCGGACGTCCGGGGGAGTGCGAGCGCCACCGCGACACCCGACCGCCACGAGGAGGACAGCTACCAGGATCAGCGCACCATGGCGAAGGCTCAGGGTCACTTGCGAGCCGCCTGCACCGCCGCCAGATATTGCTGGGCCCCGCGCGCCAGCCAGTCGCCGCTGTTCGCCAGGAAGAACCGGAAACCCCTTCTGATCAGTCCGGGGACAGACTCCGTGGTAGAGATGTGACCGGCCACGCGGCCGGCCTTGGTGATCTTGGCCGCCGCTTCGTCGATCACCTTCTGGACTTCGGGATGACCGTAATCACCGATGTGCCCCATTGATTGGGCAAGATCGGACGGTGCGACCAGAAACACGTCGATGTGATCTACGCCGAGGATGTCGTCAAGGTTCTTGACGGCAACGATGTCCTCGATGAGCACGATCAACATCGTCTGGTCGTTGGCCACCTTCAGGTAGTCGGCAACCCCGTAACCCTGCCGGCTCGTGAACATCCCGCGGTGCCCTATCGGCGCAAACTTGGCAGCATCGACCGCAGCCTCCGCCTCTGCGCGCGTGTTCACGTGCGGGACCACGATGCCCTGCGCGCCCCGGTCCAGCGTTCGATAGATGACATTCGCGTTGTTGAATCCGACCCGCACAATCGAAGTCAGACCCCACAGGTCACAAGCGCGCGTCAGGTCAGAGACGTCACGGTAGTCGACTCCCCCGTGCTCGCCTTCGAACCAGACGGCATCCATGCCGAGGGGACCGGCCATGTCGACCATGTCGGGGTCGTTCAGACCGCCGACCGCATTCACGATCCCACCTGCCTTGAGTTTTGCCCTGGCCTTGTTCGGTCGAATCTGCGCCACGTCGCACCCCTCCTGCTCACCAAGACGTGCCTGTAGTGCCGGCCACCGGATTGGCCTCGCCGGAACCGAGCGATTCTACCGGATCATCACCTTACAATCTGCATATGCACAAATTGAGTCGCGCCCGAATCTCGCTCGCCATCGGTCTCCTGGCCGCTTTCTGGCTGGTCGTCGCGGCCCCGCCCCTGGCGTCCGGCCAGGCGGAATCCGAAGCTTTCCAGGGGCAGGCCGGGCCCTACCACCTGGTCGTCGATGTGCTGCCGGCGCGGCCGGTCGTGGGCGACCTCCAGTTCCATGTCCGCCCAACCCTGACCGCAACCGGCGCGACCGCCTCAGATCCACGGGTCTGGGTGATCCTGGGCAGGCGAGGCATCCAGGAGGTCAAGACGCCGGCACTTCGGTCGCCGGAGGACCCAACGACCTTTGTCGGCAACGCCAAGGTCAACCGGGCCGGGACGTGGGAGGTATTCGTAGAAGTGACTTCCGCGGAAGGTTCGGGAGAGGCCTCCTTCAGCATCGAAGTGGCCAGCCGCGGCAGGTCGGGCGAAGGGCTCGTCGCTCCTACGATGGCCTATGCGGGCGCCGCGGTCGTAATCGTGGCCGGGATCGGCTGGCTGGTCCTCCAGTCGCGCAGGGCGCGCCGCCGTCTGCCCCCTGGCTCGTGAGGGCGTCACGCGATCAGTCGGCGCCTCAGCAGGTATGTCGCCAGCGGGTAGAACAGGAGAGTCAGGCCGGCAAGGTAGGCCAGGGCAAGGACCTCCTGTACTCCGACCGAGCCCGTAGCAAACCCGCGCGCCGCTTGAACGGCCGGCGTCAGTGGCATAGCCCACGCGACCGGCTGCAGGTAAGACGGCAGCGAGCTGATCGGGAAGAACGCTCCGCTGAAGAAGAACAACGGAGTCCCGACAAGCGTGAACACGAGCGTCAATGAGTGGGTCGTAGGCGCAACCGACGCGAACACGAGTCCCAGCGACCCGAACATCAGCCCGGTGAGGGCGCCGACCAGGATTACGCCGAGTCCCATTGGCGATCCGATCAGACCGAGCGCCGCCGCTACGGCCAGCACCGCCACGGTGGTCATCACCGCCCTTGTCGCGCCCCACGCGATTTCACCGCCGGCAAGCTCCCTCATATTGACCGGCGCGGTCAATAGCGACTCGTAGATCTTGTGTATCTGCATGCGGCGGTAGGCACCCCACGAGCATTCAAACAGGGCGTGCCACATGGCATTCCCAACCACGATCCCGGGTGCGACAAACTCGGCGTATGAAACATCCGCCAGCTGGCCGACCAGCTGGCCGACCCCGAAGCCGACCGCCAGCAAGATGAACACCGGCTCGACCACGATCGCGGTGGTCTCGATCAGGTATCCACGCTTGAAGGCGGTGAAATGGCGCAGCCACACGCCAATCACGTTTGCCGGCCGAAAATCCGCGGTCTTGCCAATTACAGCGAGCGCCACTATTCGTCCCTCAGCTCACGCCCGGTCAATGCAAGGAATGCATCCTCGAGCGTCGACGGCCTGTAGATCACATGGGCCACACCCAGGCCTTCCACCTGCGGTCGGTCGCCGTCGCGTCCGTGTACCGCCAGGAGCATGCCCCTTCCGTGCGCCTGGTATCCGCGCTCGGCAAGCGCCCTGACTACCCGGGCCCTCTCTGGTCCTTCCACCTTCAACATCGCCGTCTGTGCGCCTGCGATCTCACGAACGAGAGCGTCGGGCGTCCCCTCGGCCAGGATCCGGCCGTGATCGATGACCACCAGCCGGTCGCACAGGGATGCAGCCTCCTCCATGTAGTGGGTTGACATGGCGATCGTCACCCCCTCTTGCTTCAGATTCGCAAGCTGCTCCCACACCCGGTTGCGACTCTGAGGGTCAAGACCGGTGGTCGGCTCGTCCAGGATCACCATCCGTGGCCTGTGCATGAAGGCACGCGCTATGCTGAGCCGCCGCTTTAGACCACCTGAAAGATTGTCCACCTCGTCCCTGGAACGGGCGGTGAGGCCAAAAAACTCCAGCACCTCGTCCGCCCGTGCCCCCGCGACGGACCCTCGGAGCCCGTAATACCGGGCATGCACGATCAGGTTGTCGCGGGCGCTCAAATCCGGGTCCAGCCCGTCGTGCTGAGCTACAACCCCCAGCGCGTCCCTGATCGCCCGCGATTGCCGGCGCACGTCCATTCCCAGGACCGTCAAGTCGCCTGAGGTCGGTGGCGAGATGCACGCCATCATTCGCATCGTGGTCGTCTTGCCCGCACCGTTCGGGCCCAGCAAGCCGAAGGTCTCGCCTGGCCTTACTTCAAATGAGATGCGGTCGACCGCCGTGAGCCGACCGTACTTCTTTTCGAGTTGCGTCGCTCGAACTACTGGATCCATCGTCTTCCGCTTGCGATCCACCGACACGGGCCTGACGCCCGAATCTGTGCCAAAAAAAAACCGTGGGCTTTGCCCACGGCTTGATTACGCGGCCCGGCCGATCAGCCAGCCACCACCGAAGCTGGGCTACATGCCCCCTCACAGGGCCTGACCTTATCAGCCACGGCGCACTCCTACTGCCAGTCCGGGAAAATACTCTAACCAAACAATCGTCCTGCGGCAACGCGGGCACCGGTTTTAAATGCGCAGGCGATACGCAGCCATCGCAGCGGCGATCAGTATTCCCAGCAGGCTGCGCCCGATGGCTTCGAGTGCGTTTGCCGGAAGCGCGCCGCCCGGCGACACCGCCCGTACGACGACGAATGCGACCGCGAAACCCACTACGACTCCTCCAGCGGCGATCCACATCAATCGCCGGTGCCGCCGGTAGCCGGCCGAGCGAAAGGCGGCCTCCGCGACTCCCCACCCGATCGCCAGCGGAGCCAGCAGCCACAGCAGGAACCCGAGCGGACCGATCCACCAGAGGAAGAACAGGTAAGCACCCCAGGCGGCCGCACCGGCGCCAGCGGCGCCCAGCGCGGCGCGGAGCAGCGCCGTACCACGCAAGTCGAACGCCGGGTTCATGCGCACCTTTGCGCAATCACTGCAGCGAGCGCCGACCGGCGTGTGCACGAGGCAGCGTGGGCAGATCAGGTCGTCGCAGCGGGAACACCTGAGGTTCGACTCTACACTGGGATGGCGCTTGCAGTAGACAACGGCCCCCGTCCCGGTCAAGGCCGCTCTACCTCCTCCCCGCTCTGCGCGCGTGGCCGGCGCTTCAACCATTCATCCCTGCTCGCGACATCTCGATCGAGAATGATCCTGTTCAGCAGGATCCGCCCGTTGTTCGCGGCGAAAACCCGCTCCACCTGGGGACCCGGCCAGTTACCCAGCGAACGCCTGAATATGATGATCGCCGTGTACACCCCGACGAATATGAACAGTTCGCCCGGAAGGCGGAACGCGACGACCCAGCCGGGAAGCGCAAACATCGAGATCAGCCATGCCACGGGACTGCTTCTCGTAAACAACCACAGGCCGGCGGCTACCGCCCCGTAAGCCACCAGCAGCAACGGATTAAGGGCAAGCAGAACGCCGATCGAAGGCGCCAGCCCTCGGCCGCCCCTGAATCCCAAAAAGATCGGCCAGTTATGGCCCGCTAATACCGCGAGGCCAACGGCAACCTGGACGCTCATTCCAAGATCCAGCACGAACCGGGATGCGAGGAAGACCGGCAAGGCGCCCTTTACGAAGACCTCGTAAGCGATGATCGGTCCGGCGATGCCCAGACCGGCCTGCTGAATCGCGTTCGAAAGCCCAACGTTGCCGGATCCGGCCTGCCGCAAGTCGACTCCGGTCCGGGCCTTGACGAACAGGAAGACCGCGGGGACCGAGCCGAACGCGTACCCCGCGACGACCGCCAGCAGCAGGGTCACCAGGTCCTGATTCAACTATCAAGCCTCGACCGCGGGCGTCCGCCGAGCCATCGAACCGCCGGCTACCCGGTCGCTTTCGACGCGCCCGGCTGCCGCGCCGCCGCGCGTGATTCGAGCCGCGACACCACGTCGATAGACGGGCCCAGCACCCCGATCCCGCCCGGGACCACTTCGCTCTCGTTGCCATTGGCGTGGTAATCGCTGCCACCGCACTCGAGCAGGCCGTATCGCTCAGCCAGATTGCGGTACAACGCCAGCTGCTCGGGTCCGTACTTCTCCGTATACACCTCAATGCCGTCGAGTCCATCGTCGGCGAGCTCGATTACGACCCGTTCAATGTCGCCGACCGTACGCGGGTGGGCGATGACCCCGGCCCCTCCCAGGCGGTGAAGCAGCTGGAGCGCGTCCCTGGCAACCAGCTTTTCCCGCGACACCCTCGCAATCCCGTCATCGCCCAGGTAGCGATCAAACGCCTCTTGCATCGACCTGATGTAGCCAGCCTCAACCATCGCGCGCGCGATGTGGGGCCTGCCCACCGCGCCGCCGGCAAGCTCCTGAACGCGGTCCCATGAGATATGAATGCCGAGCGTTGCAAGCTTTTCAACCGTGCGGCGAGCCGCGTCGACTCGGGAATCCCGCATGCGCGACAGCAACGCCTGGAATTCGACGTTGGACTCGTCGAAGAAGTAGCCGAGCAGATGGATCTCGGACCCTGAACTCTCCGCGCTCAACTCGATACCCGTGATCAAGCGGATGTGCGGGAATCGCACAAGGCGTGTCTTCGCCTCCGCCAGGCCCGCAGTCGTGTCGTGATCCGTGATCGAGATCACCTTGAGGCCCGTTCCGCCGACCTGGTCAATGAGCTGGGTCGGCGTGAGCCTCCCGTCGGAGGCGGTGGTGTGAAGATGCAGGTCTACCTGCGGCCGCTGCATCGATTCGCCCTCGCTCAATGCGTCGTCTCCCGGTCGATTCTCTCGATGGCCACCGCCTGGCCGGTCTGGTCGTCCAGCTCAATCATGACGGAATTGAACCGGCACGCGCCCTCGGCAACCCGGAGATGTCGCGGCATGTTGTTGAGGAATCGAAAGAGGGCGTCGCCGACCTCCATTCCAATCACCGAGTCCATCGGACCAACCATCCCGAGGTCGGTCACGTACGCGGTGCCTTTCGGAAGGATCCGCTGATCGGCGGTCGCCACATGAGTATGGGTGCCAACCAGCGCCGCCACGCGGCCATCCAGGAAGTAGCCCATCGCCTGCTTCTCGGACGTCGCCTCAGCGTGGAAATCGACCAGGACCGGGCGTCCGACCGCGTCGTGCGATTTCAGGAACTTCTCCATCACCGCAAACGGCGAATCGAACTCACCCAGGAACACCCGGCCGATCAGGTTGACGACGACCAGTCCGCCCAGGTCGATGAAACCACGGCCCGGAACGCTGGGCGGATAGTTCATCGGCCTGATGACCGGCAATGCCCGGTCGTTGAGATGGGTGATGAACTCATTGCGGTCCCAGACGTGGTTGCCGGTCGTGACGACATCTGCCCCCGCGGCGAGCAGTTCCTTAACGGTATCGAGCGTCAGGCCGAACCCGGCCGCGATGTTCTCGCCCTGGACGATCGCGAAGTCGAGCGCCAGTTCCTTGCGCAGGTCGGGAAGAATCGTGGCGAGCGCATGCCGACCGGGTCGACCGACCACATCTCCGACCATTAGAACGCGCACGGCCCTCCTCGTTTCTTCGTCTGCGGTCCGTGCCTCGATCGCAGCGGCCGCCAACGAGCGTCGGCGGCCGCCCAACGCCTGTGCTACCTGGCGAACTCTACCGTTCGAGATTCCCTGATGACCACAACCTTGATCTGACCCGGATACGCGAGGGTCTCTTCGATCCTCTTCACAATGTCGCGTGCCAGTACGACCGCCTTCGAGTCATCGATCTCTTCCGGTTTGACCATCACCCGGATCTCGCGACCGGCCTGGATGGCAAAACAGCGTTCGACCCCGGCAAACCCTCTGGCCACGTTCTCGAGGGCTTCGAGACGCTGAATGTAATGCTCGACGGTGTCACGACGTGCCCCCGGCCGCGCCGCGCTGATTGCGTCCGCCGCGGCAACGAGGAACGACTCGACCGTCGTCATCTCCCGGTCGTGATGCTCGCGAATCGCCTTCAGGATCTCATCGGGCATGCCGTACTTGGCGACCAGGTCGGCGCCGATCTCTGCGTGCGGGCCTTCGACCTCGTGGGTCAGCGCCTTCCCGATGTCGTGCAGGAACCCGGCCGTCCTGGCCACGTTCACCTTGCTGCCAAGTTCAGACGCCAGCATCGAAGCCATCAGAGACACTTCCACGCTGTGCTGCAGGACGTTCTCGCCGTAGCTGTACCGGTACTTGAGCCTGCCCATCATCTTGATGAGCTCGGGGTGCAGACCCTTGACGTTCGAGTCGAGCATCGCCTGCTCACCGGCCTTCCGGATCGTCTCGTTCACGTCCGCCTGGGCGCGCTGCACAAGCTCCTCAATGCGCGCAGGATGGATCCTGCCGTCCTGGATCAGCTTCTCCAGGGCACGCCGGGCGACTTCCCGGCGGATGGGATCGAAACACGAGATCGAGACCGTCTCAGGCGTGTCGTCGATGATCAGGTCGACGCCAGTCGCCGCTTCGATTGCGCGGATGTTCCGGCCTTCCCGACCGATCAAGCGGCCCTTCATCTCGTCGCTCGGGATCTGGACGGAAGCCACAGTAGATTCCGCGACGACTTCCGACGCCAGCCTCTGGATCGATCCGGCGATGATCTCGCGCGCGACGCCGTCCGCCTGGTCGTGGAACTGCTCTTCGGCATCCCGAGTGCGGCGGGCCAGTTCGAACTGTATGCCCTCCTCGGCGCGCCTCAACAAGAGTTCTTTGGCTTCCGAGAGCGACAGCCCCGAGATGGACTCGAGTCGCTTGGCTTCTTCAAGCCTGAGCGCTTCTAACTCCCCGATCTTTTTCTCGTTTTGAGCTTCTGCATTTCTGAGCTTTGATTCTCTGGAATCAAGCCCTGAAGATCGCCTTTCCAGGCTCTCTTCTCTCTGTTCTAAACGTTGTTCCTGCTTCTGAAATTCCTGCCGTCTGGCCCTGAGTTCCTGCTCAAGCGCGGTCTTGGCCTGGATGGCCTCTTCCTTTGCTTCAAGAAGGATCTCTTTGCTGCGTTCCTCCGCTCGTCGAATCTGATCCTGGGCCGCCCCGAGTGCCGCCTTGGCACTTCGGGATATCAGCGCGTTCCTTAGCCAGAAACCGATGACGCCTGCCAGTATCGCGACAACTAGGGCCGTAAAGACGGCGGTAATGAGGACTTCCATAAAGCCTCCTCGACCGCCAATGGTCTATTTGTTTCGAGCCTCTCCTTGGGCTCTCGGGCATCTGCCCGAAAGCAATATTAAGTAGCGCCGCCTTGAACCGTCAAGGCAGAATGCCACGGCGTTTAGGCCGCCGCGGGTAGAAAAAGCGCAGCGTCTAGCGCTTGCCGGCGAGCATGCCCATCAACGCGCGCTTGCCACCGGGCCCGGAGATCTTCTTCATCAGCTTCTGCATTTCCGCAAACTGGTTTAGCAGCTGATTTACGTCCGACGCAGTTGTCCCGGAACCAAGCGCAATCCTGCGCCGCCTGGAACCGTTGATTATCCTCGGATCGCGGCGCTCAGCATGTGTCATCGAATAGACGATCGCTTCGGCGCGAACGAGTCGCTTTTCGTCGATCTTGCTGGTATCTATTTTTCCGCGCAACGCACCCATGCCAGGCAGCATGCCCAGGATGTCCTGAAGCGGTCCCATTTTCCGGACCTGTTGCAACTGCTGCAGGAAATCTTCCAGATCAAACTGGGACTTGCGAAGTTTCTTCTCGAGTTCCTTCGCGTGTGCGAGATCCAGGTCTTGCTCGGCCTTCTCGATCAGGCTGGCGATGTCGCCCATGCCAAGCACACGCGAAGCAAGGCGATCAGGGTGGTACGCCTCCAGGCCGTCCGTTTTTTCGCCGACGCCAATGAACTTGATCGGCACGCCGGTGACCGATCGCATCGACAGGGCAGCCCCACCCCTGGCGTCCCCATCCATCTTGGTCATGACTATTCCGGTCAGTCCAACGCGTTCGTGGAACTCGGCGCCTGACCGCACGGCATCCTGACCCGTCATAGCGTCGACGACCAGGAGACTTTCGACCGGGCTCACCGCCTTGCGGATCTCGCCCAGCTCGGTCATCAGCTCCTCGTCGATGTGAAGCCGGCCCGCGGTGTCGAGGATCAACCAGTAGATGTTCTGAGCCTGCGCCGCCTTAACCGCGTTGGTCGCGACCTGACGAGCGGACGACTTCGACGGGTCCTCGGAGTAAACGGGCACGTTCAGCTGCTTGCCAAGCTGGATCAGCTGTTCGATGGCGGCCGGCCTCTTCAGGTCGCAGGCAGCCAGCATCACGTCCTGCTTCCTGGTCTTGCGGATGTGGAGCGCCAGCTTGGCCGCAGTCGTTGTCTTACCGGCACCCTGGAGGCCAACCAGCATGACGACCGTCGGCGGGCGCTCACCCCGCGCGAGATCGACCACCTCACCGCCGAGAACGGCGGTCAGCTCCTCGTGCACGACCTTGAGGATCGTCTGGTCGGGCGTGAGCGAGCCGAAAACATCGGCCCCGGATACCCGTTCCTTGATCTTCTTGACGAACTGAGCGACGACCTTGAAGTCGACGTCGGCCTCGAGCAGCGCGAGACGGACCGCCCGGAGCGCCTCGTCGACGTCCTTTTCGGTGATTCGACCCCGGCCCGTCAGCTTGCCAAAGGCGACAGTCAGCTTGTCAGAAAGCGATTCAAACATCCTCTCTATCGTCGCACAAACCCAGCTTCCATTCCCGTGTGGCCTCTGCACTCATGCGAACTTCGCGTAGATCGGCCAACTCGACTAAACTGGCGGCAGCAACCGGACCATCAGGAGGCCCAGGAACATGAGCAGGACTGACCGCACGAATGGTCGTTCTCCGTCCACATCCAAATGGCGGGGAGTCTTCGCCGCCAATCCAACGCCGATGGACTCCAGTGGCGGCATTAACCAGAAAGCGCTCCGCGCGGTCCTGGAAGACAACATCCTCGGCGGCGTCCACGGCTTCTGGGTAGCTGGCGGGACCGGCGAAGGCGCGATCTTCGACGATCAGGAGCGTGCGACGGTCGCACGCGTGGCGGGCGAGGTGTGCGCAGGCAAGGCGTTCACGATCATGCACGTGGGGGCAGCTACGACCGCCAGCGCGGTCAAAGGCGCACGCGCAGCAAGGGAGGCCGGTTGTGACGCGATCTGCTGCGTGCCGCCGTTCTTCTACCGGCCGACCGAACGATCGATCCTCGAGCACTATGCCGCGGTCGCCGACGCGGCCGACCTGCCATTCTTCGCCTACAACCTTCCCCAGCTAACGCAGGTTGAGATCACGCCGCAGTTGATGGAAAAGATCCAGAAGGCGGTCCCACAGCTGACAGGACTGAAGCATTCTGCCGTCAACTTCGCCTACGTCCGGGACTTCGCGGACATGGGCTTGAAGGTGTTCACTGGCAGCGGCCGCCTCCTGCTCCCTGCGCTCACCATGGGCGCGATCGGCGTAGTCGACGCCCCTCCAAGCCTTGCCCCCGGGCTGTACCGGGAACTCTTCGACGCATGGGAGAAAGGTGACATGCCGACGGCGCTCGAAAAACAGAAGGCCACCCGGGACATTGTCGACCTTGTGACCATGTTTGGCGCGGCGTCCCACATCGCAAAGGCCGTCATTGGCGAGCGGATCGGAATCGACTGCGGCGAAGCACGGCCACCGGTGAATCGCCTGAACGCCGAAGAAAAGCGGGCAGTCATGCAGCGCGCACGGGAGCTCGGTCTACTGAAAACACCGGCACGATTCCGCAGCAGCTGACCGCAGGTAGTCGCCTGGTCTGGATCTCGAGCGCTTACCCCGCGAGCAGAGGAGGCCGCTATCTCCGAATTCACGTTGATCGCCCACCGAGGCTTCTCATCAAGAGCCCCGGAGAACACGATTCCGGCCTTTGAATTGGCCGTCGAGTCGGGCTTCCCCAACTTCGAGCTCGATGCGCAGCTCAGTAGCGACGGCGCGGCCGTCGTCATCCATGACGAAACACTCGAGAGGACGACCGGTGGCTCCGGCCTCGTCGCGACGCATACGCTCGCGGAGCTGCAATCCCTTGATGCCGGCGCCCGCTTTACCGGCGAGAGGCCGAAGGGCCAGGTCCGGATTCCGACCCTTGAGGATGTCCTGCAGAGATTCCATGGCCGGGCGCACATCCACCTCGAGCTCAAGTCCGGGGAGGAGACATTGGCGCATGCGGTCGCAGAGCTACTGCTGCGTCACGGCTGGCTGGGATTCGCTACCGCCGAGCCGTTTGAATCCCCGGGAATTACAGTCACATCCTTTGCCCTTGAGCAACTCGAGCGCTCACGCGAGCTGGTGCCAGAGATCAGGCACAGCTGGTTGATCTCGAAGATCGATCCGTCGGTGATCGACCAGGCACGCGCTGCCAGAATTCAGGGCCTCTGCCCGCAGGCGGCGACCGCTGACGCCGACTCGATCGGACTCGCCCGGGACGTCGGATTCGTCGTCCGGGGGTGGGGGGTACGGAACGAATCCGATCTGAAGAACCTGTTTCAGACGGGAGCCCAGGGAACCACCGTCGACTGGCCCGATCGTGCCCGGGCCTACTTGAGGTCGCTCCCGTAGACATGGCATAGACGGTGCAAGGGTTCGGCCGTTCGACCATTGACCTGGAACTGGGCGTCCGATTTCTGCTGCCCGCACATGCGCTCTGGTCGCGATCGCTCGCTGTAGTCAGGCCACCGCCCCAACCCAGACCAGCGAGCAGCAACTGGCATTGACCGTGCCTGCGGCTGCGGGCGATCGTCTCAATCTGCAGCTCGACGAACGGATCCAGAGACCCGACAGCCCGATATCCACACGTACCGCCGCGACCATCACGCCCTTGCCGGGGCCGACGCCCATGGCCCTGTCGTCGACGCCGACCCCGGCGCCGACTCCAACCCTTACGCCAACCCCGAGGCAACCGACAACACCGGCGCCCACCCCCACACCGGCAGCAACCGCCAGCCCGACTCCGTCGGTAGATCCGGTCCTGCTGGTACGCCGATCGGTCGTTCGGATCGAACGGCCGTCGCTGTTAGTGCAGGGCTGATCGTCCAGATAGATCCGTCCCGGCGGTCCGGACTGATCCTCGCCAACGCCCACGTGACCGTCGGCGCGTCGGTCGTCGAGTGACCCTGTTCGACGCGCCAAAGCTCTCGGTCAAGGTGTTTGGCGAGGACACAAAACCGGGATCTGACGCTGCGTGAGATCTGCTGCGGCGAATACACCGCGGTTGCGGTCAAGGCCGGCGTGGGTATCCCCGAGGGCGAGGGCGTCAGCCGCCTCAGCTGTCAACGCTTCAGACGGCATCATTGCCTTTACGTTCACGCATCCCTACGCAACCACCAAAGGCAGCTGGAGCCATGGCGTCAAATTCAGGACTCAGGGCATTCGCGGGCACACCGTATTTGCTTGGAGTGACACTACCTGGTGCCACTGGGGGAACGACTCGGCCGGCAACCCCACCCGTATCGTTCGGGCCGACAGAACCACCAACCTGGTCTCGGCCGCCAGTGGCAATAACACGATTCGGATGGTATCGGCGGGACACGAGGGCTGGTTCTTCTTGAACGCTAGTCTCTTAGGCAAGCTCTATCTCACCGGCAACACCCACGCCCGTGACGTCTCGCCAATTACCAGGCTATCCGGAGCGATCACCATTCCGGTGTTCGGCGCGAAACAGCCGCTTCCTTCGGGCACCCTGGCGCGAGGAAACCCAGAGTAGGTTCTGACGGAGGGGCCGGATGCCAGATACGCCGATCTCACCGCCGAAGCGAGGTTCACCAACCCGGCCGCTGA
>VGZT01000020.1 GCA_016872495.1 SAR202 cluster bacterium
TTTCACCCGCTGAAGATGGCCTAATGCTCTGATCGCAATGGAGGCAAGGTGAAGGAAACGAGTCTCCAGGCAATACCTTGCCGCGCTAGCTGGATGCACTGGACTTTCGTCAAGTTCACGACCGACGGGGGCGTCGTCAGGTGAGGGGACGCAACCGAGTGGTGCGCGTAAAGGCTCACATCGCCGTCATGCAGGACCCGTGCGCCGCTGGTGATTGGGGAGGGCCCTTCGAATACTGGTTGGACGAACGAGCCGCACCCTGACCAGGCTCCGACCGTACCCGCCCCCCTCTCTCCGGTGTGGGCTTGAGGGGTACGCCGAACGATGATTCAAGGGCGTGCCCGGTGGAAGGCCCAACGTCGACAATGCCTCTCAGCGCACTGGAATGGCAGCTGGTGTTGATCGGCCAGCCTGCGGGTGCTTAGCACGGGTACAGGAAGTGGTGTTGGCGGCACGCGCCGAGCTGGAGAAGTTTCGCCTTACCGACGAGATGGTGCGGCGAACAGCCACGGCCAAGGAGCTGTGGATCGTTCCTGGAGCGGGTCACGTGAACAGCTTTACGCGGACGCACGCCGGATATGCGGGCCGCGTGGCGCTCTCCTGCGCGAGCGCCCAGGCCAGGCGGCCCTGACTGGCGTGCGAGCAGGCCTACTCCCCGGTCCGTAGTACCGCGAGCTTGTCGGTCCCCGACTGGGGGATCCATATCTCACCCGGCCTGCCGAGAATCTGCCTGACGTTCGCGCCGGGGCTGGGTATCGGGTGTGACGTGAAACGCTCGGTTTTCGGGTCAAAGCTGACAAGCGCGTTGGAGGTCCACTCACTGACCCATACGATGTCCCGGTCGTCGACGAAGACTGCGTAGGCCTTTGGACCTGGCCCCGGGAGTTTCCATTCTTTCCATTGGCTGGAAGCCGGGTCGTACATTCCGAGCTGTCCAGCGTTCCACTCGCTGACCCAGATACGTCCTTTTGAATCCGACCACACCCTGCGAGCGCCCTGGCCGGCTGTAGGCGGTTCGATCACCGTGGCGTCACCTTCGGTCGCCGTGTCGATCTTCGCGATGTGGTTGCCCGCCAGTGAGGCGTAATAGATTTCGCCTTTTGGAGTCGCAGCGATCCCGTATGGGCCGGCCCCGCGTGGGGCGTCGACGACGAACACGCTGCTCTTTTCGATGTGGACGTGTCCCAGAATCCCGCGCTGGCCAGTGAACCAGAGAATTCCGTGGGCGTCGAAAGCGGCGGTATTCAGGTTCACTGCAGGCCTGTTCGCGGGTAACTTGAAGACTCCTACGGCCTCCGAGACCGGATCGACGCGCACGATCGCGTTCAGACCGCCGTCGGTGACCCACGCGGCCCCATCGGGGCCTACGATCACGCCGTGTGGCGCTGATCCGGGACCCAACGGGATGTGCTTCCACTTTCCGGTTGCGGGATCGAGCCGCCCGAGGGCTCCAGCTCCCTGTGCGGTGTACCAGACAGTGCCGTCAGGGGCGGGCGCGACGTCGTGGGGGGCAGACCCCGGACCGACAGGAAACTCCTTGATTACGCGAGTTGCAGGTGGCGTGGCGGAAGCGGCCGGAACCGGCGTCGGAGACGCCGTCGGCGCGGTCGCCGTGGGTGGGGCGGTGGCGGCTGGCGACACCGGCTGTGCGGTCGCCGTGGGTGGGGCGGTGGCGGCTGGCGACACCGGCTGTGCGGTCGCCGTGGGTGGGGCGGTGGCGGCTGGCGACACCGGCTGTGCGGTGGTGGCAGGGGATGCGGCAACCGGTGGGGTCGCGGTAGCCGCTGTTTGCCCTTTGGGTGCAGGCGCGGGGGTCGCTACCGGGATGGGCGTCGCGGTGGGCTGATGGATCGCGGGCTCTGTTGACCCGGCGCAGCCCAGGGCCGTCACAAGGAGTACCGCGGTGAACATTCCACTCAAGTACCGTGGGCCAAAGAGTCTTGCTCGCGCTTTCACATGTTCCTCTGCCGTCCGGGTTGGAAGGCCGCGCCGGGCCAGGAATTCGGTTGGGGGGAGCGTTCCGGTAGATCGCCGCTCCGTCTTAACGGTCTGCTACACAGCATCTCAGGCAGTAGGGGTAGCGGGTTGAACCAGCTTGCCTGCCTTGAAGGTTGCCACCGGCTCCCACACCGGGCCGAACCTGGTCTCCTTCTGTCCGTCGCTGAGAAAGCCGTTGGCCTTGCTTGCTCGCAGGAACGTCAGATCTGCAGGAGCGCCGGGCGCGATCAGGCCGATCTCGCCTCCGAGCCCGAGGACCTTGGCCGGAGTAGACGTGATGCGAGGCCAGCACTGCTCCGGCGTCATGCCTGCTGCAATGAGCTTCGACACGGACCTCGGCAGGTCGTGAGGTTCCCGGTGCGCCACGTGGTATCGGTAGAAGTCGGAAGAGATCGTGTCGGGTAGAAACCCTTCCGAGATTGCCTGCTCGGCTACTTCGAAACCAAACGCCGCGGTCCCGTCCCCTAGGTCGAACAATACCCCGCGCTCCCGTGCGTCCCACACGCAGTCGATGACGCGGCCTCCCTGGACTATGCTGCCCTCGCCGGCGTGGAAACAGTAGGTCATCACGTCGCCAGGGCGTAGCAGTTCAAGCTGATCTCGCAGAGGGACAACCGCGCTCTTGGTGGCCCCGAACATCACGGGGCGAGAGGTTTGCTCGGCGGCGAGTACTCCTCTGCGCAACACTTCGAGCGGATGAATGTCCCTGCCGCGGATGTAGGCGATGTTCACGGAAACGCCCCAGATATCGCCGCCACCCCGGTCGATGGCCCGCGCGCACTCCTCGACAGCGGCCTCGTCCAGCGAGAAGAACCGGCCCAACGGATTGCTTTCGCCGTTGGCGCAGAAGTTGATCGCCAGCTTCACGCGTGTCTTCGCGGCCCTGATCGTGTGCTGCCGGTAGGCGTCGAAATTCCGCGCCCCGGCGTCCCCTTGCGACAACACCGTGGTGGATCCCCTGGGCAGGAGGTACGCGTCGGGATCGATGCCAAATCTTGATCCGTCGTTGGCCGGATGGGCATGCAGATCTATCAGTCCCGGCAACAGGATCCCATCGCCGAGCGTCAATACCTCCCTGGCGGGCGGCAGCGAGGCGGGGGCTGTGCCTGTTCCGACAAACGAGAACGTGCCATCAGTCACCCCGACTGCGGCCGGACCGTCGATCCCGGTGTTCGGGCAGACGACCCTGGAGGCAATGAGCATCAAGTCGATTTCGCCGGCCATCGTGGTTTGGATCCTCATGATTCGGACGGCAAGGTTTGCCGGCCCGGCGTCGCCGCTACGGTTGCAGGAGGGTCAGCTGCCCAGCATGCCCTGGCTGCCGCCCTCGTTTGACTTCGAAGGCGCCGGTGGCTCGACGCACCCATCACGCAGCTTCTCCTGGGACTTCGCATACACAGGTTTCGGCCTCGGTTCTACTCCTGCAGGTACACGAGGCGCGCCGCTGCCAGGGCTTGCAGGCGCCAGCTTGAACCGCCGCGCATTAGGGCCACGTCGCCCGGATGAAGTTCGAAGCTGAGCGGCGCAAGAGTCAGAGTGGCCTGGCCATCCAGCACCAGCCAGTGTTCGTTGCTTTGTTCGGCGGAGTGAGCGACCTCCTCGCCGGCGTCCAGGCGAACGACGCGCAATTGACTGAGAGGACAGCGGGGGCCCCGCCGAGGGAAAGGTCCGGCATTGGAATCGCCCGGGACGACGAACCCGGGAACGGTCGGTTCAGGGGCGCCCTCTTCTTCGACCAGGATGTGGGCTTTCCGCTTCTTGCGTTCCAACCTGGTGATTACGGCGACAACCTCGAAGTCGGTATGCATCAGGAACTTGTGGACGACCCCCATTGGCGTATAGGTCACCGAATTGGGTCCGACTGGCAAGTTCTTGCCGTCGAGCCAGACTTCACCACGCCCTGTGACCCAGAACCAGAACTCGTCGTTGTCGTGATAGTGGGGCTCCACGCCGCTGCCCCGGGGCCGCGGTGGGAAGCCATGAATACCGGCCACCGGTGTCCATTCCGGGTAGAAATCACCCGAGTAATACTCGGAGTTCGAATTCTTCGAGATGATCTGGTAGTCCATCCCACGAATGATCAACTGTGACTCTCCTTCCAGGTCCCCATGGTGAGCCGGACCGCAACCTGCTGCGATCCCAGGCGAACGGCGGGTTCGAGCTGCCGAACGCATCGATGGCGGTGCCGGTGATGACCCAACTCTCGTCGGATGACAGGAACAGGGGCACCACGGCGATCTCCTCCGGCAGCATCATCTCCGGGTCCTTCACGCCCGCGGCTGTGGAAAGCCGCGCGGTAGCCCTCGGTATCGGTGGCCGAAGGGCAGATGCAGTAGACGTTGACGCCGTACTTCCGGACCTCGGCCGCCAGCGTCTCGGCAAGGCTAATCAGTCTCGCCTTGCTGACCCGGTAGGCGCTGCGGCCCCAGCCGCCCTTGCGACCGCCGATGCTGGAGATGCTGATGATCTTGCCGTAGCCGTGTTCGATCATCCCCCCAGGGATGGCCGGGGAGAGCAGGGCGACTCCGGTGATGTTCACATCTGGCGCGCTTCGCCACATGGCGGGCTCCAACACGACCAGCCGGACGCGGGCATGGATGGCCGTTAGCGAGTGCTTCCGGACCGGCAGCCCGCACCTGCCGGGCGACTGCCTCAATGGCTTCGGTCGAGCGGCAGTGGCGATGACCGTGAACGAGAGAGCGATCGCCTTTCCGATTCCTTTCGAGGCACCGGTAACGATCGCCGCAGGTCCCGATAATCTGCCTTGCTCCACGACACCCCCCAGGTGTCTGCTCGACCACACCCCGTGGCGACGTACCGTACACCTGATTCGCAGGTTGCGAAATGCAAAGGCGTCAGGCGGGCTACCTGTGCAACCTGTCGCGTGGGATCGGTTTCGGGAAGGTCAAGCCAGCGATGGAAGTGGCGCAGCGACTTGTGACCAGTATGGTCGAGACCCGCGCTCCAGATATACGTCCGTGCACGGTTGCCAGCGGTATCAGGAGAAAGGAGCTGGAGATGTTCGAAGGAACCGGGTACAAGCCGGTGGTCCCGTACACGGGTCACGGTGTTGGGCGCGCCGTCCACGGGCCGCCATACCTGTACGAAAAGGATTCAACGGTCCTCGAGCCCGGCATGGTGGCGACCCTGGAACCGATGATCACGCTTACGTCAAGCGGAGACCTCAACAGCTCCATCGCAGACCAGTACGTGTCGACCGAGCCGGGCAACGAGTGCCTGACCACCGGGGCGCCGCAGGACATCCATCTCCAGGAGCGAGCCGGACGGCGACCGGGTATGACGCAATCAAGACTGGGTTGCCGCACTGCTACCGGCGACATCTGGCGGCGGATGGGCATCGTGGCGCGGAATTCCAGGCTGCGCGGATCCCCGTGACCGAACCAGCCCCTGAACCCTGGAACCCGAGGCCGAAATGCCGCCCCGTCCCCCACAGCAGGCCTGCAAACGGGGCTTAGTCCCGGCTGGTACGATCCCGCCGCACAGGCGCTCGTCGGGCACGAGCGATAAGCCGTTGCACAAAGCGGGAGCTCGATCTGAATTGAAGATCACCAACCTGTCGGTTGCGATAACCGAGCGGGCCACGCAGCCGTGGCGCGGCACCGGCATGGGGAACGTCGACACCTCCGGGGTCGCTCAGCTGGGAATCGTGACGATCTCGACCGACCAGGGCGTCCAGGGTCACTCGATGGTCGGCGGGTACCAGATCGGTGCGGTGCAGGCGGTGAAGCCGCTCACATTGCAGGTGAAGCCGTATCTGATGGGGCGCAACCCGCTCGATGTCGGAGGGATCTGGGCCGACCTGGTGAGACGCGTCAGGTCCTGGCAGCTGGACTACGCGGTGATCGGCGCGGTGGATGTCGCACTCTGGGACATCGCGGGGAAGGTCGCCGGGCTGCCGGTTCATCGCCTGCTCGGGACTTGCCGCGACCGCATCCCGGTCTATGTCTCGTCCGCGAACCTGCCGACCCCGGGCCAGTACGGCGAAGAGGCCGCCAGCTACCGCAACCGCGGCATGCACGGCTACAAGATCCATCCCCACGGCCATGCGCAGGAAGACATCGCGATCTGCGCCGCAGTGCGCCAGGCGGTCGGACCCGATTTCAAATTGATGCTCGACCCCGCCGCGCGCTACAACTACACCGATGCCATGCGCGTCGGCCGTGCCATCGAAGAGCTCGACTACTACTGGTACGAGGAGCCGATGCTCGAGACCGACCTCTACGGCTACACAAAGCTGGCACGCGACCTGGATATCCCGATCCTGGCGCCGGAGACCTCGCCGGGCGGCTTTGCGACGGTGGGGCAGTGGGTGACCCAGGGCGCTGCGGACATCCTCAGGAGCGACGTCGCGCGCAGGGGTGGCATCACCGGGATGATCAAGATCGCGCATCTCGCGGAGGCGTTCGAGATGAACTGCGAGGTCCACACCGGAGGCAATTCACTGACGAACGTGGCCAACCTGCACGTGATTTCGGCGATGCCCAACACCGAGTTCTTCGAGCTGATCCTGCCACCCGAAAGGCACCAGTGGGGGGTCGTGGCCGACCTGACACCCGGCAAGGACGGCTATCTCGTTTCGCCTTCGAAGCCGGGCCTTGGCGTTGAGCTGGACGCGGCGCTGATCAAGAAGCACACGGTCGCGGTCGCCGAATAGCTCGCCGGGAGCGACTACCCGGCCAGGTGGAACGGCTTTGCCGCCTTTCCGCCGGCGGGCAAGCCTCTGGGTAGCCGAACGTCGAGAACGTACGGGCGGCCTTCCTTCTCGACCAGGTCGAGCGACTTCTCGATCTCCTTCTGGACCGCCGGCTCCTCGGTCACCTTGTGGCCCTCGACGCCGAAGCCTTCCGCGATCTTCAGGGGGTCGATGTCGTCGAGGACCACGCCCGAGTATTCGCCCGACTTCTTCATCGTGCCGCCGAATTCGCCGAACGCGCCGGCGACGATGCCGTAGGAGCCGTTATTAGGGATAACCCAGAGCGCCGGGACGCGGTGGTGGACCGCGGTGTAGAACGCCGAGTCGTGGTAGTACACGGAGCCGTCGCCGACCAGTCCAACGACCGGCTTGTCGGGCGCCCCCAGCTTGGCGCCGATCGGGGCGCCCATGCCGAAGCCTTCCGAGTTGCCGGCGGGCCTGAGCCAGGCGACCTTGCCGCCGCCCGGCACGGCGCTTACCGCCTCAAGGGGGGCAGCGAACTCCTCGGTGGTAACGATGCCGCCGCCAGCCTTCTCAAGAGCGTTCTGCAGCGAGTCGAGGAGGACGGATGGTCGAACCCGCCCGGCTTCCTTCCGTTCGGTCTGCAGGCCCTTGCGCCGGTTCTCCCGCAGTTTCGCCGCAATCTCGAGCGCGGCCGACCGCCGCTGGTCATAGCGAGAAGGCTTGTGCTCGCTGGCGACCATCGCCTCGAGGCGGTCCATCGATCTTCGGATATCGGCCATGATCGAGAGCTCCAGCCCGGGCAGGTTGGAGAAATTTTCGACGCCGTCACCAAGAGAGATGATCCGCTTCGCCTCCATGAAGGGAGCGTAGTCTGCCGCTACGCCGATGCCGCCGTGGCGGGCTCCGATGCACACGATCAGGTCCGGCTTGACGGCGGATGCCGCGGCCCGGAACTGGCCGCAATGCTGGGGGTGGGAGATCGGCACGCCTCGGAGATCGCCCGTGGCGCTGGAGACGGCCGCGCCGAACCTTTCCGCGAGCTTGGTCACCTGCGGTTCTGCGCCGCTCTTCCAGACGCCGTCGCCCACGTAGATCAAGGGGCGCTCCGCCGAGTGCAGGGCGATCGCGAGTTTCTCGAGGTCGCCGTCATCAGGGTACCCAAGCCGCAGGTCGGGTATGCCGCCCTCGATGATGTGAGAGGCGTACTGCTTGCTGCCCAGCAGGCGATCGTAGATGGCAAGGTGAACGGGACCCACCGGAGGCGTCTTGGCGACCCTGATGGCCCGCTCGACCGCTGCCGGCAGTCCTTCCGGTTCGACCACGGTCCAGCTGGCCTTGGTGAGGGGCACCGATAGCGACTGTGGAGGGGCGTTGTGCCCGAGGTCGAGGACGATGCGGTCGGAGAAGCTGCCGGTGTCCCCGTGGAAGGTGAGGACGACGACCGGAAGGCTCCCGTACCACACGTTGATCAGCTGGCCCATGCACTGGGCCAGTCCGGCCCCGAGGTGTACCAGCATCACCGCCGGTTCGCCCCTGGCCTGTGAGTAGCCGCCGGCGACCGCGGTCACGATGCCTTCGTGCAGCGACAGGATCCCGTGCACGTTCCTGTTTTCCTGCAGGGCGTCGAAGAACGGCGCTTCGCGTGATCCGGAGTTGTAGAACACGTACTTGATCCCGGAAGCGGCGAGCTGTTCAATCATCAGCTGTGACGGATTACCGGTCATCGGTCTAATCGGCACGAGATGCCTCCTGCGGCACTTGGCAAGTGAGGTCAGGTGAGCCTGCGGATCATACTCGACCGTCGGCCGCCCGCAGCCGGGCATGCGGCAAGCCAACGGGAGGAGTTCGGCGGATGGCCGGCGTCCGGCGTGAGTCCCCTTACCTCAGCGGTGCCTTGATGCCCGTCTCAGCGCAGTAGGACTCGAACCAGTCGACTACCTCGCGGTGATAGGGGATCCCATCCCGGGAACGGCTGACGAACTCCTCGTGCTCAGACAGGCCCGGGTAGAGCACCCGTTCGAACCCCGGAGCGGGCGGACAGTTTGCGCACTCCTCGAGCATCCGGTCCATGTTCTTTTTGAACTCTTTGAGGTCGGTGAAGGCCTCGATCGAGTAAGCCGCAAAGAAGCTGCCGCCGGCGTGGTCGAGCAGGGGGCCGGGGCCCATACCCGACAGCTCGTTGCACCAGATCTCGTTCATCAGAGCGATGCCGTACGCCTTGTGCGAGCCGTTCTCGCGCGTGCCACCGAATGGCAACATGTAGTAAGTGCCGGCGGGCGGCGCAGGAACCTCCTCCATTATCGGCGTCCCGTCCTTCTTCGCGATCCATCCCGGGTAGAGCGTGGCGCCGACGCGCCTGGCCAGTTCTATCTTGTTGCCCGCCACCTGGGTCGTAGCCACGTCAAGGAGATAGGGAGGCATCTTGCCCGCAGGCGCGGCCCAGGCAACCGGATTGGTGCCAAAGAGCGGCTTCGCGCCAAAGGTCGGTACCGTCTGGTGGCCGCCCCCGGCGGTCATCATGTGGCCGAGCATGTCGTGCTCGGTAGCCATGTACGCGTAGTAGCCGCAACCGGCCAGGTGACCGGTGTTCTTGAGCGAGACCGCGCCGACGCCATGCGCGCGCGCCTTCTCGATCGCCATGTTCATGCACCAGATGCCGACCTCGGTCCCCAGCGCAAAGTCGCCGTCGACGCGGGCCGTCGTGCTGGTCTCCTTGAGGATCTTCGGCTTCGGACGCGGGTTCAGCTCCTTGCTGGCGTACTGCCGCACGTACCTGCGAAGCCCGTTCGATACCCCGTGCGACTCGACGCCCCGCAGGTCGTTCGTGATCAGGACCTCCGCGCTGTCCTTCGCCCCCCTGGCGCTGACTCCAGAGTGACGGAGGATCGCCTCGGTAGCCGCGCGTACCCGCTCCTGCTGCACGTAAACACGGTCCTTTTCGGGGACATGGAATCGCTCGAGCATCTGATTACCTCTCAGTTAGTTCACAACGTTCTGCGGCTTGCCGTCGAGAAACGCAAGCACATTTTCAACCACTCCCTGGTTCAGCAGCTCCAACCCCTCTGGCGTCATATCGGCGACATGGGCCGTCAGGACGACCTGTTCGCAGCTGGCGATGGCCGCGCCTTTCGGCAGCGGCTCTTCTTCGAACACGTCCAGCCCGGCGCCCATCAGGTGGCCGGAGTTGAGGGCATCTACCAGCGCGGGCTCATCGACGATCGGGCCTCGCCCGGTGTTGACGAGCACAGCCCCCCGCTTCATCCGATTCAGCTGTGCGCGCCCTATGAGACGTCGGCTCTTTTCGGACAGCGGCAGGTGAATCGAAACGACGTCCGAGGTCGACAGCAGCTGGTCCAGTGAAACGAACTCGATCCCAAGCTTCTGTGCCCGCTCCGGACTCGGATTGAACGTCCAGTGGACGACCTTCATTCCGATCCCCCGGCATAGCTTCGACATGTGCTGAGCGATCGGTCCCGCTCCAATGATTCCGGCCGTCTTCCCCTGTAACAGGAGCATGTCCTTCTTGACCCAGTTGCCGGCCCTCAACTGATCCGTGGACCAGGTGGCTCGCTTGGCAACCGCGAACATCAGGCCAAAGGCGTGCTCGGCCACCACGGGGGCCGTCCGGCCCGGCAAGTTGGAGACAGGGATCCCACGTTTCCTCGCGAAGGCAAGGTCGACCGCGTCGGTACCGATTCCGCACACCGTGATGAACCTGAGGTCTGGGAGGCGAGCGATCACGGACTCAGGCCACTTGACGTAGCTGCGCGAGTTGATCAACGCGACCGCCCCGGCGGCACGTTTGATCTGTTCTTCGACGTTTGGAACCCGGTCTTTGAAGAGGCGCACCTCTGCGCGCTGTTCGAGTTTCTTGATCCACGGCGAACCCTGGCACTGGACCGGGTCGTCCGACGGAATTACTACGATTGGCTTGGTCAATGAAATCTACTCCTGGCCCGCCTAAAGCACGGCAACGCGCACCTTCTCGAAATACGCCCGATCCCACTCCGCTCCCCATCCGGGCCCTCCGGGTGGGGAGATCTGCCCCTGCACCGGGACTGCAGGGTTGAGCAGCCCGATCGCCTTGCCTTCTTCGTCCCGCGTCCCGCCCGGGAAGTACTCGTAGTAGCTCGTATTGGCGATCGAGCACACCACGTGGGCATGGACGATTCCAAAGAGCCCGCCCGGTCCGTTGAACTCAATATTCGTTCCGTGCAGCTCTGCAAGGTGGGACAGTTTAAGCGCGGGCGTGAGCCCGTGACGCGCGTTCGCCCGCAACAGGTCGGTGGTTCCCGAGATCAGCCACTGCGCTGAAAGGTCGACGTCGTTCATCAACGTCTCAGCGCTCAGTACGGGGATGTCGAGCCGGCGGCACAGCTCGGCGAGCCTTTCCTGGTGCCGGTCGGGGAGCGGCTCCTCGAACCATCGATAGTCGAGGCGCTCGAGCGCCTGTCCCAGGTCAGCGGCTTCGGCGAACGAGTAGTCGCAGCCCGCTGCGTCGTGCATCAGGTCGATAGCGTCCCCGACCGCGCTGCGCACTGCTTCACACCAGCTGGCGTTCTCGCGCCCGGACCGGTGGAAGTGGTCCTTGATCGCCGGGAACCCTGCCGCGATCGCGGCCCGCGTGTCCGCGATCACCGCCTCGATCGAGTCGCCGCGGATGTTGTAGTAGGCGGGGGCGGCGTCCCGTACCCGGCCGACCAGGACGGAAACCGGAAGGCCGGCCGCTTTCCCGGCGATGTCCCAGAGACAGTTGTCGAACGCGCCAAACCAGCCCAGGCCTGTGAACATGTGCCTGGTTGCCCTGCGCAGCCGGGCATAAAGCCGTTCGCGATCGAACGGGTCCTCACCGATGACAAGCAGGCGAAGTTGCTCGAGGTCGTCGACCGCCAGCGCCGTGTACCGGACATCACCGACGGTGCACATCCCTTCGATGCCCTCGTCGGTCGAAACGTGCATGACGTGGCGCTCGGCCCTTCCGCCGTCGGCCGGTCGTTGCCGCCACCTTCGATTGGCAGACGGGCCATCCTCGACCAGCCGGAAGCGCCGCGTGACAGCCGGGACCTCAAAGACGGAAACCTGGACGGCGGTTATTCGCACTTGAATGGGTCCTGCCGGATCAACATCCAAAGCTCAAGCTTTCCAGATACCAGGCGTACGGGAGCGTTTGACCGGCGCCCGAGCCGCCTGCGGGTCGAAGCGCCAGACAAGGCCAGGCAGGCCGGCCAACCAGCTGCGGCCGTGCTGGCCAGGGACCCGTTCGACCTGGCGCACGCAATTCTCATGCGGTCGGATCACGGTTTCGATCGCGTCAAGCAGCGTCTCCGATGCATCTGATCGGTCGACGCCATACTACCGCCCGGTCCATGCCCGGGCCGCCCGCATGCCGAGAGCAGTGAGAGAATGCTTGCGAGGTGAAGTTGTGCCAGCTGTAATGCCACGGGACGTGCTCGTACTCCCGCGCATTCCAAGGCCAGACCGAGCGACCACCAGATTTCGCGCGGTTGAGGGCGTGATCGACGCCCCGACCACGATCGAAGGCGAGGGGTTCCAGGTACGGCGGCCATTTCCGAACCGCGACTTCCGCGGCGCCGACCCGTTCCTCTTGCTCGATCACTGGGGAGCGGTCGAATATGCGCCCGGGGAGGCCAGGGGCGCGCCCTGGCACCCTCATCGAGGTTTTGAGACCGTCACCTACGTCATGGATGGCGCGCTTCGGCACCGCGACTCCCTGGGCGGCGGCGGGGTCATTTCCGACGGTTCGACGCAGTGGATGACCGCCGGGGCAGGCATCCTGCACGACGAGCTTCCCACCGAAGAGATCGTCATGAAGGGCGGAACCTTCCACGCCGTCCAGCTCTGGGTAAATCTGCCGAGGAAGCTGAAGTGGACGCCGCCGCGCTATCAGGACGTGTCCCCTGGCAAGCTCGAGCTGCTGGCGTCCCACGATGGCGGAGCCTGGCTGCGCTTGATCGCAGGCGACCTGGGCGGTTTCAAGGGTCCGGGCGTGACCTGGACGCCGATCGCCTACGCTCACGCTACGCTGACGCCGGGTGCGCGACTCGAGCTCGGTTGGCGGCAGGACTTCAGCGCACTCGCTTACGTGCTCTCTGGGCGCGGCACCGCGGGCGAATCCGACCGGCCGATCCGGGAGGGCCAACTGGCCGTGTTCGGGTCTGGCGACGCCCTGTCCGTCGCAGCGTCAGCACAGCAGGACATTAAGACCCCGAACCTCGAGGTGTTGTTGCTGGGCGGCCTGCCTATCGGGGAGCCCACCGTGTTCTATGGGCCCTTCGTCATGAATACCCATGACGAGATCGTCCAGGCGATCGCAGATTACCGGGCCGGCAAGATGGGCGTGATCCCCGCAACTACGATCGGGAACTAGACGCGACCGGGATTTCCTCAGGCACCTCAAACCAATCGTCGCCCCGACGCACAGCGTCGACCACATCCTGTCACAGCCAGCCGTCGCGCAACGTCTGGTAGCCGGAGTACCCGCCGCCCCGGATATCCGCAACGAACTCGCGGGCAAGCCGGGTCCAGGCCGCTGCGTGTCGTCCTTGATCGCCGGCCGGCCCTGGTTGATGTGGGTCGGGACCGGGACCGTTTCTGAATCGCCACCCTTCCGGTCCTTCAATTGGAGAGGGCCCTGGGCGCAGGAGCCCGCGCGGTGGATGGAGCCTTACGAGCCGTGGAACGAGACGCGGTCAGATTCGAAGCGCGGTAGCAACCCGCCGTGGCGGAAGAGGGCGGTTGCCGGTCGCGCTCCCGCCCTGTCGCCGGGCCGCGCGCGGTGCGCGAACACCGTGCAGGACCACTCTGAGCCCAGCGCGCGCCATTCGAAGGCGCCGAGGTCGGCCGGCGTGGGGGCAAGCCTCTCCCGTTCGCGAAAGTCAGGCACGCCTCCGATTGGCCGGGTGGCAATCGCGGACGCAGCGTCGGCACCGTATAGTGTCCGGGTTCCGCGCGACGTCGACGCATGGCATCGAGAAAAAGGGCAGCACTGAATGAAGATCACCGACCTCAAATGCGCAATCATCGGCGACTTTCCCGTTGTCCGGATCCTGACCGACGAAGGCATCGAGGGACTCGGGCAGGGTGAGTATCCGAAGCCGTACCTCAAGCCGCACGTGATGTTCTACAAGGACCTGATCATTGGCGAGGATCCGACCGACGTCGAGCGCGTCATGACCCGCATCCGACGAGTCGGCGCATTCAAGCCGTGGGGCACCGCCGTGAGCGCCATTGAGGTCGCGCTGTGGGATATCGCCGGCAAGGCGGCCGGCCTCCCCGTGTACAAGCTGCTCGGAGGCAAGGTCCGCGACCGGGTGCGCGTCTACAACGGCGCGGTACGGTTCCCGCTCAAGGGGCACACCCCCCAGCACTACGCCGAAAACATGCAACGCATGAAGGAGTCCAAAGAGGGCTTCACGATCATCAAGCAGGGCATCGCTTTCCACGGGACGATGGCCGACTCCATGCCCGGCCTCTACTACGGGGACCCGCCAGGTGGCCCGCGCGCCACGCAGGGCGGCCTGTTCACCGAGAAGGGCTTCAAGCACACGATGGCGTGTATTGAGGCGATGAAGGAGGTGCTAGGGGACGAGATCGGCCTCGCCCTCGACTGCGGCCCGGGCTTCACCGTCATCGATGCGATCCGGCTGGCCAAGGCGGTCGAGCCGATGAACATCATGTGGCTGGAAGACATGATCACGGGCGATTACACGCCGTACGTGCTCGCCCAGCTCTACCGGGACGTCACCAATGCGTCGTCGACCCCGATCCACACCGGTGAGCAGATCTACCTCAGGCAGAACTTCAAAGACCTGATCGAGACCCAGGCGGTGCGCGTGATCGGGCCCGACCCGCTGGACGTGGGCGGGATCGCCGAATTGAAGTGGATCGCCGAATACGCCGACCTGCACGGCATCCAGATGGCGCCGCACGGTACGGCCGACGGATTGATCGGCCTCGCCGCCCTGGTCCATGTCTCGGCGACGCTCCCGCGCAACTACATTGCGTTCGAGTACCCGGTCGGCAAGCCCGACTGGTGGTATGACATCATCGACGGCCTGCCCGACCCGATCGTGAAGGACGGGTTCATCGACGTCTGGGACACGCCGGGCCTGGGCGTGAAGTTCAACGTGCCGGCAGCCAGGAAGTACCTCAAGGACGGCGACAAGGACTTCTTCAACTAGACGAAGACTGATCGAAGAGTCACGCGGGGAGACGGAGGCGTTCTTGAAGGGACTTGATTTCGTAGCGCAAATCCTGAAGCAGGAAGGCGTCACGTGGCTGGCGTGCTTTCCGGCGAACCAGTTGATTGAGGCGGCGGCCAGGCAGTCGATACGACCGATCATCTTCCGCACCGAGCGAGCCGGGCTGCACGCGGCCGATGGCTATTCGCGGCTCATGGACGGCAAGCAGTTCGGGGTCTTCTGCATGCAGCGGGGTCCCGGCGCGGAGAACTCGTTCGGAGGGGTCGCCCAGGCGTGGGGCGACGCGGTGCCGATCCTGGTGCTGGCCGACGCCGACGTGACCGAGCGCTTCGGAGTTGAGCCAAGATTCAGCGCGACGAAAAACTTCCAGCACATCACGAAGTACGCGGAGGCGATCATCCGGCCGGACCGGATTGCGCCGACATTCCGGCGTGCCTTCCACGAGCTTCGATCGGGACGTCCCGGGCCCGTGTTGCTGGAGCTGCCACGGGACGTGATGGCGGCCGAGGTGCCGGCCCACGCCTCCCGCTACTTTTCGCCGAAGGTAGCGCGGCCGACCGCCGCACGGTCCGATATCAAGGACGCAGTGAAGGCGCTGCTGGGCGCCCAGCGTCCGGTGATCTCGGCGGGGCAGGGCGTCTTCTACTCGGACGCCTGCGCCGAGCTGAAAGAGTTTGTTGAGCTCACCGGGATCCCCGTAATGACCACGATGCCCGGCAAGAGCGCCATCGACGAACGGCACCCGCTTTCGCTCGGCTCGGCGAACCGGACCGCGCCGCTCCCCGTGTGGGAGTGGCTGAAGCAATCGGATGTCCTCTTTGCCGTCGGTTCCAGCATGACCAGGACCGGTTATGGCATCGAAGTGCCGGACGGAAAGATCATCATCCACAACACGCTTTCGCCGTCGGACATCAACAAGGACTACAACGTCGACATCGGGCTGCCCGGTGACGCAAAGCTGGTGCTGCGGGCCGCGATCGAGGAAGTGAAGGCGGCGAAGGGCGACAAGCCGGTGGATTCGTCGAAGACGAGGGCCCAGATCGCCGAGATCCGGAAGAAGTGGTTGCAGGAGTGGACGCCGAAGCTGAGCTCGGGCGAGGTACCGATCAATCCGTATCGGGTGGTGCGCGATCTCGACGCCACCCTGAACCGCGAGAAGAGTATCGTCACCCACGATGCCGGGCACCCGCGGGACCAGATGATGCCCTTCTACACGGCCACCAGCCCGCACAGCTACATCGGCTGGGGCAAGACGACCCACCTCGGGTACGGCATCGGCCTGATGATCGGCGCCAAGCTGGCAATGCCTGACCGGTTCTGTATGAACTTCATGGGGGATGCGGCCTTCGGCCAGGCGGGACTGGACATAGAGACCGCCGTCCGGGCCGGGACGCCGATCACGACCGTCGTCATCAACAACGAGGGCATGGGCGGGTACCCCCAGGGAATGCCCACGGCGTTCGAGCTCTACGGGGCCTCGTCGCTCAGCGGCGACTACGCGAAGATCGCCGAGGGACTGGGGGCGACGGGCATCAAGGTCGAGAAGCCCGACGGCATAATTCCCGCGATCAAGCAGGCGCAGAAGTTGAATGCCGACGGCAAGACCTGCCTGATCGAGGTGCGGACTGGCATGGAGAACCGCATGTCGATCTACGGCAAGGACGACCACTAATCGGGGCCCGAGGGGGTTATCCTGAAGGCCGCCTCCGGCCGCTCATTCCCCCGGTCCACTACGCGGCATTTCTGAAATAGCGTCGCCGATCTTCACCTTCGCCGAGGACGCCTTGCCGTGAAGTTCTTCGCGTCCAGAAAGGCCGTGGAGCTTCGTCCAAAGGTGGTGAAGCTGTCCTGACCGGCCGGCGGGCTCTTGGAGCCGCTACATCCGCGCCTTGATGAACCGAAGGACCTCGAGAGGGTCCATGCGTCCCAGCTGGGTGGAGGCGTAGAGCGAGGCCGCAATCTCACCGGTGGGTCTGAGCACGAATTCGGCGGGCTGCATGTAACCGCGGCCCTGTCGTTCGCCTTTCCAGGCGCCGAGGGCCGCGCTGACCTCCGGCCCCACACTGTGGGCGACCGGGAAAGAGATCCCGTGCTGCGAGGCGGTCGAGCCTGTGTCACCTTCGCCGTCGGCGTTGGCGGCGACCACCTTGATGCCGAGTTCGTTGAACTGGGGCATCGCCGTTTCCACCTCGGCTAACTGCCGAGTACAGTACGGTCACCACCCTCCCCGGTAGAAGAGGACATAAGCCCAGAAGCCTGCTACGTCGCGCGGCAGGGCAATCGCCTTGCCTGCGGACACGGGAAGCCTTATGTCGGGGAATCGGTTTCCAGGTAGAAGCATGGAAGTTGTCCTCGCACAAGGGGCCATTATGCATCCACGAGACCGCACCGCCGTGTGGCGGGAGGGCGTCCGAGGAGTCGAGTTATGAGCAGCGTGATCGAACAGGGCCTGGCCACCCTTGACCGGAACAGGACGGTCGAGCGGATCTGGAAGGCCGACCACACCGTGTGGAAGCCGGACCCCGCCGGGCTTGTCGATCGGCTTGGATGGCTGACCATCGACGCCCGGATGGCAAAAGAAGCCGCCTCCCTGGAACGGTTCGGGGAGCAGGCGCGCGCCGGCGGGCTCAGGCACGTGGTACTCCTGGGCATGGGCGGCAGCAGCCTTGGCGCAGAAGTCATCGGCCAGGTGTTCGGCCCGGCAAGGAACGCGCGCCCGGAGCTCCTTGTCCTCGACTCGACGGTTCCCGCCGCGATCGCGGCCGTGCGGCAGGCGATCGACCCCGGCAAGACGATCTTCCTTGTGTCGTCGAAGTCCGGCGGAACCATCGATACCAAGTTCCTCTACTCCTACTTCCGCAGCGAGACGGAGGCCGCGATCGGCAATGCCGACGCCGGGAAACGCTTCGTCGCCATTACCGATTCGGGAACCTCGCTCGAGCGCCTGGCTAGCGAAGCGGGATTCCGGAGAGCTTTCGGGAACGACCCAAGCATCGGCGGGCGCTATTCCGTACTCAGCTACTTCGGGCTGGTGCCGGCCGCGCTGCTTGGGATCGACCTGACCCGCCTCTTAGGGCGTGCGCAGGCGTGCAGGGAGTCCTGCGCCGCGGGGATCCCTCTGCGCGACAACCCGGGCGCGTCGCTCGGCGCGGCGATAGGGGCCTGGGCGGCGGCGGGTCGTAACAAGCTCTCGCTGATCACTTCGCCACGCCTCGCGAGCATGGGGACCTGGATCGAGCAGCTGGTGGCGGAGAGCACCGGCAAGGAGGGCAGGGGCGTCATACCGGTAGCAGGCGAACCCATTGGTCCTCCTGCCTGGTACTCCGACGACCGGCTTTTCGTGTACATGCGCCTGGCGGGCGACGGCGTTCCGGCGGACGAGGCGAAGGTCACTGCGCTGGAGAAGGCCGGTCACCCGGTCCTCCGGACCGAGCTGAGGGATGCCTTCGACCTGGGCGCCGAGTTCTATCGGTGGGAGTACGCGATCGCGGTCGCGGGCTCCATGCTCAAGATCAATCCCTTCGACCAGCCCGATGTCCAGTCTGCAAAGGACCAGACGGACCGCGTGCTGGGGGCGTACGCCAGGGCCGGGGTTCTTCCGGCGAGGCCCGCCAGCCTGACACCGGCCGCCCTGGTCCAGCTGGCAAAGCCAGGCGGCTACCTGGCGATCACGGCGTTCATGCGCCAGACCGCCGAGACGGACCGTTTGATCGCAGTCCTGCGACGCCGGATCATGGAGCGCCATCGGATAGCGACAACGCTTGGCTACGGCCCCCGTTTCCTGCACTCCACCGGGCAGTTGCACAAGGGCGGACCGGCCGGCGGGCTCTTCCTGCAGCTAACGGCGAAGCATAACGAGGACCTACCGATACCGGGCATGAACTACACGTTCGGTACATTTGCTGACGCGCAGTCGCTCGGCGATCACCAGGCCCTGGTCGCGGGCAAGCGCCAGGTGGCGTGGTTCGACCTTGGTGGAAGCCCTGCGAAGAAGCTTGAAGAACTTGCCTCGACCATCGCCTGATTCGAAGCACAACAACAGAATCGCAACGAAGATCTGATTAACACGCGATGCCCCACGCCATCTTTCCATCGCCCCGGATCGGTCGTGACGGCCTGCCTGAGCGCCGCGCGGCATGGCGGGCTGCGCGCGAGTCCCCGGGTTAATTTCGGAGGGGGTTGCCCGCTCTAGTTCAGCTTTGGTGCCGTGTAGGCGTCGGCCGCTTCGACCTGCCCGGGCTGCAGCACCCTGAACCGCTTGCGATAGACCTGCACGCGATAGCGGCCGGCGTCTACGACGAACACGCGGAACTGGTCGTCGACCCGCACCGCCGACGGCTTCCAGAAACGCTTCTCCCGGTCGAGGTCAACGATGTGGTCTCGCCAGCGGCACATGTCCGGATTCGCCATCAGCTTGTCGGCGCCGCGCTCCGTCATCGGGGCGTCGCCAACGAACGACTCGACGAAGATCCCCCTCGGATTGAACTGGACGACGCGATCGTTCCCGCGGTCGCACACGTAGACGTCACCATGCGCATCCACCGCGACGCCGCTCGGGCGATTCAGTCGGGGAAGTCCGCGCCCCAGGTGATCAAATGTCTGGGAATGCTTGCCTTCCGGCGTAAAACGTTGCACCCGGTCGTTGCGCCAGTCCGCCACGAGCACGCTGCCGTCAACCGGGTCGACAGCCACACCCCACGGGTAGTTAAGCTCGCCAGGTCCGGTGCCGGACTTGCCGAAGCCGCGCAGGAACTTGCCATCCCGCGTGAAGTTCTGGACGCGCCCGTTCCGGCTGTTCACGACCCACAGGGTGCCATCCGGGGCGTACTGGATCCCGGCCGGCGCGTTGAACTGGCCCGCCCCGTCGCCCGCCTCGCCCCACCAGCCGGTGGTCTCGCCGGCGGTGGTCATGACCACGACCTTGTTGGCGTGCTCGTCGGTGAAGAACAGCGTGCCCTTGCGGTCGGAGTCGCAACAGACGGGCGAAGGGAACCGCTCGCTTCCGATCACTTCAGGTTGACCGTCGACGGACGGCAACAGGTTGCGAGGGAACTCGTCCTTCATGTTGCAGACCGCGAAACGCACCCGCGGATACTGGAGACTGGTCACGACCCACTTGTTGAGCACGTAATACCAGTCGTCGCCGCCAATGCCGATATCGAGCGCGCCGTACAGGCCGTCGACTACCAACCGCTGTCCGAACACGCCTTCGAAGACATGGCCCATGCGCAGCAGGATCGGATATGGATCGCTCTGCCGCGTGGCCAGCGCCATGCTGTCCGCGTTCCAGCTGGCCGGAAGCGGCGGCCCGCCGTTGAATCCAGCATGCCCTCGCAGTTCGGTGCTTGAAGCCATGTCAGATCAACGCCCGGCCGGTTGCAGCATGCCGGCGAACTTCTCAAACCTGCCGTTTACGACCGGCTCCGGGGGCACCCCGAACCAGTCTTCGATCACGGTGGAGTAAAGCGACCGGAAGTCGTTGTTGAACTGGAGATCGCCGCTCAGCTGCGCGCTGGGTTCGAGTGAGGGGTACTCGGCGAACATGCCGCCCTTCACCCGGTCGCCGATCATGAACGCGCCCCCGCCCGAACCATGGTCGGTCCCGTTTCCGTTGTCGCGGACCCGCCGCCCGAACTCCGTGAAGACCATCATGATGACGTTGTCGGCAGCCTGGTGGGCCCGCAGGTCGCCGAAGAAGTCGCTGACGGCACGCGACATCTGGGTCAGCAGGGCGGTCTGGGTGCCTGTCTGGGCGCCGTGGGTGTCGAATCCGCCCAGCTGCGCATAGAAGATCCGGGTGCCCAGCCCCGCCAGGTGCACCTGTGCGATGGCCTTGAGGCTCTGCGAAAGCTGGTCCGTCGCGTACTCGACGGCCGGCTGATATCCGACCGGCGCCTTCTTCAGCATGTCCACCGCGGTCAGGGCGTCCATGCCTGTCTGGCCGATGTGCTCAAGCACGACGTCCGCCTCGTCGATCTCTTCGGGAACGTACATGCACGTGAAAGCGGTCAACGCCTGTCGCTGCCGTTCGCCGGGAAGCGAGGTCAGCAAGCCATACCGCTCAAGCTGCGAGACGGAAACTGCGGGCGTCCCCCTCAGCTGCATCGCCCGTGGCAGGCCGAGGCCGAAGCTAACGCCAGTGCAGACATTCTGCTTCTTGGGATCGAGCTCGCGGATCATCTTGCCGAGCCAGCCTTCTTCGACGACCTTCTCGGGCTGGGCGGTGTGCCAGATGTCCATGGAGCGGAAATGGGAGCGGTCCGGCACCGGATATCCGGTGCCCGAGATGATTGCTACATTCCCCCGGTCATAGAGTGACTTGATCGGTGACAGCGCAGGGTGCAGTCCGAACCGGTTGTCGATCTTCAGCACCTTCTCCTCGGCCACTCCGACCGTCTTGCGAAAGTCGTAGTAGAGAGGGTCGCCGTAGGGAATGACCGTATTCATGAAGTCGTTCCCGCCCGACAGCTGAAGGACTACGAATACTGGCTCCCTGGTTGGTGGCATCTGGCTCAATACCCCTCAATACCCGTGGAACTGCCTCTCCGCGATGGAGAGGGGCTACTTACTGGCTGGTCTATCCGAGCTGGAACTCCCGCGCTGATGAAATGAGCTGGAGCACGTAGCAGACACGATCCGCGAAGGCGGCGTCGGTCTGACCGGTCCCGGCATCGCTGATCTGTTGAAGGATCGCGGTGCGTGACTTGTTCGCCAGCGTGAGCGGCCCCATCTCGTAGAGACAGGCATCGAGAAGGCCGTCCGGCGTTTTCGATGACGGCCGCTTCCGCACGCGGTCGATGATCTTCTGGATGCCAGGTGCGCCGGAGTTGCCGAATCGCTCGGCCGCGAAGTTGACGCGCTCGATCAGGAATGCCGAGTCGATCCACTCGCGCCCGAGGTGCCAACCCTCAACGGTCGGCGGATTGAGCAACTCCTGGCCCATCCCGGCCGATGCAGTAGGCAGGCGATCCAGTCCGAACTCGTACGGGTCGCGGTGCTCGCCAGTCAGGACGATCGTGCCGGTCACCAGTTCGACGGGCCAGCGCACCCGCTTGCCTTGCGACTCCTTGAAAAACTTCGAATTGAACAGGTGTCGAAGGACCGAGCGTATCTCGTAGTTTGAATCGAAATACGCCTTCGAAAGCTCTGCTACGGCCGCGTCGTCGACCACGTCCGCGACGAAGAACCGGTAGAGGTTGGTTGCCACGAAGCGGGCCGTAGCGGGCTGCCGCGCGACGATCTCGACGATGTCGTCGCCGTTGAAGTTCCCGGTCTCTCCCAGGAATGTCTTCTCGCCATCGTCGTGGTCGTCGGCGCGGTAGACGAAGTTCGTGTCGTACCAGCCGTTCGGGTAGCGGGGGATCGTCTGGTCGATCGTCCATCCGCTGAAGGCGCGCGCGGCGCTGCGCACGTCGTCCTCGGTGTAGTTCCCACGGCCCATCGCGAAGAGCTCAAGGAGTTCGCGTCCATAGTTCTCGTTGACGGCATCGGCATGGTTGGTCTGCTGGTCGAGCCACCAGATCATCGCCGGGCTGCGTGACAGGAGCTGGAGCAGCGTCTTGAAACTGCCCAGCCCGTGGTCACGCAACAGCTCGAGATGGGCGCCCATCATGCGGGCGTTGTTGACCTTCGACGCAGCCGTGGCGAACCGGTTGTGCCACAGCAGCGCCACCTTCTCTTCCAGGGGCCGCGGGGAGTTGATCATCCGGAAGTACCAGCGCTTGGCGAACCACTGGTACGACTCCTCGTCGGCATGTTCGAGGTGGAACCGGTCGAGCAGGTCTTCGTCGGGCCGCTCATGGGCCTCTACCCGGAGCAGGTCCTCGACGAGCTGTTCGTAAGGTCGAGCCGCGAGCTCTTCCAGTTTCCAGGTGGGCGCCCCGAACGCGGCCCGCCTCATCAGGTGCGCAACCAGCTTGATATCGGTCGCGATCGCAGTTGTCATCTGTCTCTTCCTCTGCCAGCCCCCAGAGCCAGCCCTCAGAGCAAGGACGCCTGGCGCAGGATTATAGCCCGGCACCTCGACGACGGTCACAGGCCGTCGATCGGTGGTCCATAATTGCGCCCGCGTCGGTCCGGAGCCGGCAGGGTCCGAATGCCGGGACGCGCTACCGCCTGCGTTACTGCGGGCACACCAGCCTCGCGGGAGGACATGATCGATGCCGCTTACGTTCGATATGCCGCTGGAGAAGCTTCACACCTATGGCGGGCGCAATCCGAAGCCGCACGATTTCGACGATTTCTGGGAAGCCGGCCTGAAGGAGATGCGGGCGACCGACCCCGCGCTGGAGCTGCGTCCGGCCGGCTTCAAGACGGATGTCGCAAACTGCTTTGACATGTTCTTCACGGGCGTTGGCGGGGCGCGCGTGCATGCCAAGTTGCTGCATCCAAGGGGCGGCCACTCTGGAAAGCGTCCGGCGGTACTGATGTTTCACGGCTATTCAGGCAACGCGGGGGACTGGTACGACAAGCTTGGCTACGTGGCGCAGGGGTTCGTCGTCGCCGCCATGGACTGCCGGGGACAGGGCGGTCTCTCGGAGGACCGGGGCGGAACGGTGGGGCAGACCCTGCGAGGTCACATAATCCGCGGGGTCGATGGCCCGCCGGAGAAGATGCTCTTCCGCCAGATCTTTCTGGATACCGCGATGCTGGCCAGGATCGTGATGGAGATCCCGGAGGTCGACCCGGCGCGGGTCGGGGCAACCGGGGCCAGCCAGGGAGGCGGCTTGACGCTCGCCTGCGCCTCGCTGGTGCCGGCGATCAAGCGTGCCGCTCCCGTCTACCCGTTCCTTTCTGACTATCGGCGCACGTGGGAGATGGACCAGGCCAAGGACGCCTACCAGGAGTTGAAGGACTACTTCCGGCAGTTCGATCCCAATCACGAGCGCGAGGAAGAGCTATTCGCCAGGCTCGGCTACATCGACGTGCAGCACCTTGCGCCCCGTATCAAGGCAGAAGTGCTGATGACGGTCGGATTGATGGACACGATCTGTCCGCCCTCGACCCAGTTCGCCGCCTATAACAAGATCAAGGCGAAGAAGTCACTGGCGGTGTATCCCGACTTCGGTCACGAGGCGCTGCCCCGCAGCCCGGACCGGATCTTCCAGTTCATGAGCGGACTGTGAGGCGGGAGGAAGAGGGAAACCAGGAACGGGGCGCCGCGCAGAGGCGCAATACACCGGCATGCGTGAACCGGTCGCGGCCCGGGGCGCCGGGAAGCTCTTCTCCCGCGCCGGCAGCGCGAAGTTGCGGCCGGCCACGGGGGCGGTCGTCGGGATGGGCGAGCGGGGTCAAGGCGAGAGGCTCGTCGGTGGCACGGGAAGCCCGGGCTATTTCATGAAGGCAGCGATGCGCTCTCCGATGACCATGGCCGTCACGTTGGTATTGGCGCGGATGCAATCAGGCATGATCGAGGCGTCAACCACTCGCAGTCCTTCGAGGCCATGGACACGCCCCTCCGCGTCGACGACCGCAGCCTTGTCGGAGGCAGGGCCCATCTTGCACGTGCTCGAGATGTGATGGCTTGTCCTGACGATCCGCCGCAACCAGTCGTCAAGCGCTGCATCGCTCGCCAGGTCGGCCTCCGCGGGCTGTACTCGTTCCTGGATGATCTCCCGGTAGGCCTTGCCCTCGGCCAGCTTGAGGCAGATATGAACGGCTTCTCGGAATCGCCGTCGATCCTCCGCCTCTGCCAGGTAGTTGTAGTCCAGGAACGGTTGAACGTGCGGGTCCCTGGATTGCAGCCTGAGGCTCCCCGACCCCTTCGCCAGGTATAGAGCCACGATCATGGCGACGCCGATGGCGCTGCCCGGCGAGATCGTGTAGATACCTTTCTCGGGCGCGTAAGACATCGGATGGATGAACATGTCGTTGCGGAGCCGCGAGCCGGCAGCGGTGTAGCGCAGAGCGACCTGGATCCTGGTTGCCAGCGGCTCCTGCTCGAATCCCGGCCTGGTGCGCCAGAGCAGCTGGATCTGCGGGTGGTCCCGGAGGTTCCTGCCGACGCCAGGCAGGTCGAGCCTTACAGGCACTCCGACCGCCTCGAGTTCGGCGGCCGGGCCGACCCCGGAAAGCAGCAGCAGGTGGGGCGATCCGATCGATCCCGATGCCAGGACGATCTCGTCGCCGAACACCTTGAACATCTCCCCACCGCTCTCGACCGCCACGCCGATTGCGCGCCTACCTTCGAAGATCACTTCGGTGGCGAGACAGTCCGATCGGATGGTCAGGTTCAATCGTGGCCGGGCCGGCTGGAGGTAGGAAAGGGCGGTGCTCCAGCGGATCCCGTCGCGGTTGTTGAAGGGCGGCGGCCCTACGCCGGTGGAGTCCGGGTGGTTCTGGTCAGGTGACGCCTGGTAGCCGGTCGACAGGCAGGCCTCGTAGAACGCCCGCTGGTCGGGGTTCCACTGGGCCTCCCGCCAGCGTCGCACCGGCACAGCGCCGTCTGCGGCGTGGAAATCATCGTGGAAGTCGGGGTCGGCCTCGACCTTCCGAAAATAGGGCATCAGGTCCCGGTAGGACCAGCCCCGGTTGCCGGCGTCTTCCCAGCCGTCGTAGTCCTCGGGCACGCCTCGCAGGAAGATCTGGGCATTGACCGCGCTCGAGCCGCCCACCACCTTGCCGCGCGGCACCATCATGTGGGGCGAGGCTTCGGTCGCCCGTGCGTCGAATGCCCAGTTGTGGCGGCTCTTGTGCCCGAAGGCACGCGCCCAGATATCCCGATCGATCCCGTAACCGTGGCGGATCTCGATCGGGAGCCGCTCAGGTTCCGGATAGTCGGGCCCCGCCTCAAGGAGCAGGACTGAGCGGGACGGGTCCTCGGTCAGCCTGGCGGCCAGAATGGCGCCGGCGGACCCGGCGCCCACGACGATCACGTCATAGCGCATTCATCACCCCGAATCGCCTCAACGAGAGAGGCAGATAAAGTCCCAGTTTGTGGGGACCGGTTTCGCGGTCCGGCCCGGCAAGACCCATGGCAACAGCCAGGCGCCCATGCCTGCCGGGCCCGGGGTCAGATGGCCTGGGCTAGAATCCCCCGTGGTCAACCAGCGCAGGGCATCTGATGCGGGAGGTCGAGCATGAGCAGCGAGATGGTTGTGCTGAGGATTCTACACATCGTTCCCGGGGCCTTCTGGGTAGGCACCGCGATCTTCATGGCGCTGATCCTCGAGCCCGTAGCCAGGAAGGCCGGACCTCAGATCGAAGGCCCGCTGGTTTCGGCGCTCTGGCGACGCACGGGTCATATCATGACCGCGACCGGGGCACTGACGATCATCATCGGCTTGGTATTGATCGATCGAACGCCGGGCAAGGGCTACGACCAGCTGTTTGCCAACGGATGGGGCATTGCGATCGGGATTGGCCTGGTTACGTCCCTGATTGCACTCGTGGCGGGGCTGATGATCGAGGTCGCCGCGGCAAGCATGAACAAGCTTGCGGCCGGCTCTAAGCCCGGGACACCGCCCGCGCCGGAGACGATGGCCAGCATGGAGAAGCTGAAGACGCGCCTCCGAACCGTGAGTCGCGTGAACGCGGTGATGGTGGTCGTGGCGGTCGGAACCATGGCGGCCGCCAGGTTTGTCTAGCGGCTAGCCGTAAAGCGGGAAGCCATCGGTCGGGACGTCGTGGACCTCGAAGTTTCCGATTCCCTGCTCGGTAACGTACAGCTTCTTCGAACCCTCCGGCCCGAAGCAGACGTTGGTAGGCCCCGGTCCGGCGAGCTGGATCCTGTTGATCACCCTGCCGGACCGGTCGAGCACGGTCACATCGCCCTGGTTTACGGCTGCGACGTACAGGTTGCCGTCCAGTCCGAACTTCATTCCGTCCGGGCCCCGGAAATCGCCGGTCTTCCTGTCATCCCGGATGTTGGCAAAAAGCTTCCGAGGTCCGAGCCCGTCCGCCCGCACTTCGTAACGCAGGACGTTGCCGTCCTGGGTCGTGGCCACGTAAAGATGATTGTCGGGGCCAAACACGATCCCGTTTGCGAACCGCAGGCCGGCGTCGAGCCTCTGCACGCGACGCGTCCGGATGTCGATGCGGAAGACCTTGCCATCCACGGTGGCTTTCGCTCGCTCGGCCGGCTTTAACGCCCGCCAGTCGACGATCCTGATCCCCGAGTCGGTCATGTAAAGGTAACCGTCCGGGCCGAAAACAAGGTCGTTAGGGAACAGGAACGGCTGGTCGGGGCTCTCGCCCCGGGCGAAGATCTCGAACTTGCCATCGAGGGTCATTCGAAGCAGCGAAGGCGGATTGACCGACTCAGCCACCCAGAGAACGCCGTTACGGTCGATCGTCAGCCCGTTTGGCCGCCCCGTCCTGGCGATCACGCGTCTCGACTTCCCATCGGCGCTCAGGTAGAGCACCCAGCCACGGTCTGGGTGCATCTCGACCAGCGCCCAGTTGCCGTCCGGCAGCCGGACCGGCCCCTCCGGGTTCTTGAGATCACCGACGAAGATCATGGCGCACTCCGCGCGGGCAGCGACCATCTCGCGCCCGCAACGGCGGACATGATGCCAGAACCGGCAGGCCGACGACGAAACGACCTCCGGAACGGGGCCTCGGGTAGCCTCGGGCCGGTCCGGGTTGAGGTTGATGGTTGTCTGGCGCATGAACTCCATTGCTGTCTGCACCCTTCGCGTTCTCGGCGTTCCCTGAGCCGCCCGCCACCTCATTGAGCGCGACGGTCTGCCGTTCGGTGCGCCTTGAGACTTCGGATTGAACCCGCGGCGGGAGCTGGGCGATGATCACCGGGTCCAGAGTCGCCAGGCCCCGGCTGGAGCATTCGATCGCCCGGGCAAGCACGTTCGTCTTGTGCAGGATCTACTGCAGGAACTTCGACCATCCGCCGCCACGGCCCTCGGCTACGCTCTGGGGGTATTGCTTGTTCTTATCGGACTAGAGGATGACGACACCTAACCCTGGCCTGGCGCTCTTGAGCGCGTTTGCGGCCTTGATCCCGGTCATTCCTGGCCCGAGGTCGATATCCATTACGATGGCGCCGGGACGGTGCTCGCCGGCCAGCCGGACCGCCTCTTTGCCGGCGGCGGCAGTGCCTGCGACCTGGCCGGTTGGGTAGGAGCCCAGGGCCGCACGCAAGAGGTCGCGCATGAGCGGCTGGTCCTCGACGATCAGGACCCGAATCGCGCGCCGCGCCGGGGCGTCTGTTGCCCGGCCGGCCCGGGTGGCCTTCGTCGCTGGCACAGCCTCTGATCAGAATGGTGCGCCCGGAGGGCGGCGCAAGACGCGCGTAGAGCGAGCCCTTGATGATTCTTTCGACTCGCGGGGGTGATCCAATTGGCGCAAGAAAGCAGGAAGACCACAGGGCGGAGCTTCTGGGCGTGGGGCCTTGAGGCCCTCGAACCAACTGCCGCTCAAATGGCTTCTGCCGGCGCCGCGCTCGCGTCCCGGTTCGGAATGAAACTGACTGGCCAGGCGCCGCCGCGCCTCCAGGACGTAAAACTCCGGCGTCCGAGGCTCAAGCCCCCGGCCACACTGGCCGAATTCTGCGCTACCGGCAAGTTCGAGCGCGCCCTGCACAGCTGCGGGCACAGCTTTCCGGACCGCGTCAGCAAGTTTCGGGGCGAATTCGCGACTCCTCCCGATGTCGTCGCCTTCCCGCGTACCGAAGACGAAGCCGTGGCCGCCCTCGACTGGGCCTACTCTTCCGGGGCGGCCGTCATCCCGTACGGGGGTGGGTCATCGGTCGTCGGCGGAGTGACCCCGCCGGCGGAAGCGGAGCGGGTGGTGACGATCGACCTCACCGGGCTCAACCGCGTGCTGGAGGTCGACCGCGTCTCGCGGGCGGCACGGATTCAGGCCGGGGTGCTGGGTCCTGATCTCGAGGCACAGTTGAAGGCTCACCAGCTGACCCTGCGTCACTTCCCGCAGAGTTTTGAGTTCTCTACGCTGGGCGGCTGGATCGTAACGCGGTCAGCCGGGCACTACGCGACGAATCGGACGCACATCGACGAGTTCGTCGAGTCGATTCGCATGATCACCCCGAAAGGCATCTGGGAGTCGCGTCGCCTGCCCGGCAGCGGCGCCGGCCCTGACCCGAACCGGATCGTGTGCGGCAGTGAGGGAACGCTTGGCCTTGTCACGGAGGCGTGGGTCAGGCTCCAGGCGAAGCCCCGGTTTCGCGAGTCGGCAGGCGTGGCATTCGCCGGGCTCGCACCAGCCGCCGAGGCTGCGCGCAGGATCGTGCAGGCTAACCTGTGGCCGGCGAACTGCCGGGTGCTGGACCCGGGCGAGTCAGCCACCAACGCCGGTCTCACGGGCGCCCAGGCGCTACTGGTGATTGGCTTCGAATCGTCAGAAGTGCCGCAGGCGTCCCTGATGCGGGACGCCCTGGACATCGCGATGGAAACGGGCGGCAAGATCGTCGACCGGGCGGGCGACTCCGTGCCGGGCCCCGTCGCGCCCGGGCCAGTGGACCGCTGGCGGACCTCGTTCATCCAGATGCCGTACAGGTGGAATGAGCTGCTTGGTTTCGGCCTGATCAACGACACTTTCGAGAGCGCGATTACGTGGGACAGGTGGCCCGACTTCGATAAGGCTGTCCGCGCGAAGCTCGGCAGGGCAATGAGGGAGGTCGCTGGCAAGGGCGATTTGAACTGCCGCTTCACGCACGTCTACCCGGATGGCCCGGCGCCGTACTACTCGTTCACGTGCCCGGGGCGCCCCGGTTCGGAGGTCGGAATGTGGCAGGAGATCAAGGCCGCAGCTTCCGAAGCGATCATTGCGGCGGGCGGTACGATCACACATCACCATGCCGTCGGCCGCGACCACGTCGCAGGCTACGAGCAGGAAGCCCCGGAACTCTTCAGGGCGGCATTTCGTTCGATGAAGAGTTCGCTCGACCCGAGCGAACTTCTCAACCCCGGGGTGTTGTCAGGCAGCCGCTAACCGCGCACCGGGTTGCTCGATGAAGGCCCGTGTGCGGCCACAGCCGGATGCTGGGATCTGCCAGCTGCGCGCGCCCGCCGGCGCGGCGGCCTACTGCCCGCTCCGGGCGGAATCGGCCGCGGCCGTCAGTGAATCGATGATATGCAGCGGCACGATCGAGTCGTCGTTGGCCTTGAGTCGTGCCCATACGTCCCACCATCCGAGTGCCACAGCCGCCTCGTCGACAATCGCGGCCTGGGCGTCCGTCAGCAAGGGGCCGGTGAACACAATCTCGTCGGTGCGCGTGACCGCGCCCGTTACCCCTTCAACAAAGTACACCGCAACCGCCGCCCAGCACCGCCGCTTGATCTCCACCTGTCGAACGGTCAGCGTGGTGCAGTCGCGCAGCGAGATTTCGGACGGGACGCTGACCATCCAGCCGTACTGGAACATCAAACCGGCGGTCGATTCGACGACGCAGCGGAGGGCGACGGCGTCGGCCCTGTCTGGCGCCCAGGGAGTCTGAATGGGGCTCAGGGCTCCCCCCGGGATGGCGGCCCGGACCCGTTCGATTGCCTGCGCAGGTCCGACGGACACCCGTACCTCGGCAGGCGCGAAACTGACGCAGGTGGAGGGTTGCTTAAGGCCCGCGCGTTTGGGCCAGATCATGGCGCCCTGAAAGGCGGCGGCGGACACCACGCTCCCGGTATGCGCGTCAATCGCGACCACCGCGAACCGGAGGGTCACCGGCCGGCCGTCGGGCCGCCATGCGCCTTCGTACTGGACCGCCCAGATCGGCGTGTCCCCGGGCACGGTGCCGGTTGCGTCACCGAGCGCGAAGCCGTCGACGGACCAGCGCTCAAACGTGGCGAAGCTGGTCAGCCTCGCGATTGGGCTGGTCGGCGGCTGGCGCGCGCCGCTCGTTGCCGCGCGGGAGTTGAGGAAAGCCCGCGCTGACTCGGTCGCACCCGACTCTGAGATCTCGCCCAGGGAAAGCGGGTCATGCACCACGGCCTCCCGGACCGGAGTCGAGGCGTTCGTCAGCAACTCATCCGCGTCTCTCGAGCAGGCGCTGCCGAGAAGCGCCAGGACTGCAACAACGAGTACCAGACGGAACCGCAAGTGGCCCTCCGCAATCACTACGTGAATTCGTTTCGTGCCATTACCTCAACGATACAGGTCGGTATCAGGCTTCATATTTTGACGTTCAGATGAGTTCGGGGCTCCCAGCCGAGCAGTCGTTTCGCCTTCGAAAGGTTATGCTCGGTCTGGTCCTCATCGCCGGCAATGAACACCGCGTCGAAGCGGCCATGCCCGGTCTTTACCGCTTCCAGGGCGCCCAGATAGGCGGCGGCAAGATCTTCTTCGTCGGTCACGAATAGTTTCCCGGTTGGCCGCTCAGGTGGGGAACTACGCTCTTCGATCCACTGCTGGCGGGTGCGAGGTCCCGTGATCCTCAACGCCACGATGTTCATGTCGAACCAGCGGCAGAAGTACTGGCAGATCAGTTCCCCGAACCCCTTGGTGAGACCGTAGGCGCTCGGGGTATCGAGCGGGATCGCTTCCTCGGACGGGTACCAGCTTCGGGCGCGATGGTGCACGCTCATGGTGCTGGTGTGGACACCGCGCTTGATCCCCATGCCCTGCGCGGTGTAGAGCAGCAGGTGGAGCCCGAGCGTATTTACCTCGTAGTTCTCCGTGATGATCTTGATCGACTGGTCGGTGCTGCTGCCCCCCTGCGGACTCTTCATCACCATGTTGATGAACATGTCCTGCCCCTTGAGCGCCTCTGCCAGCGCCCGGGGGTCGGTTATCGAGCCCTCGACGTATTCGACGCCTTCATGCCGGGGCGGGCGAACATCCAGCACCCGTAGCTGGTGCCGCCTGCTCAGGTACGGGGTGACGAACGTTCCGACGTGCCCGGAACCGCCGACCATGAGGATCTTCATTTCTGGTTCTCCGACTCGCTAAATCTTCACGAAGGCCGCAGAATGTACGACCGTGCCCGGCACCAAGGATGGCCGGAACTAGGGCTGGAGGGGAGTAATGCTTCGAACTATGCTTCGTAGAATGTTTGGCGCAGCCATGTTAAAGGCAGGTACCTTTGAAGAGGTAGAAGCCGATTCTGGGGCCACAATCCAGGCCGTGCTGATCGTGGTCGCAGTCTCAGTCGTCACCGGTTTTGCTGCGGCACAGATTAACGACGGCGGCATCTCGGCGATAGGGTTGGGGATACTCACGGCTCTTGCAGGATGGGCGATGTGGGCGGCCATCACCTACCTCATCGGCACCACCCTGTTCAAGACCAAGGAAACCGAAGCCACCTGGGGCCAGATGGCACGCGTGATCGGGTTCGGACAGACGCCGGGACTCCTGCGAATCCTGGGCTTGATTCCGACCATCGGTAGCGCGCTGTACCTGATCGCGAGCGTATGGCAGATCGCAGCGATGGTGATCGGCGTCAGGCAGGGCCTCGACTACACATCAACCTTGCGGGCAATCGCCGTCGTCGTGGTCGGTTTCATCCCGTACGCGCTCTTCCAGTGGGCGCTGATCACCCTGGTTGGTAATGGCTGAGATCCCCTTCGTAAGCGTCGACCAGATGAGGGTGGCCGACCGCCTCATGGTCGACGCTTACGGGATCACGCCCCTCCAGATGATGGAGAACGCCGGCCGGAACGTGGCCAGGGCGGCCAGGCGTCTCTTCCTTGGTGGCAATCCTGCCGGCAAGAAGGCGATCGTGATCGCAGGCGTGGGTGGCAACGGCGGCAGTGGCCTCGTTGCCGCCCGCCGCCTCATCACGTGGGGCGCCCATGTCGAGGTGTGGCTCTCAGCACTCCGCGAAGACTACGAACGGGCTGCCGACCACGAACTCCGAATCCTGGAGGTCATGCAAGCGCGGATTCGCGGGCCCGAACTGGCCCCGCGCTTTGACGGAAGCGTCCTGATCGACGCCCTGGTCGGCTACAACCTGAGCGGCCCTCCCAAGGGCAGGGTCGGCGAGTTGATCCGTGCCGCCAACGCCAGCGGCGTGCCGATCCTTGCGGTCGACGTCCCGAGCGGCGTCGATGCCGACAGCGGCGAAGTCCACGACCCGGCGATCAAGGCGGCGGCGACGATCACACTCGGCTTGCCGAAGCGAGGACTGCGCCACGGGGAGGCCAGTCGTTACGCTGGAGACCTCTTCGTGACCGATATCGGGATCCCGCCCGCGCTGTTCGCCCGCCCCGAGGTGAACGCGAAGGTGGGAAACATCTTCGCGGAACACGAGATCCTTCCCGTTGCTCAGACTTCGGCCGCGCCCGCAAGCCAGGACGCGACCCCGCGCCCGCGCGGCTTTTCCAACGGCCAGTCCCTGGTCCCGTCGAGCAGCCGGAAACCAAACACCTGACGGGCATGCTCGATGTCCCGACACCTCCCGCGGTTGTCGGATACTGCGAAAAAGATCTCGAAACGCACCGCGGGCTGGGCATCTGCACACCTCTAAACCAGCTGGGCGAGGTCCCGATGGCTGCAATCGCCTGGCACCTGGCGAGGGCCCGCCGGCCCGTCCTCCAACGTGACGCCACCAATGCGGAGCCAGATCACGGACAGCCCGCAGTCCAAGCGCGCGACGATGGGTACCATATGTCCCGCCCGGCTTAGCCGCCGACGCGCTCAGCCGGCCCTATGGCCGGGAGCACGCGGCAAGCTCATGATGATCACGTAACGACCATGTGCGGAAGATTCGTCCTGATCAATTCGTCCGACCTGCGCATTCGCTTTCGCGCCATTGTGCAGGAAGGCCCGGACCGGGCGCGCGGCTTCGACCCCGTTCTCCCTGGCGACGACCGGTTGGTAGCCCGCTACAACATTGCGCCAACGCAGCCGGTTGTGACGGTGACCAACACCGACGGGCTGCGTCGTCTCGAATGGATGCGCTGGGGACTGATCCCTTACTGGGCAAAGGCCGGCAGCCTGCCGCGCAACACGATAAATGCGCGTGCCGACTCCCTGGCCAGCTCCGGACTGTGGAAGACGCCCCTGAAAAAGACCCGGTGCCTGATCCCGGCGGACGGCTTCTACGAGTGGGAAGGCCCGAAGGAAGCGCGGCGTCCCCGTTTCATCCAACGACGCGATCGCGCCCTCTTCGCCTTTGCCGCACTGTACGACAGCTGGAAGGACCCGACCGGGACCGTCATCAGGTCGTGCTCGATCATCACGACCCCGCCAAACCAGATGATGGAGAAGATCCACGACCGGATGCCGGCCATGCTCAGCACCGAAGCCGAATCACTGTGGCTTGATCCGATGTCCGAAGACCCGGACCGCCTTGCGGCGCTGCTGGTGCCGTATCCGTCGGAGGAGATGACCTCCTTCGAGGTTTCCCGGGCGGTGAACTCCGCCGCGACCGAGTCGCCGGAGTGCATCGAACCCGCCGGCCAGGGGCGTCTAATGTGAGCATCGGCGAAGAGACCCTGACCAGGCCGGCGCGTGCGGAAGACGCGGAGGAAATCGCAGACGTTCACATCCGTTCATGGCCATGGGCGTGCCGCGGGCCATGCGGCCGGCCTCGAGCGCAACACCCGGGCGAGAAGGTCTTGCGAGGCCGCAGGTTGGCTGCCTGACGGTAAGAACCAGCAGCTACAGATCGGCGGCGCCGAGCCGGTCGAAGTCAGGTACCAGCATGCTATGGACGCCCTGAGCGGTGGCGCGGCGCCTCGCCCGGTCAGCGCGGCATTCAGGCTTTGCTCAGATTGACCCTGGAGCGCTCTTCCTGCAGGAGCCGCACGACTTCTGCTTTTCGGGTCCCCCAGCCGCGATTCATCGCCTCGATCATGTTCTGCTCTACGGCGGCGCCAATGTGCAAAGGGACCCCGTACTGACGCCCCATCGCATTCGCCAGTCCGATGTCCTTGTGCGAAAGGGCCAGTGTGAACGTCAGGGCGTCTGGCTCGAAGTCGGACGTGACGGGCTGCGTCTTCCAGCGATGCAGGGGCGGGTTCTTGGCACCCGCGCTCTTGGAGATCGCATCGACGAGGATCTTCAGCGGGACTCCCGCCTTGACGCCCAGGGTAAGAACTTCCGCCGCGCCGTGCTGAATGATGGCGCTGAAGAGCTGGTGAGTCAGCTTGCAGACGGTGCCGTTGCCCACGCCGCCGCAGTACACGACCTTGTCGCCCATCGCCTCGAGCACACCCCGTATGCGATCGAATGTGGCCTCGTCGCCACTGGCCATGACACAGAGGTCTCGGGAGATCGCACCGGGTACCCCGCCGCTCACCGGGGCGTCGATGAACTGGATGCCCTTGGCTGCGAATGCGGCGTGGAGCTTGCGCACGACCTCGACCGAGTTGGTCGAGCAGTCGACCACGACCGTGGAGGGCTCAACCGCCTCGATCAGGCTGCCGCCGCCGAGGCACACTGCCTCGACGTCCCGGGGCATCGGCAGACACATGGCGACCACTTCCTGGTCGACCGCGGCTTCGGCCGGTGTGGAGGCCCAGCGTGCGCCAGCCTCGAGCAGATTGGTGGCGTTCTCCCGTCTGATGTCGTGCACGGTCAGCTGGTGGCCGCCCTTGAGCACGTTCGCTGCCATGGGATTACCCATACGCCCAACGCCGATCCATGCGACTTTCATGGCCTGCCTCCGGTACCTGAAACCTGCGCCAGGGCGTCTACCGGGGCCAATTTAGCACGGGCTGCTACCGCTTCCGCAGGGAAGGCAGTACCTCATTGCGGAACCGGTGCAACTGCGTCTCCTGCTCGAACGACGCGAAGCGGAGGATCACGCCGTCGGCGCCGGCGCGGGCATACTCCATGACACGTTCGGCGACGCTCGCCGGTGATCCGAACGGCCCCCAGCGATCGCCCCAGAAGTTGAGCCCGTAGTACGCCTTGATCCAGCGGTCGCTCTCGGCTGCCGCGGCTGCGGCATCGTGGTTCAGGTTGACCGTCATGTAATAAGTGGACCTGAACACGGCAGGATCCCTGCCCAGCCGTCCTACCTCGTCCAGCACCCGCTTTCGGACCTCACCGAATGCGGCGGGAGAGTCGGTGATCGAGATCATCCCATCGGCCAGCTCGGCCGCTCTACGGTACTGTCGTGCGCGTCCCTCACCGGCGTGGCAGGCGAGCAGGACAGGGATCGACGGTCGCTGAGAGGGGCGGAAGCCGATCGCAACGCCGTCGAGATCAAAGTGCTTGCCATGAAACGAGACGGTCTCTCCCGCCCACAGCCGTTTCGAGACCGCAACCACCTCCGCCAGCCTGGTCGCACGCCTGGCACGATCTACGCCTGCGTTGGCCCATTCCGCCTGTTGTGCCGGCGTGAACGCTCCCCCGACGCCCATCGCGAGTGTGAGGCGCCCCTCCGACATGAGATCGACCGTAGCTGCCGCCTGCGCCAGCAGCACCGGATGCCGCAACGCGCCCAGCAGCACGGCCGTCCCCAGGCGGGCGCGTGTCGTTACCGCGGCGATCGCTGCAAGTACGGAGAGCGGCTCCAACCTGGGTTTCGCGGTGAGGCTGTCACCGACCCAGATCGAGTCGACGCCAGAGCCCTCGGCCAACCGGGCCAGGTCGAGGAGTTTTCTCGCCGGCGCGGGATCCCCACCCGACAAGAGGATCCCTCTGGTTGGTAGGACAACTCCGATCTGGAGAGGTGCCTTCATGGCACGGTCCGCGTAGGCAGGGAGTCTTCAGGTGCCCGCGCGAGCGCCGAGGCGCCTTCCCTCAGTAGCTCTGCGGCCCTGCCAGGGGACCGCTGTTCTAGCACGACGAGGTCTTCTCGAGTGTCGAGGTCCAGTTCAAGGCCCGGTAGCCGTAGCACCACGTGGGCGATTCCGAGGCCGGTCAAGGATTCGGAGTGCGTCCGGAAGCTGTTTTCACCCAGGCGGAACTGGATCGCGCATTCCCTGCGGACCAGCAGTCCATTCGTCCCGGCATCGTGCCGATCCGGGACGATGACCGCACGAGCCGAAGCGGCACGCTCAATGAAGGTCTCGATATCACGCCTCGTCACGATGGGAAGGTCCGCCGGCAGGAATGCGAGGCACTCTGCACCCTCGTGCTGACCAAGGGCGAATTCACGACCCAGGCAGCGATTGAGATCCTGGCCTTCATCGGCCCGCCAGAGCGCACCGTGGCGGTCGCAGAGACTCCTGACGGCTGGATCGCCCCCGGCCACCACGACGTCGGCGTCCCGAATGTCCCCGAGGATCCCGAGCACGTGGTTCAGCATCCCGAGGGCCAGCGCGGCGCGCTGTTCGTCGGGGAGCGCGCCCCGCAGCCGCGACTTGCTGGCGAGCAGCGGCTTCATAGGAACGATGACGCGCGTCTTCATGTGCTCGAGGCGATCAGGTCCAGCACGGCGCGGCCCAGGGCGACGCGATCTTCATTCGAATTCATGAGCGTCTGCGCGACCACGGGTGTGATGCCGAGCCGCCCGATCTCTTCCTCACGGTGCTCGTCCGTCCGATCGATCACCATGTGCGTGCAGAGACCAACGTAACGGCGGGCCACGGCCACGCAGCTGGGCGGCTCGCCGCCGATCTGGTCGAACAGGCGCGCGGCGGGGCCCTTGACCGCCCTGTCGCCGATTATCGGGCTGATCGCGACCCGGATCCCGCGTATGCCCTTCAGCGCTCCCGCAACGCCGGGTATCGCCAGGATCGGGTCAACGCTCAGGAACGGATTGGAAGGTGCGATGACCAGGGCATCGGCCCGCGCTACCGCGAACTCGAAATAGGGCGAGGGCGTGGCTCGGCCCGCCCCTTTGAACTCCAGGCTGCGCACCTCGGGCTCGCATCGGTGTTTTACGAAATACTCCTGGAACGAAAGTTTTTCCGACGGAGTATGAACTATCGTTCGGACCGGGTTGTCGCTCATTGGAACGACCGCGTGGCGCACGCCGAACCTCTCACACAGCTCGCGCGTGACCTCGGAGAGCGTATGACCCTCTCGCAGCAGGTGCGTCCTGCGAATGTGAACGGCGAGGTCGAGGTCGCCGAGTTGAAACCAGGTCTCTTCGCCTGCCTCCTTGAGGCCCTTGAGCGCAGCAAAGGTGTCGCCGGCACGCCCCCAGCCGGTCTGCGGGTTGACCACGCCCGCCAGCGTGTACATGACCGTATCCAGGTCGGGCGCGACGTGCAGGCCGTGGAAGTCATCGTCGTCCCCGGTGTTCACCACCACGGTCAGCTCATCGGGCGGCAGGTTCCTCGCCAGGCCGAAGGCGAGTTTTGCCCCGCCGACCCCTCCGGCAAGGGCAACTACTTTTGGCATTTGGTGACTCTATCATTAGAGGTCGGCCTGTCGTGCCGTCGGCGCCGCCTGGAATGCCGCTCGCCGGGCAAGAGAGACGGTGCACGCCGGCGGCTTGGCCATTGATGGGCCGCGCAACGTGCCGGGCTTACCCGCCTTACATGCGAGCCAGCTCTACTCGCGCAACGTCGCAGACCTGCGCGAGCGCGGTCAGGGTGATGGAGGCCCGCAGCGACTTGGAGACTTGCCAGCCGACGATGTAGCGGTAGGAGGCGTCGATCACGAACGAGACGCAGGCAATGCCGGACCAGGTACGAACGCAGGGCAGGTCGGCGACCCACAGGCGGTTCAACGCAAGGGCGCGGATACCTGCCCCTTCTTGCCATCGCTCCATACTCTCAGGGAATGGAGTCTCCACCTTCCCCGGGGCGGTTCAGAACTCACGAATTCGCTCATGGTCCTGGCGGCCCGACCATCGGCGTGGTGTAACTTGGTAGGCGAAGCGGAGGTCGAACTAAGTGACCGCGTCACAAATCACCGTCTACACGTCGAACCTCTGCGGAACCTGCCAGATGGTCAAGGCATATTTGCGGCTACTGGGCAGGGAGTTCGTGGAGAAGAATGTGTCTTCGGACCTGGAGGGCAGGGCGGAGCTGGTAGGGATGGGGTACTACTCGACCCCAGTGACCCGGATCGGCCGTACGACCCTGGAAGGGTTCGACACCGGGCGGATCGACCGGGCTCTGGCCGAGCTCGCAGAGTGAGGAGGACAGATTGGTAGCCACTACATCCGATCCGAAGCTGGACTTTGTCCTCACACAGATCGAGTCGATGGTCGCCTCTGAAGGCGGCAGCTTGAAGCTGCTCGACTACGACGAGGGCACGCTGCGGATCGAATACACGCCGGGACTCAACGAGGAATGCCCGGAGTGCGTACCGACCCACGACCAGGTCACTCAGTTCCTGACGGCGTCGCTGAAGATCCACGCGCCGTACGTGGAGCAAATCGAGGTCAAGTAGAGCCGCTCGGTCTAGCTGGGAATGAAACGGCCCCGGGACACCGGGGCCGTTTCTGTTAACCGTAGATCACTTACCTACCAAAGCCGCCGGGAGGCGGTCCGAAGCCGCCGCCCCCTCCTCCGCCGGGAGGCGGTCCTCCGAAGCCTCCGCCTCCGCCTCCGCCTCCGCCTCCGCCTCCGCTGGGCTGCTGTGGCTGCGGCTGTGGCTGCGGCTGTGGCTGCGGCTGTGGCTGCGGCTGTGGCTGCGGCTGCGGCTGTGGCTGCGACGGCTGCGA
>VGZT01000021.1 GCA_016872495.1 SAR202 cluster bacterium
CATCCCCTGTCAGCACAGCGCCTGTTGACGATCGAGGATACGGGCGGCATTCTTTGTTTCGTGCCCATACCTCCTGTTCACGCTTACGCAATTCCGACCGATTCGATCGCCGCTTGAAGTACGACGCAATAGTCGTTGGGGCGGGATCCGCGGGCGGGATCATCGCTGCGCGCCTCTCAGAAGACCCTGGTCGCTCTGTGCTGCTGCTCGAAGCAGGCCCGGACTACGCGGATCGGAGCACGCTTCCGGACCAGATCCGGTACGGGTACGGAACCGGTCTGCGTGGTATTGAGTCGGTCCACAACTGGTCATTCAAGGGTGTCCGCAACAGGTCGGGGGGCGAGGTGCCGATCCCGCGCGGCAGGGTCGTCGGAGGATCCAGCGCGGTCAATGGCCAGATCTTCCTGCGCGGCACTCCCGAGGATTACGACGCCTGGGCTGCAGCCGGGAACGACGAATGGGCGTTCGAGAAGGTGCTCCCGTACTTCCGCAAGCTTGAGAACGACACCGATTTCGGGGGTGACTTCCACGGGCGGGAAGGGCCAATCGCGTGCCGCCGTTTCAAGCGCTCCGAATGGCTGGGGCCAACGGTCGCGTTTTACGACGCCTGCCGATCGAACGGCTTTCCGGACTGCCCGGACCACAACGCGCCCGACTCGACCGGAGTTGGGCCGGTACCGTTGAACAACCCTGGCCGGATCCGGATCAGCACGATGATCGGCTACCTGGATCCCGCACGTCATCGGCTGAACCTGACGATTCGAGGCGGGTGCCAGGTGAAGCGGATCGTCTTCGACGGCGCGTGTGCAGTCGGCGTCGAAGTGGAGTCCGGCGGAGCGACGTCCGTCGTTTACGGCGAGCAGATCATCTTGAGCGCGGGCCCGATCGGATCGCCGCATCTCCTCATGCTTTCCGGCATTGGCCCACGGGATCAGCTGGACGGCCTCGGGATCGCTGTGATCGCCGAGCGGCCGGGCGTGGGCCAGAATCTGCGCGACCATCCGTCGGTACTGCTCACATGGCGCACGCGACCTGATCATCCGCTGGATCCATCGATCTACTCGGACCAGCTTTGCCTGAGATACACGGCCACCGGTTCCCGGCTGCGCAACGACATGATCATCTTCATGACCTCGGTGGCGGTCGACCACGACGCCATTGGGACCCAGCCATCGGAGCCGATCGGGGTGCGCATGCGTGCACGGGTCAACCTGGCCCTCGGTGCCGGTCAGCTTCGTGTGGTGTCTCTGGACCCAAGGGTGCAGCCGCTGATCGACTATAACTTCCTGTCCAGCGAATTCGACCTGGTCCGGCTGCGGGAGGCGGCGCGCATAAGCGTCAGGCTCGCGAGCCACCCGTCGTTTGCGCCTTATCTCGATTCGATGGTCGATCCGACCGAACTGGATCTTGCGTCCGACGACTCGCTCGACGAGTGGCTAAAGCGGCGCGTCACCCACGGACACCACATCTCGGGGACCTGCCGCATGGGTCCGGCGAGCGATCCGATGTCGGTCGTCGACCAGCACGGTCGGATTCACGGAGTCGACAACCTGCGCGTGGCGGACGCCTCGATCATGCACGATTGCATCCGCGCGAACACCAACGTAACGGCGATGATGATTGGCGAGCGCGTTGCCTCATTCATGCGCGCAGGCAGCTAATCTCGGGGCTCTGGGTTCCGCAAGGGACCCCGGGAGGTCCGTCAACAGCCTGGCTGTCCATCGTTGCCGCAACAATCTGAGCGGCGGTACAGCCTGATCCACCCGTTCCGGATGGCCAGCCTCAGCTTTGTTCCAAACGAAGCGTCGTGGCTGTTCCAGTTCGCAATTACGCTACCAATGTCTCGCCTGCGGCGTTTCTCCGGGCCGCCGTTACCCTGGTCGTCACACATGGCACCGCCCGTCGGTTCGCTGAGCCTGTTTCGCAGTCCACGGTACCGCGTCTACGCTCCGGCGTCAGGTCGATACGGCCCACCGAGCGCGCCGGGCTCCGCCTGCGACAGTCCCGTCACCTGGAATAGGGTTTTGGCCGGAGCCCGTCATCGTCGCGCACGGCCCGCGGCGCCCTGAGCACCCGCTTCACGTAGACGCCGCCACTCTGGTCGAACGTGACATCCACATAGACGGTCTGCCTGTCCTGGGTCGCCCCGCAGGGGATGTGACCTGCGAACGAACGATAGCCGCTGAGGCCGATGCTGGAAGCGTCGTACTCACGCGGCACGTCGATCCTCTCGACAACGTGATGGAACGGGCACAGGATCACGATGGTTGGCATTTGAGGATCGTCGACCGACGCGTGTGTGGCGTCCAGAGGCGCATGGCAGCAGGCTGCTACCGGCCACGCCTGACGGTCTGCCGGAGAAAAAGTCAGGGCCGGGCGGTAACCCGCCCGGCCCTGTCTGGGTCTTGCTGAGGGCGCCTGTCAGCTAGCGCCGGGTTGCCGCCCGGGCCCCCGAGGCCCGTCCATTATTGGACGCACCCTCGGCTGCCGAGCAGACGGTCTCGATGATCAGCCGCGTGACCACGTACGGGTCGCAGTTTGCGTTCGGGCGGCGGTCCTCGATGTAGCCCTTCTGGTCCTTGTGTACCTGCCAGGGGATACGCACCGAAGCGCCACGGTGGGACACGCCGTACGAGTACTCGCGGAACGAAGCGGTCTCGTGGTGGCCGGTCAGGCGTTCCTGGATGCGATCGCCGTAGTTCGCGATGTGCAGATCGTGGCGCGTCTTGAGCGCCTCAGCAGCTGCGACACACGCCTCGTAGTTCGCGCGCATCCTGGCGGTCGAGAAGTTCGTGTGGCAGCCCGCGCCGTTCCAGTCACCCTTGACCGGCTTCGGGTCCAGCTTGGCCGATACACGATTGCCTGACTTGAGCGGGAAGTCCTCGGCGGTTCGGTACAGCAGCCACCGGGCGGCCCACAGCTGGTCGCCGACCTCAGGCGCAGCGACCGGGCCGACCTGGAACTCCCACTGTCCGGGCATCACCTCGGCGTTGATGCCGGAGATCTTGAGTCCCGCCTTCAGGCAGTTCTCGAGATGAGCTTCGACGACGGGTCGGCCGAACACTTCATCCGCTCCGACGCCGCAGTAGTAGCCGCCTTGCGGCGCTGGGAAGCCATTGTCGGGCCAACCGAGCGGCTTGATGCCGTCGAAGAAGGTGTACTCCTGTTCAAGGCCGAACCAGGTGTCGTAGCGCGCGAACTTCTTGGCCATCTCGCGACAGGCGGCGCGGGTGTTCGACTTGTGCGGCGTGCCGTCGACCAGCATCACTTCCGCGATCACCAGCTTGTGCGGCTCGCCCCGGATCGGGTCGTCGCAGACGAACACCGGCTGCAGCACACAGTCCGATCGGTCGCCGGTCGCCTGCTGCGTGCTCGAGCCGTCGAATCCCCAGATCGGGGGCTCTTCGCCCTCGGGAACGACTTTTGTCTTGGAGCGCAACTTCTTGGTCGGCTCCGTGCCGTCGATCCATATGTATTCGGCCTTGTAGGACGTGTACCGGGGCATGCTTGTTCTCCATGTCACAGGTGGGTCGAGGCCAGGAAAGCACCCTCAAAACTGCCAAGTTTACTGTGGGACAGTCTCGATTGAAACATCCCGGTCCAGCAACGAGGTTTCACCTGGGTAACAGAAGTGTGTCGAAAGTGTTTCACGGCGGGGTGTAGGATGGGGCGCCGTCGCCGATCCCGAGAGCGGCCTCGCTTTCGGCCTGACCAAGAGCCGCCTGAACGTCGTCACCGGCCCCGCGACGGCGACCGCCAAAGTAATCGCAGACGAGGTCCGCTCGCTGCACGGGATACAGAACCAGCAATACCAAGGAGAGGCGCCGGTCCGGCTCGGCCGGGAGGCGCATACAGGATGAAGATCACCGCAATCCGCCCGTGGCTCGTGAAGACGAAGACCTCTTACTGGGGAGAACTGATATTCGTCGAAGTGTCGACGGATGAGGGGATTACAGGCTGGGGCGAGGTCACCAGCACGTTCCCCGCCGCCAACCGCACCGTCTGTTCGACGATCACTCACCTCTCCTCGGTGCTGGTGGGCGAAGACCCCACGAAGATCGAACGGCTCTGGCACAAGGCGTTTCGGGTGTTCACTTACATGGGTTCTCGAGGCGCGTCGACGCACGCCATCAGCGGGATCGACATCGCCCTCTGGGACATCCTCGGCAAGTCGCTCGGGAAGCCGATTCACGCCCTGCTTGGCGGAGCCGTCCGCGACTCCGTCGACCTCTATACACACCCGGGCCGCTACACGACGCCGAAGGAGGCCGCGGCAGAGGCGAAGCTGATCAAGGACTCGGGTCATATGGCGCTCAAGATGGACCCGTTCCCGCAGATGCCGGAAGAGAAGGACGGCTACCTGAGCGGCAAGATGACGGGCGAGGCGGAGGACAGGGCTGCCGAGACGATCGCTGCCGTACGCGCAGTCGTAGGCCCGCACATCGAGATCCTGATCGATGCCCACGGGCGATTCGATGTGCCAACCGCAATCAGGCTGGCGAATCGCCTTGCCGAGTACAAGATCGGCTGGTTCGAGGAGCCGGTGCCGGTCGAGAGCTACCATGCGCTGCGGCAGGTCAAGAACCAGCTCAAGGTGCCGATCTCGGTGGGGGAGCGCATCCACACGCGCTGGGAGTTCATTCCGATCTTCGAGAACGAGCTGGCCGATTACGTCATGCCGGACGTGACCTGGACCGGTGGCATCTCGGAGCTCAAGAAGATCTCGACGATGGCGGAGGCCTACTACGTCCCGGTGTCGCCGCACGACGCCAGCGGCCCGATAAACGTGCTGGCAGGCGCTCATGTCATGATGACGGTGCCGAACTTCTACCGGCTCGAGACGTCACGCTACAAGCTCGACGCCTACGACGTGTTCATCGACGAGCCGTTGAACATCAGGTCGGGCAAGCTGATCATGCCGGAACGTCCCGGACTGGGCATTGAGATGAATCGCGAGTACCTGGCAGCAAACACGGTCAAATAGGGGCAAGGACGTGAAGCACGAAGTCGAGGCGAAGACCTACTACCGCACTTTCTCGCGCGCGCACCCGGTGCTCGCGAAGATCAAGCAGGGCGACAGCGTGAAGACACGTTGCGTCGACAGCGGCGGCCAGGACTACAGGGGCGAGCACAGGTCCGAGCCGGGCAACCCGCTCACCGGCTCATTCTTTGTCGAGGGCGCCGAGCCCGGTGACACCCTTGCGGTGCATTTCGACCGTGTGCGCTGCAACCGCAACTGGGGCTACACGTCGTACCGGCTTGGCCTTTTCGCGCTCACCCCGGACACGGTAGAGACAATCTACTCGGACAATTACAAGCAGGACCTGGTCCGCAAGGGCCGGGCGAACATCGTCCCGTGGGACATCGACCTCAAGTCGCTCAGGGCCCGCTTGAGGGAGCCATCGCCGAAGGCGGTGAAGCTGGAGTTCGACGTCAGGCCCATGCTCGGATGCGTCGGCGTGGCGCCCGCGGGCGACTTCGCTCCGACGTCCGGCCCGTCCGGTTCCTACGGCGGCAATATCGACTATAACGAGATCGTGGAGGGAGCTACCGTGACCCTCCCGGTCTACCAACCCGGCGCGCTGCTATTTGTCGGCGACGGTCACGCGGTGCAGGGCGATGGCGAGTCCCTCGGGACCGGTATCGAGACCTCGATGGACGTCGAGTTCACGGTCCAGGTGAGGAAGGGCGTGGCGCCAGCGGGGCCACGAGTGGAGAACGGCGAGTACGTCATCTCGGTGGGCAGCCAGCCAGAGTTCGCAAGCTCGCTTGATCGTGGGCTCCAGATGGCAACCAGTGACATGACGAAGTGGCTGAACCAGGACTACGGGCTCGAGTTCTGGGAGGCCCACCTGCTGATAGGCATGGTCGGCCGCTACGACGTGGTGACGGTTGCAGGGTCGATGGCGCTTCGGGTCCCGAAGAAGCACCTGCCTGCGAAAAAGACCGCCTAACGTCGCTGTCGGCCCTCCGACGCTACCGTTCGAGACATCAACGGCGGGGGCTTCCTGTTCTGCTTGCAGCGTGCGCCCACCGGGCCGTGCCGAATAACCGCTTCGATGAGAACCGGGCAGGACTGGATCACCCCGGTTCCGCGCTTGCGTCGAGCGGCGCGCTTGAAGCGCTGCTGGAAACCCTTGCCGGGGACAGTAACGCGCATCCAAAGCATGACCGCGCCGGCGAGCAGCAACCCATTCGCGATCAAAGCAGCGCTCATGCGGTCGCGCAGCTGAGGTAGACGTTCCCGGGTGGTCATCATCGCCAGACCTCCCTCGTCATGAACTCTACGCCAGGGCGCCGTCGAGCAACGTCATGGCAGTGGTACCACTCGACGCACTGGCAGCAGCAAAAACGCGCCGTGAACGAACGGATGCCGCGCAGGCCCGAACCTCCGGCGCCTTCCTGTCTGTTCATGCCGGCTGGCTGACCTTCAACTGAACCTCCGGAGCTCTGGAAATCCGGGCCGATGATAAGCTACCGCCGCATTCACGGCGTCACTCAAGCAGGGACTTCCAAACCACATGAAGATCACAAAGATCGAAACGATCACGGTCTCCAACGGATTCACCCCGGCCCGGCCCTGGCTTTTCTGTGCCATCCGCACCGATGAAGGACTGACCGGCTACAGCGAGTTTGGTTCCGACCACATCACGCACGGCCTGATCGGCCTCGTACAGGACCTGTCGGGGCTGCTCATTGGCCAGGACCCTACGTCGGTCGAGAAGCACTACATGAACATGTACCGGCAGACCCGGCAGGCGCCTTACGGGGCTACCCAGCAGGCGATCGCGGGCATCGAGCTTGCGCTGTGGGACATCGCCGGCAAATCAAGAGGGGTGCCGGTTCACAAGCTGTTCGGGGGTCCGACCCGCGAGAGCCAGCGCGTCTACTGGTCGCACCTTGCGACCTACCGGCCGGCCAACTGGAAGCTCCTCGGAGTGAAGCCGATCAAGACGATGGCGGACCTGGCCGACGCGGCAAAGGAAGCGCCAGCGAAGGGGTACACCGCGTTCAAGACCAACATCATATGGCCCGGGGACCCGGCCAGGGTCATCAGCCAGGGCAGGGAAGGTCCGCACGACCAGCTGGCGACGCGCGAGATTCGGAAACAGGCGATCGCACAGATCAAGACGATGCGTGACGCGGTCGGGCCGGATATCGATATCCTCCTCGATATCAATGTGAACTTTAAGCCCAACGAGGCGATCACCCTGGCGCAGGAGCTCGAGCCGTACGGCCTCTTCTGGCTGGAGATCGACAACCAGAGCCCGGAAGCGCTCAGGCAGCTGAAGGACTCGACCCGGACGCGTATCTGTTCGGGGGAGCAGTTGCTCACCGCCCGCCAGTACAAGCCGTTCTTCGACCACATGGCCATGGACAGCGTGAAGGTCGACGTGCAGTGGCAGGGCTTCTCGGTCGCACGGCGCGTGGCCGACCTGGCCGAGATCTACGAACTCAACATTGCTCCGCACAACTACAACGGACACCTGAGCTCCTTCCAGAGCGTCAACCTGACCGCAACCGTGTCGAACGTGCGGATCATGGAGAGCGATCCGGAGCAGACGCCCTACCGCGATGAGCTGTTCACGGTGTTGCCAGAGGTGAACAAGAGCTTCATGAAGGTGCCGACCGGACCGGGTTGGGGCACCGAACTGAACGAGGCCGCGGCGCGCAAGTACCGCTACAACGGCTAGCTGCCGCCGGACTCGGGTCTGCCTTGACCTTTTCATTCGAGGACGCCGTTGTCATTGACGGCCTCGACACCAGCCGATGGGGCGTGCGGTCCGTATACGAACGCCTGCGGGGGTCGGGCGTCACCGCGATCAATGCGACGATCGCCGTCTGGGACGACTACGCGCAGACCCTGGAGAACATCAAGCGCTGGTATGGCTGGCTGGAGGCCAACGATGACCTGCTGTTGCAGGTCAGTACGGCCGACGACATCAGGCGGGCGAAGCGCGTCGGCCGGACCGGGATCATCTTCGGGTGGCAGAACGCGGCGCCGATAGGCGGCGACATCGACCGGCTCCGGCTCTTTCACCGGCTGGGAGTGAGGGTCATCCAGCTGACCTACAACGAGCGGAATTTCGTAGGCAACGGCTGCTACGAAAGGCTCGACGAGGGACTCAGTCGCTTCGGCCTCTCGGTCGTAGCCGAAATGAACCGGCTCGGGATCCTGATCGACCTTTCGCATTGCGGCGATCGGACCACGCTGGAGGCGATCGCGGCCTCGAAGTTTCCGGTGGCGATCACGCACGCCAACGCACGGTCGCAGTTCGATCACCCGCGCAACAAGACCGATGAGGCGATTCGCTTGCTGGCCGAGCGGGGCGGTGTAATCGGCGCCAATGCCTTCCCGATGTTCTTCCCGGACGGCTTTGATTCGACCGTCGACGTCTACCTGGACGCTATCGACGGACTGGTCGAGCGGGCCGGGCCCGAGCACGTGGCGATCGGCACCGACTTCTGCATGGAACAGTCGCGCGAGTGGTTTGAGTGGATCTTCGCAAGCCAGGGATCGGTCCCCGCTGAAACGGTGGCTCACACGCCCCATCCGTACCGGCACCTGCGTGGGTTCGAAGACCCCTCGAAGTTCGCGCACCTGGCCGACCTGCTGGGCCGGCGGGGGTACGATGAGCGTGTCATCGCCGGAATCCTCGGCGAGAACTGGCTGAGACTTTTTGAAACGGTGTGGCGCGCAAGCGCCGAATCGGGGAGTGTCGAATGAGATTTGCGGTGCTCGGGATTTCGCACGAGACGAATACGTTCTCGAAGGTGCCGGCCGACTACAAGTCGTTCCAGGTCCTCCGTCGCAGCGAGATGATCGAGGCGCACCGGACTTCGAACTACACGATCGCAGGGTATATCCAGGCGGCGGCCGAGCACGGGTTCGAACTGGTCCCGCTTGCATACGCAGTAACGGGCCCCATCGGGACGATCACGAAGGACGCCTACGACCGCCTGACGGCCGAGATGTTCGGCATGCTCAAGAAGGAAGGGCCGTGGGATGCCGTGCTCATCTCCAATCACGGCGCGGCGGTTTCGGCTGAATACCCCGATATGGACGCCGCGTTCACGGAATCGGTCCGCAAGATCGTCGGACCCGACGTCCCGGTAGGGATCACGTTCGACATGCACTCGAATATCTCGAGAGAGACGATCGCGAACACCAATGTTTGCGTGGTGTGGCGCACCAACCCGCATCTCGACTGCAAGTTGCGCGGCCGCAAGACGGCCGGGCTTATCTACCGGGCCGCCAGGCGCGAGATCAAGCCGGTCCAGTGGATCGAGATGACTCCCATGGTGGTCAACATCGTGAAGCAGTTCACCGGCGAGGAGCCGATGAAGACGCTGGTAGACGACGCGATCGAGGCGAACAAGTTGCCTGGAATCCTGGACACCAGCGTGGCCGAAGGGTATCCGTATTCGGACGTCAAAGAGATGGGTATGTCGTTCATCGCGGTCGCAGATGGCGATATCAATGCCGCCGAAAAGGCCGCGCGATGGATGGCGACCCGCGCATGGAAGCACCGCGCGGCCCTCAACGAGGAGCAGCCGGGGGTCGCCGAAGCGCTGAAGATGGCGAACGAGCGCTACAAGGGCCCGAAGCCGCTCGGCGTGATCAACCCGGTGCCCACCGACGGGTCGGCGCTGCAGGCGGCCCCGAAGAACACCGACCACGCCCGGCTGGGCCCGATCGTGCTGATGGACGTCGGCGACAACATCGGCGGCGGCTCGTCGGCCGATTCAACATTCATCCTGGCAGAGGCGCAGCGAATGAAGATCGAGGGCTTCTTGCAATCGCTCTACGACCCGAAGGCGGTCCAGGAATGCGTGGCCGCCGGCGTGGGAGCCCAGGTCACGTTGAGCGTCGGCGCCAAGACGGACGAGATGCACGGCAAGCCCGTGAAGGTCACCGGCACGGTCCGGACGATCAGCCAGGGTAAGTACGCGGTGACGCGGCCCAACCATGGCGGCTCAACCCGCGGGGACTGCGGGGTCTCCGTCAGGCTTGACACGACCGACGGGCACACGCTGCTCCTCACGTCCAACAGGACCGGTAACACCACGCGCGAGCAGATGTACCACATCGGCATCTGGCCAGAGGAGTACCGGATCGTGGTCGCCAAGGGCGTGGTCTCACCGCGGCCTGCTTACCAGCCGATCGCAGCCGAGATCATTCTCGTGAACACCCCGGGCGTGACCACGGCGGATCTGTCGTTTTTCACGTACAAGCATCGCCGCAAGCCGCTATTCCCGTTCGAAAAGGATGCTCAGTACCAGTAGGCGGCCCGAAGGTCAGATTCGCCGACCGATGCCCGGGGCAACCGTGGCCTGCGTCGCCCCTGAAGAGCCGGCAAGGATCAGGTAGCTGAGAAGTCCCAGGCGCGATCGAAGCGGGTGACGGCGTCGCGCAGGACCTTCTGCTACGCCAGGGCGCGCCTGGCTTACGCGCGGCCCGGGTCTCCATTCTCCTGCTTTGCGACGTGGCCCCATGCGGCTGCTACCGCCTGCGCGAATTCGGCGGGCTTGCGAGACGAGACGAAGTACTCGCGGCTCTGGCCCTTCTCTTCGACCTGGAACGCGACGCCTTCACCAACGCCGGGTACGCTCCAGGCGCGCCGGCCGTGGGGGCCAAACCTCAGCCCCCACCCGCCGTAGCGTTTCCAGTCGTAGCGCTGCACCGAGTAGGACGTCACCTGCGACCACTTGAACCGCCGCTTGAACATGCCGTACGCAAACTGAACCGAGTCGGAGGATACCGAGACTGAGAGGGAGAGGAAGTTCAGGGCGACGAACCCCTGGACGAGCAGTGCGAGCAGCATGAAGGCGTAGAACATGACGCGTTCAAATCCAGCGAGGCTATTCCGGGTCGACTCCAGGCCGACGATGAATCCGACGAACCCCATCCCGCCCAGGATGAGAAACGTGAACCAGCGGGGAACGCCGATGGCCTCGCGGTAGATGCTGGCTCCACCTGCGCCTGGTGATGCGCTCATCGTTCGGACCTACGCGTTTGCGACACGGTCCCGTCCTGCTCGGCGAGCACTTCGTCCGGGATCTCGCTGCGGCCATTCGCGGGCACCCGGGAACTGGTCCGCCCGTTGCCAGATCGCCTGATTCGCCGGCCGGCCGTGGGCTCCGGCGCGGGCGCCGGTTCTCGCACCTTGCCGACGGCGCCGGGCGCCTTGCTGTCAGCCGTGATACCCGGGACCTTCTTCAGGTACTTTCCGGTGAACGAACCCTCCACGGACGCTATGAACTCGGGCGTCCCTTCGGCTACGAGCTGTCCTCCGCGCTCACCGGCCTGCGGACCAAGGTCTATGATCCAATCGGCGTTCTTGATCAGGTCGAGATGGTGCTCGATCAGCACTACCGTGTTGCCGGAGTCGGCGAGCTTCTGTAGAACGCGCAGCAGGGCCGCGCAGTCTTCGAAGGACAGGCCGGTGGTGGGTTCGTCGAGGATGTAGAGCGTGCGACCTGTCGCACGGCGGGAAAGCTCGGTGGCCAGCTTCACGCGCTGTGCTTCACCGCCCGAAAGGGTGGTTGCCGGCTGACCGAGACGGATATAGCCCAGCCCGACCGCGCGAATCGTGGTGAGCTTGTTTCGAATCGATGGGATGTTGGCGAAGAGCTCGTAGGCTTCGTCGACGGTCATGTTGAGGACATCGGAGATGCTGGAGTCTTTGAACTTGATCTCCAGCGCCTCCCGGTTATACCGCGCCCCCTGGCAAACCTCGCAGGGCACGGTCACGTCGGGCAGGAACTGCATCGCGATCTCGACATAGCCGGCGCCTTCGCAGGCCTCGCAGCGACCGCCCTTTACGTTGAAGGAGAACCGGCCCGCCGAGTAACCCCGCGCCTTCGCCTCGGGCAGGCTGGCGAACAGGTCACGCATCGGCGCGAAGACGTTCGTATAGGTCGCAGGGTTGCTGCGCGGCGTGCGGCCGATGGGCGACTGGTCGATGTCGACCACCTTGTCGATCGCCTCGAGGCCCGAGATTCGATCATGTTCGCCGGGGCGATCCTTGGCGCGATAGAAGACCTGGGCGAGGCGCTTGTAGAGGATCTCGTTGATCAGGCTGCTCTTGCCAGACCCGGAGACGCCCGTGATGCACACGAGCTTCCCGAGTGGAATCCTGACGTCGATCCCTTTCAAGTTGTTGGCGCGTGCGCCGAGGATCTCGATCGCCTGCCCGTTGCCGGCTCGGCGGTCCTTCAGGATTGGAATCGAGCGGCGCCCGCTGAGGTAGGCACCGGTGATCGACTTCTCCGCTCCTTCAATGACATCGATCGGGCCCTCGGCGATTACGTGCCCGCCCTTTTCGCCGGCCCCGGGACCGAGGTCGATGATGTGGTCGGCCGCGCGCATGATCGCCTCGTCGTGCTCGACGATCAGCACGGTATTGCCAAGGTCCCTGAGCCGTTGGAGGGTCGTGATGAGCCGGTGGTCGTCGACCGGGTGCAGGCCGACCGAGGGCTCATCGCAGACGTAGAGCACGCCCATCAGGCCGGAGCCGATCTGGGTCGCCAGGCGGATGCGCTGCCCTTCGCCGCCGGAGAGCGTTGCCGCCGCCCGGTCCACCGAGAGATAGTCGAGCCCGACTTGCGCAAGGAACCCGAGGCGCGAATCGATCTCCTTGAAGATCTGGGTTGCGATCTTGGCCTCGCGCTCGGATAGCGGGTCCACCGCATTCTTGCCATCCGGCCAGGTCGCGTTGCGGCACGCCGAGACCCATTCGAGCGCGCGTTCGACCGACTGCCGCGTCACTTCGATGATGTTCATACCGAGTACGGTCACCGCGAGCGAATCTGGCTTCAGGCGAAAGCCTTCGCAGGTGGTGCAGGCGCGCTGCGTCATGAAGCGTTCGATGTCTTCGCGGACGGCTTCGGACTCCGTGTCGCGGAAGCGCCGATTCAGGTTCGGAATTACGCCCTCGAAGGCCATCCACCAGGAGTGGACCCGGCCGTTCTTGGTTTTGAACTGCACGTGCACGCGCTCGCCTTCGGTCCCGTAGAGCACCTTGTCCAGGTGCTCTTTCTTCAGACGGGAAACCGGGGAGGTGGTCGAGAAGCCGTAGTGCTCCGCTATCGCCTCGATCACGCTGTTGACCCAGGGCGTGGGGATCCCGGAGCGCATGTAGGGTGCGATGGCGCCTTCCTTCAGCGAGTACTGCCGGTCGGGGATGACCAGATCCGGGTCGACCTCGAGGCTGAAGCCAAGCCCGGTGCAGGACGGGCAGGCGCCATAGGGCGTGTTGAACGAGAAGTTGCGGGGCTCGAGCTCCGAGATGCTGATGCCACACGACACGCAGGCGAACTTCTCCGAATAGACGACGTCCTGGCCGTCGACGATCGAGACGATGACGGTCCCGTTCCCGTGCCGGAGTCCGGTCTCGATCGAGTCGGAAAGACGCGTGCGATCGATGCCGGTCCGCACCACGACGCGATCGACCACGATCTGGATGTCGTGCCACTTCGTCTTCTGAAGCTTGATCGTTTCGTCGAGCTCGCGCACGGCGCCATCGACGCGCACCCGCACGAAGCCGCCCTTGCGCGCCTCTTCAAACACGCCAACGTGCTCGCCCTTCATGTGGGTGACCACGGGCGCAAGGATCAGGATGCGGCTCCCTTCCGGGAGCTTCACGACCGAGTCGACGATCTGTTGTACTGTCTGCCGTTCGACCGGGCGGCCACACTGCGGACAGTGGGGACGTCCGGCCCGGGCGAAGAGCAGTCGCAGGTAGTCGTAGATTTCGGTGACGGTACCGACGGTCGACCGCGGGTTTTTCGACACGCCCTTCTGGTCGATCGAGATCGCCGGGCTCAGGCCTTCGATGAGGTCGACGTCGGGCTTTTCCATGCGGCCGAGGAACTGGCGAGCGTAGGCCGAAAGGGACTCTACGTAGCGGCGCTGGCCCTCGGCATAGATCGTGTCGAACGCAAGCGACGACTTGCCCGAGCCCGACACCCCGGTGATCACCACGAGGCGGTCCCGCGGGATCTTCACGTCTACGTTCTTGAGGTTGTGTTCGCGAGCGCCCTTAACTGTGATGAAAGATTGCGGCATTCGTTCCGGGCTCGGGGTCAGGGGTGGGACGCAGGTGGGCTAAAGCCACTTAAGCCGATTGTAACAACGGGCGGACGGGCGGACGGGCAGGATGTCAGCCTCAGCCTTGCGGTCCCGTCCGGGCGCCGTCGCCGGGCGGATCGCCTTCCGGTGCCGCCTCCGCCACGCCAAGCCGCTTCCGCACTTCGTCGAGGAAGCCGGTCGACTTGACATCGCGGTCAAGCACGTAGTGAAGGTGGGACCGGAGGACCCTCTCGACCATCCGGCGGTCGTCATCGCCGACCTTCAATCCGATCGCTTCCGGCCAGGTTGCTCGGCCAAGGAAACGCAGGATCTTGATGACGGTAACCGGCGCGGGCAGCAGGGGGTCATCACCGCGCGTCCGGCAGTTCGGGCAGACGATGCCGCCACGCGCCGCCGAGTAGACGTGGTCTTTCTGTTCCAGCGCTGACTCGCAGTCTACGCAGCGCTGCAGCTGCGGCGCGAAGCCGTGCTGGCCGAGCATGCGAAGCTCATACCAGCGCAACAGCGAGTCGGCAGCATCCGCGGGCAGCTTCTCGAGCGTCCGCAACGTATCCACCAGCAGGCGGAACGGACCATGCGACGCCGCCTCCTCGACCGCAAATCGTTCCGCCAGTTCGGCGAGGTACAACCCGCGCGACAGCCGGCCAAGGTCGTCTCGCAGCCCGCGGAACCCCTCGAGCGTGTCGGCCTGGCTGACGGTGTCGAGCCCGCGTCCGGTGGAGATCGAGATGCTGACGTGGCAGAGCAGGTCCAGGTGGCCGCCCAGCTTGCTGCCGGGCTTGCGGGCACTCCGGGCGGTCGCCCTCATCAGCCCGCGTCCCGGCGTGAGCAGGACGAGCAGGCGGTCGGCCTCGCCCAAATCCGACATCCGAACCACGACCGCCTCCGTGGTGTAGAAGCGCGGCCGAGTGGTGGTCATCCGGGTGGGGACTACAGACTCTGGCTGGCGTCCTGGTCGGCCGAACGGGTGCGGCCCTGCAGGGCGTGGGCGAGCGTCGACTCGTCGGCGTATTCGAGGTCTGCGCCCGAGGACAGGCCCCTGGCGAGCCGGCTCACCGCGATCCCGAGCGGCTTAAGCAGGCGCTGCAGATACATGGCCGTCGCTTCGCCCTCGAGGTTCGGGTTGGTGGCCAGGATCACTTCGGTGACCGACTCGTCGCGCAGTCGCTCGAGCAGCTCCCGCACCTTCAGGTCGTCGGCGCCGATCCCGTTGACGGGTGAGATGACGCCATGCAGGACGTGATACAGGCCGTCGTAGGAGCGCGTCCTCTCGATGGCCATGGAGTCCAGCGGTTCTTCCACCACGCAGATCCTGGTCCGGTCGCGGGACTGGTCGCTGCAGATCGGACAGGGTGTTGATTCGGTGATGTTCTGGCAGACCTGGCAAAGCACGATCCGGTCCTTGACCGCCAGGATGGCTTCGGCCAGGGACTCGGCTTCCGCGCGCGGCATGCGGATCAGGTGGTAGGCGAGCCTCTGCGCGCTCTTCGGCCCAACTCCCGGCAGCTTGCGAAACGCTTCGATCAGGCGAGCGACCGGCGGGGCAAGACTCGCCGCGCGATGGCCATCCAAGTGACTGCTCCGGCCGGCTAAAAGAGGCCCGGGATGTTGAGCCCGCCGGTGACGGCGGCCATCTTCTTGGAGGCCTCCGCCTGCGCCATGTCCATGGCTTCGTTCACTGCGGCCATGACGAGGTCCTGGAGCATCTCGGCATCGCCGGCCTGGACGGCCTCGGGAGAGATCGTGAGCGATTCCAGCCGTGTGCCACCCAGCACGACGGCTTTCACCGCCCCGCCGCCGGAGGTGGCTTCGGTCTTTGCCTCGGCGATCTCTTGCTGGATGCGCGCAAGGCGCGCCTGCATCTGTTGGGCCTGCTGGAGCATGCGCTTGTTCATCGAATCTCGCACTCCGGGATCTCTGGGTCGAACGGCCGTTTCGTCGTGGCCACCTGATTGAGCGCGTGCGCGCCGGCGGCTACTGATTCTCGGTTTCGAGCGGCCGGTCGTCGATGACGCGTGCGCCCATCGTCAGAGCCGCGCGCACCAGCTTGCTTTCCATCGCCGACGGCTGGCTGGCCCCGGTCGGGCCCGGAGCTTCGTAGACGACCTTCACGGTCAAGGGTACGCCAAAGGCTTCCGCGATCGCGGATTCGACCGCCCGGCGCGAATGTGCATCGGCGATCTCTTCTTCGAGCCGCTCCCCGTTTGCCTTGCTGGTATACCTGACCACCAGGGAATCCCCGGCCTGGGTCTGCGATTGCGACGCCTTCAGCAGGGCGCCCAGCATGAAGCGCTTGCCCTTGGTGCGATTCAGCGACCGGCACACCGTTTCCCAGTTCTTTTCTGGCCCGGTGAGCTCGCGGCGGGGGGGAGGGGGCGGCACCGGCGGATCGTTGCTCGCGGGGACATAGCGCGCGCCCGCCGGCTGCGCGGGCGGGCCCTCGGGCCGGTACGCGGCGCGGTTGCGCACCTGGGCAGCGGGGCGGGGCGCCGACGGACGGGGCGCTGCCGGTTCCTGGCGCGGCGGGGCGGCCCTCCCGGTGTTTGCGCCGGCTTGCTCGGGGGTGCCGGTTACGGCTTCGATGACCGCGAGTTCGAGGGGCAACGGGGAGTTCGGCTCGGTCTTGATGTCGGCCTGGCCGAACACTGCGAGGGCGTGGAGGAGGTGTTCCATCGAGAGGCCGCGGATGACGTCCTGCATCGCCGACACCACTTCAGGGGGATGGCTGACAGAGTCGTGCACGCCGGCCTTGAGGAGGAGCGCGGCTCGCAGGGCGTCGATGACGCCGGCGCGCAGGCTCGCGAGGTCGGTGCCTCGCCCGGACTCTCCGTTGATGACCGACAGGGCGGTGGAAGCGTCGCCCTTGAGCACGGCTGTGGCGAGTTGTACCGAGGTCACGGTGTCGCCCAGCCCGAGGAGGGCGCGTGCCTGGACAAGGGTCACGTTTGAGCCGTACGAAACGGCCAGCTGCTCGAGCAGGTTCTCGGCGTCGCGCAACCCGCCCCACACGACGCGGGCGATCAGGTCGAGGACGGCTGGCTCGGCGGTGATGCCTTCGGCGTCGCACAGGGTCCGCAGCTTGGCGACCACGAGGTCGTTGGGGATCCGGCGGAAGTCGAACCTCTGGCAACGCGAAATGATCGTGGCGGGCACCTTATGGACCTCGGTCGTGGCCAGCACCATGACCACGTGGGGTGGCGGCTCCTCGAGTGTCTTCAGGAGGGCGTTGAACGCGGCAGATGAAAGCATGTGGACTTCGTCGATGATGTAGACCTTGTGGCGGCCAATGGTCGGCGAAAACTGGACCTTTTCACGCAGGTCTCGGATGTTGTCGACACCGGTATTGGACGCGGCGTCGATCTCGATCACGTCGAGCATCCGGCCTTCATTGGCGGCGATGCAGTTCGCACACGTCGTGTCCGGCTCGCCGTCCTTCGGCTTCTCGCAGTTGAGCGCCCTCGCGAGGATGCGGGCGGTAGAGGTCTTGCCGGTACCGCGTGGCCCGCAGAACAGGTAGGCGTGGGCGATCCGTCCGGTCGCCATCGCATTGCGCAGTGTCGTGGCGACATGCTGTTGACCGACAACGTCAGCGAAGCGCTGCGGGCGCCACTTGCGGTAGAAGACCTGTAATTCGCCTGGCATGACTACACCCGCTTCCGCGCCGGAGCCGCACCCAGCACGTCTTCGAGGGCCGCGTCCTGGCGCGCGAACATGTCGCGCTCGTCCTCGATCGAGACGTGGTCGAATCCGATCAGGTGCAAGACGCCGTGCGCCGTGAGCAGCGCGAGCTCGCGCCGGACCGGGTGGCCAACAGCCGCGGCCTGCCTGGCCGCCTGTGGGTAAGAGATGATCACGTCCCCCAGGGTAGACGGCGCGCCAGGGCCGGCAGGGAACGGGTCCGGGTCGACCACGCCTCTCGAGGCCTGATCTGACGATCCAAACGAAAGGACGTCGGTGACCTTGTCTTCGCCGCGGTGGGTACGATTCAGGTCCTGCAGCGTGGCGTCGTCCGTGATGCCTATCGTCACGTGAGTTGGGCCGCTGACCAGCTCCTTCTCGAGCGTGCGTGTCGCGACCCGCACGAGTTCGGCCGCCGACACCTCGCCCGTGAACTCGTCGTCAATGAGGACATCGATCTGTATCGGGTTCATGTGCCCCAGTATCGCGGATTCAGTCCCCGCGTTTGGCGTGCTCGGCGTCTTCGAGGAGGATCCGCAGGCGATTCACCAGCCTGACGTAGCGCGGATCGTTGTCCGTCAACTTGTGCGCAGCCTGCAGCGCCGTAAAGAGCCCATCCCTGACCTCGGGCGCCTGGTACCTGCGTAGCTCAACATACATGCGGGCCTGGAAAAGCCCCGGCAGGATGTCGTCATAGATCAGCGCGGCCGCCCACGAATGCTGGGGTGGCCGTACGAAGTCTTCGGCGGTCCGCACCGTCTCCTCGATCTTGGCGAAGAGCGTGGCGCGGGGATTGAATTCGTCGACGGGACGCTTGTTCGGCATGGCCTCGTGTCCTGGTGCAGCCGCCGGCAGGGACCTAGATAGTCGTACCTCCGGCGGGCGAATGCAAGGCCGCCGAGCTCTCCATTGAACTGCGCCTGGCTCGCCGGTAACGAAAGGCCAGCGCGAGCCCGGTTCCGGTAACGATGCCGGCGAGGTCTACCGCAAGATCTTCCACTGAAAAAGCGCGCCCTGGCACGAATGTCTGGTGGTACTCGTCGCTCAGGGCGTAAGCGAAGGACGCGGCTCCGGTCAGGTTGGCGACCACCAGATCCCGCACGTTGATCACCCCGCTCGATCGAACGACTGATGCGAGCAGGCGCCACACCAGGATGGCCAGCACCAGGTAGGCGCCGAAGTGGGCGATCTCAGCGAGCGCAGGCACCCAGGTCGCGTCCTGAAGCTGCGAGGCGGTCCTGCTGGATACCCAGAAGATCAGGCCGCACCACGCGAGTACCGGGATGAGGAAGCCACCGGCCCAGGCCAGCGTACGTCGCCGCTTCACTTCCCGGTCGGCCAATCCAGGTCGTAAACCAGCTTCCCTGCCGCCCACCACTCTCCCGGCTTAGCCTCCGGGACCTTCTGCTGGAAGGTGCGCATCAGGACGTCCCACTCCTTCGACTTCTGGCTCGTGGTGTACTTCTGGAAGTCCCGCTCCGGCACGAAGTTGTCGGGTGCCTCGTAGTACATGAACAGGTGATTGGCGACCCTGAAGATCTTCATCTTGGTGATCCCGGCTGCTTTGAGCGACCGGACGACCTCTGGCCAGACTTCACGGTGGTACTTCTCGTAGGCATCGATGGTCCTGGGGTCGTTCTTCAGGTCGAGGATCTGACCAAAGGATTTCATCTCGGTTCTCCGCGCGGGTGTGTTGTCGACGGCGATGCGCATAGCGTAACTTGCGCACTGCCCGCGATCGAGCGGGGAAGATCGACCCCGGAGGCCAGCGCGTGAAGAGGGTTTCGCTCCAGCTGAAGGTGAAGAGGGAACGCATCGACGAGTACCAGGAGGCGCACCGGAAGGTGTGGCCGGACATGCTGGCCGCTCTGAGCCGGCATGGGCACCGCAACTACTCGATCTTCATGGACGAGAACGGTTATCTGTTCTTCTACCTGGAGATGCCGGACGACCCTGACCGGGCGTTTGCCGCGATGGCAAAAGAGGAAGTGAGTGACCGCTGGCGGAAGTTCATGACTCCCCTGTTCGAATCGACGCAACGAATTCCGCTTGAAGAGGTGTTTCACCTGGACGCACCGGCACGTCGCCCTGCCCGGCACCTGCGGACCGGCTTCTTGCTGAAAGTACGGAAGGACAGGATTGACGAGTATTCGGAGCACCACCGTAAGGTATGGCCCGAGATGCTGGCGGCGTTACGAAAGCACGGCTGGCACAACTACTCGCTGTTCATGCGGGCCGACGGGCTGATGTTCGGGTACGTCGAGGTCCCGGATTCGTTCGAGGCTTCGCTCGCCGGGATGGCCGGAGAGGAAGTGAACGGGCGCTGGCAGAAGTTCATGGCGCCGTACTTCGAGAACCTGGGAGGCGCCCGGCCCGACGAGAACATGCGCCAGCTTCAGGAGGTCTTCCATCTTGACTGAGTCGGAGTCCTGACCTTGCGCATCCAGGCCCTGTATCACACCGGATTCATCGTGGCCGACCTCGAGCGCTCGGTCGCTTTCTACCGCGACCTGCTGGGCATGTGCGTCGAGCGGCCACCCACCGAGATCGTCGGCGAATGGATTTCGGGGGTCGTCGGCTACCAGGGAGCGCGCATCAAGTCGGCCTTCGTTGGAATCGGCGATGGGCATTCGATCGAACTGATCCAGTACCTGACGCCGTACCCGGGGCCGAGCGCCGGCGCGGACCGCAACCGGATCGGCGCCGCGCACGCCGGGATGCTCGTCGACGACGTGCGGGCCTGGTACGACAGGCTGCGCGCCGCCGGCGTCACCGTGACGGGCCCGCCCATGCTGCGCGACGTCGCCTTCCCGTGGGCCCGATACGCGATCTATTTCCAGGACCCGGATGGCAACTGGCTGGAGTTCGCCGAGCGCGGCCCGAAGCCTGCGGGGTCCCTCGCCAACTAGCCTGATCTGTCGAGCGGGCGGGTCGGCCTGCGCAATTCCGGGAACGCCACGAAGACCGCGAGTGCGAGTGTGATTCCGATCGATGCAACGACCGCGAGCGCACGCCCGGGGCCCAGCGCATCGGACAGCTGGCCGAGGCCGTAGATGCCCAGCGGGTAGCAACCGATGACGAAGATGTGGAGCCCGAGCACGCGGCCCCGCATGACGTCGGGGGTCAGCAGCAGGAAGATGCTCGTACTCATCACGCCGAACAGGTTGCCGCTGATCCCTGCCAGGACCAGTACGGTGAACGAGGCCGAGTACCAGGCCGAAAGCGCAAGGAGCAGGGACGCGACGTGGTTGCCGATCACCACGCACATCAGGACAAACGCGTGCCGCTTCAGCCGATGTCCTATGCGGATTAGCACCAGGCCCCCGATCACGGAGCCGATTCCCTGCGCTGACATCAAGAGCCCGAACTTCGCCGCCGAGGCGTGAAGCACATCCTCGGCGAAGACCGGCGTCATCGCTTCGAATCCAAATCCAAACGTGTTCGTGATTGCGACCAGCAGCATCACGCCGATCAGCGTGCGGTCGGACCTGATGAATCGGACGCCTTCGAGCAGCGCCCGGAAGGGAGACGGCGGCCGCGGTCCTCCGATCCGGGAGAGCCGTGGCAGGCCGGCCAGCAGCGGCAGGCCGAGGAGCACTGACCCTGCGACGCCGATGAAGATCCAGCCAGGGTTGAACTTGTCGAGGACCAGCCCGGCCAGATTGGAACCCAGGAGCAGCCCGGTATGCCAGGTCAGCTGGTCGAGAGCAAGTGCAACCGTCGTGGAACGGCGGCCAACCACGCCTCGCATGTAGGCCCGTCGCGCAGGGAGGTCGACGGTCCAGGTCAGCCCGGAGAACGCGGTGTACGCGTAGATGTGCCAGACCTCGATCCGGCCGGTGAGGCCGAGGATCCCAACCACAACCGCGCCAGCCGCCATCGACGCCTGCGCGAGGCGCAGCACGCGCAGGCGAGGCAGCCGGTCGATCATCAGCCCGATCCAGGGGCCGGCGATCAGGTACGGCAACCATCGAAACACCGCGATCAGCGCAACCTGGGAGGGGCGGTCGGTATGTTGTGCCACCAGCCAGGCGACCGTTGTGATGTCGGCGAAGCGTGCGGGGTAGACGAACAGTCCGCTCAGCCAGACGCGCAGAAAGGCGGGGTGCCGCAATGGCCGAGGCGCACCACGGAAGACCGACCCCGGCCCGCGGCGCGGGACCGCCTTGCGGGTCTGCACGATCGCGGGCCCGGAGGGCGCGCTGGCCGTGGATGGGTCCGATTGTTGAGTCACCTCGAAACGGGGGGCGCGGTCAGGCCGCGCCGGCGGTGCTGGGCGCCGCGGGGGTGCGCGCGCGCAAGGCGGGCATGGCCAGTGCGACCGCGACCATGAGGGCGAGTCCGATCGCGGAAAGCATGACGATCGCGTTGAACGGAGTCATGACGCCTGCGAGTCCACCGACGAGAAGTGATCCGAGAGGATACGCGCCGCCGAACACCATTTCCACGCCGACCAGGCGTCCCCTCGCCTGGGGCGGAGTGACGATCATCAGCAGGTTCGCCTGCATCATCGAGAGCGCGGCGGCAAAGCCGCCAGCGAGTGCGAGCAGGCCGAAGGTGCCGATCAGGGACGGCGCGAACGCGAGCCCGAAACCGGTGAGATGGCAGGCCGCGGCAAAGCCGATGATCGCCCGGCCGTGGTGCCGGAAATGGTTCCCCACCAGCGCGATCAGCAGCACCGCGATGACGCCTCCCGCGGCCTCCGCCGAGATCAGGAGCCCGAGTCCCGCCGACCCGGTGTTCAGCACGTCTTTGGCGAAGTAGGGGATAAGGGGAAAAAAGGCGAATCCAAACATGTTCGTGATGCCGACGGCGATCAGCGCGCCGGCCAGTGCTCGGTTGCGCCGCACGACGTTCACCCCGCTGCGCAACGAACTGAAGATCGCCTCGCGTGCCACCGTCGCCACGCGCCGCTGTGGGGCCCTGGGCAGGACCGCAGCCGACAACGCGTTGAGGACCACTATGATCGCGAAGATCACGGCGCCCGGCAGGACAGGCAGCAGGAGGCCCGCCACGTTTGGCCCAATGAGCAGAGTAGACATCACCGCCAGCTGATCGAACGCCACTCCGCTCGTGACCGCGTGGTTGCCCACGACATCGATTGTGAAGGCACGGCGGGCGGGGACCTCGAGGCTCATGATCACGCCGCTCAGGATGCCTAGCGCGTAGATGTGCCAGAGTTCCAGCGCATCGAGCCATAGCAGCAGCGCGGCCACCGCTGAGATGCCGGCCAAGCCAAGCCGCGCAGCGATCTGGATCTGGCGACGGTTGAACCGGTCGGCTACGAACCCACCGAGAGGTCCCAGCAAGAAGAACGGCGTGATTCGGGCAAACCCCACCATCGCGATCGCGAAGGGGTCATGGGTTCGTTCGACCGCCAGCCACGAGAAGGCCGCGACCTCCATCCATCTTGCGAAGAAGAGGAACGCGATCCCGGCCCAGACGCGACGGTAGCCAGGATTCCGCAGTGCGAGCGGCATCAGCGCCCGCGGTCGGGGATGACGGCGTGGAGGGGGGAGGACACCGACCGGCGAGCGCGGGCCGCCGGTGATCTGGGCCATGTGGAAGATGCCTGCCAGTGACCCGGCGGCCGCTGCGCTGCCATCCGGCCAGTGGGGTCAGAGTGAGGCGTCGCATGACGCCGGATACAGAGCTTACCAGCAAGTTGCGACGAAATCCGTAGTTCATGTCGCAGAGAACGGGGTGCTCTGAGGTTGTTACTCTGAGCACGTGATGACCCGTTGGAGGATTCTGTTTGCCCGCCTGTTCGGGCGCGGTCGCGCCATGTCGGCAGAGGAGGCCGCGGCGCTCGCGATCGAGCGCTATCGCGCCGGGGTGGACGCGTACCAGCAGCGCAAGTTCCGACAGGCGGTCAGGGATTTCACCGTCGCGATCTACCTGGCCCCCGGCCACGCCGGAATGTATCAGCACCGAGGCGGCGCACTGGCCGAGCTAGGGCGGTTGCCCCAGGCGATCAACGACTACGATCGAGCGGTTCACCTGAACCCGTCGTTCGCCGACACCTATCTGGATCGAGGCAACGCCTACCACGCGATGGGTCAGACGGAGAAGGCGATACGCGACTACAGCGAGGCGCTGCGGCTGCGGCCCGGCTATCCCGAGGCGCTCGCCAATCGAGGGGCAGCGCTGATCGAGAGCGGCCGTGACGAGGAAGGGGAGGCCGATGCGACACGCGCGGCTGATCTCGGGATCGATCGCCAGGCGCTCGAGGCGCTCCTCGGCGCCGCTCGATCGGCCCAGAAGACGGGTAAGAGGCGGCGATGAACGGCCCGGCTCGGATCGAAGTCCGGCCAGCAGGAACGGGGGACTGGCGCCTCATGCGCCGGATACAGTCCTCCGGCAGGCTCTTCGCCTCTGATGGATTCCACCCGGTCGGTACCCCCGGGGTGCCGGGCCAGATCCAGTGGTTGGTAGCCCTGGCGGGAAGGCAGCCGGTCGGATTCTGCGCGTGGGGGAGTTCACTCGGTGCCGCAGAGATCAGATGGATGGGCACGCTGGGCGACGACGCGCTGGCGGCCGGCTCGGCCCTCTGCGAGGCCGTCGCATGCCTGGCCGGCAGGGAGTCTAACCGTCTCACGGTGACCTACCCGGCCGGGCCTGGCGAAGCGGACTTCTGGGGCCGGCTGGGATTCGTCCCCAACTCCTCCGGGTCCGTGGCAAGAGAGGATGTCGGTCTGATCGTGGCGGAGAAGCGCCTTGCCTGGCCCGGGCGTCCCGGACTTAGAAGTGGATCGCCTCACCGTGAACGGCCAGCGCCGCTTCCTTGACCGCCTCCGACAGCGTCGGGTGAGCGTGGGTGGTCACTCCCAGCTCGTAAGGGGTGCCTTCCAGGGTCTTGAGGACGCCGAACTCGGCGATCATTTCTGTGACCTCGGGGCCAATCATGTGGGCGCCGAGTACCTCGCCTGACTCCTCGTTGCTCACGATCTTTACAAACCCCTCGTGGTCGCCGATTGCGACCGCCTTGCCCGCCCCGCGGAATGGAAACTTTCCAATCTTGACCTTGAAGCCCTTTTCCCTTGCCTGCTTCTCGGTCAGCCCGATGCTGGCGATCTGCGGTACGCAGTAAGTGCAGCGTGGCATGTCCGGGTAGCTGATCGCAGGCGGGTTCAGCCCCTTCAAGCTCTCGGCCACCGTGACGCCCTGTGTGAACGCCACGTGGGCCAGCATCATCTTGCCCGTGACATCGCCTACAGCGTAGATGTTCGGGATCGTGGTCTGTAGCCGGTCGTTGACCTTGATGAACCCGCGTTCGACCTGCACGCCGACCTTCTCGAGTCCGATACCGTCGGAGTTGGGTTGCACGCCGACTCCCAGCATCACTTTGTCGCACACGAACTCGCCGGGCTGCCCGCCGGCCTCGTATTTGATCGCGAGCTGAGCGCCGCGCTTTTCGGTGCCTGAGACCTTTGCGCCGGTGACGAAGTTGATGCCCTGTTTCTTGAACGCCCGCTCGAGCTCGACCGAGACCTCTTCGTCCTCGGCAGGGACCAGGTGCGGCAGCATCTCAAAGATGGTCACCTCGGCCCCGTAGGCGCGGAAGTAGTAGGCGAACTCTACCCCGATCGCGCTACCGCCCACGATACCGATCGACTTCGGCGTCTCCTTGAGCTCGAGGGCCTGGCGGCTCGTAATGATCGACTTAAGGTCGATCTCGAGATTCGGCAGGCTGCGCGGGCGGGCGCCGGTCGCGATCACGATGTGCTTTGCCTCGAGCGTCGGACCACCCTCGACCTGCACCGATGTCGGGCCGGCGATCGAGCCCTTGCCCTTGAACACCTCGATCTTGTTCTTCTTTAACAGGAAGCCAATGCCCTGAGTGAGCGCGGTGGACACCTTCCGGCTGCGCTCCACCGCTTTGCCCATGTCTGCCCTGAAGTTGTCGAACGACAGGCCCCAGTCGGAGGGCTGCTTGAGGGTGTTCACGAGCTCCGCGTTCTTCAATAGCGACTTGCTCGGGATGCAGCCCCAGTTCAGACAGACACCGCCCAGTCCGCCGATCCCGGTCCCATCGTCCTTTTCAACCACCGCGGTCTTGAATCCGAGCTGAGCCCCCCGGATGGCCGCGTGGTAGCCGCCAGGGCCGGCGCCGATCACGACAAGGTCGAACTTTGTTTCGGGCATGGATGAACGGGCCTCCCGAGGCGGGCGTGGATAGCCGGCGGAAACCGATTGATATCGATCCGATTATATCGGCGAAGGTACTACAGCCTGGGCAGGTCCAGCTGCATCAGCTCGTGCGAGAACACGACCTCGCCGCGATAGAGCTGGCGCACGTCCCCGATCCCCTTCTCCATGACCGGGTGACGGGAGAGGTTGGGCCCGATGTGGGCCAGCACGAGGCGCTTGACACCGGCCTCTTCCGCCATTCGTGCCGCTCCCTTGGTCCCGCACTGGAACGGGCCCTCGCCGTCTTCGTCCATCGCGTCCTGGTCGTTCCAGCACATACACACCATCGTGTCGGCTCCGCGTGCAAGGTCAATGACCGACTTGCAGGGCTGGGTGTCCCCGGTGAACACGATGCTCCCATGCTCAGTCTCGACCCGGTACGCAAGCGAATCGAGAAACGGCTGGACGTGTTCGGCCGGCGCAGCGGTAACCTGCCAGTCGGTGCCGTTGTACACGAGGCCGGGTCCGACGTCGCGTGCGTCCACGCTCGGAGCGGGGCGGGGGAGCGACTTGCCGCCGCGGTTCAGGTAAACGCGCTGGCTGATCGGGTGACCTACGCGCGCCTTCCAGTCGTGCTCGAAAGCACCACCCTCGCCGAGGATCCGCTCCGTGATCGTCTCGGTGAGCTTTGGGCCGAGAACCTTCAGCTGGTTCTCCTTGCCGATGCTCTGGTCCCACCGACACAGGAGGAAACACGGGTAGTCGATGTCGTGGTCGAAGTGGTGGTGCGTGAAGAACAGCCAGTCCACTCTGGTGGGCCACAACCCGGCCTTGACCAGCTTGTGCGTTGCCGCCGGGCCGCAGTCGAACATTGCGAGCCGCCCGCCCCCCAGATCAAGGACGTAAGATGTCCCAAAGCGGTCTGGCGTGGGCGTGGGCGTACCTGCGCCCAGGACGTGCAATCGCATCATTCGCTCCTTCGGAAGCCGAGCAAAGAAGACCGTAATCTTAACCTCCCAACTCCCTCCTGAAGGGTTGCAACGGAGAGTGGCCTGGTGGCCGATTCCGAAGAGTTCCTTGAGGCGGTCCGGAACTGGTTCGACCAGCTGGGCCGGTGCTGTGCTGCGGTCGACTACGCCAGCGCGCGCGCCATCTTCGATGCCGACGTGGTGTCGTTCGGCACCAGGGCCGCGATCGTGACCGGGCTGGACCGGCTTGAACAAGAGCAGTGGCGCGGCATCTGGCCGAACATCAGCGACTTCAAGATCGACCTGGACAGCGTCCGCGCCGGGGGGTCCGGGGGCGTGGCCTGGGGTGTCGCGGTCTGGGATTCGATTGGCTACGACGTGGCCGGCAACCGATTTCCGCGACCCGGCCGGGCGAGCGTGGTGCTGCGCCGGTCGGGCACACGGTGGCTCTGCATCCACAGTCACTTTTCTCTGAAGCCCGGGACCCCGCCCCGGACATTTGGTCCCGGCGCCGCTCGCTGAGGGCCCGGCAGCTGGAGCAGAGGTCTTCCCGCCCGGATCAAAAGTGCGCAACCTGCACACAATCCCGCCATTTCCGGGTAATTTTCTACGGAATTCGTAAGGAACCGCTTGCCGGAAATCGGCAGGTGGAGTAGCCTCTCGACGATTAAGCGCCCCGCGCGGTAACGGCCCCGGATTTTGACCGAGTTCGGTTCCTGGGAAGGGATGGTTCTTTTCGTGAATCGGAAGCGTGAGTCCAAAATCAAGGTCGAAATGGTCGCCGACGCACGTGCCAGGGTGGGCGAGGGGCCGGTGTGGGATCAACACCGGCAGGTCCTTTACTGGTCGGACATCCGGACCGGGCGTTTCTTCGAGTTCAATCCATCGACCGGCGTCAACTCCAAGCTCTACGAGGGCGAGTGGATCGGCGGGTTTGCAGTCAACAGGCGCGGCGGGTTCATCTGCGCGACGTGGTCAGGGCTGGGTCTCCTGAAGCCGCCCAAGGAGTGGCACTGGATCCATCGTGGCACGCTGCGGAGCCGCAGGCTCCAGTTCAACGATACGATCGCCGACCCCCGCGGCCGCTTCTTTGCCGGGACGATCTACGACGGCGCGCCAGGGACCCTGTACCGGTTCGACCCGCCCAACGGCGATGTCACCGCCATGATCGATGGCGTTGGCATCTGCAACGGGATGGGCTTCTCCCCCGATCTCAAGACGATGTACTTCACCGATTCGACCGTCAGGACGATCTGGGCGTTCGACTACAACGTCAAGAACGGCGCGATGACCCGCAAGCGCGAGTTCGTGAAGCTGCCGAAGACGGACGGGATCCCCGACGGCATGACCGTCGATGCCGAAGGCCACGTCTGGGCCGCCCTCTGGTTCGGTGGATGCGTGGTCAGGTTCGACCCTGACGGCAAGGAAGAGCGCAGGATCCAGTTCCCCGTTACCCAGACTTCGAGCGTCATGTTCGGGGGCAAGGACCTCAACGAGCTCTATGTGACCTCAGCCTGGATCGGCACGGGCGATTCCCCGGGAGGGCTGGAGCCGTCCGGATACGACTACCGTGCTCATCGCGGCGGGGAGCTCTACCGGGTCAAGCTGGATGTCCAGGGCAAGCCGGAGTTCGAAGCGGACTTCCCGTGGCTCAAGAGCGCTCGCCGGGCCGAATAGTGCCGAGCTAGCCGTCACGGAGCCGAGGCAGCACCTCCACCGAAAACTTCTCCATGATCTCGACGGTCGCATCGGTCGATGCGGCGCTGATCGAGAGGACGATGGTGCTTACGCCTGACGATCGATACCTGACCAGGTCCGAGGCGATCTGCTCGTAGCCGCCGGTCAGGACTGTTCTCAGGCCGTCCATGTCCACCTCGGGCGCCCCAGGACGCAAGGTATGGCGGAGCGTTACCGCGACCGAGCCGGGGGCGCGTCCGGCCCTGGCCAGCAATCCAGCCAGGACCTTGCTCTTGTAGGCAGTTTCATCGGGTGTAAGCCGGATCCCGTGCCAGCCATCACCAAGGCGCGCGGCCCGCTTCAGGGCTGCGTCAGAGTTACCGCCGATCCACACCGGGGGATGGGGTTTCTGGTGGGGCGGAGGATGGAATGCCACGTTCTCGAACGCTACGTGACGTCCGGCGTACGACGGCTCGCCGGCGCACAGCGCCTTGAACGCCAGGAGGTGGTCGTCGGTCACCGGACCACGATCGCTGAACGTTGCCCCCATCGCCGAGAACTCTTCAGGCATCCATCCGGTGCCGGCGCCGATCAGCAGTCGGCCGCCGGAAAGGACGTCGAGGGTCGTCAGCATCTTGGCATTCAGGATCGGGTTCCGGAATGGGAACACCAGGACGCTCAATCCCAGCCGGACGCGCTTAGTGATGCCGGCCACGTAGCCCAGGGTGGTGAGCGCTTCGAGGACGTTCTGCCCGCGCGGGTCAAGGCCGTCGCCCCCGAACTGCGCCGGATAGCGGCGGGCGAGGTCGACCGGATACACCGTGCGATCGCTGAGCCAGACCGAAGAGAAGCCAAGATTGTCGGCGGCGACCGCGAGGCGCTCCACGTAGTCGCGCTGTTCGCCAGCGGCGAACACCGGCGTCACCGAGGTTGTGAGCGCCACACCGACCTCGAGCTGCTGGTTAGCCACCTTCCGGGGGCCGCTCCGCCAGGGTCACCACGATCTGCAGATTCTCGGCGCCGCGCAGCACTTCGAGGGTGACCTTCTCGCCGGGGCGCCGGGCCCAGAGCAGGCCAAGAAACTGGTCCCAGCTTGTCACGGCGGCACCACCGAACCTGAGGATCACGTCCCTGGGCTTGATGCCCGCACTGTCCGCGGGTCCATCGGCAACGCCCGTCACCAGGACTCCCGAGCCGACCTTGAGCTGGAACTGCTCCGCCACCGCAGGGTTCAACGTCCTTCCCTGGAGTCCGATGAGGGGCCGGCGGACCCTCCCGAACTCGATCAGGTCGTTGGTGAAGCGCGTGACGGTGTCGGAGTTGATCGCAAAGCCGATGCCCTGTGCCTCGGCGAGGATCGTCGTGTTGATTCCGACGATGTCGCCTCGCAGGTTCACAAGCGGCCCTCCGCTATTGCCTTCGTTGATCGCTGCGTCGGTTTGCATGAGGTCGGTCAGGGTGAGGCCCGCCGCCGTACGCACGGTACGGCCAAGCGCGCTGATGATCCCGAATGTTACAGTCGGCCCGCCCTCGAGGCCCAGCGCGTTGCCGAGTGCGAGGACCCAGTCACCCACGTCGACCGCGTCCTTGCTGGCGAAGGTGAGGTAGGGCAGATCCGTCTCGTCGATCTTCAGAACGGCGAGGTCGCTGCGGCTGTCGCGGCCGACCACTCTCGCTTCAAATACCCGCCTGTCGGTCAGGGCGACATGGATCGAACTGGCACCCGCGATCACGTGGTCGTTGGTGACTACGTAGCCGTCGGGCCGGATGATCACGCCACTACCCGCGGCCACCTGTTCGACCGGCCTCAGAAAGAAGTCGAGCGAGGTCACGTTGACGTCGACCGCCACTACGGCGGGCGACACGTGCGCCACCGTCTCTCTGAGGTTAGGCAGCGCGCCGAGCGCGCCCACCCCGGCCCCGGGCGGCGCGGTCGCGGAACTGACCACCGTGGCCACCGTCCCCGCACGGGCGCAGCTGGCCACGACCAGCGCGCTGAGCAGCGCGAGCAATAACGAGAAGCGTCGACTATTCGGGATTGGCAAGTTCAAGCGGTTGCGACCTGATCCGTTCCAGATTCCTGGAGAGTTCCTTGACGCGCTGTTTCTGCTCGACCTTCGCCAGGAAGGCGGTGTAGCGCGACGTCCCGAGCGCACCGGCGAGCAGGATGATGGAGGACACGTACACCCAGGCGAGGAGCGCCAGCACGGCGCTGACGGCGCCATAGAGGTCAAGAGTGGCCGGGAACGTCCGCAGGAATTCGACGAATGCGACCGTGGCTAGCTCGAAAACCGCGCCTGCGGCGATCGCGGGCAGCCAGGCCTCACGCAATCGCACCCGGGTGTTTGGTAGCCACTTGTAAAGGATGAGGAAGGTCGGGAACACCGCGATCCACGGCATGGCGATTGCGATTCGCCCGAGGAAACCGGCGACAAACGGGGCGCCGTCCTGGAAGAGGTTATTCAAGAATCGCTGGATAGCATCCGGGAAGGTGGTCGTGAAGATTGAGAGGAGCAGGAGCGATGACGCCCCGAACATCAGCGAGAAGTCCATTAACCTCTCCTGCAGGAACGGCCGTGTCCTCCGGATTCCCCAAATGTTGTTGATGCTCTTGCGGATCGCGCCAAAGACGGCGGTAGATGCCCAGAACAGCGCCCCCAGCGCCACCACGCTGCCGATGATCTTCTGCTCATCGACCGTGCGTAGCACGCCCGCGATGAGTTCCTGTCCGACTGGCAGTTGCTTGGGGATCTCGGTAACCAGCCAGTCGCTAACGCGATTGGAGCCCAGGATCCAGCCCATGAACGCGACCGTCGCGATGAAGAGTGGGAAAACGGAGAAGAACGAATAGAAGGAGATCGCGGCGGCCATGTACGGCCCGTTCTTGCCAAGGAACTCGTTGAACGCGCCAGCGCAGAACTGTATGAACTTGGCGAAGTAGGTGGCGATCGTGATCAGGCTCATCGTTGCCTATTTTCCGTTGGGGAGGCTGCCGTAGGCAACGATGAAGGTTGTACGAGGGTCGTCGGCCAGGTTCTCAGAGAGTAAAATCCCGCCCTGGGACGGCCAGAGGCTGTCCCTTGTCGTTTCAACCGGGGGAACAGGCGCGGTCGACGGGTAACGGGTGCCGCGGCTGTCGAGATTGGCGCCGGCACCTGGGATCGGAATGACCTGGCGGACCTGAATCCGGAGACCGGGGCTCTGTTCCGGACCTGATCAAGCTTGCAAGAGCAGCAACCACCTACAACGACCGGCGACGTCCTGGTGCGCGCTCTGCGCGAGGCGACGCTCGCGCCCGTGTTGATACGCCTGACCAGCCGTCACGTATCTTCCCGCGGTCCAGCGTCCCCCATGATCATCGTGTATAGCTTCGTGCTCCTCGCGATAATCGGAACGATCCTGCTACTCCTGCCTATGTCCAGCAACACGCAGGGCTGGACGCCGCTGCGGGTCGCGTCCTTCACTTCCATCTCCGCGATCACCGTCACCGGCCTTATCTTGGTCGAAACTTCGACCTACTGGACGCCCTTCGGGCAGGCCGTCCTGTTCACGCTGATCCTCCTGGGCGGGCTCGGCTTCCTGACCGGCGCTACCTTCTTCCTGGTCATCCTCGGGCAGAGGATCGGTCTGCAGAACCTGCTCGTGATCCGGGAGGGTGCCGGCGTAAGGCAACTCGGGGGCCTGAACTCGTGGGTGCGCAATGTCGTCATTGCCGCGCTGGCGATCCAGGCCGCAGGGACCGCGTTCCTGTTCTTGAAGTTCTATGTGTTTGGAGAGATCTGGCCGGGCGTCGAATGGCGGGAGGCGCTGTGGATGAGTGCCTTCCACGCGGTGTCGGCATTCAACAGCGCCGGCTTTGACATCATGCCGGCAGACCGGTTGGGAGGGGGTAGCCTGGTCGGGTTCTTCCAGGACCCGATCGTCCTGATGATCTTCACCTCGCTCGTTGTCCTGGGCGGCCTCTCCTACGCAGTCATGCACGATGTGGTGCGGGTGCGGGCCCGGTGGTCGAGGTTCCGGCTGGAAACGAAGATGGTGCTGGGCGCCACCCTGTTGCTGGTGGTCCTGGGTACGGTCCAGTTCGTCTCGTTTGAGTATGCGAGATCGGGGACCATCGGCAGCATGTCGGTCCCGGAGAAAGTCTTCAACGGGATGTTCCATTCGGCCGCGACGCGGACCGCCGGATTCAACACGATCGACTACTCGAAGGCAGCGGAGACCACGGTCCTGGCGACCGAGGTGCTGATGTTCATCGGCGGCGCGTCAACGTCTGCCGCCAGCGGAATCAAGGTGACGACCTTCGTCGTACTCAACATCGCCATCTTCCACACGCTGCGAGGCCGAAAGAACATCACCCTCTTCAAGCGGGTGGTCTCGCAGACGGTGGTGCAGCGCGCGCAGGTGGTCGCGCTCACCTCGATCGGACTGGTCGGGATCTTCGTCTACCTGATGGCGGCGGTCGAGAACATACCGCTGGAGGACCTCTTGTTCGAGGCGATCTCTGCATTCTCTAACGTGGGCGTTTCGATCGGCGTGACGGCCGCCTCCAACGACTGGGGCCGTGTCCTGCTGATGGCGGCGATGTTCATCGGTCGATTCGGTCCCCTTACACTCGGGCTCTGGATGATCGGCCCGACGGCCGTCGAACGATATCGATACGTGGAAGAGGAAGTTAGAATAGGCTAGCCCATGAAGAAGCAAGTAACAGTCGTCGGGCTCGGCCGTTTCGGCTCCCGTATCGCGCGCACTCTCTATCAGCTCGGGCATGACGTAATGGCCATCGACCAGGACGAGGCGCGCGTCCAGCAAATGATGGGCGAAGTGACCTACGCGGTCCGCGGCGACGCCACCAACGAAGCCGTCTTGCGTGAGCTCGGCGTCCACAACTTCGACGTCGCAATCGTGGCGATCGGTACCAACGTCCAGGCCAGCATCATGGTCAGCGTATTGCTCAAGACAATGGGCATCCCCTACATCGTCTCGCGGGCCAACAATGAGCTGCATGGCAACACGCTGGAGCGGATCGGCTGCAACAAGGTCGTGTACCCGGAGATGGAGATGGGGGTCCGCCTTGCTCACGGGCTGTTCAACCCGAACGTCCAGGAGCACATGGAGATCACACCCTCGTTTGGTATCTCCCGCATTGCCGTCCCCGACAAGTACACTGGCATGGCGCTTGCCGAGGCTGGCCTGGCAGGGAAGGGCGACCGCAACGGGCTGCTGGTTGTTGCGCTCAAGCGGGGCGACGAGGTTACGCTGAGCCCTGACCCGGACGAAAAGCTGCTGGTGGGTGACATCCTGGTCGTAGTCGGTTGGGACAACCTGGTCTCGAAGATCACCACCACCTAGCGTCATGTCCAGACCCGGCGCGCCGCGAGGGGTTGGAAACTGTTATGAAGGCAGGTCGACTCCGGTGACGGGACGCCTCGGATTCCTGGGGCCTGCGGGCACCTACAGCGAAGAAGCAGCGGCCATCTACGACCGTGGCATGCAGCGCGTCATGTATTCCACGATCGGCCAGGTCACCGAGGCGGCGGAGTCCGGGCAGGTGGACCAGGCGATTGTCCCGGTCGAAAACAGCCTGCATGGCGCCATCCCTGAGGTGCTGGACTTCCTGATCCGGTCGCCGCGGATCAAGATCACCAATGAGCTGGCGCTGCGAATTCGCAACTGCCTGATGGTGAAGCCGGGCACCCGGCCGCAGCAGATCAAGCGGATCTACTCGCACCCGCAACCGCTCGGCCAGTGCCGCGCGTACCTCACCACGCACTATCCCGACGCCGAGCCTGTCGCAGCTCTTTCGACGGCCGGCGCGGTCACGGACATGCTCGCCAGCGCGATTCCTGCCGCTGCGATTGCGCCTGCGCGCGCAGCAGAGATCTACGGGGCCGAGATCGTAGCCGAGGATATCCAGGACAACCAGAACAACTTCACGCGCTTTGTGATCCTGGGACCCGGTGACCACCCTCGCACCGGCAAAGACAAGACCTCGGTCGCCCTGTCGTTCTCGAACGATCGCCCTGGCCTGCTCTACGAGGTGATGGGCGCACTGGCCACCCGCAAGATCAACCTGTCGAAGATCGAATCGCGCCCGACTGGAGAGAAGCTGGGCAGGTACGTATTTCTGATCGACTTCGAGGGGCACCGAACGGACCCGATCGTGGTCGATGCTCTGGAACACATCCGCCGGCTCACGACTATGTGCAAGGTCTTCGGATCCTACCCGGCGAAGGTGCTGTCGACCCCTCCGGAGTGAACGGGCCAGGTGCCGCTGGTGGCGATCCTGACCCTCCACCGCCATGACTTGGCAGCCAGCGAGCGTGTACTGCAGGCTGCCGGTGGGGGCGACGGGCAAGTTCGTGGCGGACGCACCCGGTGGAAGGGGATCGATCAGGGACAGCCTGGTCCACGCCTTCGATACCCAGATAGTGCACGCTGCCTGGCTGGACGGGTCCATGACGTACACGGAATCTTGCGCGCGGAACTTCCCTCCACAGGATTACCCGGATGTGGCTTCCGTTCGGATGCTCTGCGAGCTGGCCGCCTGAGAGACCGGGCGGTTCCCAGCCACGCTCACCGGGGACGCTGATCCCGAGCAGCGCCACCTCCGTGTACCGGGGGCTGGCTCTGACGGCAGGCAATACCGCAGACCGCCGGCGAGCATCGGATTGATCATGCGGTCGCCCTACCGGTCGATGAACCGCAACTTGCCCCGCGCCTGACCCGCTCTACGGCCCGCCCTCGAGCGTCCTCCGCGAGCGGCCTGCCGGCCAGGTTGCGCAGCACCAGCTGGTTGAGCTCGCGTGCCGCCGTCCCGGTCCTCCCCAAGAGCCTGGGCTCCAGGCCCTTCTTGATTACCTGCAACTCCGGCGCTTCAGGTGCCAGATCCCCCGCACGTTCGAGTTCGAGACCGCTGGCAGAAACGAAACGCCCGCCGATGGTAGGGCGGGCGTCTCTGCACTGACTCGTTCCGGCTGATCGGGAAGGGCGACTACTCGAGGAAGTCGCGCAAGCGCCTGCTTCGGGTAGGGTGCCTCAGCTTGCGCAGCGCCTTCGCCTCGATCTGGCGGATGCGTTCCCGGGTGACGTTGAACTCGGTTCCAACCTCTTCCAGCGTGCGGCTCCTGCCGTCCTCGAGGCCGAACCTGAGTTGAAGGACCCTGCGTTCCCGGAGGCTCAGCGAGTCGAGCACCTCGTCGAGCTGCTCCTTGAGAACGTGTTTGGTCGCCGCGTCCGAAGGCGCGGGCGTTGACCGGTCCTCGATGAAGTCGGCGAGGTGGCTGTCCTCCTCCTCACCGATCGGAGTCTCCAGCGACACGGGCTCCTGCGAGATCTTCAGGATCTCGCGCACCTTGTCGCCCGGCAAATCCATGGCTTTGCCGATCTCTTCCGGGGTCGGCTCGCGCCCGTTCTCCTGGTGCAGCCGCCGGCTGACCCTGAGGAGCTTGTTGATCGTCTCGACCATGTGCACCGGGATGCGGATCGTCCGGGCCTGGTCGGCGATCGCACGGGTGATCGCCTGCCTGATCCACCAGGTGGCGTAGGTGGAGAACTTGAATCCCTTCCGGTATTCGAACTTCTCGACCGCCCTGATGAGGCCTATGTTGCCTTCCTGGACCAGGTCGAGCAGGGTCATGCCACGCCCGATGTACTTCTTCCCGACGCTCACTACCAGTCGAAGGTTCGCCTCGGAGAGGTGCCGCTCCGATTTTTGTCCTTCGTCGCGCAGGCGGGTCAGGTGCGACTGGAACAGAAGCTCATACATCTCGAGCCGGGCTTCGACCGATTTGCCTTCGATCTGGTCCGCCAGCTGCTTGAGGGTCGGGTCGCCTTCCAGGGCATCCACGACCTCGGCCGGTAGCAAGCGGGTCATGACGGAGACCCGGGCGACCAGCGGCCCGATCTTCTCGCGGTCGATGTGAAGCGTGTCCTGCAGGTAGTTGATCAGCGCCTCGTTGTCCGGGCCATCGATCAGCTTGCGCAGCTCTGGATCGGACATCAGGAGCGAAAGTGGCGGGCTCCGCTTGAGGCCCACGTAACGTGCGATCGCGTTCGCGGTATCCGACAGCTCGGAGAGTCGCCGCAGTACCTCCCGGACCACCGCGCTGGAACGGGGCTTTCGGCCCTGCGGGTCGGCGATCGATTCCTCGATGGAATCGAGAACGCGTTCGAGCTCCATGGCGCGGGCGAGTACCCGCTCGTCTTCCGCGGTCAGCAGGTTGACCCGGCCGATCTCACGCAGGTACATGCGCACCGGGTCGTCGGTCATCTCGGAGTCGGAGTTGCGCTCCCACTCTTCGGCTGCCCGCATTGCGTCGTGTTCCGCGGTGCGTGAGGCCTCCCACTGGTCCAGCTCGGAGCCGATCCCTTCGGAGCGCGGGGCGACTACGATCGCCTCCGGGTTGTCGGGATCGAAATCCTCGTCCACCGCCTGGGTGGCGTCGTACTTGATGATCGAGCGGTTACCCGCCAGGTCCTCAGGGGCTACGACGTCGTGGATGCCTGATTTCTTTGCGCGTCTTGGCATACGTTATGGCTGCCTTGTGTACAGGTTTTTGAGCCGCTCATTGGTTTCGAGACTACGTTGCTCGATGAGTGTGCGGGTCTCAGGCGAGCCTTCGATGAACGCTGGATCTTCCAGGGCGCGCGCTTCCTGGGCCTTTAATCGTTTGAGGTGAAGTTCGAGCAGGCGTCGGACGCTGTCCGTAATCGCTCCAACCCGTGCGCGCTGGTCCATTGGCGGAAGCGGGTTGCCAGTTAGATGCTCGATTCGCTCGGCCAGATCCGGAGGGGCCGTTTCCCGCAGTCTTCCTATTGTACCGGAAGTCTGCCATGCGGTAAAGACGGCACGATTACCGGGGTCGGAGAAAGCCTCCTCCGGCAGTTCGGCCGCGTATTCACGAATATCATCGCCGGAAAGCACCATGGTAAGGAGAAACCGCTCGATCGCAGTGTCGGCCTGCCCGGTCAGAGCGGACTCCGAAGCCTCGGTGTTCCCGCGCACCGCCAGGCCGCGCCGCCGTTGCGGTCGGATGCGTCCGGCGCTGGCGCGTAGCTGCTCCAGGGTGACGCCCAGCTTCGACGACAGCGCGGTGAGGTAGCGGTCTTGTTCGTAGGTGTTCTGGAGCACCGCTACCAGCGGGAAGATCGCCTCGGTGACGCGTGCCTTGCCGGCGGGTGTGGAGACATCGTTTCTGCGCACGTGTGTGTCGATCAGCCAGTCGAGCAGAGGCGCCGCATCGTCGACGATCGAGCGCCAGGCGTCGGGAGACTGGCTGATGACTTCGTCAGGGTCCTTGCCGCCCGCGAGGCGGGCGACCCGGATGTCGAGCTGCCGTCGAGCGCCGAGCTCACTGCTGGCGCCTCCGTAGGCGCCCCAGACCGTCTCCAGGCTGTTGAGGGTCGCTTCCTGCCCGGCGGCATCGGCGTCGAGCGCCAGCACCACCTTCTGCGCCAGGCCCTTCACGTGCTCGACCTGGTCGCGCGTTATGGCGGTGCCCATCGAGGCGACCACGTTTTCGAATTCACGTTCGTGGGCGGCGATCACGTCCATGTAGCCCTCTACGACGACCACCGTGCCGGTCAGGCGGACCCGGTCGCGCGCCCAGTGGAGGCCGTAGAGCAGCTTTGACTTGTCGAATACCTCGGAGCGCGGCGAGTTCAGGTACTTGGGCTCCGCGCCGGAAAGCGTGCGGGCGCCGAACCCCACGAGCCGGCCGTCGGCGTCCCGGATTGCGATCGTCAGGCGGCCCACGAACATGTCGCGCCAGGCGCCTTCACGTGTCTGTGTCACGAGCCCCGCGGCCCGTGCGACGCCGGCCTGGATCCCCTTCGATTGCAGGTGCCCGGCCAGCGTTTCAAGGCCGTCGGGGCACAGGCCAAACTCTCGGCGGCGCACCGCGGCATCGACGATGCCCCGCGATTTCAGATATGCGCGGGCGGCCTCACCGCGCGGCGAGTTGAGCACCCCAGCGAGGTAGGCCTGGGCGACCTCGTTGGCTTCGATCAAGGGCGAGGACTTGCGCTCTTCGCGTCGCGGCGACGTGTCCCGGATGCCTGCGCGGGTAGCTGCCATGCGCAGCGCCTCGCGGAAGTCGACCTTGTGCTGGCGGCTCAGAAACGTGATGACGTCGCCGCCCGTGGCGCAAGCACCGAAGCATCGCCACAGTTGCGATTCTGGGAAGACTACGAACGACGGAGTGTTCTCGGCGTGAAACGGGCACCTGGCCTTAGGGGTGCGCGCGCGTGTGTCGAGGTCGACGTACTCCGAGACGACCTGGACGATGTCGAGTCGCTTTTTGACGTCGTCGGCGAGGCTCATCGAACTGCTTGCTCCCGAGAGCGGCAACGGGAAGGGGTACCACCCGGGTCGAGCGACAACCACTGCATAGCCCGAAGTATAAGGTCGGCGGCCCCGCGGCCCGGTCTCCGGCCGCCTTCTCCCTATCAGGGCGAAGGCACCCTCATCCGGTCTTCGACCACCTTCTCCCTTCCAGGGCGAAGGGTGGCGTCCTAAGGGGGGCCTTCTCCCTCTCAGGGCGAAGGTTTGTTGGACCCCTCGCCCGGAAGGGGAGAGGGTGA
>VGZT01000022.1 GCA_016872495.1 SAR202 cluster bacterium
TGGTCCCGCCCCCTGCCTCGACGGGCCCGTCACGGGTTGCCGGCATGAGGAAAGCCTAACATCCGGCCCTCGGGGTCTCTGGCGAGCCCGGGCTGCGGAAACATTCTCGGCGGCCCGGATCGAGATTATTTTTCGTTGACACTCAAACGGGGCTGTGCTAGGTTCACGCCGTCTTTGACAGCTGATTGCTGGCTGGTCGCAATTGCGGTCGGTTATTACACGGCGCCCGAGGCGGGCGTCGAGCCAGTGGGGGTGCCTGAATGATCGAAGCGTTACCAAGGATGCTCCGCCGTCATCGATACGCCACTCTGGTCGCGGGTATCGCGGCAGCCATTGCAACGCTCATTGCGTGCGGCGGTGAAACACCGGCAACGCCGACCAGCCGGCCCGCAGCACAGCCGACCACGGCGCCGCAGGCCACGGCGACCACGGCGCCGCAGGCCACGGCGACCACGGCGCCGCAGGCCACGGCGACGCCGCGGCCGGCGCAGGCCACGGCGACCACGGCGCCAGCCGCCCCGAAGGGCCCTGCAGGAAGCCTGATCATCGCCCGTCAAAACGTGGGCGTGCCGGTCGGCATCCCCGAGGCCTGTATCCCGGGCTGCGAGAACGAGAAGTTCCGCATGAGCGTCTACGAGAACCTGTTCTTCCTCGACACCCAGGCGAATGTGATCCCGCGCATCGGGCTCAAGTGGGACCTGTCTGCCGACACGAAGACACTCGACATCGAGCTCGCCAGAGGCGTGATGTTCCACGAGAACTACGGCGAGCTAACGGCCGATGACGTTGCCTGGACGTTTCAGAACGCCAACCCGACCACCAACCCGGTCAGCGTGAACGACCAGGCCGGCGAGTGGCGGACCATGCTCAAGAGCGTCCAAGCGATCGACAAGTACAAGGTACGGATGAACATCAACACGTGGCAGTCGCACGCGATCCGCCACTACCTGACGCCGTACTACCAGAGCATGGGCATGCACTCGAAGAAGGTCTTTGACCAGTATGGCGTCGAGGGCATGAAGTCGAAGTTCGTCGGAACGGGCCCGTACCGCATGGTCTCGTGGGTCAAGGACGACAAGGCCGTCCTTGAGGCGCTCCCGGAGCACTGGCGCAAGGTCGCTGGCGTGAAGAGCATCACGGTCGTGGCGGTACCAGAGGTAACGAACCGCAAGGCGATGCTCGAGGCCGGCCAGGCGGACATCACGTCGGTCTCGGTCAAGGACACGCCCGACCTCGAGAAGAAGGGTTTCACCAAGGTGCTGGGGCGCAGCGGAACGACGGGTACCTTCTTCGGAGGGAACTACTGGGAGACAAAGCGGGCGGACACCGGCGAAGAACTGAAGAACCCCGGCTACGACCTCAGTGGGGCCAAGCCGTGGATCGGCGACATCAACAACAAGACTGACTTCGATCGGGCGGTGAAGGTCCGCAAGGCGATGGCGCTGGTCATCGACCGCAAAGCCATCAACAACACGATCCTCAAGGGCCTGGCCCTGCCGAACTACGTCCACGGGCTCTCGATCCAGAGCCCGGCGTTCAAGAAGGAGTGGGAGATCCCTTACGACCCCGCCCAGGCGAAGCAGCTATTCCAGGAGGCCGGGACCAAGCCGTTCAAGATCCAGATCTGGAGCGGGACCGGCGACCCCGCCGAGATCGCGTCGGTCATCGCGGCCGCGTGGAAGGAGCACCTGGGGGTCGACACCGAGCTGTCGACGATCGAGTACGCGGCGCACCGCCCGCCTCTGGTCTCGCGAGAGTGGAATAACGTGGAGCTGCGCGGCTGCGCCGACAGCTTCACGCAGTACACGGCCGACCACCCGAAGGGCCTCGAGACCACCAGCCTCAGCGCCGGCGGCACGATCTGCGGGGTGACAGACCCGGTCCGTGCCGAGCTGGCGCTGCAGGCGTTCAGGGAAAACGACATCGAAAAGCGCAAGCTGATCGCCGACAAGTTCTGGCAACGCCAGTACGAGACCTGGCAGTTCCCGAGCGTGGTCGAGACGTTCGACTGGGTCTGGTACAACCCCAAGAAGATCAAGTCCTGGGACCGGCCCCTCGAGGTCGGGATCGGCGGCGCCGAGATCATCGCCCTCGAGACGATCGTCCTGCAGTAAAAGTCGACCGCAACATGTAAGGTCGACCTGGAACCGACCGTTGTGAATACCGGGCCAGTCGAAGCCCCCGGCAACTCGACTGGCCCGGTCCTTCGAAGGCGGAGATGCGCACCTTCCTTCTACGACGCCTCCTCTACGGGATAGCAGCAATCCTCGGGGGGACGCTGATCGTCTTCGGCCTGTCCCGCATGTCCAGTGTGGACCCGCGGTACCTCTACTTCTCGGAGTCGGGCTACGGCCTCTCGACCGAGCAGTGGGAGCGCCTCGGGCGCGAGCTGAACCTGGACAAGCCGCTCCCGGTCCAGTACGCCCTGTGGCTGGGAGGCGTCCTGCGGGGCGACCTCGGCAAAAGCCTGACCTCTCAGCGGCCCGTAAGCACGATGCTCCGGGAGCGCTTTCCCAACACCCTCCGGCTCGCGGCACTCGCCTGGTTATTCGGCACCAGCGTGGGTGTCCCGTTGGGAGTCGTCGCCGCGGTCCAGCGAGGGACCATGTGGGACTACCTGGGGCGGGGGTTCGCGCTGCTGGGGCAGACGCTGCCCACATTCTGGGTCGGCATCATGGCGATCCTGCTCTTTTCGGTCCGGCTCGGCTGGCTGCCGGTCGGCACTACTGGCTCCGGCTTCGCCTGGAAGAACTACATACTGCCCGCGATCGTCCTTGGCTGGCTGCCTGCCGCGGGTTACATGAGGCTCACCCGCACGAGCATGCTCGAAGTCCTCGACTCGGAATACGTGAAGCTGGCCCGGGCGAAGGGGGTATCCGGCTGGAAGGTCATCTGGAAGCACGCTTTCAGGAACTCGCTGCTGGCGCCGCTCACGTTCTCGGCACTCCTGTTCGTCGGCTTCATCACGGGCACCGTCGTCACGGAGACGATCTTCTCCTGGCCCGGCGTCGGCAGGCTCGCGGCCGAGGCAGTATTCGGCAACGACTTCCCGGTGCTCGCGGGAAGCATGCTCGTGTTCGTAGTCGTCTATGTCACAGTCACGCTGCTCCTCGACCTGGTGTACGCCTACGTCGACCCGCGGATACGGCACGCGTGAGCGATGATCGAACGGGCGATAGAACAGTCGCCGTCGAGCCCGCGTCCCGCCTTGGAGTCACGTGGGGGTTCGTCCGCCGGTACCCGGTGATACCTGCGGCCATCATCGGGCTGCTCCTGTTCACGGCAGCGCTGGCGCCCCTGCTCGCACCGATAGACCCGCTCAAGGCAGACCTGTACTCGTATAACGCGCCCCCATGGGGATTTCCGGGCGGTTCCTCGGGCCACCTTCTCGGCGCCGACCAGGTAGGCAGGGACATCCTGAGCCGGATCATCTACGGCGCCAGGGTCTCGGCGATCGTCATGGCCGTCTCGCTGGTGTTCGGGATCGGCATCGGCACCACCATGGGGCTGCTCGCCGGCTACTTCGGCGGGAACGTCGACGAACTGATCATGAGGGTGGTCGACGTCTGGGCCGCGTTGCCCTACATCATGGTGGCGCTCGTGATTGTGGTCGTTCTTGGACAGAGCTTCGCGGTCCTCATATTCTTGCTCGCTCTGCTGTCATGGCCCGGGGCCGTGCGTCTGGTCCGGGCCGAAACGCTGTCCCTGAAGACCCGGGACTACGTCGCCCTGGCCAGAGTGGCCGGCGCATCCAACACGAGGATCATCGTCCGCCACATCCTGCCAGGTGTAATCAATCTTGTCGTCGTGTCGGCGACGCTCAGCATGGGAAGCATCATCCTGACAGAGGCCACGCTGAGCTTCCTCGGCGCCGGGATCCCGCCCCCGCACCCCTCGTGGGGCTCCATGATCTCCGAGGGCAGGCGGCACCTCGACGGCGCCTGGTGGGTCGCCACCATTCCCGGAGTCTGTATCTTCCTCGTGGTCATGGCTGGCAACTTCCTCGGCGACTGGCTGCGGGACCGGTTCGACCCGAGGCTCCGCCAGCTGCACTAGGGACACACCTGGGGAGCGCCATGCGGGACTCCATCACGGTCGACACCGGCCTCGAGAAATCGATCGACTCGGTCACGCTGGTCTCGGCGGGGGACCACATCTTCACTTCCGGTATCGCCCCCGAACGCCCCGGCAGCGTCGAGAGCCAGCTTCGCCAGGTGTTCCAGCGCCTCGCCGGCCTGCTGCACGACGCCGGTTCGTCGCTGGACGATGTCGTCCGGACCCGGGCCTTCTTTGTCGACGAAGGGGGCGAACAAGCTGTGAGATCGGTGCATGCCGGCGTGTTTGGCAGGACGGGACCGGTGGTCAGCGCGATACGGATGTCGTGCCTGCCCGGAAAGGTCGGGGCAGTCGTCGAGGCAGAGGCGGTCCGCGGCGCTTCGAAATCGGCGGTGCGCCACCGGACGATCCCCGCGTGGGGCGCCTCGCTTGCGGTGAAGGTCGGGCAGGAGGTTTTCGTGTCGGGGGTCACATCCGAGTGGCTGCCCGCCCTCGGCGCCCGTCCCGCACGCCCGCAACCCCGGTCGCACGAAGAGCAGGTCGCTCGTGTCTGCGAGATCGTCGCGGGCGCGTGCACCGCCCTGGGCGCCTCGTTGACCGACGTGGTCGCGACCCGGCACTTCGACCCGGTGATGGTGCACCGGCACAGCTTCCAGGGCCCGGCCCTCGAGGACTTCCGCAAGCCCGGCGAGCCTACGGCGGCCGGAATAACCGTAGAGGGCATCGGAGGCTCTTCGACATTCATGCTGGAGGTGGACGCGGTCGAAGGTGGGGCGGCCCGGAGGCGAAACCTGCGGACGGGGCGGAGCTTCGAGGTCGAACACCACTACTCGCGATCGGTACGCGTCGACGACATCGTGTACGTGGCCGGGTCGACGTCGTTAGTCGTGGGCGAGATCGTCCGCCATCCTGGTGAGGTGCGCGGGCAGGTGCTGGACACCCTGGAGACGATCAGATCGACGATCGAGGCGCAGGGGCTGTCGTGGTCTGACCTTGTGCGCACCCGCAGCTACATAGTTGGGGGGCCGCAGAAGTTGGACGAGGCGATCGCCGCGCTGCGCAGTGTCGTTGGCGGCACGGGTACGGTGGCTACCGTGACAGGGGTCCCGGTGCTCGGGCGTCCCGAAGTGGTGGTCGAGATCGAGGCCACCGCGGTCGCCACCCGGTAGCACGGCTTCACGGAACGCGAGGTTAGCGCTGCGATGACCGCTCCTGCTCCAAGGGCCCGCCCGCTCACCGACGACGAGATCGACGCTTTCCTCAGGACGTCCGTCATCGCCAGGCTGGCGACCGTGAAGCCCGACGGATCGCCGTATATCGTGCCGGTGTGGCAGTACTGGGACGGTAGCAGCATGTTCGTGATCCCGAGGGCGCGCTCTGCGTTCGTAGAGCACCTGCGACAGAATCGGCAGGTGGCCGTCTCATGCGCCGACGATGTCGACCCGGCCCACACCCGGGTGCTCCTGGAAGGCGTCGCACGCGTGGTCGAGGGGCCGGTCGAGATGCAGGGGCGAATGCTCGAAATCGCTAACGATATGGCGGTACGCTACATGGGACCCGACGGCCCGCGCTACCTGGCGCGAACGGCGAAGCGGCCTCGTTACCTCGTCGAGATCACGCCTTCACGCGTGACGTCCTGGCGGGGCGGGGAGTGGCACCCGCGCTACGTCACTCCCTAGATTCCCGGTAGGGGCGCCAGCCACGCCTCGTGCGGTCGATCCACAACTGTATCTCCGCGGTGTGTTCCTGATGGTGGTAGATGCTGTAGGAATCGATCCGGCGGCGCCAGATCGACGCAGCTTCGAAGTACTCGTCGGGGGCTGACTGGAGCGCGTCGCGCAACAGCCTCCGTACCTCTCCCAGCTCGGTGAGAACCTCCGACACCGGGCGACCGTCTCGCTTCTCGACCTGCTGGCGGTTGAAGGAGTCGATTCGCCGCCTGGTCAGGTCCTTGCCCGGTTCTCGTCCCACCACCAGGTAGGCTAGCTCCTGGTCCCACGCTGCGACGTGTCCCACGATGTCCTTGATGCTCCACTCGCCGGCGACGTGGGCCACCTCGAGGTCGGACGTGGTCAGGCGCTCGAAGGAGTCGCGGAAAGCGCGCCAGGTGTCTTCGACCGCCGCAATGATCTCGGCCTTGCTCATGTTCCCTCATCACCTGCTCGGTAGCGGTGTCGAGTGGCGCCCGGCCGGGCCGCGCACGCGCTCCGCAGGTTGACACGTTTCGGTCACCAAGCGTACCGTCTGCGGCGCTTCGGTGCGCCATTATCGAGAAAGTTCCGAAGCTATACAGGGGGCAATCATGCCGAAAATCGGCGAAGGTGATTTCCGATACGAGCTCGACACGTCGTGGCCGAAGATCCCGGAGGGCTGGTCGCTCGGCCTCTGCTCGGATGTCGCCGTCGACTCCAGGGACAGGGTATTCGTCTTCAACCGGGCGAAACACCCGATCGTGATCTTCTCCCAGCGCGGCGACTTCATCTCGTCGTGGGGCGAATGCGAGTTCAAGGACCCGCACGGCATCTATATCGCGCCCGATGACTCAGTCTGGCTGACCGATACGCAGCTGCACATCGTGACCCACCACAAGCCGAACGGCGAACTGCTGCTGCAGATCGGCGAGCGAGGGCGCTGCTTCCCGACCGTCTCAAACAAGGGCCAGAACGGCCGCCCATTCAACATGCCCAGCGGCGTCGCGCTGAACAAGACCGGCGAGGTCTTCGTGTCGGACGGCTACGGCAACCGCCGCGTCCACCGGTTCTCTGCCAAAGGTGAACTCAAGCTGTCCTGGGGCGCACCCGGCACCGGCCAGGGCGAATTCGCCCTCCTGCACAACATCGGGATCGATTCGCAGGGCAGGGTCTTCATCTGTGACCGGGAGAATAGCCGAATCCAGATCTTCAACCAGCAGGGGAAGTTCCTGGCGCAGTGGACCGACGTTCTCAGCCCGGGCGACGTGTACATGAGCCCGGACAAGCTGGTCTACGTCGCAGAACAGGGAGCTCCGACGGGCGTTTCGATCTTCACGGAAAAGGGCGATTTGCTGTGCCGGTGGCGAGGCGCGCGGACCGGAATGGAAGCGCCGCACGGCATCTGGGCCGACTCGAAGGGGAACGTCTACGTCGCCGAAATCGGGCAGCCCGGCCACGGACAGCGCGTCCGCAAGTACGCCCGGGTGCGATAGCGGAAGGGCCTCTACCTAGCTGCGGCTCAGCATTGTGCTGATCCAATCTGTCGCGAGCAGCGCACGCGGGTGCGGCCGCCCGGCCCGCGTGGAGAGGTCGTCTGAGAGCCACTTGAGGTACAACAGCACCGACTCGTAAGGTCGACCGGCCAGGGCGGCGTCCCTGACGGCAACCAGTGCGGGATTCCGTCGCAGCTTTTCCGGCTCAACCTTGTCGGCGATGAACACTGCCGCCGCCACCGTGCCCAGGCGGGGCGCGAACGTGGTGTGGTAGGTGACGGCGCTCGTGATCTCGTCGTGGTCGAGGCCGGTCTCACGCTCCAGCCACAGGCCCGCCACGGGGCCGTGGAGCAACCGCGGCTCATCGCGCTCGAGCTCATCTATCTCCCATCCGAGCCGCGCGGCTTCACGCAGCAGAACGTCATCGGGCTCGGCCCTGAAGAGGTCGTGGGCCGCAAGCGCGAAGTCGACCTCGGGTGCCGGCACGTCGAGCGCCGCGGCGATCCGGATCCCCTCGGCGCGCGCACGTTCGATATGTGCCCGGAGCCCGGCGGGCAATATGGCCAGCCTGCGGTTAACCGCAGATATCGCCTTTGGCGGAGGGATGAAGGGCTTCAGCCTCACCCAAGTCTGCCCAGGCGCCGGCCACCAATGACATGGACGTGCAGGTGATCGACCTCCTGCCCCGCGTTGGGCCCCTGGTTGACGACCAGGCGGTAGCCCGCAGCTTCGATCCCCTTCTGGCTGGCAACGGTCGCGGCGACCCTCAGCAGGTGGCCGAGGACGGGTTCTGTAGCTTCGGGAGCGGCTGCCAGGAAAGTGATGTGCTTGATCGGGACAACCAGCATGTGGAACGGCGCCACGGGATGAATATCGTTGAACACCAGGGCGCGGTCGTCGCGGTACACCTGGGTCGAAGGGATCTGGCCCGCAACGATCCGGCAGAAGATGCAGCCTGGGTCGGTGTTACTCATGTCATGCCTCGAGATTGTCAGCGCTCAGAGGCCAAGCGTAGCCAGGACCGCGTCGCGATGGGCGCGGCTATCCCCGAACGATGCGCGCCCGGCCATGGCTGACCTCGTGTACAGCTGTAGATCGTGTTCCTGTGTGAATCCTATGGCGCCGTGACACTGGTGCGCGAGCTCACAGACCCGTACGGCCGCCTCGTTTGCCCGCAGCTTGGCCAGGCCCACGGCGTTCCCGGCATCGCCGCCGCGTTCGAGCTGCCAGGCCGCCCGGTACGCGAGGTGGCGCGCAGAGCTGACCTGGATCGCCATCTCGGCGATCATGTGCTGCACGGCCTGGAACGACCCGATCGGGCGGCCAAACTGCTCTCTCTTCCCGGCATATTCGACCGTCATTTCGAGGACGCGTCCCGCGCCGCCGATCATTTCAACGGCCTTGAGCCCTGCGCCGACCAGGCGCAGCCGGCCCAGAACCGTGGACGCGTCGTCGCCATTGAGCAGGCAATCAGCACCGACCATGGCGCCGTCAAGCGCAAGCTCGCCCAGGCGGTCGTGTGACACAGTGTCCCATCGCTTGCCCGCGGCCAGGCCGTCGGTGCCCCGCGGAATCGCGAACAGCAGGGTCTTGCCGGAACGGCTTTCGACCGCGGGCAGGACGTAGAGGTCGGCCGAGGTTACCTCCGGGACGTAGTCCAGGCGCCCCTTGAGGCTCCAGCCGGAGCCCGCGCGGCTGGCCGAAACCATTTCCGTTGACTCAAGCACGACCGACGCGATCCGAGCACCCTCCGCAATGGGAGGGATGTGAGCGTCCTGCTGCTCCCGGTTGCCACCCAGTTTGAGCGCCGAGAGCCCGACCACCGCAGACGAGAAGAACGGGCCGGGGAACGCTACTGCGCCCATCTCTTCGATCACGATCGCAAGCTCAATCATTCCCAGCGCAGCACCGCCGTGCCGCTCCTCCGCGATCAGGCCGGTCCAGCCCAGGTCGGCGATCTGGCGCCACACATCCGGCCGGCATCCAGTCGGGTGGGCGCTCATTTCTCGCACGTAGGCACCCGTGGCGGTTGTACGCAGGAACTGCCGCGCTCCATCGCGGATCAGTTTTTGTTCCTCGGTGAGGCCAAAGTCCACGTGGTTGGCTCCCTGTCCTGGGTACTGGGCCTGCGCCGGGGCGTCAGTAGCTGCGCGGCAGGCCGAGACCGCGCGTGGCGATGATGTTCTTCTGGATCTCGTTGGTGCCGGCAAAGATCGGCCAGGCGATGCAGTCAAAGCGCGCTCGCAGGATTCGACCTCGGAGCGGTGCGCTGTCGGTCCCGCGATCGAGCCGGGCTGCGGCGCCCAGCAACTCCAGGCCGAAGTCGGTGACTTCGTTCATCAGGCGGGTGCCAAGCACCTTGCTCATCGAGGCTTCCCGGGTCGGCACCGCGCCCTGGCCCTGAAGCCAGGCAACCTCGTATGCCAGGATGCGGGAGGCTTCTGCCTGAGCCGCGAGCGAAGCGAACCGCGCCCGGACATCGGCCTGGTCCGCCAGCGGTCCGCCGGGTCCTTTGGTCATGCGGGCGTGCTCGGCCAGGTCGCGCAGGACGCGCCGCGCCGCCGTTATGTAGTCGATCCCCGACCGTTCGAAGTCCAGCAATGTCGTCGCGACATACCAGCCCTTGTTGATCTCGCCGACCAGCTGAGCGCGCGGGACCCACACGTCCTCGAACGTGATCTGGTTGAAATGGTGCTCACCGGCCATGTTCACGATCGGACGAACCGTGATGCCCGGGGTCTTCATGTCGCTGAGGAAGAAGCTGATCCCCTTGTGCTTCGGGGCCTCCGGATCTGTCCGAGCCAGGAAGAAGATCCAGTCGGCCCGGTGGCCCAGCGAGGTCCAGATCTTGGTTCCATTCACCTTGAAGCCATCGCCGTCGCCGACTGCGCGGGTCTGCAGCGACGCCAGGTCTGACCCCGAATCCGGCTCCGAATACCCCTGGCACCACTGGACCTCGCCCCTCGCGACCGGCGGGAGGAACTGCTTGCGCTGTGCTTCGGACCCGTGGACCATTAGCGTGGGCGCCAGCATGCGTGCGCCGAAGGCATCCCGGCCGGGAACCCGATGGAAGCCCATCTCTTCATTGAAGATCACCTGGGTCATGTGGGAGGCCGCGCGGCCACCGTACTCTCTGGGCCATGCCAGGGTCAGCCAGCCACGTCTGGCGAGCTCTCGGCGGAGCTTCAGGTTCAGATCCCAGTCGGCGTCCGGGTCTTCGCCGGCCCCTGCATAGTCCGCCGGCAGTGCGCCACGAATCCACTCGAGTAGCTCGGCCCGGAACTTCTCTTCGGCGTCTGAGAATTCGAATCTCATGGAATTCGCCTGCGCCCGGTCATGTCATTACCAACAAACTTCCGACCAGGACCGGATCCCGGTTCGGGAGCAGGGAGGAGGTTCAGGAACCTACGGCAAGGCAGGAAACGGTCTTCACGATTCCAGGAACCCTGTGCATCTGGTTGCTGATCAGGTTTCCGATGGCAGGCAGGTCACCCGTCTCCGCGATCGCGATGATGTCGTAGGGGCCGGTAACGGTGTCTACGCTCTGCATCTGGGGCAGCTTCATCAGGGCCTGGCTGACTTCGGCGTTCTTACCAATCGCGGTCTCGATGAGGATGTAAGCGCGAGTCGGCATTTTCTTTTCGCACCTCTCTGCGAGCCCGTGGCTAACCTGTGGGCCTCATCCTAGGCACTGAGCATAAGGGTGTCAACGCGACCGGGAGGGGGGCGTCCGGAAAACGGCGCGCCGGCCCCCGGGGGACACCGGAATCAGGCGATGAAAATGGGGCGGACCGCAGGCAACCGCGCGGTAAACCCGGTCAGATTGCGACCTCGGGACGCGCCGCGCCGCTCCCGGTTCCCTGCCGGTCAGAATCCTCGGGTGTGGCGAAACTTCGGGGGATATGCTCGCGGGCATAGGTGTGCCCGTTCTCATGCGACCCCGTCAGGTCCTGGTTCTCGTGGATGAACCCGCTACGGGTGGCGAACAACGTGAGAAGGGTTGCCGAGGCCCCTCGGGGCCGGTACATGCCGGTTTCCCATTCCGAGACCGTTTGCTGCCGCACGCCCAGTTCGGCTGCGAATACCGACTGGGAGCTGCCCAGAAACCGCCGCAGGGCGCGCACACTACCCGCGTTCCACTCGAATCTGGCCGCCATCGGCTGGGAAGTTGTCATGCTCTAGAAATTACCCGCCCCGGAAGTCTTTCCCAAAGGGGAAACGGAGCCAGTTTCCTTAGAACTTCAGAGCCTGCAGGAACCGCGCCTCGCTCTTGAACGGGCCTACCACCGCGAGGGCCACGCGCTCGGGCCGGATGACCCTTCTGGCAACTCGCCTGACATCGTCTCCGGTCACTCTATTGAATCCGGCCACCATGTCGTCGATGGTCTCGATCTTGCCCCTTACCAGCTCCTGGACGCCGATCGACGAGGCCACCGCCCGGCTTTCCTCCATGCGCAGGATCAGGCGGCCCTTTGACAGCTCCTTCGCCTCTGCAAGTTCCGCCTCGGGCAGTCCATCCAGGAGCCTCGCCAGCTCGCTGACGATCACCTTGACCGCTTCGACCGCGCGCTTGGGGTCGACGCCTGAGCTCACGTGAAACGCGCCGCAATCGCTGTACATCGACACCGCGCTGTGGATGTCGTACGCCAGGCCGCGCTTCTCCCGCACCTCTTCGAACAGCCGGCTGCTCATGGACTCGCCGAACGCCGCCGAGAGCAGGCGGAGAGCGTAGCGGTCCGGGTCAAAGAGCGATATGCCGTGGATGGCCAGCGCGAGGTGCGCCTGCTCGGTCTTACGGAATTCAAGCCGGACCTGCGGTCCCAGGTAGTTGTCGACCACCTTGTCGAAGACGAGGGGACGCGTGCCCTTCCAGTCGCCCATCAGGCGCTCGACCTGCCTCACGACCTCGTGGTGTGTGATCCCGCCGGCAACCGCTACGACGGTGTTCACGGGCACGTACTGCGTGGCCATGTAGCCGAGCAGGGCGGAGCGGCTGACTGCGCCCACGGACTCCTCGGTGCCCGCGATGTCGCGTCCCATCGGCTGGTCGGGCCACATGACCTCGTCGAGGATCGTGTCGACGCGCGAGGAAGGGGAATCGTTGCTGGCCCGGATCTCTTCAAATACGACCTGCTTCTCGCGCTTGATGTCCGACGGCCGGAGGAGCGAGTTCCGGATCATGTCTATGAGGACCTCAAGCCCTTCCCCGTAGTGCTGGCGAGGGACCCTGGCCCAGTAGCCGGTGAGCTCTCGATCGGTATAGGCGTTCAGCGTGCCGCCGACTCCCTCGACCACCTGGCTGATCATCCTTGGCTGTGGGCGCTTCCTGGTGCCTTTGAACAGCAGGTGCTCGAACAAATGGGAGGAACCCGCCAGCTCGTCTGATTCGTATCTCGATCCGGCGCCGAAGTTGATCACAAGGCTGACCGCGTTCGTCGTCGGCATCGTGCTGCTCAAGACCCTCAGGCCTGAGCGCAGCGTCGTCTTTTCGTGTTTGGGCGCGGACATCAGCTTCCGGGGCATCGAAACTCCATTACCAAATGGACCCTGAAACGCGTGAATGCATCGGGGGCGCGCTAGAAAAACGGCCAAACACCGCCCTTAGATCAGGCGGCCGGCCCCCGGATTAAGGGTAGGCTCGGCCCCCGAGCGTGGTCAACGAATCCTCGGCCGGGGCATGGCGCTGCGGTCCCCCGGCATCAAATACAATCGCCAGCTATGCCAGATTCGCGTGAAAGCTTCACGACCGCTTCGCCGAGCGGCCGCGCGCCTGACCTGACCGCGGAAGGCGCGCCCCCCGAGCGCTCCTTCGACGCAGTCGGACTCGCGCTTCGCCACGCGGTCCCGATCTCACTCGCGGCCATCCTGACCATCGCACTGGCGCTCCGCCTGTACGGGGTCAACTGGGACCAGGGCGGCCTGTTCCATCCCGACGAGCGCGCCATCCTGATGCAGGTGTCAGAGCTGCGGGCGCCCGGGCCATCCGACCTGCCGAAGCTGCTCGACGCCCGCGAAAGCCCCTGGAATCCCGGCTGGTTCAACTATGGCAGCTTACCGCTGTACCTGCTCAAGGCGTTCCAGATCCTGACCGGTCCGTTCGCCGAATTCGACCTTTTCGATCTGCGTATCCCGGGCCGCGTCCTCTCGGCACTGGCTGACACCGCGGTCGTCGGTCTCGTCTTCGCCATGGGACGGCGCTGGTATCGAACCAGGACCGGCCTTCTCGCGGGCATCCTCGCCGCGCTCGCCGTAATAGGCATCCAGCTCAGTCACTTCTACGCGGTCGACACGCTGCTGACCCTCTTCATAGTGGCGGCGGTCTACTTCATGTCGAGACTCGCCTATACGGGGCGGTACTACGACGCGGCTGCCGCCGGTCTGTTTACGGGGCTTGCATTCGCGACCAAGGTCAGCGCCCTGGCGCTGGGCGCGCCATTGATCGCCGCCTTCGCGATCTTCGCTTTCGCGGCGCCGGGCGACGCCCTTGCGCCTGCTGAGCACTGCGCAGTCAGCCTGGCCAGGCGCGGCCGCGCGCTACGCGGCCTGGCGCTCGCGGCAGCCATTGGACTGCTGGCCGTGATCGTCACCCAGCCCTACATGTTCCTCGACTTCCGCACATTCCTGGACAACACGCTCGAGCAGTCGCAGATGGTGCGGCGGGCGATCGACTACCCCTACACGCGCCAGTACATCGACACGCCACGGATCTGGTACCAGGCCTGGCAGCTCGGCACGTGGGGACTCGGGCCCGTGCTCGGCGCGATCGCCTGGGCAGGGGTCCTCTGGGTAGCCGTACGCGCCTGGCGAAAGCAGCGCAAGGTAGAGCTTGTAATGGTCGCCTGGCTCGTGCCGTACCTGGCACTGACGCTGTCGTTCAACGTCAAGTTCATGCGGTACCTCTTGCCGGCCGTCCCTTTCATGATCCTGTTCGGCTCAGAGATGCTGTGGAACGCCGTCGCGATCGTGAAGGAGCGGCTTCCCCGCTACCGGCGCTGGGTAGCGCCGGTCGTGCTCGCCCTGGTAGCGGTGCCGACCGCCCATTACGCGCTCGCCTACACGACCATCTACTCGCGGCCGCATCCGGCGGTGCGTGCCGCCGAGTTTCTCGATGCTCAGACCCTGCCGGCGCCCCTGATCCTCAAGGAGCACTGGGAAGAGGGTCTGCCAGGCCTGGGCCGCTACCGAGTCCAGGAGCTGGAGCTGTACAACCCCGACTTCGGACAGAAGTTCGAGCGGATCGGCCGCCAGATTGCGGCGGGGGAATACCTCGTCCTGTACTCCAACCGGCTCTACGCCACGCTTACGCGGCTGCCTGACCAGTATCCAAACAGCGCGGCGTACTACCGGGCCCTGTTCTCGGGCGAGCTCGGCTATGAACTGGTGTTCCGCGCGGAGAGCATTCCCGGGCTGCTCGGAATCAACTACGTCGACGACTACTTCGGCCGCGGCGAAATCGGGCCACCGGCGGGTTACGCCGAGGAGCGGCCCGGGCTGGTCAGCCCGGGCTTCGGCTGGGCCGACGAGAGCTTCACCGTCTACGATCACCCAAGGACGCTGATCTTCAAGAACGTCAAGAACCTCTCCGAGTCCGAGGTAATCGACATCATCGGAACCTCGTACCCGGCGGCATCCGAACCCGGCCTGCTACTGACCCGGGCCGAGGCGGAGCGACAGCAGTCAGGTGGGACCTGGCGTTCGATCATCCAGCTCAAGGGCGCGGCAAACGGCGTGTCGTGGCTCGTGTGGCTGCTGGCGCTGCACGCGATCGGACTCGCGGCTCTGCCGCTTGCCCTGCGTGTCTTTGCATCACTGCCCGGGCACGGCTACCTGCTCGCGAAGCCGCTCGGCCTCCTGCTCGTCGCGCTGGCGACGTGGCTGCTGGCCAGCTCCGGCCTGATCGGCTTTTCGCGCCTCTCGGTTATCTTGATGCTCCTGCTGCTGGCCACCGCCTCCGGCGTTATTGCCTGGCGCTCCCGGGCCGAGATGCGTTCGCTCCTGAGGGCCCACTGGCGATCTGTGGTCGCCCTCGAAGCCCTGTTCACGCTCGCATTCATCGCCTTCTTGCTAGTAAGGGTCGCCAACCCGGATCTGTGGCATCCGTATCGCGGCGGCGAAAAGCCGATGGACTTCGCCTACCTTAACGCCGTCACGCGATCGACGGTCATGCCGCCATACGACCCCTGGTTTGGCGGCGGGTACCTCAACTACTACTACTTCGGCCAGTTCATCGTCGCAATGGTTATCCGCCTGACCGGGATAGTGCCGTCCGTCGCCTACAACCTGGCCGTCCCGACGCTCTTTGCCCTGACCATCGGGGGTGCCTTCACTATCGTCTATGCGCTCGCCGAGGCGACGAGGCGGGCGAGCGGGCCAGCCAGCGGAAGGGCGGGGCCCGTGTTCGCCGGAATCGCCGCCGCCTTGTTCGTGGCGGTCATCGGCAACATCGATGGGGCGGTCCAGGTGGTCCAGGGCGTCCTTCGGCTGGTGGGCGACGGCCCTTTGAGCGGGTTCGATTACTGGCGCAGCTCGCGGATGATGGCTCCCGGATCGCCCGGCAACGAAATCACCGAGTTCCCGTTTTTCAGCTTCCTCTTCGCCGACCTGCATGCCCACCTGATTGCCATTCCGTTCACGCTGCTCGCGGCAGGCCTCGCACTGGCCGCATTCATTAATGCCTGGCGCAAGCCCGAAAGTCGCCTGTGGACCTGGGCATGCCTCACGCTGCTGGGGATCGGGACCGGAGCGCTCCGTGTAATCAACGCGTGGGACTTCCCGGGCTACCTGCTAGTCGCAGCGCTGGCGGTTGGCGGCGGAACCTTCCTGGCCGGCCGCGACCGCCCGTGGCACGCGTTGAAGGTCGCGATGGTGAGGGTGCTGTTCGTCGCGGTCATCGGATACCTGGCGTTTCTGCCATTCCACACGCGCTTCGAGTTGTTCAATAACGGCATCGAGACGAGCCAGATCCAGACACCGCTGTGGCGATACATGGCGATCCATGCCCCCTTCTTAGCGGTGATCCTGAGCTACCTGGTGTGGCAGGGCCGGGTACTGATCGGCAATGCATTCCGGCAGGCCCGCATCCGCCCCGAAGTGGCCGCCCTTTACATAGCGATCCCGGCCTCGCTCTTCGTAGCAGTGGCCATGTTCGGATACGCGACCGTGGTGTTCGCAGTCGCACTGACCCTGCTTGCCGGCGCCGTTGCATACCTGCAATACCGTGCCGATTCGCCCGCGTCCCGCCACACAGTCGCCATCCTTGCCCTGGTTACGGTGGCCCTCGGAATCGGGGCGGGCGTCGACATCGTCACCGTGAAGAACGACATCGGACGCATGAATACGGTCTTCAAGTTCTACCTGCAGGCCTGGGTGCTTTTCGCGCTGGGATCGGCATACCTCCTGTGGCGGATGGCTGACGCAGGCCTGTTCTCGTTGCGTCGACTGAGCGTGGCGCGTGGGCTGTGGATGGCCGGGATCGCGACACTGTTCCTGGCAACGCTTGCATATCCGATCCTGGGTACCAGCGCCCGCGTCGCCGACCGGTTCAATACCGCCCCCAAGGGGATCGACGGCATGGCGTTCATGCAGTGGTCGACCTATTCGGAACAGCGCGGAACCTTCGACCTGAAGAAGGACATCGAAGGCATCCGATGGCTCGATCAGAACGTCAACGGTTCTCCCGTAATCGTCGAGGGGATCACCGATCTTTACCGATGGGGCAATCGCGTCTCGGTGTACACCGGGCTGCCCGCGGTGGTCGGCTGGGACTGGCATCAGCGTCAGCAGCGGGTCGAGTACGCATGGGCGGTGACGCAGCGGCGCCACGATGTCGACACAATCTACGGGACCTCGGATCCCGCGGTCGCGCTCGCGCTGCTGAGAAAGTACGACGTCCGCTACGTATACGTTGGCGACCTGGAGCGACAGTACTACCCGACGGTCGGAACCGAGAAGTTCAAGAAGATGGCAAGTGACGGCGTCGTTCCCGTGTACGAGGACGCCTTTGTGTCGATCTATCGATTCGACGACCTCTCCCGCGCGGCGCCGTTGCCGGCCTCCGCCGGTGGCGGCTGAGCCGCCTACGCCCCCAGCCGATCGGGCACGATCAGGCCGTAGGCGCCGTCATCGCGGCGGTAGACGACGTTAATGGCGTCGTTGTCGACGTTGAGGAATACGTAGAACGAGTGCCCCAGCAGCTCCATCTGTTCCGCCGCCTGCTCGACGGTGGTCGGCACCACGGGATGACGCTTCGTCCGGACGACCGCCTCTGCCCGGGCCGGCTTCGACCCGGTTTCGGTGGCGACGGGTGTGACCTGCGCCGAAGTGACGACCTCTTGCTCGAACTCGGCGAGCCCGCGGCCGGTCCGCTTCGACTTGATCCGCCGGCTCTTGAAACGGTCGATCTGCCTGACGACCGCATCGGAAACCCCGTCGATCGCAGCGTTGATGTTGGCCGCGCGCTCCTCGCCGCGAACGATGATCCCACCATTGAGCACGGCGGTGACCTCGGCGACGAACCGTGAGTCCAGGCTTCGCGTCTCCTCGTGCCGGAGGATGACCCGCACCGGGATCGACTTGTTCAGTCGCCGGTCAAGCCGGGCGAGGCGTTTGCGTGTGTACGTCTCCAGAGCTTCGGTCAGAGAGAGGCCCTTGCCAGTGATGGTTAGTTTCAACGGGTTGCTCCGCTAAACTTGCCAGACGTGAAGACGCAGATCGTTTTACCTCTGAGTCGATTCTATGCGAGTTCGGCCGCACTGCGACGCCGGACGGCGGGCGCAGCCCGGCTTCTGGTCGACCTGGTCTACCCGGCACGGTGCGTCCACTGCGGCCGGCCTGGACAGCTCCTGTGCGATCGGTGCCTCTCGGAAGCGCCACGCCTCGGGCGTTCGGTCTGCCGACGCTGCGCGCAACCGCTCGCAATACCTTCGCTGTGCGGTTCCTGCGCCTTCGATCCAGTTGTCCTGTCGACCACGCTGGCGGTATTCCAGTTCGGTGGGGCGATCCGTGCCGCAATCCACGCCCTCAAATACTCCGACCTCCGGTCGATCGCGCCCGTGCTTGGCGCGTTGCTCACCACCGATCCCAGGTTTGCCGAGCTTGAAGCCGACATCGTCGTGCCCGTGCCGCTGCACCGCAAAAGGCTGAGAACCCGGGGCTACAACCAGTCAGAGCTGATCGGCAGGGTCGTTGCCAGGCGACTGGGCATCGACATGAGCCCGGGCATGCTGCGGCGATTAGTGGACACCCCGCCTCAGGCGCGGGCAAGATCGCGCACGGAGCGTGCCGCCGGGGTGCGCGACGCGTTCAGGGCAGGGGAGGGCGCGTCAGGCCGGCGGATCCTGCTGGTCGACGACGTGACCACGACCGGCAGCACGTTGAGGGAGTGCGCGCGAAGCCTGCTCAAAGCCGGCGCAACTCGGGTCGACGCCATCGTGGTCGCCAGGGAGGTCTGATCATCGCGCCCATAAAGGCCGTGTTTTTCGATGTCTACAACACCCTCGCGGGGTTTCACCCGACCCGCGAGCAGATCCAGGCCACGGCGGCCTCGCTTCATGGACTACGCCTGACCGACGAGGGCACGGCGCGCGGGTACCACGAGGCCGACCGGTTCATGAGCGAGCAGAACGCGCGCCGCCCGGTGCGTTCGATGAGCGGGGAGGAGCGCCAGCGCTTCTTCGCGGAGTACGAGCGAAAGGTACTCCTGGGGTCGGGCTATGACGTCGATCTCGAGACAGCGGGTCGCGTCTGGGAGAGCGTGCGCGCGCAAGAGTACGGGCTGCGCCTGTTCCCGGACGCGATACCCACGCTTGACGAGCTGCGTTCCGCCGGCTTCACAGTCGGCGCAATTTCCAACATGAACCAGTCGGGCGATGCCCTGGCGCGCGACCTCGGCCTGACCGGCCACATCGATGTCGTCGTGACGTCACGCGAGGCAGGCGCCGAGAAGCCGCACGCGGCGATCTTCCTGGAGGCCCTGCGCCGGGCAGGGGTGAAACCTCAGGAGGCGGTGCACGTCGGCGACCAGATCGACTCCGACGTGCGCGGGGCGGAACGCGTGGGCATGCACGCGGTGCTGATCGACCGTTACAACGGGAGCCCCGGTTACGAGGGCCATCCCCGGGTCACGGGCCTTTCGCAGGTTCGAAGAGCGGTCATGGATCTGGGCTCCGACCGCCAGGACGCCTGGCCAGCCCCGTAGAGGGACAGGTCAGCACCCACGACCATCGGAGCGTCGCGTCGGGCCGTCTTCCCGAACCTGCTGAGCGTGAGGGGCAGTTCCTGTTCGCATGAGGTCCCGCGACCCGAAGACAGGTGCATGTCGATGCCCCCTTTGCTGCAGACGAGCCTGACCGCCCCGTCGCCGAGAGCGCCTGCTTCCGGGATGCCCGCGATCGCGAAAGTCGCGTACGGTGCAAAACCTCGGAATCGGGGTCAACGTGGGCATGGACATCGGCGTTGGCTGAACCGCCGGGGTCCGTGATGGCTTCGCGGTTTGCGACGGAGTAGCCCCGGCCCGTTGAAGCCGTCACCAATACCGCCTCGGGCGCACAAGACCAGGCTGCGAGCGCCTGGAGGAGGATCGCTCGCGACCGGGCGCGCCGCGGGTACCAGTCAGAGCGCGTCGCCTATCTCTTTGACGGGCCGGACATCACCATATCGAGCATCTTCTGCCGGAACCCCGCGACCTCGTCGAGGACCGATTCCAGCCGCTCCATCCACTCTTCGTCCTCTCGATCGATATCCATGCGTATCTGCATGTGACCCACATCGGCGAGCCTGCCGATAACCCGCTGGAGCGCGCTCCTGGCATCTCCTATGGGGTCCCTGAGGGATACCGTGATCCGGTCCCGCTGGGCGATCATCGAGTCGGCATTGCACGCCTCGGCGAGTACCCGAATGCGTGACTGATACAGCAGCAACTCAGCCTGTCGTGGCACCGGCCCGAAGCGGTCCCGCAGCTCCTCTTCGAGGTCCTCGATCTCCTGCAGTTCAAGGATCCGTGCGATCCGCTGGTAAAGCGTGAGGCGCTCGACGAAGTCCTCCACATAGGTAAACGGCAGGCGAGCGTCCAGTCCCAGATCGACCTGCACCTGCGAGAAGTCGCGCCTGTGCTCGGGCTTTGGTTTACCTTCCTGCCCGGCCTTCAGTTCGGCAACTGACTCGGCGAGCAGCTTCGAGTAGAGGTCGAATCCGACGGCCTGGATCTGTCCGCTCTGCTCCGAGCCAAGGATGTTCCCGGCGCCCCGGATCTCCAGGTCACGCATCGCGATCTGGTAGCCGACGCCCAGTTCGGTCGCGGCCAGGATCGTGTTCAGGCGCTGCTCTGCCATTTCCGTCAGCTTCTTACCGCGCGGCACGATCAGGTACGAGTAGGCCCGCCGTGAGCTCCGGCCGATGCGCCCCCGGATCTGGTAGAGCTGCGCGAGCCCGAAGCGGTCGGCGCGGTCGACGATCAGGGTGTTCACATTGGGCAGGTCGAGACCCGACTCGATGATGGTCGTGCAGACCAGCACATCGAACTTGTCCTCACCGAACTCCGCCATTACCTGTTCGAGCTCGTCCTCGGGCATCTGGCCATGGCCGATCCCGAACCGGGCCTCCGGGACCAGCTTCGCCAGCTTGTCCGTGACGTACTCGATCGTCTTGACCCGGTTGTGCAGGAAGAACACCTGGCCACCGCGATCCAGCTCGCGCAGGATCGCCTCACGTATCAGTTCGTCGCTCTCTTCGGACACGTAGGTCTTGATCGGCAACCGGTCTTCCGGCGGCGTGTCGATCGTGCTCATGTCGCGAATGCCCGAAAGCGACAGGTAAAGGGTCCTGGGTATGGGCGTTGCGCTCATCGCCAGGACGTCGACCTCGCTGCGCATCCTCTTGAGCCGCTCTTTGTGGACCACCCCGAAACGATGCTCTTCATCGATGACAACCAGCCCGAGGTCCTTGAAGGCAACATCCCTTTGAATGATCCGGTGCGTGCCGATGATGATGTCGATCTTCCCGGAGGCAAGTCGTTGCAGGATCTCCTGCTGTTCCGGATCGCTCCGAAGGCGGGAGAGCGCTTCGACCGTCACGGGAAAGGCGCCCAGTCTCTCCTTGAAGGTGAGGAGGTGCTGCTGCGCAAGCACGGTAGTCGGCACGAGGACGGCTACCTGGCGGCCACTCTGGACGACCTTGAACGCCGCCCGAATCGCGATCTCGGTCTTGCCGTAACCGACGTCTCCGCAAACGAGCCGGTCCATGGGCGTCGGCGCTTCCAGATCGACCTTCACCTCGCCGATCGTCGTGAGCTGATCGGGGGTTTCCTCGAACGGGAAGCTCGCTTCGAGCTGGTCCTGCCACGGCGAGTCCGGCCGGGCGCTGAAGCCGGGCGTCGCTGCGCGCGCCGCGTAGAGCGCGAGCAATTCGCCGGCCAGCTGTTCCGTTGCCCTGCGGGCGCGCGCCTTCGCCCTTACCCACTCCTGGGTCCCGAGCCTGGTCAGCTTCGGAGCATCATCGCCTCCGCCGTGGTACGGCGTCAGCCGGTCGAGCTGGTCCATCGGCACATAGAGCTTGTCGCCTTCGGCGTACTCGAGGAGCAGGTACTCCCGGTTCCCCTGTCCCTCGACGTTGACCGTCTCGATGAAGCGCCCGATCCCGTGCTCGATGTGAACCAGGTACACGCCGGGCTGCAGGTCCTTCATCTGTGCCGCGCGCCGCCTGTGGCGCCTTGGAGCCTGCCGTCTCTCCTTGGATATGCCGAAGACCTCGGCGTCGGTGAACAAAGTGAACCCGCGCTTATCCGGCAGGGAGAGTACGAACCCCTCTCGCAAGCTGCCCGACGCGATGGCCAGCTTGCCCGGGATGATCGTGGCGTCCGAGTGGTGCAAGATGCCATGCTCGTTTGCCAGCTCGGAGACGCGTTGCGCGTGCTGGCTGAGGATCACGGCGGGCTCGCCACGGTGGGCCGGATCGCCCAGCCACTGGAAAACCCGCGCCGCCTGCCCGCCGGCAACCGGGGGAGGCAGGAAAGGCAGTCGAATCGCAGAGAACGGGAGTTCGGGGTCGTCGACGCCCCAGGGGGAGAGTTCGACCGTCGATCCACGTGCCCGGATCGCGTCCGCCAGGAATCCCCATTCCAGGTGCGGCTGCGGGAAGTGGCGCGGGATCTCGCCCCGCTCTTCCTTGGCCCGCCGATGATCTTCCATGCGCCGGTCGGCCGCCGTCGACACTTCGTGCGCCTCACTCTGGCGCAAGACAACCAGCAGGGCATCGTCCGGCAGGTAGTCGAAGATGCTCGCCCGCTCGAAAAAGCCGGAGTAGAAGGCGATCCAGTCAGGGATTTCGCCCCGCAATAGCTGTCCCAGCTCAGCGGTGATCCGATCGGCCGCTTCCTGTTCGCAACCGGCGAAGTCGAGCTTCCCGGCAAGGCGCTGTGCCTCGTCCGCACTGGCCGTCTCCAGGCGCGGCAGGGTGGTACGGGCCGGGGTAATCGTGACTGACTTCGTCGGCCCGGTCGATCGCTGCGTCTCGGGATCAAATCTCCGAATGCTCTCGACCTCGTCGCCGAAAAACTCGATACGGGTCGGATCGAGGTCCGTGACCGGGAACACATCCAGGATGCCGCCACGGCGGCTCGCCGTCCCTGGACCCTCGACGCTCGCCTTGAACTCGTACCCGGCCGCGACCCAACGGGCGGCGAGCCGGTCGAGGTTGCAGGTGTCGCCGACCTTGATCGTGTGCGTTGCGGCATCGTAGGCCTGCCGAGTGAGAACCATGCGGGTTGCGGCCGAGACCGACGATACGACGATCGGCGGTTCGACGGTCGGGGTCTGCAACGCGCTGAGCGCGCGCAGCCGTGCGTGCACGGCCGGACTGTCCGGAATCAGCCTTTCGAACGGCAGGACCTCCGACTCGACAAAATGCTGGACCACATCCTCGGAGCCGCACCAGACAGGCAGCTGGTCTGCCAGGCGGCGCGCGGTTTCCGGATAGGGGGTGAGGACCAACAGCGGTCGGCGCGCCTTCTGCCAGAGCGCCGCGATCACGCAGGCGGATGCGGAGTCGGGGACGCTCAATGCGACCGGCCGCTTTTTTGCGTCGGCCGGCCCCAGCGCAGGCAGGGATTCGAGCAGCAGGTTCAAGTAGGGGCGGAGGGACATCGTTTCTCCGAGGGCCGCGCAGTAAGGCCCCCCTTGGCGGTGCAGGGAGCCGGTCATCAGCTATGGCTTGACCGTCGGCGATTCGAAAGCGCCCAAACGGCCAAATGGCCAGCGGGGCAACCGCTGGCCTGTCCTGAGATCGTATCACCCGGCCCGTATAACGGCCCGTATAATTCGAAGTCGACTTCCCACCGGGCGCGCCGTGGTCGCGCTGGGCCAAACCCGCCATGAATCCTGGGACCCGCGCTAGTTCAGATGCCCGCGCCGATGCCGGTTCTCGCCGGACGTGGCGGCGCGCCATCGTCAAGGTCGGCACCAACCTGCTTACGGGTGGATCCGACAGCCTCGACGACCGGGTCCTCGCCGATCTTGCCCGTCAGATCGCCGTGCTCAAGGGGCGCAAAGTAGAGGTCCTGCTCGTCACTTCCGGAGCGGTCGCGGCCGGGCGGGACACGCTCGGCGCGCGCGGTATCCGCCCGGAGAAGCGGGGCGTCGCCTACCGCCAGGTGCTGGCGGCGGTCGGACAGTCCAGGCTGATGGGGGCCTACGAGCGCCACTTCGACGCCCATGGGATCGCGGTAGCCCAGGCCCTGCTGTCCCGGAACGATCTGGAAAGCCGGCTCGGCTACCTGAATATCCGAAACACCCTTGAAAGGCTGCTCGCGCTCGGAGTGGTCCCGATCGTCAACGAAAACGACGTGGTTGCGGTCGAAGAGCTTGAAAACGAGGTCTTCGGGGACAACGACCGGCTATCGGCGATGGTCGCCAACGCGATCGACGCCGACGTGCTGGTCTTGCTGGGGGAGGTGGAAGGGCTGTTCAGCGGCGACCCCAACCTCGATCCCGGCGCGAGCTTGATCCCGGAGGTCGAAAAGATCGATGGGGGCATAGAGCGGATCGCCGGGCCGGCCGTAGGCGGAAGGAGCCGCGGCGGCATGGCAAGCAAGGTCGAAGCCGCCCGGATCGCGTGCGCCTTCGGGGCCACCGTCATCATCGCGTCCGGCAGGGCGCCGGACGTCTTGCTTCGCCTGAACGACAGTGAACGCATTGGCACCCGGTTCAGCCCGGCGGCCACGCCGCGCGAGAGCCGGAAGCGGTGGATCCTGACCGGGGTCTCGAGCAGCCGCGGGGGAGTGGTCATCGACGCGGGGGCCGTGAGGGCGCTGACCCAGAACGGGCACAGCCTGCTGCCGGCCGGGATCGTCGGCGTACAGGGTGCCTTTCAACGCGGGGATATCATCTCGATCAGGGCCACCGACGAATCTGTGCTGGCATGGGGGATCACGAACTACTCCTCAACGGACGCCCAGCTCCTGAAGGGTCACCGGTCCGAAGACCGCATGGCGATCGTAGCCAGCGACTACGGCCCCGAAGTCGTGCACCGCAACAACATGGCGCTGGCGTAAGCAGCCAGGCTAAGCATTCCAATGACGACCACCGAAATCGACCTGAAAGCGCTCGCCACGGACGCACGCTCGGCAGCGCGCAAGCTGGCCTCGGCAACGACCGCGCAGAAGAACGACGCCCTGCACCGGATCGCAATCGCCCTGGGGACGGACGCAGCAGCCGTCATCAAGGCGAACGAGCAGGACCTGGCGGGCGCCCGTGCGGCCGGGCTGGGCGATCACGTGATCGACCGACTACTCCTTGACCGGCAGCGCCTGGCCCAGATGGCCTCGGACACGCGGGCGGTCGCCAGCCTGCCCGATCCCATCGGCGAGGTGATCGAATCGAACACGCTCCCGAACGGCATCCGCCTTGAGCGGCGACGGGTACCGCTCGGCGTGATCGGCGTGATCTACGAGAGCCGCCCGAACGTGACGATCGACATTTCCGCGCTTTGCCTGAAATCTGGGAACGCCGCGATCCTCAGGGGCGGGCGGGAAGCGTTCCATTCGAACCAGGCCCTGGCCACGCTGGTGGGCTCCGCCCTCGCCGCGGCAGGGTTGCCGCGGTCCGCGATCCAGTTCGTCGCTTCGACGGACCGGGCTCTGGTCGACCAGCTGCTGACTATGAAGGACCAGATCGACCTGCTCATTCCCCGGGGCGGGGCTGACCTCGTGCGCATGGTGGCCGAGAAGGCGACGATGCCTGCGATCACCGGCGGGGTCGGCGTCTGCCATACCTATGTCGATGACAGGGCCGACCTCGACAAGGCGGTCGCGATCGTGGTCAATGCCAAGGTCCAGCGGCCCAGCGTGTGCAACGCCCTCGACACGATCATCGTGCACTCGCAGATTGCCGACCGGTTCTTGCCGGCCGTCGCAAGGAAGCTCTGGGACGCCGGGGTCGAACTCCGCTGCGACCCGCGTTCCCTGGCCGTCCTCGAACCGGCCGCACGCGCGGCAGGCAAGTCAGATCGAATCAAGCGCGCCCGGTCCGACGACTTCGGCCGGGAGTTCCTGGCGCTGATCGCGGCGGTCAAGGTGGTCGACGGCTTCGACGACGCCCTGGACCATATCGCGAAGTACGGCTCCGGCCACTCCGAGGCGATCGTCACGGAGTCGCAGGCAGCAGAGGAGCGGTTTCTCAACGAGGTCGACGCGGCTGCGGTGTTTGCAAACGCCTCGACGCGGTTTACCGATGGCGCGCGGTTCGGCCTGGGCGCCGAAGTGGCCATAAGCACCGGCAAGTTCCACGCACGGGGGCCAATGGGTTTGCGCGAGATAACCAGCTACAAATGGGTTGCGCGCGGCAGCGGCCAGATCGTTAGCTAGCCTCGCTCGCGGGGCCGAGGAATTCAGTATGGCCAACTACTACTTTGAGCGCGAGTGTCGGACTCCTACCTCGGAGTGCTACACGATCGTCGACGACGGGACTGCGGTCGGGCGCCTGGACCTGCACTTTACGCCGACCGTCGTTCACGCCACCCTCGCCATCTCGGAAGCGCTGACCCAGGAGCAGATCCAGGAGCTGATAGAGATCGTTGACGAGGACATCGTGGACGCGGTCGGGGTCGAGCGCGACGAGTTCATAGTCCACGTCCACCAGGGGCGCGATCTGGGCGTCTACAGCAACCATGAGTTCGGACCGCCAGGCAACGGCCATCCTGGTGCCGGAGCTTGACGCGGCCCTGATCGGCCGTGGCTCTCAAACCGTCGCCGAAATGATCATCGACTTCCACACCCACGTCCTGCCCGACGAATTCCGGACCGACCGCTCGCGCATCCTCAGGTCCGACCCCACCTTCCGGGCGCTATTCAACAGCCCGACCGCCCGCACGGCCCAGGCCACCGAACTGCTCGCCGAGATGGATGCATCAGGGGTTGCGATGGCCGTGATCCTCGGTTACGGCTGGGCCGACCTGGGCATCGCCCGCGCCGCCAACGACTACCTGCTCGAAAGTTCCGCCAAGAGTGGCGGGAGGCTGATCCCGTTCTGCGCCGTCAACCCGGCCTGGGGCAAGAGCGCGGTCGTCGAGGCCGAAAGATGCGTAGCGGCGGGCGCACGCGGCATCGGGGAACTGCATCCCGACACGCAGGGCTTCGACATCACCGACCAGGGCGTCATGGCTCCCTTGATGAAAGTGGTGGAAGCGCACGACCTGATCGTCACGACGCACGGGTCTGAGCCGGTCGGCCACGCCTATCCGGGCAAGGGCACCGTCACCCCGGAGAAGCTGTTCCGGCTGGCCCTCCATTTCCCAAAGGCCAGGCTCGTCTTTGCCCACTGGGGCGGCGGCCTGCCTTTCTACGGACTCATGCCAGAGGTCGCGCGCGCCTTGCGCCGCGTCTGGTTCGACTCGGCGGCCACCGCGTTCCTCTACAACGCCAACGTCTTCCGCACGGTGGCGACGGCTGCCGGGGCCGACCGAATCCTCTTCGGCAGCGACTACCCCCTCGTCAGCCAGCGCCGGGCGTTCAGCGAAGCAGCCGGCGCGTCACTTTCACCGAAGGAGTCGGAGTCGCTCTTCAGCACCAACGCTCGTGGGCTGCTGGGGTTATCGCTCGATTCCTGACATGCGCGGTGAACCCCCCGGCAGGCGCAAGCGACTAACAAGCGGCCCAACGAAGTCGCAAAAAGAAGCGCATTAACCGGGCTGCGGGCTATTCCGGGACACCACTCCAATGCAAGCTGGGCGTGAAAGCCGGCCCAGCCTGTCGCGCTGGTTGACGAACCTGAAGGGTTTCAGGAGCAACTGGCCGGCGAAGGCGCCGACGTCATCCGTTCAGACCGCCACGGCAGGGCCGATATCGTCACCTGCTTCGTGAAGCGGCGCGGTGACCTGCAGGAGCGGTTCTCCGCCCTGGGTGCGTCCCCGTGGCCGGCCGGAGCCCTCTGGATCGTCTGGCCGAAGCGCACCCCGGTGGCGCGATCGATCTTGTCGAGGGCGTCTTGAGAGACATGGTTACGTCCGGCACGTTCGACAACAGGGCCTGCGCGATCGGCGCAACCTGGAGCGGCCTACGATTCGTCGGGCGCAGGGCCAGGCCCTGAGCTTACGGGTCACCCGGCAGGCCCTTGGAGGCCTCACACCACCGCAGGAGGCGTGACTCCGCGGCACGCGTGGCCTACCATTCCTCCGCACATCGTTCGGTCACCGGAATGGAGGCCTCGTTGAAGCTGCTGGTTACATCCGCAACATCCGAGCTTGGTCGCACGATCAGCGAAGGGCTCTCGAAGGATCACACCCTGACGCTCACCGACCTGCCACTGGGGGGTCGAGCGCCACGCGGCATCAAGCCGCATTCCCTCGGGCATGACGGCGAGACCGACTCCCTGGTGCGCGGGATGGACGCCATCGTTCACGTTGGCTTCGGTGGGCACCAGGCCGAGGCGACGCCGCTTCTCGACTACCTGACGCGGTGCACCTACAACTTGCTGACGGCCTGCCTGAACACCGGGGTTAAGCGCTTCGTCTATCTCCACACCCTGCGCGTGTTCGACGGCTACGAGCCACACCTCACGGTGACCGAGCGTTGGAAGCCCTTGCCGACCACCGAGCCAGCCGTGCTTGCGGCCCACCTGGGGGAGTACGTCTGCCGGGAGTTCGCACGGGAGCACCCGCAACTTGAGGTGATCTCGCTGCGACTCGGCTACCCGATCGTTCCCGGCACCCGCTCGGCAGCGACTCGCACGAAGCAGCCGGCCGCCCTCTGCAGCGCAGACCTGGTCCTGGCCCTCGGCCGTGCCCTCGACGCCAGGGTGCCGAAGCGCTGGAATCCGGTCCACATCCAGTCGCCGGTCCCGAACGCACGCTTCTTGATGAGTGGCGCCGAGTCGTTGATCGGCTTCCCGAAAAAGGCCGCCTGATCGAATCCCCACCAGTGAAACCGGAAACCCGAATGAACGTCTTGATCCTGGGTGGTAACGGAATGCTCGGCCCATGGGTGGTCCAGGCGCTCGAAGGCCGTCACCGCCTGCTCGTCACGGACATCTCCGAACTGAAGTTCGAGACCGGTGCGGCCTATCGAAAGGTCGACGCAGGCAACTTGCGCCAGGTCGTCGACGCCGCTCAAGGCATGGACGCCATCATTAACCTGTCGGTGCTGCGCCAGGACCGGCAACTCGCGTTCGACGTGAGCACCCGCGGCAACTACAACATGGCGGTCGCCGCCGTGACCCACGGAATCCGCCGCCTCCTTAACACCGGGCCACACTTCCAGCTCGCCGGCCCCAACTACGAGGATCACGACTACGACCTCAGCCCGGACATGCCGCCCCAGCCGGGGTCGAGGCTGTACGCGCTGACCAAGGCGCTGGGACAGGAGATCCTGCAGGTCTATTCCGAGCATCACGACATCTACGTGCAGACGTTGCTCTTCTACAACTTCTACGACCCTGTGACGATGAAGACGCCGGGCGGGGAGCGGCGGATCGGCGTCGACCTTACTCCCTTCAGCATCGCGTGGCAGGACGCCGGCGAGGCGATCAGGCGGGCACTGGAGATCGAATTGGGGCGGCTGCCGTCTCGCTGTGAGACGTACAACGTCTTCACGGACCTGCCTCACCACAAGTTCTCAAACGCCAAGGCCCGGCAGTTGCTCGGCTGGCAACCCAGGCATTTCCTGGAAGCCGCGTGGACGCGCCGTGAGTAGACATCTTCACCTCACCGCAATCTGCTACCGGACTTCGCAGGCGCTGACGTGAAAGTCCTGATTCTCGGCGCCAACGGCATGCTCGGGCCATGGGTTGTTCCCGCGCTCGAAAATCGCCACGAGTTGCTGCTCACCGATATCGTTCCGCCGAAATCCCCCGGGCGTCATCCTTTCCTCAAGGTAGACGTCGGTGACCTGCCCGCTGTCGTTGCCGCCGCCCAGGGGATGGACTGCATTCTGAACCTGTCCGTACTCCGCTGGGATCGCAAGCTGGCGTTCGACGTCAGCACACGTGGCAACTACAACATGGCGGTGGCTGCCGTGACTCACGGGATCCGCCGGATCATCAACACCGGGCCCCACTACCAGCTGGCGGGGCCGACGTATGAGGATTTCGACTTCGGCCTGACGCCGGACATGCCGCCCCAGCCGGGGACCCGCCTGTACGCTCTGACCAAGGCGTTGGGGCAAGAGATCCTGCGGGTCTTCGCGGAGCGACACGACCTCTACGTCCAGACGCTGCTGTTCTGCAACTTCTATGACCCCACCACCATGGCGCGGCCAGAGGGTGGATTCGGAAGCCCCGGCAAGGACCTGTGGCCTTTCAGCGTGTCGTGGCAGGACGCCGGTGAGGCCGTCCGGCTGGCGGTCGAAGCCGAGCTCGCGCGCCTGCCCTCGAACTACGAAACGTTCGACATCTTCACCGATCTCCCACACGGACGCTACGTGAACAGCAAGGCTCGCACGGTCCTTGGATGGCAACCACGGCACTTCCTGGAATCGATCTGGACGCGACCTTACCCCAGATAGCGGCCTCGACCTCAGCGAGCGCAAACAGCGGCACGCGTCCCTGGCTGGGCCAGGACGTCGAAATCATCGGTCACCGGCAACATTAGGTTTGGCTGCACGACCTCAGGGTGCAGATTCGCGATCATGTCGAGGGCGGTCTGGCCGTCGCCCGCGATCGATACTTCACCGATCCCCAGCTCTTCCAGGCTCGCGACGATCGGGTCTCGGGCGGAGCCGTCGGCGTGCCCGGCCAGGAGGATCCGAATATCGTCGCCGGGCCAGGGAGGGCCGGCCTCGTTCTAAGCCGGCTGCTCTCGACGCCAGGGGATCAGCATGTCTTCAATGTGACGCGCGCTCGTGGGATAACATCGCAATGGATATCAGGGGAGCAGCGCAATCGAGTCCAGTCCCATATACCCCCAGCCCGTCAGCCGCCCGGCGCGCACCACCGCCACCTGGACACTCGCGGCACTCAACGTCCTCGTCTGGATCTTCCTGGAGCTTAACGGCGGATCCCAGAACGTCGTCACGCTGTTGCGAACTGGCGCCAAGTACGGCCCGGCGATCGCGGAGGGCGAGTACTGGCGGCTTCTGACGGCCGTCTTCATCCACATCGGGCTGTTCCACCTGGTGGCCAATTCGATCGGCCTCCTGGTCTTCGGCGGAATGGTCGAGCGCGCGTATGGTGTCCGATCGTTTCTCACGCTCTACCTGGTTGCCGGTATTTTCGGCAACCTGGCCAGCTACGCGGCCGGCCCAACCGTGAGCGCCGGCGCGAGCGGCGCGGTGTTTGGCATCGTAGGGGCGTTCGGAACCTATCTCATGGTCAACCGGGCCGTACTCGGCGAACTCGCTCGCCGCTCGCTCTGGGGGATCGCCCTGATTCTCGGGATCAACGTCGTCTTCGGCCTGAACGTGGGCGGCATCGACAACTGGGCGCACCTCGGTGGCCTGCTGAGCGGTGCCCTGGTCGGCTGGTTCCTGACCCCGCACCTGACCCGGGAGAGCGTCGAGTCCCCCATGGCTTTCGCAGTCGAGCCCCCGCGTCTCACCACACGAATCCCGTCGGTGGCCCGGTGGCGCACGGTAGTCGTGGTCAGCGGTCTCCTGCTGCTGGCTTCGACCTGGCTGATCTCACGCGATTACTCCCATGCGCAGCCGAAGGTCGCCATTGCCACGGTCGCCGACGCCGAACGGTCTCTCAGGCTCGGCGACTACGACCCGGCGCGGGACCTCGTTAGCGCCATGGCGATGACCAGTCGCGGCGGCACCCGGCTTGGCCTGTTTTACCTGCAACGGGGACTGGAAGAAGCGAGGACCGGTGACCGGGCCGCCGCGCTCGCCGACGTCCGGACCGCGCTGGCGTACGACTTGCCCGACGATGCCGTCCGCATCGGCGTGGCCACCTTGCAGCAGATCTCCGGCCGCCGCTAGGACCACCGGCCCCGGCATCGAGAGCGGCGCTGGCACCACTGCGCTTTGTGATACTTTGGCTCTCCAGGATGGGAATCCCGTATGGCACAGGCGCCCACCGAATTCACTGCTAACACGCTGCTGGCGCTCCTCGAGGATCGTGGTCACCGGCTGACGGGCCCGCGACGAACGGTAGCGCGCGCCATCGCTGGACGTGGCGCGGGCTTCACCGCCGAGGAGCTTTGCAGTGACTTGCCGAACGTCGGCCGGGCCACCGTCTACCGCACGATCCGCCTGCTCGTCGACGCCGAAGTGCTGTGCAAGCTAATGCTGCCCAATGGCAATCCCCGGTACTTGTTCACCCAGGCCACCTATCATCATCACCATGCCGTCTGCGTAAGCTGCGGCGCGGTCCAGGAGTTCCGGGATTCGACCGTAGAGCGGCTGTTGAAGGCGGTGGGCACGGATCTGGTCGGGGATATTGTGGGGCACCGGATCGAGCTTTACGTTACCTGCGACCGCTGCACGCGCCGCGCGGAGCCCCATACATGAGAGTAGATCTCAATTACGCCGGCGCGCACTGGCGGGCCCACTGATGGAACGCCTCGTCGAATTCCAGGGCTGCAGTTTCGGTTACGACGGCCACGTGGCGGTCGAGGACGTGACCTTCTCCGTGGAGCGTGGCGGCTTCGTGGCTATCCTCGGTCCCAACGGGAGCGGCAAGTCGACCCTGCTAAGGCTGGCGCTCGGACTGGAGAAACCGACCCGGGGCCAGGTCAGGCTTTTCGGGAAATCTCCGGACAAGTTTCGCGAGTGGCGGCGCGTTGGATACGTTCCCCAGGCCGTCGACGAGCTGCGGGCGAGGTTCCCCGCAACCGCCGAGGAGATCGTCTCGCAGGGTGAGTACCGGGGGTTCGACCCGACCTACGTCCTGCGCTGGCGCGCCGGGCCTGCCGTGGCCGAGGCGATGAAGACCGCCGGGGTGGCCGATGTCCGGCGCAAACGCATCTCGAAACTCTCGATCGGCCAGCAGCAGCGCGTGCTGATCGCCCGCAGCCTTGTGCAAAGCCCGGAGTTGCTGGTGCTGGACGAGCCGGTTGCGGGAGTCGACGCCGGCGGCCAGGAGCACTTCTTCGAACTGCTCCGGCGGCTGAACCGAGAGCGCGGCATTACCATCCTGATGGTTTCACACGACATCGGCGCCGTCCTGCGCGACGCCACCGCGGTCGCCTGCATCAACCGCCGGATGGTCTTCCACGGACCTTCCCATGAGCTGTCGGCCCGCGAGCTCTCCTTGCTGTACGGCATCCCGGTCGACATCCTCATCCACGATTCAATGCACGGTCACCGCTAAACCAAATGCCGGAGATCCTCCAGTACGACTTCATGGTGCGCGCTTTCGTGGCCAGCGCAGTCATAGGCGCGCTGGCGCCCGCGCTCGGGGTCTTCCTGTTCCTGCGTCGCCTCTCGCTGATCGCCGACACCCTGGCGCACGTCGCGCTCATGGGTGTCGCCATCGGCATCGCCACCCGCACGTTCCCTCCCTTCGTGGCCCTGATAGCCACATCGTCGGCAGCGGCGGGTATCGAGCATCTGCGCTCGCGGCGCCTGCTCCCGGGCGACGCCGCGCTGGCGATCGCGCTCTACACCTCGCTCGCGCTCGCGGTGGTCATCATCAGCGCCTCTTCCGGGTTCAACCGTGACATCTTCGGCTACCTCTTCGGGAGCGTGCTTTCGATCACCACAGTCGACCTCTGGCTCATGTTTGGGCTCGGCGTCGTGACCGTCGGCTTCGTGCTCCTGCTGTTCGCCGAACTGGCACAGACCTCGCTCGACTCAGACCTCGCCCGCACCAGCGGCGTGCGCGTCGACACCGTCAACCTGGTGCTGGCGGTGCTGGCTGGCGCCACGATCACCCTCTCCATGCGCGTGGTCGGCGTCCTCCTCGTCGGCACGCTCGTTGTTATCCCGGTGTTCGCGGCGCTGCGGGTATCGGCTGGCCTCAGACAAACGATGGCGGTCGCGATCGGCCTCGGTGTCCTGAGCGCGGTCGTCGGGCTCGTGATCGCCTTCTACGCGGACGTCGCGCCCGGTGGAGCGATCTCGCTCACCGCAGTCGTGATCATGCTGCTCGCGCTGGTGGCCGGCTACATCCGGGACCGGCTCATCCGCCCCTCGTCCTGACCCTGCCTATACAATCGTGGTCGGCGCCCCTCTCTGCCACCATGCAGGATCGCCCTGGAGCGCCGGTCAACGTCCAATAGCCGTAATCCACCCCGATTCAGTGGGGCCTTCGCCTTGACCATCTTCGACAAAGTCTTCAACCGGGACCGCTCCGAGGGCCCGCTCGTACTCAGCACTCACGAGGCATTCGCCGCGGTGGCCATCACCGCGATCGCCGCCGATGGCAACGTGACCGACGAAGAGGCCAACCGGACCGCGCTATCGCTTGCCACGTTGGCCGCGTTCAGGAACCAGCACCTCGACGAGATGGGGAGGGTCCTCGACCGTGTGGCTGACCTGGTGCAGCAGCGCGGTGCAAGCGAGGTCTTGAAGGCGGTCAAGGCCACCCTGAGCCAGGGACAGGCGGAAAGCGCCTACTTCCTCGCAGCGGACCTCACGCTGGCCGACGGCTCGTTCGGCGTCGGTGAACGGCAGTTCCTGCAGAACCTGAAAGACACGCTGGGCATCGCCGACGCAATGGCCCTGAAGATTGTCGAAGTCGTGGTGATCAAGAACCGCTCTTGAGGTGCCCACTCCCTTCAGGCACGGTTCCGCTCTGGTTCCGGGCGCCCGGCGCCGCCTGACGGCTCGCCTCCAGGACCCGCGTGAGCGCTACTGCGCCCCCTCGAAGAACCTCCGCGGATTATCGACCACCAGCCGGCGCAACTCGTCTTCGCTCGCACCCAGCTCACGCAGGTAGGGCAGGACCCTGCGCTTGATAAAGCAGATATGGTCCGGATTGCGCTTGATGCGCTCCGCGAACACTGCCTTCGGGGCTATGAGCATCGTCATCGGGTCGTCGTGCGACAGGAGCAGGCGGTCCGTCCAGCCCGCTTCCATCAGCGCTCTGAGCACGCGCGTCCTGGCCTGCCAGTCCGGCACGTCCGGCCGGTGCGTCGGATACCGGTCCAGGCCGACCCACACGCCGCGCTTGAGGAGGCCGGTCAGGTAATCGAGGTCGGTCGTATCGTTTGAATGCCCGATACAGACCCGGTTGGGATCGACCTCTTCGTGCTCCAGCACGCGGATCTGTTGCTCTCCAACGCGCTCGGGCGCCCAGGTATGCGTGATGATCGGAACGCGGGTTTTCTTATGCGCACGGGCCGCCGCCCGCAGGATGATTTCGCCAGGCTCGGTCACGCCGCCTACGTCGTGGGCGACCTTGATCACACCAGCACGAATTCCCGTGCCCTCGATACCCTGCTCGATTTCACGCACATAGAGGCTGGCTATGTCGTCCGGCTCCGCCGTCCTGAAGGCTCGCGGGATCTCCAGCCACGTTCCGGTGGCACAGATGATATTGACTCCGCTTTGGCGCGAAGCCGCCTCGATCACCCGGATGTCGCGTCCAAGGTCCATCGTCGTGAGATCCACGATGGTCGTGACGCCCTCAGACTTCGCCTCTCTGAGGCGTCGAACACCCTCTTTGATGGCGCTCTCCCTCGGAATGAATTCGGGATACACGTCCTTCAGGCCAGCCGAACTGATGAGCACATGCTCGTGTACGAGCGTGAAACCTAGCTTCGACGTGTCGACCTGGCCGAGAACGGTCGAGATCCGGGGCAAGTGACTGCTCCTTGCGGTGGCTGACGCGGGTCCGGCGAAAGGGCCGGTCGGCTGGGAACTTTAGACGATTGGCGAGCGCGTGGCGATGATTTGCCGCACAATGCCTCCGATTTCAAACGAGCCATCGTCGAAGGGAGCGTTAGGCCATCATGTCCAGCCGCCGGCCCCTCCGCCCGATCTTCTACCTCGGCCCGCCCTGTGAGGTAATCCTGCAGGACGAGTTCTGGTCCGAGCTCCGATCGGTGGGGGCGCTGGGAGTCTGCTTTTCACGCCTGTCCCTGACTGACGAGTCGCCTGGCGCCAGCCAGTTGATGCCCCTGATGCCAGAAAGAGTACGCCGCCTGGCGCTCAAGGCGGTCGGAGGGAAGGCCGTCCCTGCCGTGTCCGCGCCTGCGTTCGAGCCCGACCCCGACCTCTACGAGGGCCTGCCCTGGCCCGCACCGGCGATGCCGGCTCACCTGGCGGAGAGGTCGACAGAGATGAAGGAGGCGGCAAGAAGGGCAGTCGAGCGCGGCTTCGTCGTCCAGTTCAATGACGACAAGGGCTACTTCCTGAAGTTTCCGACCGGCCGCATCAACCTGGAATCGCGTCACCTGTGCGACCCCGCCGTGGGTCGCTTCCTGGTGGCCAGGGCGCTCGACACGACCGCCAACTACCCGTCGCTTTCGGCGATCTCCCTGGATGGGGTCAACTACAAGTGGGAGATCAAGCCCGGGCATCTCGATGACGTGATGGCCGAGCAGTTGGACGACGAGCACTCCCGGCGATTCGCCGAGCGGAACGGCATTGCCATGCAGCGCGTGCTCGACGGGCGGGAGCGATTTCGCGATCGGCTTCAGCACCTCTCCAACGACACGGTCGAAGACTTCGTCCGGAACCGGAACGGCGTCGCCGGCGCCCTCGAATGGTGGCTCGAAGAACCCGATGTCGTCGAATGGCTCAGGTTCAAGTCCACCGCCGTAAGCTCGTTTCTGTCGACCGCGTACACCGCCGTGAAGCGCCATCGACCCAACCTGCAATTCGGGGTGATGTGGCGCATGCCGGCGATCACGTTGCTCTCCGGATACCTCCCGCGGGCGGTCCAGGCATATTCGGACTTCCAGATGCCGAAGGAATACTGGTGGGCAGGCGGGTTCGCCGGTCAGAAAGGGACCGTGATCAACTGGGTCGACACGCTTGTTGAGTGGAATCGAGGCCTGTCGCCCGGGCAGGCTGCTCGCTGGTACAGCGCCGCATTCGACTATCCTCTGACGCCCGGATATCCCGTTGAGCGGTATCACGACGAGGCCCCGCCGGCCTGGTTCGAGACCGCGGTCGACGACCAGACGCGCAAGATGGTTGAGGCGTGCGGCGGACCGGCCAGGACCGCCCCGGTGGTCGCCCTCGAGCACACCGGGACTCACCTCACCCCCAACGAGCTTCGAGGCATCCTCCGGGTCATGCAGGCTCACGGCATCGAACGCTACGTGTTCGCCACGTGGAACTACGTGCCAGACGATTGCCTGTCGGTGATCGCCGCATTCGCACACGGCGACGCCTGACCGGCGGTCAGGGGC
>VGZT01000023.1 GCA_016872495.1 SAR202 cluster bacterium
TCGACTCATGGTGCCGCGCTGCGCCGAAGAATGGCCGCCGCGGCCGGGTAAGCGGCCCCGTGGAAGCCGATCACCGAGAGCCCGGTGCCCTCAACCAGATAACCGGCGGGAAACAGGTTGGCGATATCCACCGACTCGCCTGTTTCCGGGTGCACGCGCATCTGGTTCAGCTGAAACCGGTAGTTGTCCCGCTTCGGCTGCAGGCTGAGCGGAGCGAAACGCTTCAGCAGGCCGTAGTCGGGTTCCCCTCCGATTTCGACGATGGCGTGATCGACTCCGAGCGCCTCTGCTTGCCCCAGGACGTCGATCTTGATTCCCCCGCCTGCCGTGAACTCCTGCACGTGTGCACGGAACACCCTCCGCAGGCCCGCGCTGCCCGTGTCGATGATGGAACGCAGCCTGGCGTAGTAAGGAAGGTGCAGGCTCTCGTTGATCAACCGTTCCTGGAGCTCGGGCTCCTGGCGCATCACGTACGTGACCAGCTTGCCGGCGTCGTGCAGCTCGGTCGCCGCCCAGTCGGCGGACCGACCTCCGCCGATCACGGCCACCCGATGTCCGGGGAAGTCGGACCAGTCGTCGTAATGATGTGTCACGAAAGGCAAGGACTCGCCCGGGACGTTCAGCCTCCTGAGCAAGCTGCGCGGCCCCGGAGCAAACACCAGGAAGTCCGAAGCGAAGCGCAACTCCGGTCCGTCGCCTGACCTCTTGCCCAGCAGAAGGAACCCGCGCCCTTTCTCCCCCGGTGAAATCGCGCTGATGTGCACGCCGCTACGGACCCGATCTGCGAATCCGAGCTTGCCGGGAATCGAGTGGTAGTAGGGCACGAGATCGTTCTTGCGGATCAGATCCTCGGGCACGATCGCGCGTCCCGAGTCCCTGGCAAAGCTTGCGACCGGATGGGGCGCCATCTCCATCCAGCGCCCTGGAGAAAGGGTTAGCTGGTTGCGTGGGACGTTGTTCCACAGGCCGCCCACTTCCTCGTTGGTGACGAGCACGAAATCGACGGGTTGCGTTTTGCGGAAAGCCATTCCGCTCGCGCCTTTCCCGTAGCTGTTTCCCGGGTGATGGAGGGCCCTGAACAAATCGCCCGGATTCATCCCGGCTTCGACCAGGGGCCGGAAGTCAGCGCTCAGCAGATCCGGCGAGTGCGCGTGCAGCAGCTTCGCGATAGGTGGCGGAAAGCCATGAGACGGGAATCCAGGAACAAGCCGTGGACGCCATCCGGCCAGTAACGCCGCGATGCCGAGGCCGCCCGGACCGCCGCCCAGGATGATCACGGCGTGGCGTTCGATGGTCCGGTCCAACATGTGAGCCCAATTACGGGTGGACAATCTGGACAGCGTATCCTATCTGTGCTCGCTCGAGCCCATATTCGCAGCGAGCGTTGAACGGATACATCCCCCTTTGATGCTCGGTCCCCTGCCACCGCGCCGGGCCGGACAACAGGCCGCATGCCGGTAGGCGAATTCTCCGTCCTGGCCAGTTCATTTGCCTGGGCAGCCAGCAACATCGTTGCAAAGACCGCCCGAACGGCACGCGCCCTCCACGTCAGCGTCGTGCACAGCTGGTTGGCGCTCGCCGTGGTGCTTGTCGTGACGCTGTCCATCGGTCGCTTCGACGACATGCTGCGGACGCCGTGGCAGGCCGCGTTGCTGCTGGGGCTGGGTGCCTCGCTGGGTACGCTCGGCAACATCGCGTTCTTCACCGCCGTCACGCGCGGCGAGGTGGGCCGGACCTTCACCACCACGACCAGCCTGAATGTGCTGTTCTCGATCATGGCGGGCTGGCTCGCCCTGGATGAACCGATCGCAGGCGCCACCTGGGTAGGCGCAGCGGCGATCCTGGGCGGCGTGTACATCGTGAACCGGCGCCGCGAGCTGGCCGGGGCGCCGTCGACCTCACCGGCCGCGCGTGGGCGTGGCTTCACGCCAGGAGTCTTTGCCCTGGCGGTCTTCGCCGCCGGAATGTGGTCGATCGGGCTCATCGCGACCAAGATCGGACTGCGTGACACCGACGTCTTCACCGGCGCCGTGCTCCGCAACCTGGTACCCGCGATCGCTTACCTCTCGATCGCGTGGATCAGCCCCACGATCCGGCTCACGGGGGTGCCGCGTGCCGACCTGAAGAGGCTGGCGATCAGCGCCTTGTTCTTCGTTGGCTCACTGCTCGGCTGGACCTTTGCGCTACAGCGTTCGGACGCCAGCATCACGGCGATCCTGAGCGCGACTTCACCGGTCTTCGCATACCTCCTCGCGGTCGCCTTCCTCAAGGAGAAGGTCCGCATCCAGGTCATCGGGGGGATCGTGCTCAGCCTGGCGGGCGTCCTGCTCATCCTGGGGAGCTAGACGATGTTGCTGGGACAGCTCGCGGCCCTGGCGGGGGCGGTTGGTTGGGCGGCCGGTGGCGTGGCCATCAAGACCGTCTCGTCCTCCTTCAGCGCGGTCCAGATTTCTGCCGTGGGCTACTGGGTCGCCACAGTGATCATGGTCCTCCTTGTCGTGGCGACGGGAAGCCTCGACGAGTTCGCCGGAATGCCGTTCCAGTCCATGGCCTGGCTTGCGGGCGCGGGCGTGCTGTACACCTTCAGCGACCTCGCCTTCGTGCGCCTCCTCGCACTGGGAGCGGTCGGTTGGACGTTCGTGACCACCACCAGCCTGTTCATCCTCTTCTCCTTGTTGTCGGGCGTCCTGATCCTCGGCGACGACATGACGGTGGTTGCCTACATTGGCGCGGCGGCCATTGTCGCCGGGATCTACCTGATCAACCGGAGCGGAACCGGCGCGCTTGAACCATGGCGTGGGCTGCGGTTGCGGCTGGGCATTTCCGTCGGTGTCGCGTTTGTCTGGGCCGCCGCCCTGCTAATGACCGACGTAGGCGTCGAAGACGCCGATCCGTTCGGCGCAGCCCTCTGGCTCGCCGCGGTCCCGGCGGCGTTCTACGTCGGGTTCGCCGCAGTCAGCAGGAGGGCACGTATCTCCGGAGCGCACAGCAGAGACCTTCGGCGGTTGCTGGCTGCGGCGCTCTTCTTCGGCGCAACCGTCCTGGCCTGGACCGCGGCGCTGAAGCTCGAAACCGCCGGCATAGCCGCAATCCTGACGAGCAGCTCACCCCTGTTCGCAGTGGTGTTCGCCGCGCTCTTCCTGCGAGAACGGCTGAATCGCTGGTCCATGTTAGGGGTCGCCCTCTGCCTGGCCGGTATCGGATTCGTCCTTTCGGGCTAGGCCGGAATCCGGTGCTTGATGCGTCCGAGCATCCTCAGCAAGCCGTCGAGCAGGGTCAACTGGTGTGGGGGACATCCGGGGATGTACAGGTCGACCGCCAGGACGCCCCCGGCGCCGTCGTTGACCTCACGATGGCCGGCGATCGGCCCACCTGAGATCGCACATGCCCCGGCGGCGGTCACGATCTTCGGGGCGGGCAGCGCCTGGTAGGTCTTCTCGACCGCCACTCTCATATTCCCGCTTACGGGCCCGGTGATTAGAGATATGCCCGCGTGTCGCGGCGACGCTTGCTTTGCGCGTGGCCGTGACCACGACGGTCGAATGCCGGAAGTCGCGATCCGGGCACCTGTTGGGCCCGGCCGCAAAGCATGCGTCAGTGGCCGGAGCGGTAATGGGCGGCGAGCAGGTCCTCGCCCCAGTCACCCTTGAACTCTCGCAGCACGCTGTGGATGTGATTGGCGTCGTTCTGGGTGTTGTCGTACTCGATAGTGAACGACTTCGCCACGATCGAGTAGTAGTGGCCTTTGCCGGGATCGACCGGACCTGCCCACGCAAACTTGGCCGACTCGAAGCCCTCGGACTCGAAGTTCCGCCACTGGTTCCGGGCAAGGTCGTCCGGCGCCCGGTTCACGTAGTGGCGAACGAGCTTCGTAAGCCTGGTCTGCTGGTCGGCGTTCAAGCGGTCGTAAGAGATACCGTGCAGAGGCATCCCCGGCTCCACCGCCCGGTAGTTCTTGGTGAGGATGTCGGCTGGAGCGACCCGGTCCACTATCGCAGCCTTCTGCTGGGCGGCGTCGAGCGATTTCACGAGATCTCGTGCGGCGTCCTCCTCGAAGCCAAGAACACGCTTGCCCTTCGATGGGCCGTGCTTTACCTCGGCCGGGTTGGCGCCGAAGAACAGGGGCATGATGGAAACGAAGTCACCGTTGACGACCGTGACGTGCAGCCCTATGTGGTGCCCACCCACGCGCCAGCCCCAGGGTTCCTTGCCCTCCGGAGTGCCAAACACGCTGAACCAGTAAAACTCGGGTTTCCGGTCCCACTGGCTCTTGTGATTGGTTATCGCCTCCCACTCGCCCAGGATCGTTTCCAGCGCCACGATCTCCCGCGCCACCTTGTAGCCACCGCTGCTGTAGCCCGTTTCCATGAGCGCGAAGGCCAGCCTGCGCTGCTCGTCCGACATATCACGAATCAGCAGGCCATTCCTTGGTGTCGGCGTGTAGGCCCAGAGATACCGCTCGTCGCCCGCGAACGGAAAGGAGGCTTTCTTCCTCTGCCCCGCATCCAGCGAATTCAGGAAGCGGTGCGCGGCTTCCGCCGTCTTGCGGACGAACGCTGGCGCCCGTGAGGCCCTGGTCGCAGTGGACATCGATGTCTCCTTGCTGACGTACGCCGCTGGTGGGCGCCGCATCTCGTGCGCCGGTGCCGCGCGCGGGGCCTATGGTACATTCCGCCGGCGATGCCAGGCCTCATCCCCTTCAATGCGTACCACGAGAACGTTGTTCGCGGCGCCTCGCCGCCCCGCGCCATCGCCTCGCACGCCAACCCACGAGGAACCCCAGGTTGCTGAGGGTTCACCTCTTTTCGCTCTCGTACCGGAAGCCGTCGGCCAGAACCGGGAAGGTCGACCTGCACGAGATCATCGAATACGCCGCGCAGCTCAGGCTGGATGGGGTCGATCTCGAGGCGCGGCAATTCGAGACGACCACGCCCGAATACCTGGAGGGGCTCCGTACGCATGCGCTGCAGAAGGGATTAGAGATCGGCTACGTCGGCGTCCGCTCCGACTTCGGATGCAAAGGCGCCGAGCTCGAGGCCGAAATCATGCGCGTCAAGGAATGGATCGAGCACGCCGCGTTCCTGCGCGTGCCCCTGGTCCGGGTGATCGGCGCCAACGTGCCCAAGGGGGAGACTGAAGCGACCGTGTGGCCCAGGCTGCGGTCGTCGTTCGCCGCGATCGTTGAGCAAGGTCGCGCGCACCGCATACGCATCGGCCTGCATAACCACAATCACGGCGCGATCCCCGCGACCGGGCAGCAGGTCCTACGCCTCCTTGGCGAAATCGACGACCCCTACTTGTTGCACATCCTCGACACGGGCCAGTTCAGGGGCTCTCCCGGCGCCTCGGGACAGGCGCGGTCGGATCGACCTGCGCACGAAGAGCTGTATGAGCACATCGAAACAGCCCTGCCGCGGGCGGTGGTCATGCGTACGAAGTTCTACCGCAACGAGTCCGGCCGCGAACGGTGGCTGGACTACGACCGCATCTTTGGCCTCATTAAGCGGTCCGGATTCAACGGTCCCCTGTCGATCGTCTACGAGGGGCACGAATTCCTGGGCGAGGAGCGGGCGCTCCCGAACGCCGTCGGCGAGCTCCGGGCCCTCTGCCGCAAGTTTGAGGTCTAGGGCCGCCGCCTCGTCCGGGGAGGTTCCTGGAACGAGGTTGCGGTACCCTTTACGACCGTAGCCGGCATTGAACAATCTGGAGGTTGCGTTGGGCAAGTTCTACGACCAGTCGATCATTCCTGCGGCTCTGCGCCGCAGCTTCGATGTCTACGACCGAATCAAGAAGATCCGACTGGACCTGGGAACGTTCGAGAAGAATGTCGGTTCGCTCAAGGGACGCAACATCGCGGGTTGCGTGTTCCATGAGGGCGGCCTGGTCTACCTGTCGGGCATCGGCACCGGCAGTGAGCCGATGAACGATGACCCCGAGCGGGTGAAGCACGGGCAGGACGCCGGGCGCGTCGCGGCCGACCACCACATCCGGACCCTCCACTGGGCTCTGACGTGTGGTGGGGAAGGCGGCGATCTGAACGACGTGCTGTACACCGTCAAGGCCCTTGGCATGGTCGTCTCTACGGACGTCGAGTTTCGCTCCGGCCCGGCGGTAGTCAACGGCTACTCGGGCCGCTGGCAGACGGTGTTCGGGGGTGCGATCGGGGAATTCGCAAAAGACGGCGCCGACGCGGGCGGCTACACGGGCGTGCATGCTCGGAGCGCCATCGGCGGGTTCACCGGCCGCTTTTCCCAGGAGCCCGAGATCATCGTTGCGATCCCGCCGGCGCTGGCGCGGGCGATCATCGAGAATCGGGGCTGGATCTACCCGATCCACCCGGCGGTCTACGACCGTGTGGCGCGCAGCAAGGGCCGGGCGCCCACGCGCGGCAAGGCCACCTCTCCATCCGCTACCACACCGGCCCGGAAGATGCAGACGACTCGACGAGCGCGTGCTACCAGGAGGACCAGCGCGCGCCAGTCCTGAGCGCCGCATCCCGCCGCGCACCTGGGACGGAACAGAGTAGCCCCCGCCCCGCAGCAGACGGTCTTCTGAACGGAGTCTGACCACCGAGGTCACGGACACGGTCGGCAGTGGCATCGCGCGCGTAGCGCGGCGCCTTGAGGACATCGCCAAGGACGCAGCCGTCCGGCGGCGCGCAATCACGACCGGGTTGCCAGCTGCGGCCGGCACCGCTCTGGCCAAGGGCTCGGTCCTGTCACAGAGGGCTGCCGTAATCGTCGTGATCCTGGGCGGCGTCATCGGCCTGACCACGCAACTCAGGCCGGACTCCTGGCTGGTTTCCTGGCGCCACAAGAGTCCCGGCTGACTCTTGGTGGGATAGGGCTCTTCGGCGTCCTCAGCATCGAGTTGCTCGTGCGGTCCGTATCGCATTACCTGAAGTCGCGAAACGCCCGGCGCGCCGCTCTTGTGCTGAGGGTCGTATCAGGACCGCCTCCCACGCGATCCTGGCCGTCTCGATCGTGGCGGTACTTGCGTCGAACCCGGCACTTGCCATCGGGGTCGGATCGGTCACCGGCCTGATCATCGGACTTTCAGCGCAGGCGACGGTCGGCAATGCCGTGGCGGGGTACGCAATCGGATCGCCCGGCCGTTCCCCGCGCACTCCATCGTGACCGCAAGGATCTTGCGGGGCCGGTGCCTGAGGTAATCCAGCGTCAGGCTGAGTCGCTCCTTGACCAAGTCCGTCCACAGCGAGGCGCCAGGCGCCCTGATCGACGTCAGGCACGTCTCAGTGCACGAGCAGGCAGTGCATGCCAGTCGGAGTTACGTCCTGGCGCAGCCCTGCGAGTGGCATCGCATGGTTGCGGAAGGCAAGCTGGAGCGCCTGGTGGTGGAACCGCTGGTCGGAAATGCTCGGGCTGCCGCCGCCGGCCTTGAAGAGCCGGGAATTCACTCTTTCGACGGGCATTCGGCCGCCCTGCTAGCCCTTTGACTCCGCGAGGAACTTCCTCAGTACGTAGTTAAGGACCCCACCGTGCCGGTAGTACTCGAGCTCGATGGGCGTGTCGATCCTCACGGTGACTTCGAATGCCGTCTTCTTCCCGCCCGCGCCGGTGGCGCTCACCGTGAGTTTCTGGCCGGGTTTGAGCCCCTGAGCGATTCCCGGGATGTCGTAGGTCTCCTTGCCCGTCAGCCCCAGCGAGGCTGCGCTCTCACCGGATTTGAACTGAAGGGGGAGCACTCCCATTCCGACGAGGTTGCTGCGGTGTATGCGCTCGAAGCTCTGTGCGATCGCTGCCTTCACGCCGAGCAACATCGGGCCCTTGGCGGCCCAGTCGCGCGAGCTGCCGGTCCCGTACTCGCGTCCGGCGATCACCAGGAGCGGCACGCCCTCTTTCTGGTACTTCATCGATGCTTCGTACACCCGCATCAGTTCGCCCCCGGGCAGATGCACGGTCCAGTCGCCTTCCTTCTCCGGCGTCAGCAGGTTCTTCAACCGGATGTTCCCGAAGGTGCCGCGCACCATCACCTCGTGGTTCCCGCGTCGGGCGCCGTAGCTGTTGAAGTCGCGTCGCTGCACGTCGGAACCGATGAGGAACTGGCCCGCCGGAGCGCTGGGCGGGATGCTCCCCGCGGGCGAGATGTGGTCGGTGGTCACGCTGTCGCCCAGCGCCACCAGGACACGCCCGTGGCGGATGTCCGCGAGCGGCGCCGGTTCGCCGCCCATTCCGTCGAAGAATGGCACCCTCTGGATATACGTCGAGCCCTTGTCCCATGCGAACAGCTGGCCTTCGGCCACCGGGAGCTTTTCCCAGCGGTCATCGCCCTTGAAGACCTGCGAGTAGCGGGCGCGGAACATGTCCGCACCGACCGCGGCCGCCATGGTCTCGGCGATCTCCTTTTGCGACGGCCAGATCTCCTTCAGGAACACCGGCTTGCCCTTCGAATCGACGCCAATGGGCTGGTTGACCAGGTCGACATCGACGCGTCCCGCGAGCGCGTATGCGACGACCAGCATCGGTGATGCCAGGTAGTTGGCCTTTACCTGCGGGTGGACGCGTCCTTCGAAGTTCCGGTTGCCGCTCAGGACCGCGGCGGCCACTAGGTCGTGGTCCTGGACCGCCTCGGCGATCGGCTGCGGTAGTGGCCCGCTGTTCCCGATGCAGGTGGTGCATCCGTATCCGACAACCCCAAACCCGAGCTTTTCCAGCTCGCCGATGAGGCCTGACTTCTCGAGATAGCTGGTCACCACCAGCGAGCCCGGGGCCATGCTGGTCTTCACCCATGGCTTGCTCTTCAGGCCGCGCTTCACCGCGTTCCTGGCCAGCAGCCCTGCGCCGATCATCACCGACGGGTTGGAGGTGTTCGTGCAGCTCGTAATCGCCGCGATGACGACCGATCCGTCGCCAACGATGCCATGCTTGCCATCCAGCTCGAACTCGACCCCCTTGCGGACGGGTGCATCGACGCCCGTGGCCTGCGACGTCGACCCGTTGGGAAACGCAGCCAGGAAGTTCCTGGCCACCTCAGGCAGAGCGACCCTGTCCTGGGGGCGCCTGGGTCCCGCGAGACTCGGGACGACGGTCGACAGATCGAAGCTGAGCCTGGTCGTGTACTCCGGGTCAGGCGACGACGGGGTGCGGAACATCCCCTGCGCCTTGTAGTACCTCTCGACCAGGTCGACCAGCGAGTCGTCACGCCCGGTCAACCGCAGGTAGCGCAGGGTCTGGGCGTCCACGGGGAAAAAGCCGCAGGTAGCTCCGTACTCCGGCGACATGTTGGCGATCGTCGCCCGGTCGGCCACCGGCAGTTCGTCGAGACCGGGGCCGAAGAATTCGACGAACTTCTCGACGACGCCGGTCTTGCGGAGCAGTTCGGTGACGGTCAGGACAAGGTCCGTTGCGGTGGCGCCCTCGGGCAGCTTCCCGGTCAGCCGGACGCCGACGACTTCAGGAACGAGCATGTAATAAGGCTGCGCCAGCATGACCGCTTCGGCTTCGATTCCGCCCACGCCCCACCCGAGAACTCCGAGGCCATTGATCATCGTGGTGTGGGAGTCGGTACCGACCACGGTGTCCGGGTACGCCACGGCGCCGGCGCCCTTGCCGTCTACCAGCACGACTGGCGCGAGGTACTCGAGGTTGACCTGGTGGACGATACCGGTCCCGGGCGGGACGACCCGCAGGTTGTCGAACGCCTTCTGCGCCCACTTGAGCAGGAGGTAACGCTCCTGATTGCGCTCGAACTCGCGTGCGATGTTGAGCGCAAGCGCGCCCTCGGTGCCGAAGTAGTCGACCTGCACCGAGTGGTCAATCACCAGATCCGAACGTACGACGGGGTTGATCCGGCCAGGTTGCCCACCGGCGCGCGCCATCGCATCGCGCATCGCAGCCAGGTCGACGACCGCTGGCACGCCGGTGAAATCCTGGAGAACCACCCGTCCGGGCATGAAAGGTATTTCGCGCTTGGGGGTCGCGGCCGGGGTCCACGAAGCAACGGTCCGGACGTCGTCTTCCGAAGCAACGCCGGTCGCAGTGTGGCGGAGCGCGTTTTCGAGCAGCAAGCGGATCGTGTAGGGCAGGCGCTCCAGCTTGACCAGGCCATGGCGTTCGAGCGCAGCCAGGCTGGCGTATTCGACTTCCCCGCCGGTCGATCGCAACCTGGCGCGGGCACCAAACGCATCCTTCTGACCTGGCATGCAAGTTCTCCGGTCGCGCGACACGCGAAATTGGGGTCCGATCGTGGGACCAAAAGGTTACCAAACGGCATCGGGCCCGATGCTAGCATTGTCAACTTGAATTCGGAGTAACCCCTTTGATCACCCGCCAGTCCATCGCCCGCCGAACGCCATTCTTCTATGGCTGGGCGATCGTTTACGCGGCCGGCAGCTCCATGTTCGTGCGGAACGCGGCGGCATCGCTCACGCTCGCGGTCTTCATGTACCCGATGTCGCAGGACCTCGGCTGGAGCCGTGCCCTCATCGCCGGCGCGATCTCCGCCGCCGGTATCGCAGCCATGTTCGTCTCGCCGGTAACCGGCTGGCTCCTCGACCGCTACGGGCCCCGCGTCCTGCTTGGCATGTCAGTGCTGGTCCTGGGCCTGACCTCATTAGGCCTGGCCTGGGTGACGGTCCCGATCGTCTTCTACCTGCTCTTCGGCATCGGCCGGATCATCTTCTCGTCGCCCGTGCAGATCGGCGCCGCCACGGTCGTCGCCCAGTGGTTTGTGAAGCGGCGGGGACGTGCGACCGCGGTCCTGTTCATGGTCCACTCCGCAGGCATGGGGCTAATCCCGCTCTACGCCCAGTTCATCATGAACCGGTCGGGAGGCGACTGGCGACCCGCCTGGATCGGGATCGGCATCCTCGTGTGGACGGTGGCCCTGTTGCCCGTCTGGACGATGCTGTTCCGCCGCCCCGAAGACTTAGGGATGGTCCCGGACGGGAGGACGCCAGAGGATGCGGCCCGGATCAGGGCCGCTGCCAGGAAGACCACCGCCGACGCGGATGCGTTTTCGCTCAAGGAAGCGATGCGGACTCCCGCCTTCTGGATGCTGGCGGTGGTGGGCGGCCTGATGTTCTTCGTCCATGCCGGCGTCAATACCCACCAGGCCGCGTTCCTGCGCGACCAGGGGATCGGCGCCACTGCGGCCGCCGGCGCACTGACCGCAATGGCCGCCGGGACCGCCGTCGGCAGCTTCCTGTGGGGCATGCTCACGGACCGCCTGCCAACGCGCCTCGTATACGCCACAGTCGCGGCGTGGATCGGCGTCGTCTCGCTCGCGTTTCTACTGGTCGACAGCACTGTGAAGGCGTACGCGGCCGGCTTCATCTTCGGGGTTGGGCTAGGCGGCCTGCTGGTAGTACCCCCCGTGATCCTTGCGGACTACTTCGGCCGGACGTCGCTCGGGTCGATCCGCGGCACGACCGAGCCTTTCGTCAGCTTCGCCCAGGCGCTGGGGGCAGTCGGGGCCGGCCTCGTATACGACGTCACCGGCAGCTACGACCGCGTCTTCCCGGCGTTCACCGTCGTGGCGGGATTCGGCGCGCTCCTCCTGCTGCTCGCCCGGCAGCCGACGCGCCGGAACCCCGAACCAGTTGCCGTTCCGGGCAAGGCAGACTAAGCTCACCGCAGGGTCGAGTAGCCGGAATTCAAGCCCGCGACCGCGCGGGTGGCCAGAGGTCGCGATCGATGCAGGAAATCAGGCTGCGGGCCAGCGGAATCGTGAACGAACTTGTCCGCGAAGGCATCACCCACGTGATCACTCTTCCCGACAGCGAAACGAAGTTCATGTACGACGCGATCCGGAAGGCTGGCGATATCACGGTCGTGCCCGTGTGTCGCGAAGGTGAAGCGATACCGATCGCGGCCGGGCTCTGGGCCGCGGGCAAGAAGCCGGTGGTCATCATCCAGAACTCGGGGCTCTACGAATCCGGCGACGCACTGCGGGGGCTCGGAATCGGCGTCAACCTCCCCGTGGTCATGTTTATTGGCTACCGGGGGTACAAGCGGCACGGCGATACGCCCGACACCGCCGCCCGCTTCCTCGAGCCTTACCTCCACACGTGGGGTGTCCCGTTTTACCTCCTTGAGTACGACTCCGATCTCGACCGCATTCCGATGGCGTTCAAGCACGCGGCGCGGGATTCGACCCCAGTGGCCGTCCTGGTCGGGGTCGAATACGCGGATGAGTCGGTCTAGGCACCCGGGGAACCTGCAATGATCGAATACGGCGATGCCGTCAAGGTGATTTCAAAAGAACGCGGTGATGCGGTCGTCATCACCACGATGACCCAGAGCGGTTTCTGGGGTCAGGTTTCGACGCACAAGAATCTCGACATCGGCATTGCGAACGGAATGGGCAAGGCGTCGTCGGTCGGGCTCGGGGTGGCGCTTGGCCGGCCCGATCGCAAGGTCATCGTCCTCGACGGCGATGGCAGCCTGCTGATGAACCTGGGTTCGCTGGTCACGGTCGCCGGGCAGCAGCCCGCGAACTTCTATCACTTCGTGTTCGACAACGGGGTCTACGCAATCACCGGTGGGCAGCCAGTGCCCGGCCACGAGATGGTGGATTACGCCGGCCTTGCCAGGGCCGCCGGCTACAGGAATGCCTACTCGTTCGCCGACGTCGAGACGCTCGCCACTGAACTGCCCGGGATCATGGCAAAGCCCGGGCCCGTCCTGGTCAACATCAAGTCGAAGACCGTCCTGCCGAGAGGTCCGGTCGATCAGACCTGGGAGTCGAATAAGCGCATGCCGGCCGCGCTCCGGGCGGTGAGGAAGACCCTGACCGGCTCCTGATCTGCGCGTCAGACAACCCACTCGAAGAAGGCGGCCAGGATTACGGCGACCCCGGCGATCAGGACGAACTTTCCAAAGTTGATCCTTGTCGCAGCGGCCAGCAGCAATCTGAGCGTCACGAGGCCGACGGCCGCCGCCACGGCGACACCCAGCAGCGCGCTCCCCGACACGAACAGGCCGCCGTCGATGCCCGCATACAGGGCCGCAGCGACGCTCGCGGGGATGCTCATCAGGAAGCTCAGTGACAGTGCCTCTCCGCCACTGATTCTGCGAGCAAGCATCACCCCGATCGTGCCGGCCGAACGGCTGAGCCCCGGCAAGGCGCTGAGGCCCTGCGCGATTCCGACCATTACACCGTCGACAGTCGTGACCTGGGTGCGATCGCGCGTGCCCGGCTCCCGCCGCCGGAGCTGTACCAGGCCGGTCGCAATGAGCATGATGCCGACCAGAAACATCGCGCTGCCGCCCAGCGCGGCCGAAAACTGGTCCAGGTAGACGAGCAATGGCAGGGCGACCAGGCCGCCCACTACCGTGGCCAGTCCCAGGAACCACATCTCGGGAGTCAGCCGGCCCCGCCGGCTCACCAGCTCACGCAGCAATCGCCAGATCGCGGACCGGAAATAGATCGTGGCCGCCAGCGCGGTACCCAGGTGCAGCCAGAACGCCATGCGCACACCTTCGGACAACGAGCTGCCAAACAGGTACCTGCTCGTCGTCGCGATCGCGCCGTCCGAGCTCACAGGGATCCATTCCGTCACGCCCTGCACTGCGCCCAGGATCACCGCGGCCAGCGCGGAATCGGGGCTCATGTGACCTCAGCCTGGCACCGGGGGTGGGTCAACGTCGACCGCCCGGGGCCGCCAACTGGCTGGCACGGATGTCGGCATGGGTGCCGCACACCTGTAACCAGCGGTGCCCGGTCGATGCAATAAGGCGCTCTGACACTTGCGGCCCCCAGCTGCCGCGCCGGTAGAGCTCGACCCTCGGGGCGTCGGCCCCCTCCCAACCCGCGATCATCGGATCGACCACCCGCCAGGCCTCTTCTATCTGGTCATTTCTTATGAAAAGCGAGGCATCCCCCTCCAGCGCGTCCTGCAGCAGGCGCTCGTAGGCCTCCGGGATCATCCGGTCAGGAAACGCCGCCCGGTATTCGAACTCCATATCGACCGGCTGGATCGCCATCTCTTCATCCGGGGTCTTCACTTCAAACCTGAGCCGCGCTCCCTCGTCAGGCTGTACGCACAGCGCCAGTACGTTTGGCTGAAGCCACTGTCCCGGCGGCAATGTGAACATCGTGTGCGGGGCCGTGCGGAACTGGATGACGATCTCCGAGACCTTGCGCGCCATCGCCTTTCCGGTCCTCAGGTAGAACGGCACGCCCTGCCACCGCCAGTTGTCGATAAAGTGACGGGACGCTATGAAGGTGGCCGTGTTCGAGTCGGGCTGTACACCATCACCGTCGACATAACCCTCGTACTGGCCCGCCGCGCTGTTGCGAATTGCTTCCCGGGAGTCGTAACGACGGATCGCCTTCAGGACTTCGACCTTCTTGTTGCGCAACGTCTCGGGATCGGCCGAGCTCGGGGGCTCCATGGCGACCATTGCCAGCAGCTGTAGCAGGTGATTCTGCACCATGTCTCGCGTCACGCCAGACCGGTCGTAGTAGAACGACCGGTCGCCCACACCCACCTTTTCAGCAACCGTGATCTGCACGCTGTCGACGTAGTTGCGGTTCCAGATCGGTTCAAAGATGGCGTTGGCGAACCGGAACACGAGGATGTTCTGAACCGTCTCCTTGCCAAGGTAGTGATCGATCCGAAATACCTCGTCCTCGGAAAATACGCGGTGCAGCGCGGCGTTGATGGCCCGCGCGGAGTCGAGGTCCCACCCGAACGGTTTCTCGATCACCAGCCGCCGGTACCCGCCCGCGCCTTCGTGCAGCCCGGCCGTCTCGATGGCGGTCACGGCCGGCTCGTAGAGCTGAGGCGCGAGCGCCAGGTAAAACACCCGGTTTGCACCGGTCGAACCGGCTTCAAACTCCGCCAGCCTGCGGGCCAGCGCGTCCAGTCCCCCGCTCCCCCCTACGTTTCCGGAGACGTAGTGGAGGTTGGCCGCGAAACCCCGCCAGTCGGATTCACGCGCCTTCAAGTGCGGGTGCGCCGACACGTCCTGCCATGACATGTCCCGGTATGCGTCGTCGCTGTAGGGGGTTCGGGACAGGCCGACCACCTGGATCCCATCGGGCAAACGTCGTTTGCAATACAGGTTGAAGAGGGACGGCACCAGCTTGCCTCGGGCGAGGTCGCCAGAAGCGCCCAGGATGACAAGCGTCGTGGTCGCCGTCATTTCGTCGCAGATCTTACGGCGTGCCCGCCGAACTGCTTCCGCATGGCCGCGAGCAGCCGGGCCCCGAAGGGTTCCTCCTGCCGGGATCGGAAGCGCGCTTGCAACGCGAGCGAGATGGCCGGCAACGGCACCCCGAGCTCGATCGACTCCTGCACCGTCCAGCGTCCTTCACCCGAGTCCTCGACGTAGGCGGCGGTCTTCTCAAGGGTCGGATCTTCCTTGAGTGCATCCGCGGTCAGGTCCAGGAGCCAGGACCGCACGACGCTTCCGTGGCGCCACGCTTCTGAGATCGCGGCGAGGTCAAGCTGGAACTCCCGCTTGGCCTGCATGAGCTCATAGCCCTCCGCATACGCCTGCATGAGTCCGTACTCGATCCCGTTGTGGACCATCTTCACGAAATGTCCGGCCCCTGAGGGGCCGGCGTGAATGAGGCCGCGGTCCGGCGCAGGCGCCAACGCCTCCAGCAGAGGCCTGGCGGCCTCGAACGCAGCATCGGTGCCGCCGACCATCAGGCAGTAGCCGTTCTGCAGGCCCCAGATGCCGCCGCTGGTTCCAACGTCCAGGTAACCGATGTCTTTGCCCGCGAGTTGCTTCGCCCGGCGCATGCTGTCCTTGTAGTAGGAGTTCCCCCCGTCGATGACGATGTCGCCCTTCGAAAGGTGGGTACCGAGCCAATCGATGGTGGTTTCCGTGGCCGGACCGGCCGGGACCATCACCCAGGCAACGCGCGGCGGCTTGAGCAGCCGTACGAGCTCCTCGAGCGATGCCGCCGGGCCGCCGCCATCGGCGGCCAGCGCCTTCACCGCCGCCGGGGCAGGGTCGTACGCAATGACGCGGTGGCCTCCCTTGATCAGCCGCCGTGCCATGTTGCCGCCCATGCGACCGAGTCCGATCAGCCCGACTTCCACCTTTGCCTCCAGTGTCTGAGGGGAACTACAAGAAGACGACCCGGCGGTCCGGGCTGTCGTACGCGATCACGCAGACGAATGGCTCGCTGCCGGTATTGCGGGCGAAATGGTGGACTCCACGGGGAATGCGCACGGTATCGCCGGGCCCCATTGTGAACTGCTGCTCCCCGACCGTCTTGATGCACTCACCCGACTGGACGTACAGGATCTCATCACAGTTCGGGTGAAAGTGCGGGCGATTCGATTCCCCCGGGCTGATCGAACAGACCCCCAGCGTCATCGTGGCTCCCGGATCCAGGGCGGCGGACTTCAGGAACACGATCCATCCCCACGAGTAGTCCTCGCGTGCACCGCGATCGAAGGCGGTCAGGAGGTCCGCGGGACTGGTCATCTGATGCACTCCCCGGTCAGGCGCTTGAGCTCAGGGCAACTCGGTCGCACCCGCTGCTAAAATCTGCCGCCATGCCCACCAACAAGACATGCCATGGCTTCGCAGACGCCGTTTCGGATATACCCGACGGCGCGTCGATCATGGTAGGCGGTTTTGGCGGCGCGGGCGGGCTGCCCTTCAGGCTACTCACCGCGCTGCGGGATCACGGCGCCCGGCGGCTCACGATCATCAGCAATACGGCCGGAGTCTCCATGGTCACCGGCTTCGGCTGGCCAAAGGGGGAGAAGCCGATCGACCATTCGATCCTGTTCGAGAACGGGCAGGTCGCCCGTTTCATTGGAACCTACCCGGTGCCTGGCTCGGTCTCGCTGCGGAACGCCTTCCAGGCTGCTTTCGACCGCAAGGAGGTCGCGCTGGAACTCGTCCCCCAGGGCACGTTCGTCGAAAGAATCCGGGCGGGTGGGGCTGGCATCCCGGCGTTCTTCACGCCGACGGCCGCCGGGACCCGGCTTGCCGAGGGCAAGGAAGTCCGCACTTTCGACGGACGGGCCTGCGTGATGGAACGTGCGCTGCGTGCCGATTTCGCGTTCGTGCGGGCCGCGGTGGCCGACACGCTGGGCAACCTGATGTACGTCGGGTCCTCACGTGCGTTCAACCCGGCCATGGCGACGGCCGCCGATATCACGATCGCCGAGGTCGACCGCATCGTGCCGCCCGGGAAGATCGACCCGGAGCGCGTCGGCACGCCCGGCGTCTACGTTGACCGCGTGGTGGCGCGCAGCGCATGAGCGACCCGGCGCCCCGCCTCGATCGCGACCTGATCGCGATGCGTGTCGCTCGCGAGTTCGAAGACGGGTTTGTCGTCAATCTGGGCATCGGCATCCCGACCCTCTGCTCCAACTTCGTTCCGGAGGGCGTCCAGGTCCTGTACCAGAGCGAAAGCGGGGTCCTCAACTACGGACCCCTCGCCGAAGAAGGCCGGGGCAGCATCGATCTGATCAACGCGGGCGGCCAGTTCGTCACGCCCAATCCTGGGATGGCCCTGTTCGATTCCGCCGAGGCCTTCGCCATGATCCGGGGCGGCCACATCGACGTCACGGTGCTCGGAGGGCTGCAGGTCTCACGCGCCGGCGACCTCGCAAACTGGTTCCTGCCTTCCCGGGGCATCGGCAACGTCGGCGGGGCCATGGACCTGGCCGCGGGCGCACGCAAGGTCATCGTCGCCATGGAGCACAACGACCGCACCGGAAACCCGAAGGTCGTCGACCAGTGCACCTTCCCGCTCACCGGGGCACGCTGCGTTGACCTGATCGTCACCGATATCGCGGTCATCGAGGTGCTGCCCGACGAGCGCGGCCTGTTGCTGAAAGAGCACGCCCCGGGGTGGAGTTTCGAGGCGGTCCAGAAGGCAACCGGCGCCCGGCTCGAGCGGTCGCCGTCACTCGCCGAGTTCACCTTCGCCTGATGACAGCTCCTCCCGGCCGGCGGACACGAAAACGCGCTACCGACCCGATCCGGTTCGAGGTCATTCGTAACGCCCTGACGCAGGCGACCGAAGAGATGGCCATCGCCCTGCGGCGCAGCGCCTACAGCACCAATGTGAAAACGCGCCAGGACTTCTCCTGTGCCTTCTTCGATCGCGACCTCCGGGTCATCGCACAGGCGTTCACTCAGCCCGTTCATCTCGGCTCGTTCGTCGAGCACGTCCCTCGTGCCGTGCGACGCTTCGGCATCGACAAGTTCGGGCCGGGTGACATGGTCCTCTCCAACGACCCCTATGGCGGCGGCGTTCACCTGAACGACATCACCTTGATCGGCGCCGTCCACTGGCAGGGCCAGCTGGTCGGGTACACGGCTTGCCTGGCCCACCACGTCGATGTCGGCGGCGGCGCCCCCGCATCGGTCGGCGCCTTCCAGGAGGTCTTCCAGGAGGGTGTCATCATCCCGGCGGTCAGGCTGGTGCGGGCCGGGAAGATCGTCGACGACGTGTTTCGGCTTGTCCTCGCCCAGATTCGATCGAAACGGGAGACCGCCGGTGACTTCCGGGCACAGGTGGCATCGAACGTTACCGGCGCCAAGCGAGTGTGTGAGCTGATCGATCGCTACGGGCTCCCCGAGTTCGAGCGCTACGTCAATGAGATCGTCGAGTACACACGCCGGCGCACACGCTCGGAGCTCAAAAAGCTGCCGCCCGGGACTTACGAGGCGGAAGGGTTTGTGGACAACGACGGCTTCACGGACGAGGTCGTGCGGTTGAAGGTGAAGGTCACGGTCGACGCGTCCGGAGTGGTGTTCGACACGACCGGATCGGCCCGGCAGCGAAGGGCGCCCGTTAACTCGACCTTCGCCCAGACCTTCTCGGCGTGCGCCTACGCCCTGCGCGCGCTCATGGACAAGGACCTGCCCGTCAACGCCGGCTTCTACGAGTTCGTGAAGGTGATCGCACCGCCCGGTTCCGTGACCAACGCGGTCCACCCCGCGCCGGTAGTCGGCGGCTGGGAGACGCACGTGCGCGTCAATGACCTGATATTCAAGGCGCTATCAGCCGCCCTGCCCGACGCCATCTGCGCCGGCACCAAGGCGATGCAGTGCCACGCAGGGTTTGGCGGCATCCAGGCCGAAGGCGACTACTACTGCTTCCTGGAAACCCTCGCGGGCGGGTACGGGGCACGCTCGCGCAAGGACGGACCGGATGCGGTGCAGTCGCACGGGCAGAACACCGAAAACGCACCGGTGGAAGAGACTGAAACGAACTACCCGGTCCGGATCCTCAGGTATGAGCTGGTTGCCGACTCCGAGGGCCCCGGCCGCCAGCGCGGCGGGCTCGGCTTGCGGCGCGACTACCAGTTTCCCGGCGAGACGACCTTTACCGTGCTGGCCGATCGCGACCGGGCAGGTCCGCACGGCCTCTTCGGCGGCCTCCCTGGCAGTGTTTCCAGCTACGTCTTCAATCCCGATACGAGCTCCGCGCGCGCCCTGGGCTCAAAGTCCACATTGCAACTTCAGCCCGGCGACGTAATCAGCTACCGGACTTCGGGCGGCGGCGGGTTCTACCCTCCCGAGAAGCGTGACCCCGAGCTGGTGAGTATCGACGTGCGCGATGGCAAGGTGAGTGCAGCCCGCGCCCGCAGCGTATACCGCGTGATCACGGATTCCACCGGCAAGGTCGATGCAGCTGCAACTGCGCGCCTTAGGAAGTCGGGCCGCCGCGCCCGGGGCCAGGACGCATGAGCCGCCGGTCGTCCATTGACCCCGTGCGATTCGAGGTGGTGCGCAACGCCCTGACCGAGGTCACCGAGGAGATGGCCGCCGCGCTGCGCAAGAGCGCGTACTCAACCAACATCAAGACGCGCATGGACTTCTCATGCGCATTCTTTGATGCCGCCACCCGCCCCATAGCGCAATCCTTTGCTCAACCCGTCCACCTCGGATCATTCGTAGAGCTGATCCCGCGTGCCGTGAAGGCCTACGGGCCCGAGAACATGGCGCCCGGCGACATGCTGGTCACCAACGACCCCTACGGCGGCGGCAGCCACCTCAACGATGTCACCGTCTTCGCGCCCGTCTTCTACCAGGGGGAGAAGCAGCCAGGGCGGCTGATCGGGTACGTCGCAGCACTCGCGCACCACGTGGACGTCGGGGGCGGCGCCCCGGCCAGCATCGGCCCGTTCCAGGAGGTCTACCAGGAGGGCGTGATCATCCCCCCGGTGAAGCTCGTGGAACAAGGCGAGATCTCTGACGACATCTTCCGGCTGATCCTCGCCCAGATCAGGTCAAAGCGGATCACCGCGGGCGATTTTCGGGCCCAGATCGCGGCCAACATCGCAGGCATCCGGCGGCTCCACGAGCTGGTGACCAGGACCGGAGTGGACCAGTTCCTGGCATACGTCGAGGAGATCATCGCTTACACGAGGCGCCGGACGGCCGCAGAGATCGCAAAGCTGCCGCGCGGTGTCTATGAGGCCGAAGGCTTCCTGGATAACGACGGGTTCACGGACCAGGTCGTGAACCTCAAGGTCAGGATTACGATCGACGGATCGGGCGTCTTCTTCGACCTTGCCGGCTGTGACCCGCAGAGGCGGGCGCCCGTCAATTCGACCTACGCGATGACGTATTCCGCGTGCGCCTACGCCCTTCGTGCACTGATGGACAAGGACCTGCCAATCAACAGCGGGTTCTACCAGTTCGTGCGCCTGAACGCGCCAAGCGGGACGGTCGTAAACGCCGTTCACCCCGGTGCGGTCGTCGGTGGCTGGGAGACGCAGATCAGGGTCAACGACCTGATGTTCAAGGCGCTTTCCCAGGCCGTGCCGGAGGCTGTCCCCGCTGGCTGCAAGGCCATGATGGCGCAGGCCGGGTACGGCGTCATCGAGCGCAAATCGGGCGAGTACCTGTGCAACTACGAGGCGCTGGCAGGTGGCTACGGGGGCCGGGCGACCAAGGACGGACCGGATGCCGTGCAGGGCCACGGCCAGAACACCGAGAACGCCCCGGTGGAAGAGACCGAAGGCGCATACCCGGTAATGATCACCCGGCTGGAGCTCATCGACGACTCTGACGGGGCCGGGCGCCACCGCGGCGGACTCGGCCTCCGTCGCGACTACTACTTCCCCCACGACGACGCCACGTTCACCATCCTGTCCGACCGCGACCGTGCAGGTCCCTGGGGGTTGTTTGGCGGTCTGCCAGGCCGCAAGGCCTACTACCTCCTCAATCCCGAATCCGAGGCAAGGCCGCTTTCGTCCAAGTGCGTCGTGCAGTTGAAGGCCGGCGATACCCTGAGCTTCCAGACCCCCGGCGGCGGCGGCTACGGGTTCCCCGGGCAGAGGGACCCGGAACTGGTACTGCGGGACGTGCGGGACGGCAAAGTCAGCCTGCAACGAGCGCGTGACGTCTACCGCGTGGCGATCGACCGATCCGCGTGGAAGGTCGACGGACGGGCGACCGCGCGCCTGCGAGCATCTGCCGCTGCACGGGGCGGGACCACGCACCAATCAAGGGACAAACAGGCAGCCGCCAGGGCTGAAAGGGGATCCAGATAGCTACGGCAAAGTTCCGGCTGGGCGTCGACATCGGTGGCACCTTCACCGACGCGATGCTGGTGAATGAAGAAACCGGGGGCATCGAGATCGTCAAGGTGCCTTCGACCCCGTCCGACCCCTCCGGGGGATTCGTCGAGGCGACGCTCCGCATCCTCAAGAGATCAGATGTGACGCCGGGCCAGCTGGCGTTCGTCGTGCACGGCACCACGGTCGCCACCAACTCGATCATCGAGGGCAAGGTGGCGCGGACCGGATTCGTTACCACGGACGGGTTCCGCGACATGCTCGAGATCGCCCGCCAGATACGGCCATCGCTTTATGACCTCCAGTTCGACAAGCCGCCGCCACTGGTCCCGCGGTACCTGTGTTTCGGCGTGCCGGAGCGACTGGATGCGCGCGGAAAGGTCCTGAAGGAACTCGACGAGGAACGGGTCCGGGAAGTCGCCCGCGAACTCGGCCGGCAAAAGGTCGAGTCGATCGCCGTCTGCCTCCTGCACTCGTACGTGAACCCCGCGCACGAGGCGCGCATCAAGCAGATCCTCCAGGAAGAGCTCGGGGACATTTCACTCTCGATCTCGTCCGAGCTCGCTCCGGAGTTCAGAGAGTACTTCCGTGCGAGCACCACCGTGGTCAATGCCGCGATCCGTCCCGTGGTGGCCCGTTACCTCCAGGGGATCGAGAAGCGGCTGCGGGCGGAAGAGCTGACCGCCGAACTGCTCGTGATGCAGAGCAACGGCGGAGTCCTCACTTTCGAGGCGGCTGCCGAGCGCCCGGTGTTCATGGTCGAGTCGGGCCCCGCCGCCGGTGTGATCGCCGCCTCCTACCTGGCCGCCTCGCTCGGACACAAGGATGCGATCTCATTCGACATGGGCGGCACTACCGCAAAGGTCGGACTGGTCCAGGACGGCCGGGCGAGGATCACACGGGACTACGAGGTCGGAGCGGCGGCGCGTGCCGGCACCGGCTCGGCCCGCGGCAGCGGATACCCGATCCGCACACCCGTGATCGATCTGGTCGAGATCGGTGCGGGTGGCGGCTCGATCGCATGGGTCGACTCAGGCGGTGTGTTGCGAGTGGGACCGCACAGCGCGGGCGCCGATCCGGGCCCGGCCTGCTACGGCCAGGGCGGCAAGGAGCCGACCATCACGGACGCCAACCTCGTGCTTGGCCGGCTGAACCCTGACTACTTCCTGGGCGGCGAGGTCAAACTCCATGTCGAACTGGCGCGCGCCGCGATCGAGAACCGGTGCGCCCGCCCCCTCGGAATAGATGTGCTGCAGGCCGCCAACGGGATCATCGAGATCGCCAATAGCGCGATGGTCAACGCACTCCGGCTCATCTCCGTCCAGCGCGGGTACGATCCACGTGACTTCGCCCTGATCGGCTTCGGAGGCGCGGGCCCGGTCCACGCGAATCGCCTGGCCGCAGAGAACGACATCCCCACCACGATCATCCCGATGTCGCCCGGGATCACCTGCGCCATGGGACTGCTGGTGACCGACCTCCAGCACGACTACTCAGCCACCCTCCTGCGAAGGGCTGACGCCGTCGAGCCCGCCAGGATCGAGGAGCATTTCAAGCGCCTCGAAGCGTCCGGGCGCGCCGCATTGAAACGAGACGGAGTGCCCGCCTCAGGCATGAAGTTCCTGCGGCTGATCGATATGCGCTACGTGGGTCAGAGCTATGAGCTGCCAGTGCCGCTGGCTTCCGGAGCGTTCGGCGCGACCCGGCTCGACAAGGCCGTTTCCGACTTCCACGCCGCCCACGAGCGGGCATATGGACACGCGGCCCCCGCCGAGCCGGTGGAGATCGTGAACCTCAGGTTGACCTCCCTTGGCGCGATCCAGCGCCCCACGTTGAGGGAGATACCGAACCAGCCAGGTGCTTCCCCGGCGACCGCCCTGAAGGGCACTCGCCAGGTCTACTTCGCAGAATCGGGCGGCATGGTGAAGGCGTCCGTATACGACCGGTATCGCCTCGTTGCGGGAGCGGTGCTGAAAGGGCCGGCAATCGTCGAGGAGATGGACTCAACCACGGTGATACATCCCGGCTACCAGGGCTCCGTGGACCGCTTCGGGAATATCGTCCTGACCAGAGGCAGGTCGCGATGAAGCGGGTTGCCGACATCGCGGTCATCGGGGCCGGATGCATGGGCCTCAGTATCGCCTGGCACCTCGCGCGCGCCGGCGCCGGGCGTGTGATCGTCATCGACCAACGTGGCGTGGCCACTGGTGCGACCGCCAATTCGAGCGCAATCCTGCGCACCCACTACGAGAATCCCGCGCTTGCGAGCATGGCGTGGCACGGGCTGAAGGTTTTCAGTGACTTCGAGGCGATCGCAGGCGGGCCCTCCGGCTTCCGCAAGACGGGCTTCCTTTTCCTGGGCGGAAAGAAGGACGCCGCCGCGATTCGCAAGACCTCCCGGGCCATCCGGGCCCTGGGCATCAACTCGGTGATCCTCGAAGCCGGCGAGTTCCATCACATCGAGGCCCGCACCTCGCGTGACGACATTGGAGTCGTCATCTGGGAGCCCGAGTCCGGCCACGCCAGTGCGTCGGTTGCTTCGGCCACCCTTGCCGATGCCGCTCGCCGAAGCGGCGCGCAGATCAGCACGGGCGAAACCGTTATTTCCATCACCGGCCGCAAAGGGCGCGTCACCGGTATCGAGTCCACCGCTGGCAAACTGGCCGTTGGCACGGTCGTGGTCGCAGCCGGTTTCAGGTCAATGGGGTTGTTGGAGCCGCTCGGCGTCAAGCTGCCCCTGACCCCCGTGCGTCATCCGATCGCGGTCGTGACAACCGCCGGAAGCCATCCCGTCGCTCCCGTGGTCGGTGACAGGATCCTCGGTGCGTACCATCGGCCCGAGGGATCGAACCAGTTCCTGGTGGGCCGGTACGGCTTCATGGACGGCGACCGCGACGAAAGCGTCGAAGAAGCAAAGCCTGCCAGGGCGACCGCGCTCGAATCCCTGTTGAAGGCCTTCAAGGCTCGCTGGCCTTACGAGGCAAACGCACGATTGGCACGCAGCTACACCGGCGTCTATGACTGCACCCCGGACCTTGAGCCGGCCCTCGGTCCCGTCGCCGGTGTCGACGGGCTGCACGTCGCGGCGGGCTTCAGCGGTCACGGTTTCAAGCTTTCCCCCGCGGTCGGCGAAATGGTCGCCGGCGGGATCACCGGGGACAGCAGCAGGATTGCCCGTGCCGACCGGTTCGACGTCAGGCGCTTCGAGCTCCGGAGCCTGAAATGAACCAGTCGGCGGACATCGTCATCATCGGCGGCGGCGTCATGGGCGCAAGCATCGCCTTCAACCTTGCAGGGCGTGGCCACACCAACGTCGTCCTCCTCGAGGCTCGCAAGCTCGCGGCCGAAGGCACCGGGCACTCCGGCGCCCTCGTGCGACAACACTATTCCCAGGATGTCATCACACGGCTCGCGCGCCGGTCTGTCGACATCTTCGAGAACTTCGACCGGCTCACCGGAGGCGGGAAGGTCTTCGAACAGACCGGGTGGATCAAGCTCGGCACCGAGGCAATGCGCCCCGCGATGGAGAAGAACCTGGTCAGACACCGGGCGCTCGGTGTCGATGCCCGCATGTTGACCATCGACGAGCTCAAGGCAGCGATCCCGGGGATGAACGTCGAGGGCATAGGGAGCGCCTTGATCGAACCGCGCGGCGGCTACGCCGACCCGGTCGCTACCACGCTGGGCTTCGCGCATCGGGCCCGGGCGCTCGGCGCTCAGATACGCGAGGGCGAAGCGGCCACCGGGATCGACGTCCAGGGCGGGCGAGTGACCGGCGTCAGGACGACGCGTGGTCGCATCGCAACTCGGACGGTGGTGAACGCCGCAGGCCCCTGGGGGGCTCAAATCGCCGCCTGGGTCGGGGTTACCGTCCCGCTGGAAGTCACACGCGAGCAGGACATTGTGCTGGCCTGCGACGACCTCTCGTTGATCCCGCGCATGCCGGTGTCCAACGGCGTCGATCGGGATTACTGGAGGCGCGAGCCGGGCGACCTCCTCCTGGTTGGCGACGGCCACCCCAAGGAGATCGAACGCGCAGATCCCGACAGTTTCAAGCGCGCGGTTGACCGCTCGTTCGTCGACATGATCATGGGGCGGCTCTCACACCGGCTCCCACGCCTGGCCGCGCGTGCCAGGGTAGTCCGGGGGTACGCAAGCCTCTACGATGTGACGCCCGACTGGCACCCGATCCTGGGGAAGACCGACGTGGATGGATTCGTCCTGTGCGTCGGTTTCAGCGGCCACGGCTTCAAGCTTGGGCCGGCAATCGGCGAGGTGATCGCCGACGAGCTCGTTGGGAGACGCCCGGGTTCGATCGACGTCTCAACCCTCGGCCTCGACCGGTTCGCAAGCGGACGTCTCCTTGAAGGTAGCTACGCAGGCAATCAGGCCTGAGCGGTTCGGTCGTCTACACTCTTGCTCCGGGAACGCTCTTTGAGAACCGCAGCCGCCCGCTCGGGCGGGACCAGAGGCGAAACAATTTGTGCGGAATAGCCGGATACCTCGATAAACGGACCGCCAGCGCGCCGGTGGGCAATGTGTTGCTGGGGATGCTCGAGGCGCTCGGGAAGCGAGGCCCGGACTCCGCCGGGCTGGCGCTCATGGGGCCCACCCCGGACAGCCGCGAGGTCTGCTGGATATGCCTGCCCGAGGACCGCGATCTCGAGTCGGCGGTCGATGTTGCGCTCGATCTCGTCAAGAGCGTGGCCCGGGTGCGCGATCACCGGGTCTCCGGCGGGATGGTCAGGCTGGAAATCGCACGCCAGTGCGACGTCGTAGAGTTCTGCCGCAGGGTTGAAGACCCACGGCACGGACTCGAGATCGTGAGCCTCGGCAAGAACCTGGAACTCGTGAAGCAGGTAGGTTCACCACGCAACCTGGCGCACGCCCTCGACGTCCGTAGATTCAAGGGCAGCCACGGAATCGGCCATACGCGGCTATCCACCGAGAGCAAAGTCGACCTGTCCCACTCGCAGCCCTTCTGGGCGAGAGGCGTGCCGGACCTGGCCACCGTCCACAACGGCCACATAACGAACTACCACCGCCTGCGCAGGATCTATGAGCAGAAGGGGGTCCGATTCTTCACGGAGAACGACTCTGAAGTCATCGGCGTCTACCTCGCCGACCAGATGAGCGCGGGCCGCTCGCTCGAAGAGGCGATGGTCAGGTCGCTGCAGGACCTCGACGGCAGCTTCACCTACCTCGTCGCGACGCCTGACCTGCTCGGCTATGCGCGTGACCCGTTCGCCCTCAAGCCCCTCATTACCGTCGAAACCGACGGATACGTCGCGATCGCCAATGAGGAGGTCGCGATTCGCGCGGCCCTCGGGACCGATGGCGTTGCGCATGAGCCCTCGGGGAATGTGCATCGCATCTGGAGCAGGGCCCGACAGGCGGCGCTGGCATGAGTCCTGCGCGCAACCCGGTCATCGACTGCGCTGGGCGGTCGACACGCGATATCAATAGAGATATCAGGGCGAGCCTGGGCCCCGGGCGGAGGGTCAAGGTTCGGAATCCGGCTGCGCGCCACAACCTCGGTGTCGCCCTTCTTTCGCCTGGCGCGGTCGGCTTCGAAGGCAGCGTTGGCTACTACTGCGGCGGCATGAACGATGGCGCCACGGTAACCGTCAACGGGAGCGCCGGTTGGGGCGTGGCCGAAGGCATGCTCTCCGGCACGGTCGAAGTGGCGGGCAACGCCGGCAACGGCGCGGCGGCCTCGATTCGCGGCGGGCTGGTGGTCGTCAAGGGCGACTGTGCCGCGCGCGCCGGCGTCAGCATGAAGGGCGGGCTGCTGTTGATCGGTGGCGATGCCGGCTACATGACGGCTTTCATGATGCAGCGCGGAACGATCGTGATCGTTGGCAACGCCGGACACGCGCTCGCCGATTCGATGTACGAAGGGGTCGTCTACGTCGGCGGTGAGATCGAGTCACTCGGCAACGACGCCGTCGTCAAGGCGCCGAGCCGGTCAGACCGCCAGGCAATCGCAGCAGCTCTCGAGGAGCACCACATACCGGTACCTAAACGCCTCAAGAAAGTTGTATCCGGCAGGAAGCTCTGGAACTTCGAGCATGCCGAGCTGGAAACATGGCGGGCGGCGCTATGACACCCACCGGCGACGAGCGGACCAGCCGGATCTTCACACCCGGCGTGATCGACGAGATTCAGGAAAAGGCTGCGCTCGCACGCTACCGCATCCGCGGCTTCGGCACCCTGCGCGAACGGGCCCTGCCGTCGCTCGACGACCTCACCTTCCTCCCGGCATCCCTGACCCGGATCCCGCTCGAGGGCTACCGCGAGAAGTGCGATACCAGGACCGTCCTCGGCACGCGCCACGCCGAGGTGCCAGTCGAGCTCGACATCCCGGTCATGATCACCGGCATGAGCTATGGGGCTCTCTCGTTCAACGCAAAGGTGGCGCTCGCACGAGGCGCCGCCGCGGCAGGCACATCGACCACCTCGGGCGACGGCGGGATGCTGCCGGCCGAACGCGCGAATTCGAAGAAGATGATCGTGGAGGTGCTCCCCAGCAGATACGGCGCCAACGTCCATCACCTGCGGGAAGCAGACGCCATCGAACTCACGATCGGCCAGGGCGCCAAACCGGGCACCGGGGGGCTCCTCCTGGGCAGCAAGATCTCGCCCGAGATCGCGAAAATCCGCGAGCTGCCTCCCGGGGTCGACCAGCGCTCCCCCGCCCGGCACCCCGACTTCCTGGGGCCGGACGACATGATCATCAAGATCGAGGAGTTGAGGGAAGCGACCGACTGGAAGGTGCCGATCTTCGTCAAGATGGGCGCCACCAGGGTCTTCGACGACGTCAAGCTGGCCGCCAAGTGTGGCGCCGACGTCGTGGTAGTCGACGGAATGGAAGGCGGCACCGCAGCTTCACCGGAGCTGCTGCAGGACCACACCGGGATCCCGACCCTGGCCGCCATTGCCGAGGCACGGCGAGCGCTCGAGGACCTCGGTCTCTTCGGTTCGGTGCAGCTGATCGCAGCAGGCGGGATCCGCAGCGGTGTCGACGTCGCCAAGGCCCTGGCCCTGGGCGCCGACGCCTGCTACATCGGCACGGCTGCGCTGATCGCCCTGAACTGCAATCGCTCTCTCTATGTCGAGGACTACGAGAGACTCGGCACCCGGCCCGGCCGCTGCCACCATTGCCACACCGGCCGCTGCCCGGTCGGCATCACGACTCAGGACCCAAAACTGGTTGCCCGCCTCCCCATCGATGAGGCGGCGCAGCGCGTCACCAACTTCCTGATCGCGATGACCCTGGAGGCGCAGATGATCGCGCGCTCGTGCGGGAAGGCCAACGTGCACGACCTGGACCCCGACGACCTGCGCGCGCTCACGGTAGAGGCGGCCGCGATCACCCGGATCCCGCTGGTTGGGACGCACTGGATACCAGGACAGTAGCTTGTCATTCCTCCTGCCCTGCCCGCAGTGCGGCCCACGTGACGTCTATGAGTTCAGGTACGGCGGCGAGGCACAGCGACGGCCGGCGCCCGGTTCACCCCGGTCCACGTGGACCGCATACCTCTACGACCGGACCAACGCCGCCGGCGTAGAGGATGCCTGGTGGTACCACCGCCTTGGCTGCAAGCGGTGGTTCAGAGCCGTACGGGATACCCGCGACAACACCGTCCTGAAGTCGACCGCACCCACGGTCCCGCCCCGCGATGCGAATGACCCGCCAGGAGATTAGCTTCACGTTCGACGGCCGAAGGGTCCAGGCCTTCGACGGCGACACCTATGGCTCGGCGCTGGCACGCGCACGGGTCGATGTCATCTCGCGCAGCTTCAAATACCACCGGCCACGGGGGTTACTGTGCTGCGCTGGTCGCTGCCCCAACTGCATGGTGACCGTCGACGGCGTCCCGAACGTGCGCGCCTGCGTGACCAGGGCGGTCGACGGCGGCACGGTCTCGGGGCAGAATGCATGGCCTTCGGTCCGCCGGGACCTCTTCGGCGCGTTCGACCGCCTCGACCGAATCCTGCCGGTTGGCTTCTACTACAAGACATTCATCAGGCCCCGGGCCGCATGGCCAGTGTACGAAGGCGTGCTGCGACGGCTCGCAGGGCTGGGCTCGGTCAGGCGCACGCCCCGGCAAGCGGACCATGCGACCAAGCGCCACATGTTCTGCGACGTTGCCGTAATCGGTGGCGGACCAGGCGGATCGGTGGCTGCGCTGGCGGCCTCGCAAGCTGGCGCGCGAGTGGTCTTGATCGACGACCAGGAGCAACTGGGCGGCCATCTCGCCTACTCGCAGGCTACCGTTACCGGCGACGACGTCCTCAACGGTCTCCGCGGTCCCGAGGCGTCGGCGCGCCTCGAAAAGCTCATCCGGGAAAACCCGCTGATCGAGCACCTGCCTTCAACATCCGCGTTCGGCATCTACGAAGGCAACCTGGTTGGCGCCAGCCGCGGCGACTCCCTCTACCGCGTGCGGGCGAAACAGATAGTCGTGGCAACCGGGGCGTTTGAACGGCCCCTGCTCTTCCACAACAACGACCGCCCCGGCGTGATGTTGGCGTCGGCGATCCTCCGCCTCGCCGCGCGCCACGACGTCCGGGCTGGCCGGCGCGTCGCGGTGGTTACCGAAGACGACCACGGGTGCGCGGCGGCGCTTGAGCTCGCAAGCTCCGGATTCGACGTCACCGCCCTGGTCGACTCACGCCCGGCGGCGTCCGACCAGGAACGCTCCGCCGCCGTGCGTTCTCGACACATACCGGTCTGGGAAGGCGCCACCAGGATCGAGGTGGTCGGGCGCTCCAGGGTCCGCCAGCTTCGCTTCGATTCAGGCGGCGGACGCCGTTCCGTTAACGCCGACCTGGTGGCGATGGCCGCTCGGCCCGAACCAGTCGTTTCGCTCCTTGCCCAGGCCGGCGCAAAGCTGGTTTTCGACGGCTCAACCGGCCTGTTCGTGCCCGCCGAGTGTCCTGCAAACATCACCGCTGCAGGCCATGTCGAGGGAATCTCCGACATCGCGGGCGTGCTGAAATCGGCGCGGGCGGCCGGCACGCGCGCCGCCCTGCGTGCGCTTGGCCAGCCGGTAGCCACGCCGGCTCGGCCGCTACCAGGCGCGCCGATTGGAGCCGCGCCGCCACCGCCGGCCACTCGCAAGGCATTCGTCTGCATGTGTGAGGACGTGACGGTCAAGGACATCAAGCTCGCCATCCATGAAGGCTTCGACGCCCTGGAAACCGTCAAGCGCTACAGCACGGCCACCATGGGGCCGTGCCAGGGCAAGATGTGCCACAGCCTGTCGGCAGGCGTCCACGCCGGCATCACCGGCCAGTCGGTCGGCAAGACCGGCCTCACCACCGCCCGCCCACCATTTCAGCCGGTGACCCTGGCAGCCCTCGCCGGCCCTCACCTTGCGCCCGAACGGCAGACGGCACTCCACGACCGCCACGCCCGCCTGGGTGCGCGCTGGGTCGACATGGGCGAATGGAAGCGGCCGTTCATCTACACGACGGTTGCCGAGGAATACCGGGCGGTCCGCGAGGCGGCCGGAATCATCGACGTCAGCACTCTCGGCAAGCTTGAGGTCACGGGTCGCGACGCCGGTGAGTTCCTGGACTGGCTGCATCCAAACAGGTTCAGTGACCTGCGAATCGGAAGGGTCCGATACCGGGCGATGACCGACGACGCTGGCATCGTGCTGGACGACGGCACGGTGGCGAGGCTGGGCCCCGAGCGGTTCTTTCTCACCACAGGCACCGGCGCGTTCGACGCGGTCGAGCAGTGGCTGCAATGGTGGCTGGCCGGTTCCAGGCGCGACGTCCAGACCATCAACGTGACCTCCGAGCTGGCGGCGATCAACCTCGCTGGCCCGAGATCACGCGAGGTCATCAAGCGACTGACCGGGGCGGACGTCTCTAATAAGGCCATGCCGTACCTGGCCGCCGTTGAGACGGAGGTCGCAGGCGTGCCGGCCATCATCCTGCGGATCGGCTTCGTGGGCGAGCTCGGCTTCGAGATCCACGTGCCGGCCGAATACGGCGCGCATGTCTGGGACACATTGATGGACGCCGGCCACGAATTCGGCATCAAGCCATTTGGCGTCGAGACCCAGCGAGTCCTCCGTCTCGAAAAGCTGCACATCATCCCGGGACAGGACACCGACGCCCTGTCGAACCCGGTGGACTCAGGGCTCGGCTGGATCGTGAAGGCGGAAAAGAGCGATTTTGTCGGGCGCGCTGGGATCGCGGCGCTCGGAAGCCGATCCGGACGACCCCTTCTCATCGGCTTCGAGGTCACGGGCGGAGGCGTCCCGGCGGAAGGCGCTGCGGTCGTCCACCAGGGCCGCCCGGTCGGACGCGTAACCAGCTGCAAATTGTCGCCCGGACTCCAGCGAGCGATCGGACTAGCATGGGTGAATCCGGAGCATGCAACCGAAGGCTCCGCCCTGTCGATAAGGCTTGGCGAAGGCACCAGCGGCACCACGACCGCCGCCCGGGTGCACCTGGCGCCTTTCCATGATCCAGAAGGCGCGCGACTGCGGGGCGGGGGATGACCGCGAAGCCGCTGGCTGACCCGGTGCGCCGCAGCCCGCTGGAGGCGGTTCATGAGGCGCGGGGCGCGCGCTGGCGTACGGAGACGGAGCGCTGGCCTGCCAACTTCGGTCAGCCTGACCGGGAACGGAAAGCGCTGGCGCAAGCTGCTGTACTCGTCGAGATGGGACCGCTCGACAAGCTCCTCGTTGCAGGGCATGGGACCGCCGCGGTACTCAGGGCCGCAGGTCTCGAGGTGGCCCCCGGCCACGTGTCCCCTGCCCGCCATCCGGGCATGCCGGAGGTCTGGGGCCTCGCCCCCGACGAGGCGCTCGTGCTGGCGGCCGACGACGCGCTGGCAGCGCGCCTGATCGGTCCGGGCGCTGCGAGCGCCCGCTACGGTTCCGCCGTGACACTGCTCTGGCTGGCCGGCCCGCGTGCGCCCGAAATCCTCCAGATCAGTTGTCCCGCTGACACCCGCCTCACCTCCTTGATGGACTTACGCCTGCTCCACGGACCGATCGCGAACGTGCGCGTGACCATGGCGCGCCGCGACCTGCGTGGGACAACCGCGTACACGCTCGCCGTGCCGCGCGATTACGCGGCCTACCTCTGGTCGGCCCTGCTATCAATTGGCCGCGATCTCGGCCTGGTCGCGGCCGGCCTCGACGTCTTCGAGGGGGCGGGCGCATGATCGGAGTCTTCAAACGCCTGAAGATGTGGTCGCCTCGACCACTCAAGAAGACATACGACGTCGTCATCATCGGCGCCGGCGTACACGGCCTGGCGACCGCGTACGAGCTCGCCCGGCGTGGCGTCCGGAACATCGCAGTCCTGGAGCGGTACTACATAGGCGCCGGGTCCAGCGGCCGCAACACCGCCATCATCAGATCGAACTACCGCACCCCGGAGGGCGTTGCGTTCTACGACCAGTCGGTCAAGATCTACGAGAAGATGTCCGTCGACCTGGACATGAACGTAATGTTCAGCCAGCGCGGGCACCTCACGTTCGCCCATACCGAGCAGGCGATCGCCGGGTTGCGAGTGAGGGCGGAAATCAATCAGCTGACCGGCGTCGACAGTCGTGTCATCTATCCCTCCGAGATCGCCAGGCTGGCACCTGCCGTCGACCTTTCGAGCCGTCCCCGGTTCCCGGTCCTCGCGGCCCTTTACCACCCGCCGGGGGGGATCATCCGCCACGACGCCGTCGTGTGGGCCTATGCCCGGGCGGCGAGCCGCCTGGGAGTGGATATCCACCCGTTCACAACCGTGACCGGTATCAACCATGGCGGCGGGGTCGTGACCGGCGTCGACACGTCCAGGGGAGCGATTGGCGCGGGCACCGTAGTGAACTCGACCGCCGGTTGGGCGTCGACGATCGCAGCGATGGTTGGCTTGCGACTGCCGATCGTGTCGCACCCGCTGCAGGCGCTTGTCACCGAGCCGCTCAAACCGTTCCTCGACCCCGTGCTCGTGTCGGCGACCCTGAACGTCTACGTCAGCCAGACCGACCGCGGTGAGCTCGTGATCGGCGCCGAGATCGACCCGTACTCGTCGTACAGCAACCGCTCGACGCTGCCTTTCATGGAAGCGAGCGCCGCGCACGTGCTTGAGCTACTCCCTTCGATATCGTCCGTGAAAGTATTGAGGCAGTGGGCCGGCGTGTGCGACATGACCCCCGACTACAGCCCGATCATGGGGTTCGTCCCCGGGCTGAAGGGATTCGTCCTCGACGTCGGGTGGGGCACGTACGGTTTCAAAGCCGGGCCGATCTCCGGGCGCTGCATCGCAGAGCTGATCCACACCGGCGTCACGCCAGACCTGATCAAGCCCTTTTCCATCACGCGATTCGCCAGCGGCGAGATGCTGGGCGAGAAAGCGGCGGCTGCGGTCTCACACTGACCAGACCAGGAGGCGAACGACATGAACGCGCAGGAAATCAAGGCAAGGCTGCAGAAAGAAGGGATCACCTACCTCCTCGCCCAGTGGGTCGACATTAATGGAACGCCGCGCTGCAAGGGGGTTCCCGTAAGCGCGCTCGACCAGTTCCTCCAGGGCAGCGCCGGATTCGCTGGCGCGGCAACGGTCGGCATGGGACAGGGGCCCCACAGCCACGACATGATCGGCGTGCCCGATCTGGAGACGTACACCCCCGTGCCATGGGAGTCGGGCGTCGTCCGATTCGCCTGCGACATCCACGTCGACGGTGAGCCATCGCCCTACTGTTCGCGCGGCGCCCTCAAGCGGGCCATCGCCCGCCTGGCCGAGCGCGGTTACGAGTTGCGGGCGGGCGTGGAAGCGGAGCACATGCTGGTTCGGCGCTTCGAGGACGGGTCGATCCGCACCTTCGACCCCACCGGTTTCGACACCCTCTCCAAGCCTTGCTACGACTTCAAGAGCCTCTCCGGCAGCATGGCCTACCTCAGGACCCTGCTGGAGCACATGGAGAAACTGGGCTGGGAGCCGTACGCCTCCGACCACGAGGACGCCACTTCCCAGTTCGAGCTCAACTGGAAATACTCGGACGCGCTCACGACCGCCGACCGGTACACGTTCTTCAAGATGATGACCAGCCAGGTCGCGCGTGCTTCAGGCGCCATCGCTACCCACATGCCGAAGCCTTTTGGGAACCTGACGGGTAACGGGAGCCACATCCATTTTTCGGTATGGGACAAGCGGGGCAAGAACGCCTTCCTCGACCCCCGGGACAAGCGAGGACTGGGCCAGTCGCAGCTTGCGTATCATTTCCTGGGCGGGCTGATGGCGCACGCACGCGGGCTCGCCGCGCTCTTTGCTCCCACGGTCAACTGCTACAAACGCCTGTCGGTCGGTGAGTACCTGACAGGCGCGGTCTCGGGCTTCACCTGGACACCCGCGTTCATCTCCTATGGCGATAACAACCGGACTCACATGTTCCGGACGCCTGAGCCCGGCAGATTCGAGTGTCGTGCGGTGTCCGGCGCGGTAAACCTCTACCTGGCGCTGGCCGGCTTCATAGAGGCCGGGATCGACGGAATCGAGCGGCAGCTCGATCCGGGTGAGCCCTTTGCCGGCACCAACATGTACGAGTTGCCGCTGTCCGAAGTGAAACGCCGCAAGATCCAGTGGATCCCGCAGACCCTCGAAGAAGCCGTCAATGAGTTCGAAAAGGACGGGGTTGCCCGGCGGGCGCTCGGTCCAGACCTTGCCGAAGAGTTCATTCGTGTGAAGCGCCGGGAATGGGTCAGGTATCACAACCAGGTCAGCCGCTGGGAAACCGACCAGTACTTGACACTCTTCTGACACAAGTCGAGTCC
>VGZT01000024.1 GCA_016872495.1 SAR202 cluster bacterium
TCCACGGCCTCAATGCCAGAGTTGCCTTCGGCGACGACGCTGAAGGGCCCGTCGCCTTCGAGCACCGCGCGGGCTACCTCGCGAAAGACCGGCTGGTCGTCGACGATCAGACTCTGATCTGAATGTTGTCGACCCCGCGTGGTGCCTGCATCACTTCGAGCATTTGCCGCGCCCTTTCGGCCAGTTGAGGCCCGGCCCGAAGCCATGGGCTGTTGATTGCATTTGCCTGGCGTGAAGGAAAATAGTCCGGCCCTGAGCTGCCAGTAACGGGGGTTGGCCTCACCATTAGAAGCGGAATGTCCGCACGGGTGAGTCCGTGAAAACCCGTAGATCAGTCCGCCAGCAGAAGTGGCGCGTTGTAAATCCGTGGGCGGAAAGTCGCGACACGGTGGAGGTTCCGCAGCGTGAAGATCGTCGATTGCAAGACATTTCTCATGAACGGGGTGAACCGGAACTGGCTATTCGTCAAGGTCGTCACTGACCAGGACGTATACGGCTGGGGCGAGGGCACGCTTGAGCTGCATGAGCACGCGGTCGAAGCAGCCGTCAAGGCCATGGTGCCGCGGATTATCGGCCGGGATCCGACACAGATCGAAAAACTCTGGCAGGCCATGTACCGCCACGGGTTCTGGCGGGGCGGTCCCGTGATCGGGTCAGCGATCAGCGCCATCGACCAGGCGCTCTGGGACATCACGGGTAAGGTTTACGGGCAGCCCGTGTACAAGCTGCTGGGCGGCGCGGTTCGCGAGCGGGTGCGCGCGTACACGCACGCCTCCGACTTACGCGGCGCGCGTGAGAAGGTCGATGAAGGATTCACCGCCTTCAAGACCGGCGGGTGGGAGGTCGGCAAGGGCTCCTTCCGTGAGGAGGACGGCCCGGAAGCTCTCCACGAAAAGATCGGCGCGATGCGCAAGGAGGTCGGGCCCGAAGTCGACATCATGATCGACAACCACGGGCGCGACCGGGCGTCGATCGCCATCAGAAAGATCCAGGCAATCCACGAGTTCGGCGTCCTGTTCTTCGAGGAGCCGACTCCCCCCGACAACCTTGATGCCCTCGCTCAGGTTCGCGCCGCGGGTGGACCGACCGACCTCGCCACAGGTGAGCGCCTCTACTTCAGGTGGGGATTCAAGGAACTGCTACAGCGCAGGCTGGTTGACGTGATCCAGCCCGATATCTGTCATGGAGGTGGGATCTCCGAACTCCGGCGCATCGCGTCCCACGCCGAGATGGAGTACATCAAGGTCGCTCCACACAATCCGAACGGCCCCGTGGCGTGTGCAGCCAGCCTGCACCTGTGCGCAGCGATTCCCAATTTCCACATTCTGGAAACGGCCCGCGACATGCCCTGGCACGACAAGGTTCAGAAGGTGCCGCTGAAGATCAAGGACGGCTACTTCGAGCTCCCGACCGCGCCAGGCCTCGGTATCGACCTTGACGAAGCGGTGATCAAGTCACGGCCCTTCAAGCCCCACGCATACTCGGGATCCTGGGACGAGCGGGACGGGTCAGTCGCCGACGTATGACCTCGTGAATGCGCCGGATGTCCGATACAAGGCGGTGCTTTTCGACCTCGACGACACCCTGATCGACCGTCGGCGGGCATTCGCGACGTTTGCCGAACGATTCTTCGCCGCTGAGCCGGCCGTGCGGGCAGCCTCGACCCTCGAAGAGGCGACGAAGCTCCTGATCAAGTGGGATGCCCGCGGGGCGACGGCGCGCCCGAAACTGTTCGAGCTGGCACAGGCACGATGGCCGGGGATCGACAGCGACCTGGAGAAACAGGTTCGGCGATTCTGGGCTGTATTGATCGCCGCGTTCAGGCCCGACGAAATGGTGATCAAATTCCTGGCCAGACTGAACGATGCCTCGATGCCCTGGGGCATCATCACGAACGGAGGACCACAGCAGTTCGAGAAGCTGGCGCAAGTTGGCCTGTCGGGGCTCCCGCCTTTCGTCATCACGTCTGAAGCGTTCGGCGCGAGCAAGCCTGACGCCTCAATCTTCGGCGAGGGCCTCCGGCGCCTCGGCTCGCGAGCCCAGGAGACGCTGTTCGTTGGCGATAACCCCTCCGCAGACATTTCTGGCGCGGCCGCGGTCCGTATGCCCACCGCCTGGGTGCGCGCGGGACGCAAGTGGTGGATCTATGGCGACCCTGTCCCCGATTTCGAAATCGACCACGTAAGCGAACTCGAAAAAGTCGTGTTGCCACGCGCGGCGCGTTAGCACCTTCACACGTCATCGGGTCAGTCACTGCCGCTAGCTGTAACATTTCGGTCTGGAGGATTTCTAGTGCCATTGAACATCGCTGTGCTGGGTACCGGGAGGATCGGCGGGAGCTATCTCGACGTGGTCCGGAAATCGGGCCACAACGTGGCCGTCGTTGCCGAGCCCCGGGAGGAGCAGGTCGCTCCCCTAAAGATGAAGAACCCCGGGGTCGATTTCGTTGCTGATTACAAGGAAGCCATCAAGAGGAAGGACGTCCAGGCTGCGATCCTGACGCTCCCGCACTGGCTCCATCACCGGGCTGCGATCGACGCCCTGAATGCCGGTAAACACGTCTACCTCGAAAAGCCGATGGCGCTCAACACGAAAGAGTGCGACGAAATGATCGCCGCGGCGAGGAAGAACGACCGGCTGCTGTTTGTCGCCCATACCCAGCGGTACATGCCGGCGGTCAAGAAGATGAAGGAGATCGTCGACTCGAAGGAGCTCGGCGAAGTGGTCATGGTGCACGACGTCTGGCACAAGGTGCTTGAGCCCGACAAGCGCCCGAAGTGGATGCTCGACCAGACCAGGGGCGGCGGGATGGGGCAGATGGACGGTTCGCACATGATCGACCGCCTTCTGTGGATTCTGGGCAGCGACATCACGACCGTGAGCGCACGGGTGGGCAATTTCACCCACCCACACATCCCCGCCGACGACACCGCGATGTGCTTCCTGCGCTGGAAGCACGGCCCCGTTGCAACGCTCTCCCGGATCGCCTTCGACATCGGAAAGGGTTACACGGAGTACGGAGCGGAGTACTACTTCACGAAAGGACAGGCGAAGTTCCGGCTCGCGTACGGCCAGGGGGCCAACCAGAAGACTGGCGTATGGATCGCCAGGAATGAGGAATGGACGGAAGTCCCGATCAAGGCGACCGACTCGCTGCACGACGAGGTCACCGACTTCGCAAAGGCGATCGAGTCGGGCAGCAAGACACCGCCGATTCGCATGGAGCACGGCCGTCAGGTGATCGAGGTCCTGGAGGCATCCGAGGAGTCGTCGCGAACGGGCCGCGAGGTCGTGCTGGGACGCTGATCCTCGGGCCAAAAGCCATGATCAGGCAGCTATGCCCGTGCGTCTCTCGTATGCCAGGCGTCGTTGATCGACACCGGGAACCAGCCTGAGGCATTGAACCTCAGTCTGGAGATCGAGGCGTTGTCGATCTGGAAGCGCCTGATGAAGGTGGCGTCGAATCCCAGTATCGATTGCAGGGCGGTGCGGATGGCGCCGCCGTGCGTAACCATCGCTACGACCGAGGTGCCGCCTGGCGTCAGGAATCTTGTGTCGTTGATCAGGCGGTCCTCTATCCAGCTCATGACCCGGCGTTGCAGCATGCGCTCTGACTCGACCCCTTCGCCTGCTTGCTCGCCGTAGACCCACCAGGGGCCCGCTCGCTCGTAACTCCTCAGTTCCTGGTCGTTCAGGCGCTGGTCGATCGGCTGCCCATCGCGAATGGCCACTCGGAGTTCGTCGAGCGCACGGACTCGTTCGAACCGCACTCGGCTTCCCATGGCACTCAGCATCGCCTCGGCCGACCCGATCGCACGCTTGAGGGTCGACGAGTAGACGGCGTCGAATACGACACGGTCGGCCAGGAGCCTGCGTCCAAGCAGCGTCATCTGCTCCCGGCCGCGCGGCGTCAGTTCAGAATCGGGATCGTAGGGCGCACGCGGGTCACGCCTGTTGCCGGCGCTCTCCCCGTGCCTGATCAGGTAGAGGTCGAGCTCGGAATCCCGATGCAGCATCGCGTCAGGTCACCTGCGCAAGCCTGCGCCGGCAGGGGGCGTTCGCCGTTTCGCAGGCACACGCGGGACCCAGGGCCTGTGCCCCGAACCTCGCCACCCTGGAAACCGGCTTCCTAAGCGTCGAACGACAGGAAGAACTCATAAGGGTGCGGTCGCAGCCTGATCGGGTCGACCTCGTTCTTGCGCTTGAACTCGATCCAGGTTTCGAGGATGTCCTCGGTGAACACGCCTCCCCTGGTCAGGAACTCGTGGTCGTTCTCCAGCGCGGCCAGCGCGGCCGGAAGCGATCCGGGGATCTGGCTGAGCTTGGCGATCTCGTGCGCGGGCAGTTCGTACAGGTCGGCCTCAAGCGGGTCGCCGGGACTCAGCTTGTTGGCGATCCCGTCGAGGCCCGCCATCAGCATCGCCGAGAACGCCAGGTACGGGTTGCAGGTGGGATCGGGGGACCGGAACTCCACCCTCTTGGCCTTCGCGTCCGGGAAGTACATCGGGATCCGGCAGGCCGCTGAGCGGTTGCGCGCCGACAGCGCCAGAATCGTCGGGGCTTCAAACCCGGGAACGAGCCGCTTGTAAGAGTTCATCGTCGGCGCGCAGAAGGCCATCAAGGCTGGCCCGTGCTTGATCAGCCCGCCAATGTAGTGGAGTGCCATGTCGCTCAGGCCGGCATACCGGTTACCCGCGAACAGGGGTCGCCCGCCCTTCCAGATGCTCTGGTGGGTGTGCATCCCGGATCCGTTGTCATTGAAGAGCGGCTTGGCCATGAACGTCGCGACCTTGCCATAGCGCTTGGCGACGTTCTTGACCGTGTACTTGTACTCCATGACCTGGTCGGCCATGTTCACAAGCGTGCTGTACCGCATGTCGATCTCGCCTTGACCGCCGGTGGCGACCTCGTGGTGGTGCTTCTCGACCACCACGCCGAACGTCTCTACCAGCACCCGCACCATCTCGCTGCGCATATCGTGCTGGGTATCGGTTGGCGAGGCGGGGAAGTAACCCGTCTTTAGCCGCGGCCGGTAAGCCGTGTTGAGCGACATCCCGTCGAGCATCGTCTCGGCGCCGGAGTTCCAGATCCCCTCGTCGGAGTCGATGTAGTAGAAGCCGTAGTTGACGTCCTGTGCGAACCGGGCGCTGTCGAAGATGAAGAACTCGAGTTCAGGCCCCCAGTAGGACACATCGCCCACTCCCGACTTCTTGAGGTGGGCTTCCGCCTTCTTCGCGATCCAGCGAGGGTCGCGTGAGTACTCCTTGCCGGTCAGCGGGTCGCGTACGTCGGCGATGACCGAAACGGTCCGTTCCGCGAACGGGTCGACCACGGCCGTGTCCGAATCCGGCAGAAGAAGCATGTCGGATTCATTGATGACCTGGAACCCGCGGATGCTCGACCCGTCGAAGCCGGTCCCGCGCTCGAACAGGTCGTCGTTGACCTCGCCCAGGGGCAGGGCCACGTGCTGCCAGGTGCCCGGGACATCGATGAACTTGATGTCGAGGACATCGCACTCGTTGTCCTTCATCAACTTCAGGACTCTGTCGGAGGGGCTGGTTGCTCTCTTGGTGGGCATCGAGGGCTCCTCATGATGTCTCGCAATTAGCGAGCTCTGACCTGGCCGGCAAGCCTCACGCGCTCCCGGGGAGTGGGGCCACGCCGGGCCGCGGGCGACACCCGCGAAGCGGGCCGAATGTTACAGGTTTGCCGCGACCGGAGTTTGGCGGTCCGCCTCCCGGACGCCTCTAGGCTTCGGGTCCCTGCCCGTCCGGGGAAGCATCCGGGGCCCTGAACCTGTATCCAACGTTCCAAACCGTTTCAATGAAGCGGTTCTTGACGTCCTGGATCTTGCTCCGCAGCCTCCGAATGTGGACGTCAACCGTGCGGGTCCCGCCGAAGTAGTCATATTCCCAGACGGTACGCAGGAGCACCTCGCGTGAGAACACCCGCCCCGGGTTGGCGGCAAGGACACGCAACAACTCGTACTCCTTGTAGGTCAGGTCGACCTTCTGTCCGGAGACCCTGACCTCGTACCGGTCGGTATCGATCGTGAGTTCGCCAACCTGGATGCTGGTCGACCCCTTCTGTCTGCCGGATCGGGCGGCCACCACCCTGGCCCGGAGCGCCAGCTCTTTTGGCGCATGCGGCGGCAGGCAGAAATCGAACTGCGCCACCGAAAGGTCGAGCCCGGTCAAGTCGCGGCCAGGCATCAGCGCGACCACCGGGAGACCTGCATTGCGGGCCTCTTGAATTCGTTCCGTCAAGTTGCCGGAGCCATCTGCGGCGACCAGTGCGGCGTCGATCTCACCGGCCTGCGTCGGATCCGCGCGCTCGCCCACGACAGGGACGACCGAAATGTCCGGATCGACGCCGGTGAGCGACTTCGCAAGCCGGACCGCGTCGCCGGAGCTGAATCCCAACAGGACTAGTTTTAACAAGGTGGTGACCTGAAAGCCGGGACCGCCCATCGTTTGAGCGCACATGATGAGCGACCGAATCCGATCGGAAAGAACCCATATTAATCCAGAAGCGGGATTTGGCCCGCAGGTTGCGGCCATGGTTCTCCGCCCCGCCGGGATCTTGCTGACGGAGACCCGCGCCAATCCGCGGTCCGATCTGTTTCAGAATCGGATCTGCTGCCCGTACAAGAGAATACGTTGACTCTACTGAAAGCTCGTGGATATAATCACCGTTTGTCGCCCGCAACTAACGTGGCGGGATATCCCGTGCGCTTCGTAGCACGCCGGAGTCAGTGATGCCGACCATAAACCAGCTCGTCCGTCGACCGCGGACCAAGAAGGGCAAGCGTTCGAAGACGCCCGCTTTGCGGTTCATCTTCAACGCCCTCGAAAACCGCGCCCGGCGTGGCGAAGGCAGCCCCCAGAAGCGAGGGGTATGCCTGCAGGTTAAGACGGTGACCCCAAAGAAGCCGAACTCCGCGCTTCGTAAGGTCGCCAGGGTGCGACTGACCAACGGCATCGAAGTAACCGCCTACATCGGCGGCGAGGGCCACAACCTGCAGGAGCACTCGGTAGTGCTTGTGCGGGGTGGCCGCGTGCCCGACTTACCGGGCGTGCGATATCACGTCGTGCGAGGCGCACTCGACACGTCAGGGGTTGAAGGCCGGAAGCAAGGGCGCAGCAAGTACGGCGCCACCCGGCCGCAAGCCTAGGTAACTAGCAAGGGCTGAAAGGCCCGGTGGCCGGGAGACCGGCGCGCGATCGGCGCGCGGCGCTCCTGACCAGGACAAACGAGGGATCGAATGGCACGCCGGCGACGGGCAGAACGCAGAATAATCGCGCCTGACCCACGCTACAGCAGCATCCTGCTTTCCCGCTTCATCAACAAAGTGATGATCGGCGGCGAGAAGTCGGTTGCGCAAAGCGCGGTGTACGGGGCGCTTGAGCGCCTGGAGCGCGAGACGAACCGCCCCGGGCTCGAGGTTTTCGAGCAGGCCGTTCGGAACGTGACGCCGGCGGTCGAGGTCAAGTCACGCCGCGTCGGCGGTGCGACCTACCAGGTACCAACCGAAGTCCGTCCCGAACGCCGGGTGTCGATGTCGCTCCGCTGGCTCGTCGCCGCGGCGCGCGCCAGGGCCGGAAAGCCGATCGCCCAGCGGCTGTACGAAGAGCTACTCGATGCCTCACGCGGCCAGGGCACCTCTGTGCGGAGGCGAGAAGACCTCCACCGCATGGCGGAGGCCAACCGCGCATTCGTCCACTACCGCTGGTAATGCCGGCATCTCGAAGGTACTTGTCGTGTCCGAACGGACTGCCACTGTGAATGCAAACGCCATGAACTCCATAACGGACCTGCACAGGATCCGGAATATCGGATTCATTGCCCACATCGACGCGGGTAAGACGACCGTTACCGAAAACGTGTTGTTCTTCACCGGTATGACCCACAAGGTCGGCAACATCGATGAAGGCACCACGGTCATGGACTTCATGGACCTCGAGCGCGAGCGTGGCATCACGATCGGCTCCGCCGCCACGGTGACCTACTGGAAGGACCATCAGGTCAACATCATCGATACGCCAGGCCACGTCGACTTCACTGCGGAAGTCGAGCGGTCGCTCCGGGTTCTCGACGGCGGCGTGGTCGTGATCGATGCCGTAGCCGGGGTGCAGCCCCAGTCCGAGACGGTCTGGCGGCAGGCGACCAAGTACCGGGTCCCCCGCCTCGTCTTCGTGAATAAGATGGACCGTCCCGGCGCCAGTTTCGAGCAAGCCATGGACTCCCTGGTCCGCCGCCTCGGCGCCAACCCCGTTCCGCTCCAGCTTCCGATGGGCCAGGAAGCTGATTTCAAGGGTGCGGTGGATCTTCTGACCCGCAAGGCCTATATCTTCGACCCGGCCCTGATGCTTCCTCAGGAAGTCCCACTCCCGCCGGAACTGGTCAAGGACGTCGAGCTTTACCGCAAGCGCTTGATCGAGAAGGTCGCCGAGACCGACGACGAGTTGATTATCAAATACCTCGGCGACGACCCGATCTCCGACGACGAACTGGTCAGCGCCATGCGCAAGGCGACCATCGCCGGCAAGATCCACCCGGTCCTGTGCGGGAGCGCGTTGCGCCGCATGGGAATCCAGCCGATGCTCGATGCCGTCGTGGCATACCTGCCGTCACCGACCGATGTCGGCGCCGTCGACGGCACTGACCCGAAGTCGGGCAACAAGCTGAAGCGGGAGCCTGACGCTGCCGCTCCAGCCAGCGCCATTGCATTCAAAGTGGTGTCCGACCAGCACGTCGGTCGCCTGGTTTACCTCCGCATCTATTCGGGCGCGGTCGAGGCCGGCAAGCCTTACTACAACCCCGTGCGTCGCGAGCGCGAGCGGATCGGGCGCCTGCTCAAGATGCACGCCGACAACCGCCAGGAGATCAAGGCCGCCGGGCCCGGCGAGATCGTCGCCGCCATCGGCCTCAAGCGCGCCTTCACCGGCGACACCCTGTGTGACGAACAGAACCAGATCCTCCTCGAGTCGATTCAGTTCCCCGACCCCGTCCTGTCGGTAGCCGTGGAGCCCAAGACCCGCGCCGATCAGGAGAAGATGGACACGGCACTTGGGCGCCTGGCTGACGAGGACCCGACCTTCCGTGTCAGGACCGATGCTGACAGCGGCCAGGTCGTCATCGCGGGGATGGGTGAGCTTCACCTCGACGTGATCGTCGAACGCATGCGCCGAGAGTTCAAAGTGGAAGTCACCTCGGGCAGCCCGAAGGTCGCCTACCGCGAGACGATCGCCAAGACGGCGGAGGCCCAGGGACGCTTCGTGCGCCAGACCGGCGGTCACGGCCAGTACGGTGACGTCACGCTGCGGCTCGAGCCGCTGGAGCGTGGGCAGGGTATCCAGTGGGAGAGCGCCATTACCGGCGCGGTTCTGCCTGCCGAATATCAGAAGGCAGCGGAAGCGGGCTTCCGCGAGGCCGCCGCCACCGGCATTCTCGCCGGGTTCCCGACGGTCGACATCAAGGCCGTCCTGACGGCCGGGTCTTTCCATGAGGTGGACTCCTCGGACATGTCGTTCAAGATCGCCTCCAGCATGGCGTTCAAATCGGCCGCGGAGCGCGGTAAGCCAACCCTGCTCGAGCCGATCATGAAAATCGAAGTCATCACGCCCGACCAGTTCCTCGGTGAGGTTCTCGGCGACCTGAACTCGCGGCGCGCCCAGATCCAGAGCATGGAAGGTCAGGGCAACATCCAGGTCGTCCAGGGCTTCATTCCGCTGGCCGAGACCTTCCGCTACGCAACCGACCTTCGCTCCCGGACCACCGGGCGAGCGGTGTTTACTCTCGAACTCAGCCACTACGCGCCGGCTCCGGCGACGGCCCTTGCCGCATTGAAGGGATAGCGCCAGATGCCAGGCCAGAAGATCCGAATCGTGCTCAAAGCCTTCGACCACCGCGTGCTCGACCTGTCGGCGCGCCAGATCGTCGAAGCGGCGGAGCGGACGGGGGCGGCGGTCGCCGGGCCCGTGCCCATGCCTACCGCGATCCGCCGGTTCTGCGTGATACGGTCGCCCCACATCGACAAGAACTCACGCGAGCACTTTGAGATCCGGACCCACAAGCGGCTCATCGACATCCTTGAGCCGACCACCAAAACCATTGACTCGCTGACGCGCCTTCAGGTGCCCGCCGGCGTCGACATTTCGATCAAGCTATAAGACCTCCCTTCCGGGGGGATTCATCAGGCGAAGCCGATGAGCATCCAGGGTCTCCTGGGCCGAAAAATAGGGATGACAACGTACTTCCGTGAAGACGGCTCGATCGTGCCGGTCACGGTGGTTCGGCTCGGGCCGTGCATCGCGACGCAGATACGGACGAAGGCGCGCGACGGCTACGAGGCGGTGCAGGTTGGTTTCGAACCGGTCAAGCGGCTGACCAAGCCGCAGGCCGGGCACCAGCAGCGCTCTGCAGGCAAATTCCGCTTCCAGAAAGAGTTCCTGGCGACCGCCGACCTTTCAACCATCCAGGTCGGCCAGAAGTTCGACGTGAGCATCTTCAAGGTAGGCGACTTCGTCTCCGTGACCGGCATCTCGCGCGGCCGCGGCTACCAGGGCGGAATGCGCCGGCACCACTTCCGCGGCGGTCCACGCACGCACGGTCAGTCCGACCGCCAGCGCTCACCGGGCGCGATCGGCGCAACGACCCACCCCGGGCACGTGTGGAAGGGCACGCGGATGGCCGGCCACATGGGGGCCGAACAGGCCACGATCAGCAAGATGAAGGTCGTGAAGGTCGATCCCGAGCAGAACATCATGCTAATCAAGGGCGCGGTGCCCGGATCGGGCGATGGTCTCGTGACCATCCGATTCCAGGGCCGCGAGTCCGAAGAGGTCCTCCGCCGCCGGGCCGCCGAGCGAGCACGCCAGGCTGAGGCCGCCAAGAAGCCCGAAACAATTCAGAAGCAGCCCAAGGGCCGTGCGCCCGCGGCCGCTCCCAAGAAGGGTTAACGTTCCGAGATGGAACTCAAGGTCTATAACAACGACGGCCAGGTGGTCGGCGCCCTGGAGGCGAGCGACGTGGTCTGGGGCCAGCCGATGCACATGGCGGTCCTGCACCAGGTCATCATCGCCCAGCAGGCCAACCAGAGGCAGGGCACGCACGACACCAAGACCCGCGGGCAGGTTATCGGCTCCGGCCGGAAGCTGCGCCCGCAGAAACACTCGGGGCGTGCCCGCATCGGTGACATCACCGCGCCTCGCATGCGCGGCGGCGGTGTGGCACACGGTCCGCACCCTCGTAGCTACCGGCAGCGTCTTACCAGGCGGGTCCGCAGGACCGCTTTGCGAGTGGCGTTGTCCGAGAAGCTGCGCCGGAAGCGGTTGTTCGTGCTTGACGGGCTGAAACTCGAAGGTCCCAGCACCAGTGCTGTCTCGGGCCTGATTGGATCACTGAAACTCAAGGGCCAGACGCTGTTGGTCACCGAAGGCGTGGACCAGGCCGTGTTGGCCTCTGCGCGGAACCTGAAGGAAATCGCTATCACGCCCGCGAACCTGCTGAACGCGCTCGACGCGCACCGCGCGACGAACCTGGTTATTACTCAGGCCGCGGTCAAGAAGGTCGATTCGATCTGGTCGGCGCCGGTGGCGCGTCCGGCACGCGGCGGGATCGCTCCTGCGGCTCCCGCGCCAGTGGTGGCTCCCGCGCCAGCGATCGTCGAAAAGGCAGTGCAAAAGGCGCGCACGCGGACCCGGGCGGCCACGAAGGCGACGGTCACCGAGAAGGCGAAGGCGCCCGTGCGGCGAACCCGGAAGGCGGGTGCATAAATGACTGACTGGGGCGTACTGGTTCGCCCGCTTGTTACCGAGAAGAGCACGATCCTGCAAGAGCGCGGGAAGTACGTGTTCCACGTCGCGCCTGGTGCCAGCAAGGCACAGATCAAGCGCGCGGTGGAAAAGGCTTTCAGTGTCGGCGTCGTGCAGGTCAACACAATGTCGACGCACGGCAAAGTGAAGAGGTTCGGCGTTCGCAAGTCGAAGAAGCCGGACTGGAAGAAGGCAGTAGTCACCCTGAAGCAGGGTGACCAGATTCAGCTGTTCGAGAGGGCGTAGCCACATGCCGCTACGAGGATTCAAACCAACTTCGGAAGGCCGGCGTGCCGCCGTCCTGCCCGACTATGCCGAGGTAACCAAGGAGAAGCCGGAGAAGTCGCTCCTGCGCTCGATGCGCAAGCGGGGCGGGCGCAACAATACCGGTCGCGTGACCACGCGCCATCGCGGTGGCGGGCACCGTCGCCGGTACCGGGTTATCGACTTTCAGCGCAATCGCCCCGGTGAGTTCGCGACCGTGGTCGCGATCGAATACGACCCGAACCGCTCCGCGCGGCTGGCTCTGGTGCAGTATGAGGACGGCGAGAAGGCATACATCATTGCACCGGAAGGCATCGGCGTCGGAAGCCGGCTCACCGCCGGTGATGGTTCGCCGATCGAAAACGGCAACGCAGTTGCGCTCAGCCAGGTCCCGACCGGCACGTTCATTCACAACATCGAACTCAGGCCGGGTGCAGGTGCAAGGATGTGCCGCAGCGCAGGCACCGTCGCCCAGGTGATGGCCCACGAGGATTCCGGGTACTCGCAGATCCGGCTCCCCTCCGGTGAGGTCCGCCGCGTCAGAAGCGAATGCAGTTGCGTTATCGGCCAGGTCGGGAATATCGATCACAAGAACCGGAAGCTCGGCAAGGCCGGCCGGGCGCGACACCTCGGCCTGCGGCCGGAAGTGCGCGGTGCGGCGATGTCGCCACGCGATCACCCGCACGGTGGTGGTGAGGGCCGCAACGGTATTGGCATGCCGGGACCGAAGACCCCGTGGGGCAAGCCCGCGCTCGGCCACCGCACGCGCAACAACAAGGCCACGGACAAGTACATCGTTCGCCGGAGATACCAGAAGTAGGGGCGTATCGCATGCGCCACCTGCGACGCGGCTCGAATTTGTGAAGCTGTGAAGCAAGGAACAGATAGTCAATGTCACGATCCACCAAAAAGGGACCATACGTAGAGGCCAAGCTGATGAAGCGTGTCGAACTGGCGCGCCGCAGTTCCTCGCGCGTGGTGCTCAAGACCTGGTCGAGATCGTCGACGATCATGCCGGACATGCTGGGGCTGACGATCGCCGTCCACGACGGCCGCCGCCACATCCCGGTCCTGATCACCGAAAACATGGTTGGCCACCGGCTCGGCGAGTTCGCGCCGACGCGCACGTTCCGCGGCCATTCGTCGAAGTCAGACAAGACGACGACGCCGGCTTAGAGAGGCTTATTCGATGGCAACCCGCGCATACACCAAGCGAGTCGGCATCTCTCCGATCAAGATGCGTCGCGTCGTCGACCTGGTCAGGGGGCAGCAGGCCGACCAGGCGATGGACATGTTGAAGTTCGTGCCAACCCCCGCCGCCGTGGCCGTCTCCAAGACGATCAGGTCAGCGGTGGCCAATGCCGAGATCAATGATCTGAAGGATCGTTCGAAGCTGAAGATCGTGAAGATAACCGTGGATGGCGGTCCTCGCACCCGCCGGTTCCGCGCCAAGGCGCGTGGCCGGGCTGGAGCGTTCGACAGGCCCAGTTGCCACCTGACGGTTGAAGTCGACGAGGGATAGGAGAACAGGTTTGGGCCACAAGACCCATCCGGTAGGTTTCCGTCTGGGCATCATCCAGCCCTGGCAGGCTCGATGGTTTGCCCCGCGCGGAAAGCAGTACAAGGCCCTCGTCATGGAGGACCTCAAGATTCGCGGCGCCGTCAGGAAGCGCTACGGTGAATCCGGCGGCATCTCGCGCGTCGAGATCGAGCGCGGTCCGCAGGACCTCGTGGTGACGATCCACACGGCGCGCCCCGGCATCGTTATCGGCCGCGGTGGGCAGCGAGTCGACGAGCTCCGTGGCGACCTCGAGAAGCTGACCGGCAAGCGCGCCCGCCTGAACATCCAGGAGATCCGCCAGCCGGAACTGGATGCGTACCTGGTCGGACGCAATGTCGCCGAACAACTCGAGCGCCGGGTCGCCTTCCGGCGTGCCATGCGGCAGGCGGCAAGCCGGACGATGTCGTCAGGGGCGCTTGGCGTGAAGATCATCAGCGGCGGACGACTGGGCGGCGCCGAGATCGCGCGGTCCGAGAAGATCATGGAAGGTCGCGTCCCGCTTCACACACTGCGCGCCAATATCGACTTCGCGATCGTCGAGGCCACCACGACGTTCGGCAAGATCGGCATCAAGTGCTGGATATACAAGGGCGAGGAGACGGCGCCCCCGGCCGATCGGAACCGCCCGGCAAGGCAGGGCGCCGAAGGTGACGGTGAGGCCGAACGCGCGCCGTCCGAAACTGGCGCTGAGAAGAGCACAGGCAGCTAAGAGATGCTTCAGCCTACCCGTACCAAATATCGTAAACACCAGCGCCGCAAGCGCGGCGGGGTAGCCGTCGCAGGCAGCACGCTCGCCTTCGGCAACTTCGGGCTCCGTTCCCTGGACCCGGGGTGGCTGACGTCGCGCCAGATTGAGGCTTGCCGCCGGACCATCGTCCACCATCTGCAGCGCGGCGGGCAGATCTGGATTCGCATCTATCCCGACAAATCGGTATCGGCCCGTCCGCTGGAAACCCGCATGGGTGGCGGCAAGGGAGCCGTCGAGCACTGGGTGGCGGTGGTTCGCCGCGGGACCATGCTCTTCGAGCTGTCGGGTGTGCCGGACCAGACCGCGCGCGAAGCGTTGCGCCTGGCCCAGTTCAAGCTGCCGCTCAAGACCGCTATCGTCAACCGCGACGAAGCGCTGTAAGGACTGGAAGTGATGAAAATCCGCGAGATCAGGGGCCTTAGCCCGGACCTGCTGCAGAAGGAGCTGGACGAGGAGCGTCGCGCGCTTCTCAACCTGCGTTTCCGGCTTACGACCCTCCAGTTGAAGGACGTTACCGAGATCAGCAAGACGAGGCGGTCCATCGCGCGCATCGAGACCGTGATGCGCGAGCGAGAGATCGCCGGAAAGCAGGCCCAGCAATGACGGAAACCGGCCGGCGCAAGACGCGCGTTGGCACCGTGGTCAGCGCAAAGATGCAGAAATCGATCATCGTGTCGGTGTCGTGGTCGACGCGTTACGGCGTCTACCGGAAGTCCATTGCCCGCGCAACCCGTTTCATGGCGCACGACGAAGCCGGCCTTGCCAGGCCCGGCGATGTGGTCCGCATAGAAGAGACGCGTCCGTTGTCGAACCGCAAGCGCTGGCGCCTCATCGAAGTGATCAAGAAGGGCGACCTCGCCGAATTGCGACCTGAGGACATCGACTTGAGCGCGTCCCAAGGTGCGGAGGCCTCCAAGTGATTCAGCCGCAGACACGCCTGCGCGTCGCCGATAATTCCGGCGCGCGCGTCGTGATGTGCATACATGTCGAAGGCGGTAGCCGGCGCAAGTTCGGCCACCTTGGCGACGTCATAACCGCGGCCGTCAAAGAGGCCACGCCAGGCGGCACCGTCAAGATGCACGAGGTGGTCAAAGCCGTCATCGTGCGGACCGCGGCCAGTCAGCGCCGGCCGGACGGTTCATACATCAGGTTTGACGATAACGCGTGCGTGATCATCGGGACCGACCTCAACCCGCGCGGTACCCGAATCTTCGGGCCGGTGGCCCGGGAGTTGCGCGACCGCGAGTTCATGCGGATCGTCTCGCTCGCCCCGGAGGTCCTGTAATGGCTCTGAAGATCAAGAACGGCGACACCGTGCAGGTGAGGTCTGGCAAGGACCGTGGCAAGCGCGGCAAGGTCATTCGAGTGCTTCCACGCGAGGGCCAGGTCGTAATCGAAGGCGTGAACGTGATCACGCGGCATCGCAAGGCCCGCCCTGGAACGCCGCAGGCGGGGATCATCAAGCAAGAGTCGCCGATCGCTGCCTCCAAGGTGATGGTGTTCCACGAGCAGCACGAAAAGGCGGTCAGGATCGGATTCCGATTCCTGGCAGACGGCAAAAAAGTGAGATATTGCAAGATATGCAATCAAACGCTGGAGTAGAGCCCGGCGACATGCCGGACAAGAATCAGGACACGCCGGGCGACGGCGGTTCGCGCCAGGCCGGCGCTTCTCCGAAGAAGCCGGCCCGTCAGCCGCGCGCACCGAAGGACCAGTCGGCGAAGGCTGACGCGCCGAAGGCCGAGTCCGCTGCTGAGGCAAGGCCGGCGCGCCCGGCAGGCCAGCAGAAGCAATCCGGCGGCGGGGCCAGGCAGGGCGGCCAGCGGGCCGCGCAGCGTGCGCCGACCCAGACTGCGCCGGCGCAGACCGGGCCGATTGCGAAGCCTCGCCTGCTGAAGCGCTACCAGGAAGACGTGATACCGGTCCTGCGGCGAGAGTTCGGCTATTCCAATGTGATGCAGGTGCCCAGGCTGCGGAAGATCACCCTGAACATCGGCCTCGGAGAAGCGCTCAAGAACGCCGGGGCGGTCGACGCCGCCACGCGTGATCTCACACAGATTGCCGGGCAGAAGCCCGTCGTTACCAAGGCGCGCATGTCGATCGCGAACTTCGGCTTGCGGGAAGGTCAGCCGGTAGGTGTGACCGTCACGCTCCGCCAGTCGCGCATGTGGCACTTCCTGGATCGCCTGGTCACGTTCGCCCTGCCCCGCGTGCGTGACTTCCGAGGCCTGCCGAGGAACAGCTTCGATGGTCGCGGGTCGTACACCCTGGGCCTCACCGACCAGATCGTGTTTCCGGAGATCGACTACAATAAGATCGATCGTCTGCGGGGCCTGCAGATAACCATTGTCACGTCGGCACGGACCGACGAAGAGGCCCGGCGTTTCCTCGAACTGCTCGGTGTGCCGTTCGTTCGCGCCGCCGAGCCGGTCGCGCGCTCAGCTCAGCCAGTCAAGAGGTAGTTTCTTTGGCCAAAAAGTGCAAGCTCGAGAAGTGGAAGAGGCCGCCGAAGAGGCAGGTTCAATTTCATAACCGGTGCGAGCGGTGTGGACGCCCGCACGGCTACATCCGTTTCTTCGGCCTCTGCCGGATCTGCTTCCGCCAGCTTGCCCTTCGCGGCGAGCTTCCGGGCGTGCGCAAGGCGAGTTGGTAATGGTCACAGCACCTGTAACAGAATCAAACACGACCGATCCGATTTCGGACATGTTGGCCCGTATCCGCAACGGGATCGCGGTCAGGCGCGACGCGGTCGTTGTGCCGGCTTCACGGGTGAAACTGGAACTGGCGAGACTGCTGCAGCAAGAGGGCTTCATCGCCGGGTTCGAGAGGATCGACTCGAAGCCGCAGGCGTCGTTCAAGGTCGTCCTGCGCTACTACGAGAACAAAGAGCCCGTCATCACCGGACTGAGGCGGGTGAGCCGCCCGGGCCTCCGGGTGTACGTGGGCCGCAACGAGATCCCGCGTCTCTACGGTGGGCTGGGCGTTTCGATCGTTTCGACTTCGAAGGGAATCATGACGGGCCGCGAGGCCTGGAAGCAGGGACTCGGCGGCGAGCTCCTGTTCTACGTCTGGTAATCGAGGGCCTCTGAATTGTCGAGGATAGGCAGCAACCCGGTTCTGATCCCCAGGGGTGTCGAACTCAAAGTCGATGGCCCCAGGGTCAGCGTTAAAGGTCCGAAAGGCGAGCTCAAGCACGAGCTGCCCGGCGGCATTTCGATCAGCAGCGACGGCAAGCAGGTCGTGCTGAATCGCGTCAACGACGAGGACCGCAGCAAGGCGTTGCACGGCCTCAACCGGACTCTGGTGTCCAACATGATTACCGGCGTCAGCCAGGGGTTCAGCAGGACCCTGGAACTGGTCGGGACCGGGTATCGCGTTCAGACCCAGGGCAAGAACGTCCTCCTGTATGTCGGATTCACTCACCAGATCGTGGTCGAGCCGTTGAAGACCAATGCTCTGGCAGCGGACGGTCAGACGAGGCTCGTGGTCAGCGGCCCGGACAAGGAAGCCGTTGGCAGACAGGCGGCCGAGATCCGTAAGGTTCGACCCCCCAACGCCTACACGGGCAAGGGGATCCGATTCGCGGGTGAGCAGGTGAAGCTCAAGCCGGGCAAGAGCGCCGCAAAGGGTGCAGCATAAATTGGCTAACCGACGCTACGACACGCGGCCACGACAGATGCGCCACCGGCGCGTACGCAAGCGCGTCTTTGGCACGCCTGCGCGTCCGCGCCTTTCCGTGTTCCGAAGCAACCAGCACATCTACGCCCAGGTCATAGATGACGAAGCCGGAAAGACGCTCGCGGCAGCCTCGACCGCCGATGGCGAGATGAAGCCAACGGTCGAGAAGACCAAGAAGACCGACGCCGCGGCCCGCGTGGGCGCCGTGCTGGCGCAGCGAGCCAGGGCGGCCGGTGTAAGCGCCGTGATCTTCGACCGGGGCGGCTTCAAGTATCACGGCAGGGTGAAGGCATTGGCCGACGCCGCACGCAAGGAAGGGCTGGATTTCTAAATGTACTCGCGAGGCGATCGGGATCGAGGGCGGCGCGACCGCGGTGGCGACTCTGACGAGGCGCCCATGGTCGAGCGCGTCGTGCAAATCCGGCGCGTGGCCAAGGTCGTCAAGGGCGGCGGACATCTCTCGTTTACCGCGCTCGTAGTAGTCGGCGACGGACAGGGCACGGTCGGTGTGCACATCGGCAAGTCGCGGGCCGTGCCAGATGCGGTCCGCAAGGGCACGATCGGCGCCCGCAAGAACATGAGGAAAGTCACCCTCGCCGGGACCACAATCCCGCACGAGATCGTCTCCAGTTTCAATGGCGCCACGGTGCTGCTGAAGCCTGCGTCGCCGGGGACAGGGATGATCGCAGGGGGCGGCGTACGCGCCGCGCTGGAGGCTGCGGGAGTGCGCGACGTGCTCTCCAAGACCTTCGGCTCCAGCAACACCATCAACATCGTCAAAGCAACGGTCCAGGGACTCGAGCGCCTGCGCGACCCCAAGGTCGTAATTGCCCGTCGGCGCGGTCTCCCGACTCCGGTCTCGGAGGCCTGATCATGGGTGACCTTCGGATCACGCAAGTCAGGAGCATCATCGGCCACCGCACGTATCAGGAGAGCAATCTGCGCTCGCTCGGCCTGAGGAAGATCGGCCAGCAGGTCGTCAGGGCCGATTCGCCGGTTGTCCGCGGGATGATCGACAAGGTGAAGCACCTGGTCGAAGTGGAAGAGATTAGTTAACAGGGGCGCGCTGGAGGCCCGGCAAGGGCACCCACCGGTTTAGAAACCCGCCAGGAACCAGGTAGAAAATTCGCATGGGACTTCATCAGATCAAACCACCGCGTGGCGCCCGACGGTCCCGCCGACGGCGCGGCCTTGGCGACGCCGCCGGCCAGGGTTCTTACTCGGGTCGCGGGTTCAAGGGTCAGAAGAAGCGGGGTTCCGTCAGCCCGTTCTTCGAAGGTGGCCAGCTGAAGCTGATCAAGCGGCTGCCCTACATGCGCGGCTTCAATAATGTTTTTCGCGTCGAGTTCGTCGGCATCAATCTCGATCGGTTGTCGACCTTCGGAGAGAACGCCGAGGTGACGCCTGAGGCGCTGGTCGCACGCGGGTTCGTCAACAAGCCCGGCGCACCGCTCAAGATCCTCGGTACGGGCGAGGCACCCAGGGGCCTCAAGGTGAGCGCCCATGCGTTCAGCGCATCCGCCCGGGCCAAGATCGAAGCCGCCGGTGGCGCGGTCACCCTGCTGGGCCCGCAGCCGGAGCCGAAGGCCGAGTCAAACAGCACGCATGCCAGGGCGCGGCGCGCAAAGGAAGCGGCTGGCAAGAAGGCGCCGCCTCAGGATGAACCCAAGAGTGAATCCGGGAAAGACAGCTAGCTGATGGTTCGCGAGGCGTACGCCCAGCGCCCTGAATCTACCCGCCCGGCCCTCCTGCAGGCCGTAATCGACGCGATGCGGATCCCGGACCTTCGATTCCGGATCCTCTTCACGCTCGCCATGCTGGTGATCTTCAGATTCGCGGCACACGTGCCTGTGCCGGGAGTGGACCGGGACGCGCTGGCGGCCGCGTTCGACGCGAACCCGCTTCTGGGCTTCCTCGACCTCTTCTCCGGAGGCGCACTGCGCAACCTGAGCGTCGCAGCGCTCGGTGTGTACCCGTACATCACGGCCTCCATCATCATGCAGATCCTGACCGCCGTGATCCCGGCGTTGAAGGAGTTGTCCCGGGAAGGCGAGTTCGGTCGCCAGAAGATAAATCAGTACACGCACTGGTTGACCGTGCCGATCGCACTGTTCCAGGGCTACGGCCAATTGACCTTCCTCCAGGGCGGTCTGGGCAGCGCCCAGGGAGGCGCGATCCAGGGCATCGGGCTCGGTGGCGATACGCTCCTGCCAACCATCGCAATCATGTTTTCGTTCGTTGCCGGAACGATGTTCCTGGTGTGGCTGGGCGAGCTGATCACCGAAAAGGGGATCGGCAATGGCCTGTCGATCATCATCTTTGGTGGCATCGTTGCGACCCTGCCACAGATCCTCGGTCAAGGCCTCCTCGTCAGGGACCAGTTCTTCGGCCTGATCTTGCTTGGTGTGATCGGGCTGGCGATTGTCTACCTGATCGTGTTCTTCAACGAGGCCCAGCGGCGCGTGCCGGTCCAGTACGGGCGCAGCGTGTTCCGCGGTGGCCGCATGTACCGGCAGGCGGGCGCGACCCACATCCCCCTGCGCGTCAACTCCGCAGGCATGATCCCGCTCATCTTCGCCTTCTCAATCCTGATCCTGCCGCCGACCGTTGCTCAGTACTTCATCGATCCCGGCAGCACGAGCCTTTTCACAAGGATCGCGTCTGCGATTGCGACCACCTTGAGTCCTACGGCGGTGACCTACTGGGTGCTTGTGTTCCTGCTGGTCGTGGTATTCGCGTTCTTCTACACACTTGTCGTTTTCAACCAGCAGAACCTTGCGGAGAACCTGCAAAAGAACGGTGGGTTCGTCCCGGGAATCCGACCGGGGCGGCCGACTCACGAGTACCTCTTCAATGTGTTGCTTCGCATCACCTGGGGAGGCGCCCTGTTCCTCGGTTTCGTGGCGGTCATCCCATACCTGGCGGGCCAGGTGACGAACCTCCAGGCGGCCACGAGCATCCTCAGCAGCACGAGCCTGCTGATCATGGTCGGCGTGGCGCTCGACACCCTGCGTCAACTCGAGGCTCAACTGCTAATGCGCAACTACGAGGGCTTCCTCAGGTAGTGTCGTAGCGCTCACCGCGCCGCGATTAGACCTCGACGACTGACAGGGCTGAGCCGGAGGTAACGAACGTGATAATCCTTTTGCTCGGCGCGCCCGGCGCTGGCAAGGGCACCCAGGCTGAGCTTCTGGCCAGATCGCTGAAACTCAAGCACCTTGCGACCGGTGACATGCTTCGGGCGGAAGTCAAAGCAGGCACCGAACTCGGGAAGCTCGCCGAGTCGTACATGTCCCGCGGTGACCTCGTCCCCGACGATGTCGTGATTCGGATGATCGAATCGAAATTGAAGGCCGCAGACGCCCGTAACGGCGCTCTCCTGGACGGGTTTCCGAGGACGACCGCGCAGGCGGAGGCGCTCGACACCGGACTGGCCAGGTCCGGGTTGCGGGTCGACCGTGCGATCTATCTCGCGGTGTCGGAAGAGGAACTGGTGCGTCGGATGCTGGGTCGCGGGCGCGCCGACGACACCCCGGAAGCGATTCGCCGCCGGCTGGTTGTGTACCGTGCTCAGACCGAGCCGGTGATCGACTACTACAAGGGCAAGGGGCGTTTCACCGAAGTGCCGGGCGAAGGTGCTGTTGAGGACATACAGAAGCGTCTTGCAAGAGCCGCCAGTTGAAGCGTGCAGTCCACTTCCCTAGCTTTGCGTCGTTTCCCCGGTTATAATCGAGGTTGCTTTTTTGGCAGACGGTAATACGCCCGGGCGTGTATTCGACCCTACGGCTGCTCCTGGTGTGACGATCAAGTCGGACCGGGAATTGCGGTCGATGCGCGAAGCCGGGCGTGTTGTCGCGCGAACCCTGGAACTCCTTGCCGGGGCTCTCGCACCCGGGCTTCCCACGAGGGAGCTCGACCGGCTGGCGAGGAAGGAAATAAAGGCGCTCGGCGCCAGGCCGTCGTTTCTTGGCTATCTGGGCTACCCGGCGGCAATCTGTGTGTCGGTCAACGAGGAAGTCGTTCACGGCATACCTGGCGATCGAGTGATCAAAGAGGGCGATCTGGTCAGCATTGACGCTGGCGCCATCGTGGACGGGTTTCACGGCGACGCCGCAGTCACGCTGGCGGTTGGCGCGGTCACCGGCGACCGAAAGGCGCTGGTGGAGGCGACCAGGACAGCGCTCGAACGTGGGATCGAGGCGGCGCGTCCGGGCAACCGGATCGGCGACATCTCGGCCGCGGTGGAAGGACATATCAGGCCGCTCGCGTACGGGTTGGTCCGGGAGTTCGTAGGGCACGGCATCGGAAGGAAGCTTCACGAGCCGCCCTCGGTGCCGAATTTCGGGCCGCCGGGAGAGGGGCCACTTTTGCGGCCGGGGATGACAATAGCGATCGAGCCGATGGTCAACCTCGGGACCTGGAAAACAAAAACGCTCGATGATGGATGGACCGTCGTGACGCTCGACGGATCGGTTTCGGCGCATTTCGAACACTCGATTGCGATCACCGAGACAGGTCCCGAAGTCCTGACCGCCCTCTGATTTAGATCCAGGGAGAGTCGTGCCGAAAAAGGAAGCGATTGAGGTCGAAGGAACGGTGACGGAGGCGCTACCAAACGCGGTCTTTCGCGTCCAGTTGCCCACCGGGCACGCGGTGCTCGCCCACGCGTCCGGCAAGATCAGGATGAACTTCATCAGGGTACTTCCGGGAGATCGCGTGCTGGTCGAGTTGTCCCCTTACGACCTGACACGCGGCCGGATCACTTACCGGTTCAAGTAGAGGAATACATGAAGGTCAAGGCTTCGATCAAACCACGTTGCCCCAGCTGCAAGATCGTGAAGCGGCACGGCACCGTCAGGGTGTTGTGCACTTCCAACAAGCGGCACAAGCAGCGGCAGGGATAGGTTTAGGGGCGAGATTCGCCCGTTGACAAGGAACGCATTCGTATGGCGCTAGTCGCAGGCGTAAACATCCCGGACCAGATGCATGTCGAGTTCTCGCTCCAAAAGATCTATGGAGTCGGGCCGGCGGTCGCGCGCAGGGTCCTCGAGATCTCGAATATCACTAACAACCCACGGGTCAAGGACCTCACCGAGGACGAGCTCAGCCGGATTCGCGCCGCGCTCGACCGCAGCGGTCAGGCCATCGAAGGTGATCTTCGCCGTGCGGTCCAGATGAACATTCGCCGCCTGATCGACATCGGCTGCTACCGCGGGCTCCGGCACCGCCGCGGGCTCCCCGCGCGCGGCCAGCGCACCCGCACCAACGCGCGCACCAAGCGTGGGGGCCGGCGAGCGATCGCGGGCAAGAAGCGCACGGTTACCAAGAAGTAGTCCTGCATCGATCGCCTCAGGCGTCGAATGGAACGGGCGGGAATGGCCGCCCATGGTGAGGAACAAGCATGGCAAGGACCCGGACTCGGAAGCGCGAAAAGAAGTACGTCCCCCAGGGGCGCGCGTACATCAACGCGACTTTCAACAACACTGTCATCACGCTGACTGATACCAACGGCGATGTGCTTGCGGCAGGCAGCGGCGGCGCGGTTGGCTTCAAGGGGTCCCGCAAGGGGACGGCGTTCGCGGCGCAGCGAGCAGCTGAAGAGACGGCCCGCAAGGGCATGGAGCACGGGCTCCGTGTGATCGAAGTCCTGGTCAAGGGCCCCGGTGCCGGCCGGGAGTCCGCGGTACGCGCACTTCAGGCCAGCGGACTGAGAGTCACGACGATCCGCGACGTGACGCCCACCCCGCACAACGGTTGCCGCCCACCCAAGGAACGCCGCGTATAACACCAGCACAAGATCGCCATCCCGATGACGGGCATGGCGGACTCAACACTGTCGGATCCGGTAGCCCGGTCACGGCAGCAGGTCTTCGGGAGGCTCGAGAAAACTCATGGGTCGATACACAGGTCCGGTCTGCCGGCTTTGCCGCCGAATGGGCACCAAGCTATTTCTGAAGGGCGAGCGCTGCTTCACCCCGCGCTGCGCGGTCGAGAAGCGCCGCTCCGCGCCGGGCGAGCAAACCCGGGAGGGCGCCGGCAGGCGCCGCATCTCGGAGCACGGGATGCAGCTCCGCGAGAAGCAGAAGGCCCGCTTCATATATGGACTCATGGAAGCACAGTTCAGGAATGACGTAGACGAGGCGAACCGCCTGAAGGGATCGACCGGCCAGCGTCTGCTCGAACTCCTTGAACTCCGGCTCGACAATGCAATTTTCCGGCTTGGCTTCGCAGACTCCCGGGCCCAGGCCCGGCAACTTGTAAGCCACGGTCACTTCAGGCTGAACGGCAAGGCGATCAACATCCCTTCCCTCACCCTGAAGGCCGGCGACACCATCAGCTGGGACGAGAAGTCCGCGAAGACCAATTACTACAAGACGATGATCGCTTCGCTGCCAAAGCGTCCGGTTCCACAGTGGCTGGAACTCGACAAGAACAGCGTCAGCGGCAAGGTGGCAGCAACGCCTGCGCTGAGCGACATCGACACCTCGATCGACACCCGCCCGATCGTCGAGTTCTACTCTCGACGGTGACGTCCGGCATTACGAACGCGCAGTGATCCACGGGTCAAACATCACGCCTGGTAAAGAGAACGCAAATGCTTGAGAACATGTATGGTCTGCAGCCAACCGCCGAGGAGGCGCTGCCCGCGGCCGTCGAGATCCCGAAGCTCCAGCTCAATGTGTCGGAAACTACGGACACCTACGGCCGATTCGTGGCGGAGCCACTTGAGCGCGGCTGGGGGATGACTCTCGGTAGCGCGCTTCGGCGCACCCTGCTGAACTCGCTGCCCGGCACCGCCATCACCTGGGTGAAGATCGACAACGTCCTTCACGAGTACTCGACGATTCCTCACGTCAAGGAAGAGGTCGGCGAGCTGCTCATGAACATCAAGCAGGTTCGCCTGCGGTCGCTGGCCAACCGGCCGGGCAGGCTGCGGCTGGAGAACGAGGGCCAGGGCGAAGTTCGGGCGGGCGACATCATGACGTCGTCCGATTTCGAGATCGTCAACCCCGAACTGCACCTGGCCACGCTGGACTCGAACAAGTCCCGGCTGTCCATGGAGCTCAACGTGGAGCAGGGTTCGGGCTACGTTCCCGCGTCGCACGACTCGGGACTTCCGATCGGCGTCCTGCCGGTTGACGCCATCTTCAGCCCGATCCGGAAGGTCAACGTCAAGGTCGAAGCAACGCGCGCCGGGCAGCACACCAACCTGGAGCGCCTGGTGTTCGAAGTCTGGACCGATGGCACGATCTCCCCGATGGACGCCGTGCGGGTTGCCGCAAACCAGTTGATGGAGAGGTTCTACCTCTTCAGCAACCTGGAGAAGGGCTCGGGTGCCGCCGACGGCGCCGCAGCCGGTCTGGGCGCCGGGCCCTACAACATGCCGGTCGAATCCCTGGGGCTTTCCGCCCGTACGTTGAACTGCCTCAAGCGGGCGGGCATCAACCGCGTCGGCGAAGTCCTTGCGATGACGAAGAAAGACCTGCTCAAGATCCGCAACTTCGGTCAGAAGTCATTGACCGAGCTTTACGAGCGCCTTGAGGCGAACAGCCTGATCAGTGCGGAAGCCGCGCGTTCCGCCGGCGAGGGCGTCGAAGGCGAGGACGCCGAGGAGTCCGAAGAAGATGAGGCATAAGGTATCGGGGCGACACCTGAGTCGCCCGACCGCGTCACGCATGGCGCTGTACAAGAACCTGGTGACCGACCTGCTGCGTCACGAGCGGATCACCACGACGGAGCCCAAGGCGAAGGAAGTCAGGTCGTTCGCCGAGAAGATGATCACGCACGGCAAGGACGGGGGCCTGCATGCCCGGCGGCAGGCCGCCGCGTTCATCACCGACCCGAAGATCGTGGAGCGGGTATTTGGCGAGTATGCAACTCGCTACAAGGACCGGGCCGGCGGCTACACGCGCATGATCAAGTCTGGTACGCGCAAGGGCGACGCAGCCGAGATGACACTCCTCGAGTTGGTCAAATAGCGGTCCCTCGCCCCGTCTCGGGGTGACGGATCGATGTGAGGAGGGCCGATGAGGATCGGCCTGGTCGTCGAGTACGACGGCACCGAGTTTCAGGGTTCGCAGTTGCAGGCGAAGGGACGCACGGTACAGGGAGAACTGGAGAAGGCCATCGATGCGCTGCTTGGGACGCCGATTCGCATTCGGCTGGCCAGCAGGACCGACGCCGGGGTGCACGCCCGGGGCCAGGTTGCAGCGTTTGATTCCGACACCAGGCTTGGAATGAAGACGATTCAGGACGCACTTAATCACTATCTTCCAGAGGACGTCTCAGTGCGCCACGCGGCGCACGTCTTGGACGCCTTCGACCCACGTCGTCACGCGACGTCCCGGGAGTACGTCTACACGTACAACGACGGTCCCGCGCAGTCTGCGATCGATCGCCGCACGGAAGTCCACTCGGGTCGCCGGCTGGACGAGAAGCGCATGGACTCGGCGGCGCAGTTACTCGTCGGCACGCGGGACTTCGCGGCTTTTGCGGGTGGCGCGGTGCCGAAGGGTGCCAGCACGATCCGCCGTATGGACCACGCAGGCGTGGAACGCACGGGCGATAAGGTGAAGATCACCTTCCGGGCCAATGCGTATTTGAATCAACAGGTAAGGCGCATGGTGGGCGAACTGGCCAGGATCGGTGAGTCGCCAGCCGCAGAGAAGCGATTTTCAGACTACCTGGCAAGGCCGGTTAAGGGCTCGGCAAAGGCCGTCGCTCCGTCCCGCGGGTTATGTCTGACCAGGATTGAGTATCGCGGTGCAGGCCCAGACGGGCTTCCGTCCGCGGTTTGAGGCAAAGCGATGACGACGAGACTGAAATCCTATAACCCCCGGGAGTCCGAGCTTCGGGCAGCCTGGCACGTGATCGACGCCGACGGAAAGATCCTGGGCCGCCTGGCGACCGAAGTTGCGGTACGCCTGATGGGCAAGGACCGGCCGGGTTATGTCGCGCACCTGCTCTCCGGCGACTTCGTGATCGTCACGAACGCGTCGAAGGTCAGGGTGACTGGCAAGAAGGCCGACCAGAAGGTCTACGTCCGGCACAACCAGTACCCTGGTCACCGGCTGGAAGTGTCCTATTCGAAAGAGTTTGCGAACCACCCCGACCGGGTGATCCGGCATGCTGTAAAGGGCATGCTGCCCAAGAACAAGCTGGGCGCCCAGATGCTGACCCGGCTTAAGATCTACCCTGGAGCCGAGCACCCGCACTCCGCGCAGGTGAACGGATTTCCGCCGCAGCGCGAGGCTCAGCCCGCGACAGGAGGAGCTTAGTTGACCGACCAGCGCTACTTCTACGGTACCGGGCGCCGCAAGTCTGCGGTGGCCAGGGTTCGGGTCCTGCCCGGACCTGGCGGGATCATCATCAACGGCAAGCCGGCCGAAGAGGTCCTGACCACTCCGTCGTTCATGGCTGCCGCGCAGGCGCCCCTTAAGGCGGTCAAGATGGCCGGGGCCGTTTCGGTAGTGGCGCGCATCGAGGGCGGTGGGATTTCCGGCTGGGCCGGCGCCCTGTCGCACGGGATTTCGCGGGCTCTGGTCGTCATGGACGAGAGTCTTCGGCAACCGCTGCGCTCGGGCGGATTCCTCACTCGCGATTCACGCGTCAAGGAAAGCAAGAAGTACGGCCTGAAGCGGGCTCGCAAGGCGCCTCAGTACACCAAGCGATAACCGGACCTCAGCGGACAACGGCGTCCGCAGACGATCGGCAAGTCAGGGGCCGGGCAGTGATGCCCGGCCCTTTTATTGGCTTTCGATCACCAGGACACGCGCAAGGCCAGAGAGGTCGCTCTCGACCCTTGCCGCGCCGGCGCCGAACGCTGCGATGGCAATCGCGAGTGCCCTCCTTGCGATCGGCGGGTCGATCTCGAGTAAGGCCAGTCCGGGCACCGCCAGGTAGCCCGGCAGCGACTGGATCAGCGGACGGACCTGCTCAAGCCCGTCCCCTCCCCCATCAAGCGCCAGGCGCGGCTCATTGCTCAGTTCCGGTTCCAGTCGGGAGAGCCGGGCGGTCTTGATGTAAGGGAGGTTGGCCAGCACGACTTCAAACCTGCCACGAAGCGGTCCGGTCAGGTTGCCGTGGTGAAACTTCACGCGCTGCGTGACGCTGTGGCGCCGGGCGTTCTTCCGAGCCACGTAGAGCGCCTCACGGGAGATGTCGACGGCGCGGGCCTGGACACGGGGCAGTTCAAGGGCAAGCGTGATCGCCAGGATCCCACTGCCGGTCCCGATATCGGCAACGCGGAAGGGATGGCCTGATTCCTGAACCTTGCTGAACGTCGCCCGTTCCCACTCGAGCGCAATCTCGACCAGGTGCTCGGTCTCGGGGCGCGGAATCAGCACGCGCTGGTCGACGTCAAAGCGCCTCCCGAAGAACTCGGCCCAGCCCCTGATATAGGGCAATGGTTCGCGCCGGAGTCGCCGTAAGAGCTGCGCCTCTAACCTGCGCCGCCTGGATGCGGGCACCGGGCCGTCGTTCGTCCAGAGCTGGACCGGGTCTATTCCAAGCGCGTGGCAGATCAGGGCCTCGGCTTCGAGCGCAGGGTCGGGAACGCCGGCTTCCCGGAGCCGCTCACGGGCCGAACGGAACAGTTCGCCGAGAGGCGACCTAGCTGCGCGCTGGCTGGGCACTGCGCTCCAGCGCGGCGAGCTTGCGCGCCTGTTCCTCGGCAAGAAGGGCATCGATCATTTCGTCAAGCTCGCCTTCCAGGATCTGCTGAAGATTGTGACTGGTGAAGCCGATGCGGTGATCGGTTACCCGGCTCTGCGGGAAGTTGTAGGTGCGGATCTTTTCCGACCGCTCTCCGCTTCCTACCTGGGTTCGACGCTCGGCGCTGATCGACGCCTGTTGTTTCTGCAGTTCCATGTCCCACAGCCGGGCGCGTAATACCTCCATCGCCAGCGTCCGATTCTGAAGCTGGGACCGCTCCCGTTGGGAGGTTGCGACGATGCCCGTGGGCAGATGCGTGATGCGGATGGCGGTGGCGACCTTCTGAACGTTCTGGCCGCCGTGTCCTGAGCTGTGATAGACGTCGATCCTCAGGTCCTCCGCCTTGATCTCGATGTCGATCTCTTCCGGCTTGGGCAGCACGGCGACCGTCGCCGTCGATGTGTGAATGCGCCCCGAGGATTCGGTGGCCGGGACCCGCTGGACCCGGTGGACGCCGCTCTCGTACTTGAGCCGCGAGTAGGCGTCGTCACCGTGCACCTCGAAGACGACCTCCTTGATGCCCCCGATACCGGTGTCGTTCATGTTTACGATCTGGGCCTTCCAGCCCTTGCTCTCGGCATAGCGCTGGTACATGCGCAGGAGTTCTCCGGCGAAGAGCGAGGCCTCTTCGCCCCCGGCGCCACCGCGGATCTCAACGATCGCTTCGGCGCCAACCGTCACGTCCCTCGGGATAAGCGCTATCTCGATCTGCCGGTCAAGCTCCTCGAGCGCCTTGTCGACCTCGGAGGCCTCGGCCCGCGCCATCTCCAGGACCTCGGGGTCCGCTTCCCCCTTGATCATTCCCTGGAGGCTGGCGAGTTCGGCTTCGCGTCGGTCGTATTGCGCCGTCAGCTCGACCACTCGCTGCAACTCGTTGTATTCACGTCCGAGCTTCTTGCGGCGTGCGCCATCGGACCCAAGAGAAGGGTCGGCCATCAGGTGCTCGATCTCGGTATGCCTGGCGGCGATCGCGCGCAGCTTCTCGCGAAGGGCTGGTCTCATACAGGAAACTCTAGCATGGGCCCTATCTGGGACGACGTTGCCGGAGCGGGCGCGATTCTCAGAGACCCTGCTTTAGCGCGTCTGCGATTTCGTGGGGGTCCAGGGCGACCTCCCGTTGGCCGTCACCCGTGAGCGGTTTCAACGTCGCCACGCCGCGCTCCAGCTCGCGATCCCCGATCACCAGTACATATCGGGCGCCGGACGAATCGGCGAAGCGCATCTGTCCTTTCACGCTTCGACCAGGAGGTGCCACCAGGGCCGCGATGCCACCGGCGCGCAGTGCGGCGACCGTCACGTAGGCGCGACGGCGGGCTGCATCGCCGACATGTACGGCGACGACCGCCGGAGCCGCATCGGTCTGGCCCTTGACCTCCTGCCGGCGCAGGTTCATGATCAGGCGCTCCCGCCCGCAGCCGAAACCGATCCCGGGGGTGGGAGGCCCGCCGAGCTGCTCCATGAGGCCGTCGTAGCGGCCACCTCCCAGTAGCGTGCTCTGCCCGCCCTCCAGGGGCGGCTGGATCTCGAAAACGGTGCGCGTGTAATAGTCGAGCCCGCGTACCAGGCGGTGGTCGAGCTGCGGCTCGAGGCCCGGGTAGACTCGCTTCAGGTCGGCCAGCAACCCCTGTAATTCCTGCCAGTGCTCCCCGCAAGGTGCGCACAGGTAGTCCGTCGCCCTGGGGGCGGCGTCGCCAAACGGCACGCAGCTCTCGTTCTTGCAGTCGAGGAGCCTGAGAGGGTTGCGTTGGAAGCGACTCTTGCAGTCCCGGCACATGTCCTTGACATGTTCTCCGAAGTACCGCTTGAGCGCTTCTCGATAGGGTGGCCGGCAGACCCGATCGCCGATCGAGTTCACCTTGAGCGTGAGCCCTCCGAGGCCAAGGCTGGTCACGTAGCTCCACCCCAGTTCGATGATCTCGGCATCGACCGTCGGCGAACCATCCCCGATGGCCTCTACGCCGAACTGGTGGTGCTGCCGGTAGCGCCCTGCCTGCGGGCGGTCGTACCTGAAGATCGGGGTCAGGTAGTAGAGGCGGACCGGCTGCGGGAGGTTGGCCATCCCGTTCTCGAGGTATGCACGGCACACCGGCGCGGTCCCTTCGGGTTTCAGGGTCAGCGAATCCCCGCCGCGATCCCCGAAGGTGTACATCTCCTTTTCGACGATGTCGGTGTCTTCTCCGACGCCGCGCTGGAACAGGCGGGTGTCCTCGAAAAGGGGCGTATCGATCTTTCGATACCCGAAGAGGGATGCGGTGCGTGCCGCCGCTCCATCGACCAGTCGCCAGAACGGCTGGTCGTCCGGTAGTACGTCCGCGGTCCCGCGCGGTGCCTTGAAGTTCATGTTGCGATCAGGCCAGCCGCCGCCTAGGAACCGAGACCCCGCATCTGGAAGATCTTCCCCTCGGTCTTGATGGAGGGGGCGATGATCATCTGGGCGTCGTGCATCTCTCGGAGGTTGACCGCCCCGACCATGCCCATCGACACCCTGAGCGCGCCGACGAGGTTCTGAGTGCCGTCGGTGAGGTGCGAGGGGCCGTGGAGGATCTGCTTCAGCGACGCCCTGGTCCCGACCTTGATCCTCGTCCCCCGTGGGAGCGACTCGTGGGGGGTCGCCATCCCCCAGTTGTAGCCGCGCCCTGGCGCTTCCTCGGCCTGGGCCAGCGGGGTCCCGAGCATTATGCCGTCGGCCCCGGCCACCACGGCCTTACAGACGTCTCCGCCTGTGCGCAGCCCGCCGTCGGTGATGATCGGAACGTATCTGCCGCTGCGTCGGTAGTACTCGTCGCGCGCCGCCGCACAATCGATCGTGGCGGTGACCTGCGGAACACCGACGCCCAGCACTTCGCGGCTGGTGCATGCGGCACCCGGTCCGACGCCCACCAGGACGCCGCTGACGCCCTGCTCCATGAGCTCGAGTGTGACGTCGTAGGACACGGTATTCCCGACCACAATCGGCGCCTTAACGTTGTGCCGGAGCTCGGAGAAGATGAGTCCTCGAACGCTCTTGGAGACGTGACGGGCCGTGGTGACGGTCGACTGGACGAAGATCAGGTCGGCGCCGGCTTCCACTGCGGCGGGCGCCACCCTCTTGGTGTTGGCGGGGATTACCGAGACTGCGCAGGTTGCGCCGTGCTTCTTGATCTCCTCGACCCGGCGGCCTATGAGCTCTTCACGGACGGGGGTCGCGTAGACCTTCTGGAGGAAGGCCGTGGCCTTGTCCTGAGGGGTTTCACTGATCTCCTGGTAGATTCCGGCGGTGTCCTCGTAGCGGGTCTGGAGACCGTCGAGGTTCAGCACTCCGATTCCACCAAGCTCATGCATCTTGACGGCAAATGCCGGTGATACCACGGCATCCATGGCGGACGCGATCAGTGGGATCCCCAGCCGTACGCCCTCGATCTCCATCGAGATGTCGGTCATTTCCGGGTTCACCGTTATTCGCCCCGGCGCGATTGCTACATCATCAAATCCATATGCCGGTCGGAGCTCTTTGAAATGCGGATACGGCACCGTTGGACACCTCGTTGGCTTCACATGCCAGGCCACGGCTGCAACGGGCCGGGGGAGACGCCTGAGCAGCGACAAGGCATCGCCGGCCGCATGTGGTATTCGGGGGATTATAGCGATCCGCTACGAAATGCGTAATGTGTCCGTGAAGGTACGCCCTGCGCCCGGTTCGCGCTTCCGGGCCCGGCAGTGCCACGGTCCCCTGTATCAACCCCTCTGCGGAAGCGAGAATTGCACCGGGGGCCAGGCATGCCCAGGGTCATCTTCCACGTCGATCTGGACGCGTTCTTTGTTGCGGTAGAGCGCGTGCTCGACCCATCGCTGGTGGGGAAGCCGGTAATCGTCGGTGGCTCGTCGGACGGCCGTGGTGTTGTGATGAGCGCTTCCTATGAGGCCCGGCGTTTCGGTGTGCGTTCTGCGATGCCGGCGGCGACCGCGCGCAGGCTGTGTCCCAGCGCGATCTTCGTCCCCGGGAAGATGGGCGAGTACCGGAGGGTCTCGCAGCAGTTTGTCGGGATCCTGCGGTCCTATTCGCCGGTCGTCGAGGTCGTGAGCGTTGACGAGGCCTACCTCGACATGCAGGGCACCGAGCGATTGTTTGGCCCACCGGAAGCCGCTGGCCGAGCCATAAAAGCTCAAATCCATGGCGAGCTCAAGGTCACGGCTTCGATCGGGATCGCGGGGTCGAAGCTGGTCGCCAAGGTGGCATCGGACGAATGCAAGCCGGATGGCCTGCTGATGGTGCCGGATGTCGACTCGGCCGAGTTTCTTGCCCCTCTGCCGGTCAGGAAGCTGCCGGGCCTGGGGCCGAAGGCCGAGCGGGCCCTTGCGATGCTCGATATCACCACGCTGGGGCAACTCGCGGCCCATCCGGCAGGACCCATAGTCAGAATCCTGGGAGACGGAACAGCCACGGCTCTGAAGCGGCGTGCGGCCGGCATCGACGACTCCCGGGTGTCACCGGGCCAGGATGCGAAATCGATCAGCGCGGAGACGACTTTCTCCGAGGACTCCGACGATCTCGAGTTCCTGCATGCCACTCTGCTCAAGCTGTCCGAGCGGGTGGGCGCTCGTGTGCGCGCGTCGAAGAAGCAGGCTCGGAGTATCGGTCTGAAACTCCGTTACTACGATTTCGCAACGGTGACACGACAGCTGACAGTTCCCGAGCCGGTCGACGGCGACGACGCAATCTACGGCGCCGCCCGTTCTCTCCTCACCGCTGCCCTGCGCGCTCGGCGCGCGAGGGTTCGTTTGTTGGGCGTCGGCGTCGATGAGCTGGTCGAGCGGAGTTCGCAGCTGGCCTTGATCGAGTCGCCGGCGGCCGACGACTCGAAACTCAGCGCGGCGGTCGACCGAATCCGAGAGCGGTTCGGGCGCGATGCGATCAAGCGCGCATCGGTCCTTCGAGTTCGCGACGACTGAGGCGCCGCTTGCACCCCGTTTTAGCTTTGGCCCAGCTAGGCGCGTGTGCTAACATCCGAAGGGCGGTTGGCGATTCGTTCAGCGGTAGGACACCAGACTCTGGATCTGGGAACCCAGGTTCGAATCCTGGATCGCCAGCCAGAAGAAGCGACCCCAGGGCCGGTAGTGGATGCATGTAATATCCGACAAGCCGGTAAACGTGGCCCGTTCGTCTAGCGGCCCAGGACACATCCCTCTCAAGGATGAGATCGCGGGTTCGAATCCCGCACGGGCTACCACGCTTATTCTGGGGTGAGGCGATCTTGCGTTCACGCCACGCCTACCCCGACGAGTCCGACCTGCCCTCACGACCCCTGAGATCGGGAACGCTGAGGCGCGTCTGGGGCCTCTTCACCCCCTACCGGCTTCAGCTGGTCATCGTGATGATCCTGGTGCTTGCCAGCGCCGGGCTGGGGATCGCTCTCCCTCTTCTGATCGCCAGGGTGATCGACGTGGCGATCCCGACTGGCGATCGCGACCAGCTCATCCTCCTCGTTGCGATCATGGTTGCCACCACCGCGCTCAGCGGCGCCCTGAGCTTGATTCAGACGCAGCTGAACACGACGGTCGGCCTGCGCGTGATGCAGGACCTGCGACAGGCGGTCTACCAGCACCTTCAGCGGCTGCCGTTGCGGTTCTTCACCTCGACGCGGACGGGCGATATCCAAACGCGACTCGCGAGCGATGTCGCGGGCACGCAGGCGGTGCTCACCGACACCGTGAGCAACCTGGTATCGAACAGCGCGGTGGTCGTGTCGTCCGTGATCGCGATGCTGATCATCTCCTGGCAGCTCTCGCTGGTAGCGCTCGGCATCATTCCGTTCTTTGTGCTCTTTACCGTCCGCGTCGGCCGCAGACGGCGTGTTCTGACCCGGGACACCCAGCGGTCGCTGGCCGACCTGACCGCCATGACCGGCGAGACCCTGTCGGTGTCCGGC
>VGZT01000025.1 GCA_016872495.1 SAR202 cluster bacterium
CTCAGCAGGCGAGCGACGACAATGCCGATTCCCACCACCGCGGCGCCATTCGCCGCCACGAACACCACGCCCAACCAACCGCCGATTGAGGCTCCCACACCGTACAGGACGAACGCAGCAAGGAACACCGTAGCCCGCGTCGATCCTCGGACCGACTGCCTCAACGTACGGCTCACGACCGGAATGCCGCTGCAGGACCAGCCACCCCAGGGTCCTGGTTTCAATATGGAATCCCGGGAGGGGATCAAGAACGAACTGGCCCTGATGATGTGGGACTCCGACTGGGAGCGTGCCTGCGGCACCTGTCTTTCTGAGAGGGGCCCCGATTGCGGCTATGGTGCTGCCCTCCAGGACGCCGGCCGCTCATGGCGAACCGGACATGGCCCTGATGGAGGCGATCTCCGACCAGGTTGCCGTCCACGTGACCAACGCCGAAATCCACGCCGACCTCCAGCGTGAGGTCCGAATAAGGTCTGGCCTCCCCGAAATAGCCAGGGCAATCACCGGATCACTGGACCCGGTGGCAGTCATGAATGCGTGCGCTGAAACTGCCAGGCCGCTCATACCGTTCGAACGACTGGTCGTTACAGGCTACGATCCGAACAGGCGGGCACTGAATTACGCCTTCGTCTGTGGGACGACCGTTCCTGGCCTGGAACAGGGCCAGGAGTTTCCGATCGATGACTCGACCCCAAAGTCCGTCTGGAAGGCCGTACCGGTCTTGTCCTGTCCCAGGATTCCGAGACCGATGGCCCCCGGCAGCCGGGGCGAATAGCAAGCGCACGGGCAGGCCTGTTTTCGTTTCTCGCCGTCCCGCTCATCTCGCTCGGCGAGGTCCGGGGCACGCTCAATTTTGAGTCGGCGCAGGCCAATACCTACACCAGCGAACATCTCGACCTGGCAACGCAGGTCGCAGCGCGCACTGCTGGCGCCACGGCCAGTGCACGGGCGCACGCAGCGCTGTGAAGCGAGGCCGAACGACAGGCAAGACAGCTCCGTGGGCTGGAAGAACTCAGGGTCCAGTTCCTGGGAATGGTCTCGCACGAACTCAAGACACCTTTGGCCACGATCCGCGTCGCGCGCGACCTTCTCGGCCACATGTCACCAGCCGAGTCGGGGTCGGTGTACTACCCGAAGACGGTCATAGCATGGCCAATGGTGTCGAGCGGCTCGAGCCGCTGATTGCGCATGTCCTCGACTTGACCGCACATGGGTGCCGGTGAGGCCGTTGATCGACCAGGCGGTCGAGCTCGTGTCGCGTCTCTTAGAGCAGATGCCGCAGGCGGTGAGCATTCACTGCCCGAACGTGGCCCATCGACCTGCGTGGACCAAGAAGGGTCGAACAGGTCCTGTGGAACCTGCTAAACAACGCTCACGGGTATTCGCACGCCGGCTCCGCGGTCACGATCGAGGCCCGCATCAACACCGACCAGGTCGAGGTACGCGTGTCAGCTTCCGGCAATCGCATCCCGGAGGCCGACCTGCCGCACCTCTTTCAGCCTTCGGAATCCCCTACTTCTTCCTGAGATCCCGCACGATCGAGCGACAGGCCTGCATGTAGATCACCGCGTCGACGTTGATCGACAGGTACTGCACGCCGATGCTCAGCAGCCAGCGGCCCATCTCGACGTCCTTGGCGTACGATCCGACCGCCTTCCCCGCCGCGCGCGCCTTCGCGGCGGCCGTCTTCAGCGCCGTCGCCACCTTCTCGTGGGTGACCTGGCCGGGTATCCCGAGCGACTGCGAGATGTCGTACGGGCCGAGGAAGTAAACGTCAATACCAGGGACGGTCATGATCTGGTCCAGGTTGTCGAGCCCTCGTTTCCCTTCGATGTGGACGACAACCGTCGTCTCGGCGTTCTGCCGGTCCGTGTGCCCCTTGCCGTCGGCCGCAAAGTAGTCGCCTGCGCGGGTGAAGATCGACAGTCCCCGCTCCCCCATCGGCGCGTACTTGGCGCCGTGCACCGCGTGCTTCGCGTCGTCAATCGTGTTGATCTGTGGGATCTGCACGCCGTGGGAGCCGATGTCCAGGGCTCTGAGGATCAGGCGCTCGTCGTTCTCGCCGACCCGTACGATCGGGGCGACACCTCCGCTGTCGGCCGCGATGCACATGTCCTGGGCCGACTCCATGCCGATCGGACCGTGCTCGCTGTCGATGATCAGGAAGTCCATTCCTGCGTGACCGAGCGCTTCGACCATCGGCATCGAAGGAACGATACAGAAGGGCCCGACGACCGTTTCGCCCGCCTTCAGTCGTTCCTTGAGCTTGCCTCGGTTTGCCATCTGGTGAAATGCCCTCCGGATTTCTTGCCTCGCAGACGCCAGAGTTTACCTTGCGACGCCGCGGCTCGACGGCCTCGCGCGCCGGGCTGCGAGAATGGACGCCCATGAACATGAATCATAAGAGCAGCCTGATCTTCCTCGGCACCGGCACGTCGGAAGGCGTGCCTCGTGTCAGTTGCCTCACGCGTGACCCGGTGACCTGCGAAAACTGCGCCTCTGCGGTTGTTCCGGGATCACGAAATCGAAGGCGTAACACATCGTTGCTGCTGCGCTACGCGCACCCCGACGGTCGCACCCGCAACATCGTGATCGATACGGGCAAGTTCTTCTGGCACTCGGCGATCGAATGGTTCCCGAAGTTCAAGGTGCCCACGATCGATGCCGTGGTCCTGACGCACGCCCACGTGGACGCGTCGGGCGGGCTGGATGATCTGCGCGACTGGACCAATAACGTGCAGCGAAGCATCCCGATCTTCGTGCGCCGGCTCGACATGGACGCGCTGAGCAAGATCTTCTTTTACCTGGTCGACACCAGCAAGGCGACAGGGGGAGGCGGGGTTTCCAGGCTTGCGTTCACCTACATCGGCGACGAGCCGTTCGAGGTCGAAGGCCTGAAGTTCACGCCACTTCCTGTCTGGCACGGCCGGCCGAACACGGCTTTCGGTTACCGGTTCGGGGACGTCGCGTACCTTTCCGACGTCTCCGAAATCCCGGAGACGACCGCAAAGCTGATCGAGGGGACGAAGCTCCTGATTCTCGACGCCCTTCGCCCGAACCGGCCGCACCGCTCACACTTCACGCTTGAGCAGGCGATCGATCAGATCCGAATCTTCCGGCCGGAACGGACGCTGCTGGTCGATATGACCCACGACTACAACCACGAACGGACCAACGTGGAGTTATCGAAGCTGAAGGCTTCCGACGGTATCGACGTCCAGCTCGCCTACGACGGGCAACTCGTGGAGGCGCTTGACCTCTAGCACCCTCGGCCTATTGCCTGGCCTTCCATGCCCGGTACAGCTTGAACGTCTCCTCGTCCGGCGGGTAGTACTTCCCTGGTGACAGGTTCTCGGAGTCGAGGCGTTGCCTGATCCACTCCTCGAGGTCGTCGTACTCGATCGCCTTGGTGGCGATGTCCCGGGCGGCGGCGCGTGGGATAACGACGACGCCGTCGTTGTCGCCGACCAGGTAATCGCCGGGGCGTACAAGGATGCCATCGACGGTGACTGCCCCGTTGGTCTCATAGGGCACACCAACGGTGGTTCCCAGATTCGAGGTCATATCCAGGCCGAAGATTTTCAGTCCGTAGTTCCCGACGACGTGCATGTCACGCACGCCACCGTCGCACACCAGGCCCTCAACCTTCTTCTGCTTCAGGCGCAGGAACTTGATATCGCCGCCGATCGACATCAGCTTTGACTGCATCGACTCCATGACGATCACGTCGTCCGGGCCGGCCAGTTCAAACGCGGCGTACTCAGGAGACGCCTCGCGGGCCGGCTTCTCGGCCACCGCGTCCGGGCGGGCGGGTACGAACCTCACGGTGATGGCCCTGCCGACAAGCCGCTGCCCGGGCGTCAGGTTCTTGACCCGCGGCATGTACACGTAGCCGGGCGCGAAACCGTTGCGCGCCAGCGTGTCAACGACCGCGGTCGAGTTGACCTTGCGCAGCTTTGCGAGCGTCCCCGCATCTAGGACATGATCGGGTGTCTTCAGTACTGGCGGCATGATCTTCCTGTCTGGCCAGAGCCCGTGGGTCCGAGCGCCGGATTATACGAGGGCGAGGCTACGTACTCGAAAGGCTATCCCGGCCCCTGCTCGCCAAAGCGCTCCATGATCAGGGCGGCCTGCTTCGCGCCCAGCAAGAAATCCTCAACCGTTATGTTCTCGTTCGGGGCGTGGATCTTGTGCGACGGGTGATCGACGCCCGACGTAGCGATCGGCATCCCAAGCGTAACCGCGAAGTCGTACATCGGCCCCGTGCCCGCCATGCTGGGTTGAATAACCGGCTTGCGGCCGTAGATCTCGGTGGCCGTATCCGCCACCAGCTTCACCCAGGGCGATTCGATCGGCGTCCTGGCGGGAATGACACCGGTCGCGCCCTCGATCTCGATGTCCTTGAACCCGTTCTTGTCCAGGTGAGCGCGCAGCTTGCGGAGAATGTCGTCGGGCCGCTGCTCAGGCACCAGCCTGAAGTCCATCCCGGCCGATGCCTCGGCCGGCAGCACGGTCTTCATGCCTGCCCCGTTGTAGCCGCTGATGATGCCATTGATAGTTGCGGTCGGATCAAACAGGTGCCGCTTTCGCAACGGCAGCCCCTTGCCACCCATGAGTTCCTTCGTCCCGAAGGTCTTCTTCCACTCCTCGGTCTCATCCGGCAGCGCTGCCAGCGCGTCGTCTTCAGCCTTCGTGGCCGGGCGAATGGCGTCGTAGAACCCATCGATCAGCACACGGCCGTCATCTCCCCGTATCGTGCTCAGGGCGTGCACCAGCCGCCACGTCGCAGACGGCAGGATGGTGCCGTACGACGAGTGAGCGTCGCCTGTGAGGCGCCTCACGCGCAGCTTGAGCGTCAGGATGCCCTTGAGTCCGAGATACATGACCGGGTCCCCGGAGAGGTTCCGGCCACCGCCCTCCCAGATACAGACATCGGCCTTGAAGTCGCGTCCACGCTGCTTCACGAGCGCGGGGAGGTTCGGGCTCCCGATCTCTTCTTCGCCTTCCACGAAGAACTTGATATTCGAGGGCAGCCCACCTCTGACCTCCTGGAACGCCCGCATGGCGGCAAGGCGAGCCGCGACGTTCCCCTTGTCGTCCGACATCCCGCGCCCGAAGATCCGGTCGCCCTTCCGAACCGGCTCGAACGGCGGCGTCTCCCACAGCTCGAGCGGCTCCGGCGGCTGGACATCGTAGTGCGTGTACCAGAGCAGGGTGTGCTGCTTGCCCCGCGCGCTGGCACGGGGCCCGGCCGTCGCCGTCCCGAATACGGTCGGCTTACCGCCATTCGGTACCTGGACGATCTCGACCTTCATGCCGACGCCCTCGAGCGCCGACTTGACCAGGCCCGGGGCTTTGTCAAAGCCCAGGTTCTGCGCGGAGACGCTCGGCTGGCGCACGAGCTTCATCAGCATTTCCAGGCTCTCGTCGAGGTGCCGCTCGATATGGGCGTAGATGTCTTTCATGTTGTTCCTTGCTCGTCTCGGCTGGTGAAAGGACTCGGGCCGAAACGTTCGGCCGGCATGATGGCATCGCCGGTCGGTGATGTCAGTCCGGTGTGCCGCCGGCCTGCAGGCCGCCGTCGACGAGGATCGTTTCGCCATTCACGTACGACGAAAGGTCAGATGCCAGGAACAGTGCCATGTTCGCGATGTCGCGCGGTAGTCCGCCACGCCTGGCCGGGATCAGCGGAATCGCGTGGTCGGCATAGCCCTTGCCCCCGCGATTCGGCTCCTGGTCTGCCGTGAGAACGCGACTATCGATGTATCCCGGCGCGATGCAGTTGGCCGTGATGCCGGTACCAGCAAGATCGACCGCCATACTGAGCACGAGCCGGTTCAAGCCGGCCTTGACGATACCGTAGATAGTGTCTTTCGGCCAGGCGCGGAAGCTGTGGACGCTCGAGATGCTGATGATCCTTCCACCGCCGCCTTGCTTCACCATCTCGTTGGCCGCTCGCTTGGCGCAGAAAACATAGCCCTTCAACGCGTGACCGATCTGGTGGTCCCAGTCGGCCTCCTCGAGCTCGGAAAACGGGGTCATTTGCGCCCGCACGGCGTTGTTGACCAGGATGTCGATCCGCCCGTGTTCCTTCAGGAATTCGTCGAACATGCGCTCGCGCTGGGCGGAGGCTCCGATGTCGGCCTGGTGCCAGGTGGCCTTCCGGCCCAGCTTCTTCACCGCGGCGAGCGTCTTCTCTGCCTCGCCGTCCCGTTCGATGTCGTTCACGCCGACGTCCGCCCCGTTCTCCGCAAAAACCCGCGCGATCTCACCACCGATGCCTCGCCGCGCCCCGGTGACCAGCGCCTTTTTGCCGGTCAACAAGTTCATGCCGCCGCCGAACAGCCCCTTGCCTGCCGGACGTATCTCGGCCCCGCCAGATTTGCCGCCAAGTACCATCAGGTCCTCCCGGGTCGCACCGCGGCGACCGCCCAGATCATCCCTAGCGCATCTCACCACCGAAGGCGATCATCCCACCGTCGACCAGGATCGTCTCCCCGTTCACGTAGTCGCCCATGTTCGAGCAGAGGAACAGCATCGCGTTCGCGATATCGCTGGGCAGGCCCCCACGCTGTGATGGCACCCGCGCCTTCAGTTCCGGCCTCTCGTCGAGGTTGTAGGGAGGCGGGTCAACCTCACCAGCCTTGCTCAGCTGGTTATTGATGGCGCCCGGTGCAATGCAGTTCACGGTGATCCCCGTCCCCGCCAGGTCGACCGCCAGGCCCATTGCCATGCGCTTCAGGCCCGCCTTCGCGATGCCATATGGAGTCCAGTCCTTCCAGGCCCGGTACGCATGCACGCTCGCCAGGCTGACGATGCGACCCCCGCCTCCCTGTTTGACCATCTCTCGCGCCGACCGTTGTGCAGCAAAGAAATAGCCCTTGAGCGACAGGTTCATCATCCGGTCCCAGTAGGCCTCGTCGGTCTCGAACAGCGGGCGGCTCTGGTCAGGGAATATCGCGTTATTGATCAGGATGTCGATCCGGCCGTGCTGCTTCACGAAATCGTCGATCATGCGATCGATCTCAGATACCTTCGAAACGTCGGCTACGTGGACAGTGCCCTTGCGACCCGCCTTCCCGACCATCGACGCAGTCCGGCGCGTCTCGGCGTCGTCGACGATGTCATTGACGCCGACGTCGGCACCCTCGCGCGCAAACATGACCGCGATCCCCCGGCCGATCCCCTTGCGGGCGCCCGTAACCAGCGCCTTCTTACCCTCGAGCAACATGAAAGCCTCCTGAATGTTTGATTGCGTCCGTGAGCCGTGCAATGCTACCGCCAGTCCGATCCCGGACACCATCGCTCCAGGCCGTAGAGCCCTCAGGATCGACGCCGCGTTGAGCGACCCGTGCCGCTCCCTTGCAATGGTCGCCCGGACCGTTCCGGCAACCATGAATCTCCAGGGCGAGGTGTCCCTCGCCTTCCCCGATCACCGCCCGGTCTTCCTCGGGCACGTGCTGCTGATTCCACGCGAGCAGGTACCCACCCTCGCTGATCTCCCGGAGAACCTGGCTGGACCCCTCCTGTCCAACACACGGCTGCTTGCGCGTGCAGTACAGGCTGCGCTCCCGGCCGATCGGTACTTTGTGACGACCGATACGCGCGTCAGCCAGAGTGTTACTCACCTCCACATGCATGTCACGCCCCGCAACAGGGGTGACGGCCTGCGAGGTTTCTTCTGGCCCCGCACGAACTACCGCGACCACGGGCACATGACTGAAGTAGGCCAGGCGCTTCGAGCTGCGGCCGTCCGCCTACTCCGCAGCTGGTGCGGTGAGCTTCATGGCGGCCCGAACAGCCGCGACCGCAAGCTCATCTATTGCTGGAATCCGGTACGCACTCTCCTGGCCGTCGGCCGCGCGCCGCGCGAACACCACCCATGCCTCGGCGACCGTCCGGCCAGTGGAGCACCGCACGGCGGCCGCGTATGCGCCCATCTGCAGCAGGTGGCGCTCGGCGGCGGCGTGCAGACTCTGGCCCTTGCCGACCGCGTCGGTCTTGTAGTCGACGATGCAGAGGCTCCCATCCTCGAGCTCGTAGATGAGGTCAATGAAGCCTTCGAGAATCACCGACGCGCCGTCCATTTCGAGGGTGCCACTGACGTAGACCTCCCGCCAGGCGCGCCTCGTAGCCGACCTCTTCACGATCTCGTCGCGGGCCACGGCAACGGCCAGTCGCTCGATCTCTGAAGTCAGATCAGGAATGCCCTCGAGTACCGCCACCTCACGGGCCAGTGGCCCTGCCGCGGCGGGATCGTCAAAGTCCAGGCGTTGCAGAACCGCATGCACCGCACGGCCGATCGAAGTGCCACCGCGCATCCTGACCGACGCGGTCGCAACGGTCATTGGCCCCGGCTCCGCATCGTCGCGGTCGACCAGGTCACTCAACGACGTGGCGGTGACCGTCGCCCGCCTTGATGCCCTGCTGAGACGCGCCCGGCGCTCTTCCTGCCACCGGCTCCACGATTCCTCTGTCGCTCCACTCCGCTGCTCGGCCTCCTGGTCGGACCGGCCGGGCAGGGCCGAACCTGCCCCCACCTTCAGTTCTGACCAGAGAGGACTGCCAGGCGGCATCCGCCTGGCGATCTCCGAAGCCGCGTTCTCCCGCATGGCCTCAGGCCGGTAGAGGCTGACGATGAGGTGGTCCTGGGCGCGCGTCGACGCCACGTAGAGGACTCGCACGCCCTCACTGGCTTCCGCAGCCCGTTCGTCCTCGGCGACCGCCTCGAAGTCGCCGAACTCAAAACCCGTCTGGGCACGCACCGCGATCGGCCCCGCCGTCCCGTCGGGATTCCGTGCGAAGACCACGCGGGAACTCTTCTTTGGCGCGCCGGCGTTGAGCGCGGAAAGCAGCACGATCGGAAACTCGAGACCCTTGGCGTAATGGATGGTCATGATCCGAACCGCATCCAGGTCGACATCCGAGGCGGCACCGCCCGTTGTCCTTTCCGACCGTGCGCGGCGCTCGATTGCCCACTCCACGAGGTCGCGTAGCGATGGCCTGCCAGCTCTGGCGAGCGCCCGTGCCTGCTCGATCACGGCCTGCAGCAACCGCCAGCGTTCACGCGGGCGGGAACCGTCGAGCGCAACCTCACGCAGACGCCGGGCGCGTATGAACTTCTCGACCAGGTGCGCCACCGAAAGGACCAGCCGCTGGTCATGAAATGCCCGCAGTGACTTCAGCCCCGCGCCAACCGGACCCTCTTCCGACGGCAGCTTCAGGTACTCGAAGCGGCCGCCCTGCGACACCCACCGGTGCAGATCGGGATCGGAGCACCCGAATGCGGGGGAGCGGAGCGCGGCCACGATCGCAACTTCGTTCGACGGGTCGTCAATGGCGTTGAGGCACGCGACCAGGTCGCGCACTTCCTGGGTGTTGAACACCAGCGACTGCCCTTCCAGCACATAGGGCACGCCTGCGTCCTCTAGCCCTCGTTCTAGTTCGGACAGCGAGGTACGAGTTGGTACCAGGATGCACAGATCGCCCGGTTTCGATTTCCGGGTCGCGTCGGACTCGCCACGCCCGTCGCGGCACATTACCCGCCATTCTCCTGCGGCGACGCCCAGCGCGACGTCAACGATCCTCCGCACCTCGTGCTGCCGCGCTTCTCCGACGCGGCCCTTCACCGGCCCGCCAAAGAAGTGGACGCCCAGCGCCGGACCCGGCACGTCTACCCGCTTACGCTCGGCCACCAGGTCGACGAACGCCGGTTGGCTCGCTCGTTCCTCCCGTCCCATCCAGTCCCCGAAAAGGGCGTTGATCCAGTCGACCACCCCGTCATGGGTGCGCCGGGTCTTGGTGAGGTATACGGGATCGCCGCCGACCTGCCACCTGACTTTCCGGAGGGCCGAGAGGTCGGCATGCCTGAACCGGTAGATCGACTGCTTGGGGTCGCCCACAACAAAAAGCGCCCCTGGCCTGACCCGGCCGCCCGCGTCAGACGCCAGGCGCAACGCCAGCTCGGTCTGAAGCGGGTCCGTGTCCTGGAACTCGTCGATCAGGATGAACCGGAACCGCTTCTGGAACTCCGCACGTACGTGGTCAATCCCGACCAGCTCGGATGCCCAGACCAGCAGGTCCTGGAACTCCGGCGTCCCGCCTCGACGGCGCTCCTCCGCGTACGCCAGCACGAACCCCGCTACCGCTTCCAGCAACGGAGCGACGGCCCGTGCTCGAGCCTGCTTGAGCTCGGAGTCGATCTCCCCCTGCAGCCCGGAGAGCAACTCTTTGGCCCGCTTGACCACCGGAACGCCATCCGGCAACTTGCCCCAGGCGTCCTGCCGTCCCCGACTCGTCTTGAGCCGTGGCGCCTCTGCGATGAGATGCAGGCTCGCTTCGGACTCCGGCCCGAGCTCTTTGATGCGGCGGATCAGACCCGCAAGGTAGACCAGTGACGTCGCCAGCTCCGGCGCGGCGGACTCGTCCGCAAACGACAGCAGCCGGCTCACTTCTCCTTCGCTACGGACCAGTGCCGGGGCCGCCGACCTCTCGACCGCTCCAGCGTGGGCGAATGACCTGCCCTTGATCAGCGGGTAGTGGCCGTGGAACGCACGCGCGACTTCGAGCAGGTGGGACAGGACGTCCCCGAATCCGAGCCTGACGGCGTGAGCCAGGGGCTCATCGAGATCTCCCGCGTCGAGGCGCTCGTCGAGCCACGTACGCCAGCGCTCCTCGAAAGCCAGGCCGGCCTCGATCTCATCCATTGGCTCGATCAACGGCGGGACGCCCGCCTGGAGGCTACGCTCACGGATCAGAGCAAGCGCGAAGCTGTCGATCGTCTGAATGGCCGCGGTATCGATGCCGTTCAGCGCGGCTTCGAGCCGCGCCCGTGAGCTGGCCGTGGTTCCCGCATCACGCGCCCGCGCCTCCAGCCGCCCGCGAACCCGCTCTCGAAGCTCGGAGGCAGCGGCGCGCGTGAATGTGATGGCGACGATCTCGTTGATGCTCGCCTTGCCGTTCACAAGCAGCGCCTCGATCCGATCGACCAGCGAGTGCGTCTTGCCTGTCCCGGCGCCAGCCTCCACCACCAGGCTCCGGTCCAGTTCCTCGCGGATGATGCTCCGAGCGGCGGCATCCTGGTCGATCCGCGAGGCCGTCATTCGGACGCCTCAGGCTCTTCACCGGCCAGCGCCCGATAGCTGTCCAACCGGGGGTCCTGGGACTTTTGCTCCCAGTGACGCTCGCGAGCGCTGGGACAGACCTGGTCGAAGGGGCAGAACTGGCAGTTGGCATACCCGGCCTGGAGGCGCGTCCCGGGGCGCGCGACGAAGACGCCTGCGGAAATCCCACGGGTGATCGTCGCCACGGCATCGAGCATCTCCGCGCGGGCAGAAACCGGCGGATCAGGAATCAGCCGGTAACCGCCGCGTTCCGACACGAACCAGTACTGGGCGGCGACCGACCTGGCCGACGGAAATGCGGCCCGGACCGCCTCTGCGTAGATCGGCAGCTGCAGGCGCATCCCGTGGTCGATCGGATCGTCCTTCAGCGCGGAGTAGGCGGATGCACTGCCGGTCTTGTAGTCGACCACTACCGCCTCAGATCCGTCGTCATTGGTCTCCACGCGGTCGATGACACCACGGAAACGAACCGTACCGAGCCCCGGCAATTCGACGCTGACCGGGCCTGGCCCGGTCTGGCCGATTCCGAACCTGAACTCGGCGTGCCGCTGGGCGAGGCCGCGCTGCGCGCAGCGTTCACTCTCCTGGTCGACAAATGCGAGCAGGTCGCGGGTGATCCGCTCCCGCTCGAGGTGCCACATCACCCTGCGCCCGGTGACATAAACCGCCTCGGCGCGCTTGAGCCCCTCTTCGATCGCCTCCTGCATCGCCAGTCGGCGGCTCGCAGTCGAATCGCACCGGCTGACACTGGTCCGTTGGAAGTAGGCCTCGAGGATGCCGTGAATGACCGCGCCGCGATCGAGCGCGGAGATCTCGAACGCCTCCTCGGGCCGCGCGGCAGGCCGGAGACGCAATACGGTCCCGAGAAAGTATCGGAAAGGACAGGTGGCCCACGCTTCCAGGCTGGTGGGGCTGACCGGCGCAGAGGCGGATGCCAGGCTGCCCGGCGCCGCCGTGAGATCACCATCGAATTCGGTCCAACTTGCGCTCCGACGCGACCGTTCGAGTCTCACGCCTCGACCCAGCAGTCCGCCCTCCAGACGCGCCAGGAAATGGTCGGACAGGGAACCGGCTGACGCCCGCCACCCCAGCAGGATATGGAGGTCGAGCTCATGGGAGTCAGCGCAAGCCGCCTGATCGAGCTTCGCCAGAACCCGATCGGTCTGACCCACGATAACCACACCATCAAGGTCCTTGGTAAGGAGCTCGCCGGCCTGCAGCTTCGGACTGGCGGACACCTTCCGCGCAGCCTCGACGAACCAGCGTGATGGCCACGCGCGGCGGCTTGCTCCGGGCTCCGAACGCGGCCACAGCAGCACCCGTTGCCTGCCCGATGCCAGGGCGGCGGCAAACCGGCGATATTGTGTTTCCTGGCGAGTCTGCCGCCGTTCGAGGTGGCCTTCGGGGTCGAGCCTTACTCGCAACTCGTCCGGTATGAGGGAGTCGTCCGCGGCAGGCGGCGGGAAGGCGCCCTCGACCATCCCGACCAGGTAGACCACGTCGAAATCGGTGCCGGCGGCGTATCGGATCGGCGCGACAAAGACCCCCGTTCCCATCGGCCGCCCGCCGCCCGTGGTCTGCGTGAGCTCGCGCCGGAGCACCGAGATGAATCGCTCCAGCCCGGGGGGTCGACCGCCCGCCTCATCGAGCAGAGCGAGCTTCCGAATCAGCGTTTCCAGTCTTTCCACGGCGGCAGGGCCGACCGAGCTCTTATCGAGAAACCGGTCGACGAGGCGGCCGAGCCATTCTGAGAAGGTCGCCCACGACGCAGGAGACCCGGGTGGGCGGGCCGTTGCCGCCAGGTCCTCCACGAACCTGAGCAGTGCCCTCGCCTCACCGGCTTCGGCGCGCAGCCCGTTGGCGGCCGGCTCGTCGATCTCGCCGAGGTCCAAGCGTCTTCGACCGTGGTCCTCCTGGCGGGTCGCGTAGCTCGCCAGGCGGCGCCGCCACTCGTCTAGCCCACGGGTGACGCCCGCATTCCTCGATACGCTGTCCCACCTCGATGCGTGGAATTCAGAGGTCCCGTCCGGGGGCCTGACCGGCGAAGTCACGAGCCAGTCGATGACCTGCTTCCTCTCCAAAGGCAAGTCGCGCCCGGCCAGCGCGCTCGTTGCACGGTCCAGAAAACGGCCTTCCGGCCGTTCGATGAGCGGCGTTGGGTCAGGCCCACTTGCCGGAATGCCTGCGAGCGCGAATGCCTCGTTCAGTCGCCTGCCGTATGCCTCGTCGACGTAGAAGACCGCCATGCGAGAGAACGGCGTCCCGGCCCCCCGTTCGACCACGTCTCGGACGGTCCAGGAGACCTCCGCGGTCGGATCCGGAACGCTGACACAGAGCGTCGATGCGTAGTCCGCCTCGGCCGGCGGGTCCGGAAGCATCCGCGCCCCGGGCAGACGGGCGAGAGATGACAGCAGGTCCTGGTAGGCCGGCGACGGCGGCTTGCTCGACATCAGCAGAACGGTCCCGAGTTCGGCGGCCTTTCCAGGGTCCTGCAGAGCCCTTACGGCCCTTCCCACCAGCTCCGGCCGCCGCTCGAACCCGGAGGCCCTGGCCTCGTACGCCCGGTAGAGAGCGGCGATCTCGCGTCTGAGAGGATCGGCCTCCCCGATCGCGTCGACCACCGTACGGGGTGCCGTCTCGAATTCGGTGAACGTCCGGTGGAGCGCTTCATGCAGCGAGTGATGCGACCGGACCGCTTCGAGCTCCGGGAGGCGCAGCGTAGCCTCCGAAACGACCGCGTGAATCAGCTCCGAAGCCACCATGTGCGAAAGCGGCGTGTGGCCGCCCGGCCCGGCGATCAGCTCCGCGAGGTCCTCCAGCCTGGTGAACCGGACGTTGAACAGGCCATTGCCAGCCATCGCCCGCCGCAGGTAGAAGGCGCTGTAGATCGACGGCGTCACGACCGTGATTGGATCGAGGGGCGCCGACCCCCGGATCGAACTCAACAGGCCCGCGAGGGTGACGATTAGCCCGGACGGAGACCCGGGGTTGCCACCCGATTCGATTTGGCGGGAGGCCAAGGTGTCAGCCTCCGTTGACGCTGGAGGGGCGGTAGTGGAATGGCGCCCCCGGAGAGACTCGAACTCTCGCCACCGGCTTCGGAGGCCGGTACTCTATCCACTGAGCTACAGGGGCGCTATGGCCCAATATATCACCGTAGCCAGCTATCTCTGGCCCGGCGTGGCCGTCCCTTCTACCTGCGGGGCCTCGGGGGCCGGCGGCCTCCGGAGCCCGCTTGCACCGCCCCTGAAACTGGGCACCAGCAAGAGGGGCGCGAGCACGGTCGATACGATCGTCATCAGGATGACCACGCCGAAGATCTCGCTGTTGATTACGCCGGCGGCCAGCCCGATGCCCCCGATGATCAGGGCGACCTCGCCGCGCGGGATCATCCCTATGGAGATGCGCAGGCTGCCCCGGGCGTTGAACCCCACCAGCAGGGCTGGCCCGCCCGCCCCGATTACTTTTGTGACCACCGCCAGAGCCGACACAACGAGGCCGAAGAGCAGCGCTCCGCGCAGGATCGCAGGGACGTCGACCTGCATGCCGACCACCACGAAGAAGATCGGCACCAGGAACTGGCTGACCATGAGCATGGGCTCTTCGATGCGATGCTTGAGGTCGGTCTCAGAGAGCGCGAGGCCGATCGAATAGGCGCCGATGATCATGGCCAGGCCAAAGCTCTCGGCGAGGCCCGCGGCAGCGAACGCGAGCGCCAGGCCAAGCGCAAGGGCCGCGCCTGCGCTCTTGAACTGGCCGACCCCTGACGAGATCAGCCTGGACGCTACGATCCCGACCACCGTGAGACCGAGCCAGAAGCCAACCGCCTTCAACGCGATCATGCCGATGGAAGCTGCTGAGATGGCGCCCGTCTCCTCGATACCGATGACGACCGCCAGGATCAGGATGCCGAGCACATCGTCTACCACGGCCGCGCCGAGGATGGTCACGCCCTCTGGCGTGTCGAGCTGGCGCATGTCCGCAAGCACACGCGCGGTGATACCGACCGAAGTTGCGGTCATCGCGGCGCCCACGAAGAGCGCCGGGTTCAGCGCCTGGACGCTCTCGGTACCCCCGAATCCAAAGGCCAGAGTGACCGCGACGCCTGCTGCGAACGGAAGCGCCACGCCGCCCACGGCGACGGCGGTCGCCGGTCCCACGTACTTGAAGAACCGGCGCCGGTTGGTTTCAAGGCCGGCCTGGAATAACAGCACGACGGCGGCCGCCTGGGCCAGGAAGAAGAGCTCAGGCACTACCGGTATCGTCGAGTCATGTGGAATCTCAAAGATCGGCCCGATGCTGCCTGCATGGAGGCCGCCGAGCGCGAACGGGCCGATGGCGATGCCGGCGCCCAGCTCGCCAAGCACCGGGGGGACCTTGAGGAATCTGCCTGCGATCTCCGCGCCGACCTTGGCCGCCACGAGGATGATCGCGAGGCGCACGACGAGTTCAGCTACGTGCTTGAGCGGTTCGTCCATTCACTCCGGCTCCTGAACGGTGGGACAAACGCCTTGCGTCCAAGGCGCGTGGACTAATGGTAAAAAAACACGAACGGAAGCAGGGCCGAATCTGATCGCCAGTCCCGGGCGCGTTCCCGCGCCCGGGGCAGATTCGGGCCTGCGTCCGTCCGCGATTGCCGGAACGCCCGGTCGCGGGCGGAACGGTCTCTGGCTACGCCTTCCCGATACGGAACACCTTGGTGCCGCACACGGGGCAGGTGCCCTGCGTGGCCGGCCGACCGTTCTTTAGCTTGGTCGCCTTCATATTGGTAATGTTCCGCTTGGTCCGGCACTTGAAACAGTAAGCTTGCGTTGCCATTGACGTACCTCCTAAGGTTGCGTGGGTAGAAACGTAGCTACGGCGTCAAGCCGTTGTCAAGCGGATTCAGCTACGCCGGAAGACAGCTGGCGGGCACTGCTGGCCCGGCGCCGGCCCCGATCAGCTCCCCGTACGGGTCCCGGGCGCTTCAGGCGTCAGGGCTTGCAGTCAGGGCTCGGTCGGATGCTCAGGGATCACCTTTTCAGGTCGCCAGGACGGGCCCGCAGGATCGTATCTGGCCAAAGCTAGAAACCGACCCTCCGTCGAATACAGGCGGACCCGGTCACCGTCGACGGCATCGGTCTCCGTCCAGGCCGCTACCGGGACTGGGCTGCCGTGGCTCACCTTCTCTTCTAGCAGAGGGTCAAGGACAATCGACCGCAGACCGCCGAGGACGAAGTCGGACGGCAACAGACGCTCGGACCAGTTTCCCAGATTTACCATCCGTTCCAGCTCGGCAACAGATACGGATTCCTCAATTCGAAACGGGCCGGACCGGGTCCTGACCAGGCCTGCGAGGTGAGCTGCGCTGCCCAGCGCCTCACCGATGTCGTTCGCCAGCGAACGCGCGTAGAAGCCCCGGCCGCATTCGACGACGAGCTCGACGTCGGGGTTAGCCCAGCGCGCGAGCACCAACTTCGTGATCGATACCGGCCTCGGCGCACGCTCAACGGTCACGCCCGAGCGCGCGAGTTCGTACAGCGGACGCCCCGCGCGCTTGAGAGCGCTGTACATCGGGGGGACCTGCTGGATCTGGCCGCGAAATCGCTCCAGCACGGCCTCGAAACTGGCCCGGTCCACCACCGAGGCATCGGCGGTGCGGGTCACCTCGCCCTCGGCGTCATAGGTGCTCGTCGCCTGGCCGAGGCGCACGGTCATCCGGTACTCCTTGCCCGCGCCGATGACCGCGTCGACGAACCGGCAGGCTTGACCGAGACAGACGGGCAGCACCCCGCTGGCCTCAGGGTCCAGCGTGCCACCGTGGCCCACCTTGCGCGCCCTGGTCAGGCGCTTGACGACGCGGACGACCTGGGTAGAAGTCATCCCGCGTTCCTTGTTCAGGTTCAGGAATCCGTGGACGTGGAGCCTTCCGGCCGCGTCCGAGGCTCGGGCGTTCACCGGGCTGCCACTGCTAGCTGGATTGCCGGCGATCCTGCTCGATCACCTCGTCCAGGAACGCGAGCATCTGCGCCGTCTTTTCCATCCGGGTGTCGAGCTTGAACTGAAGCCGCGGGACGTGGCGCATGCGGACCCGGTCCTGGACGCCGTGCCGTATGTAGCCGGCGGCCGACTCCAGCGCAACCAGAGTCGCCTTTCGTTCCTCGTCCGTTCCCATGACGCTGACCGAAACCGTGGCCACCGCCAGGTCCGGACTGGTATCCACCAGGGTCACCGACGTCATGGTGGCGATCCGCGGGTCGGCGAGGGACTCGGTGATGAAAACGCCGATCTCTCGCCTGAGAGTGGCGTTGACACGTTCCATCTTCCTGTTCATGCAATCCCTCTCGATCGGTGGCCGGTGGCCCCCGAAGCCAGGCGACCGGCTCTCTCGTCCAGTGTACGGACAGACGCGCGGGCCTGCCGGCTCAGGCGCCGTCGTCGGGCGTGACCCACACGCGGCCGGCGACTTCGTACCCAAGCACGACCTGGCGTGTCTCAAGCGCGAGGGTGACCACTCCGCGATATGCGGCGTTCTCTTCCACCCGGACCTTGACGCCGGGGAGCACGCCCTGTCCGCACAGGTACTCGAGGAGTTGCTGGTCCTCAAACGGGATTCGATCGATGACGACGTTCTTGCCCGGCACGACCGCGTCGAGGCGCGTCGACCCTCGGCGCGGCGGGCGGTACCCGGTGCCCGGGATTGGATGCCCGAACGGGCAAGTGGTTGGGTCGCCAAGCTTGGCCCTGATCAGCGGCTCCAGGTCGTCGGAGATCGCATGCTCGAGCCGGTGCGCCTCAACGTGCGCCAGGTGAAGCTCCAGGCCGAGGAGGTCCACCACCATCCGTTCCGCGAGGCGGTGCTTTCGCACCATGCGTTCGGCAAGCGTCCGGCCCGTCCCGGTCAGCTCGATCTCACGATTGTCGCCGAACTGGATCAGACCTTCCCGTTGCATCCGCCGCAGCATGCCCGCTACCGAAGGCAGCGACGTCCCGAGGCCCTCGCTGACAGGTGTGCGCCTCAGCTGGTCGACCAGGTTGTGATGGGTGACTCGCAGATTTTGTTCCTGGACCCGGAAGATGGACAGCAGGTAGTTCTCGGCCGCGCGCGTGAGCTGCGCCGAACCATCGGCATGCTCCGGGGCGCTCGCCGCCCGGGCGCCAATGGCCCTCGAAGTTCGACGCGCAGCCCTGCCGCGCGTGGGTTTGTGGTCGCTTGCCATGTCTGCGGCTGCCTGTCCCCCAAATTTCGTCCGCTTTCGCGTAGTCTGGACTGGTAGCCGAATCTTACCCGACCATCATCCGCAAGGGATTCATATTCGCCGGCTCTACGTCGCGCTGCTGCACGGGGTCAAGGTCGGCGGCACTTCCACGCTCCCGCGTAGCTCAGCCGGTAGAGCAGCTGACTGTTAAATCCGCCCGTCAATCGCTGAGCTGATCCGTATCTGCGCGCGCCCCGAAATCGGCGTAATCAGCAGTTGAACAAGCCGCCGCCCTTGGCGCTCTGCGCCGACCGGACACACCTGATCTGACAAAGGTCAGGCTGCCGCTTCCCTACTCGGTCCATTCCGCCGCACCCAGCGGTAGGTCGTTCAGCTCCGCCCTGGCCGCTCGCCAGGCGGGGTAGTAGCTGAAGATAGGCCGTGATGCCGAGGCGGACGCGGCCAAAGAGGACATCGAGAATCTGGTGAGGGCCTGGTGCGACTGGCGAGACGCCTGGAAGGGATAGCACCCACGGAGCACGCCTGATCACGGGCGGGTACTGGTGTGGTGCCGCGATTGCCAACCGCGCCTGCGGAGGCGAAGATTAATATGTGCGGTGTCCGGCGCCGCCTCCACGCTCCCGCGTAGCTCAGCCGGTAGAGCAGCTGACTGTTAATCAGCGGGTCGTAGGTTCGAGTCCTACCGCGGGAGCCATATGAACGCCGAGTTGTGGGGACACCACGGGGACACGGAGCTTCAAGAGTCCCCTCCCCCGGACCCATCCGGATGGTCAGCTCCCGGCCTCAAGGCGGGCAGCCCAGCCCCTTTCAAGACCTGTGCCAGTCTCGTCCTTCTGGGCGTTTGGCAGGACGTGTGCATAGGTTCTGAGCATGAATCCGGGGTCCCAGTGTCCCGGTCTGTCTGACACTACCCGGATTGAAGTCCCGGCGCTCAACATCAAGGTTGCGTGCACTTGTCGCAGGTCATGGAGTCTCGCATCGACTCCCGCGCCGACCGCCGAGATGACCCGCTTCGGCGATGCCCACAGGGAACGTTTTGGGGTCGAGCCGATCTGCAGGGCGCTGCAGGCCGCTCCGTCGACCTGCTGTCCCGCCAGGACGGGAGCGATGCCGACGCGCCTCGTCCACGACGAGGCTCTGAAGCTGAGGCAGGTGCGATGACTTCGGCGGGAAGTCGTGGCGACTCCTAAGGCAACGCCCTGGCAAAAAAAGTGATCGGCGTCTACAAGGCGGAATCAGTGCGCAGGCGCGGGCCATGGCGGGACCACACAGGTCGAAAGCGAACCCGGCAAAGGCACTCGCGTTTCCGTGACGCTGCCCCGCAAGGCGCCGGTGCCCGGCTTACCTGCGCTCAGGGCGCGAGCCGCTCCAGCCGGTACCGCCGCCCTTCCCTCGTGTAGAGCAGCCGGTCATGCATTCGGTGCTGCCTTCCCTGCCAGAACTCCGCGGTTTCGAGGACGACCCGGTAGCCGCCCCAGTGGGGTGGCCTTGGCACCTCGCCCGGAAACCGCCTTTCGGCTTCCTCGAACAATTCGACGAGCCGTTGCCGGTTCGGCAAGGGAGCGCTCTGGGGCGAGGCCCAGGCCTCTAGCCGGGAGCCACGCTCGCGGGTCGCGAAATACCGGTCCGACTCAGCCGCCGGAATCCTGCTCGCCCTGCCGGTGACTCGTACCTGGCGGCCCAGGTCCGGCCACAGGAGCAGACACGCTACCTGCGGGTTATCACCGATTTCACGTGCCTTGCGGCTCTCGTAGTTCGTGAAAAACGTCAGCCCGTCGTCGCCAACGTCCTTCAACAGCACCGCCCGGCTCGAAGGCCTTCCGTCCTTGCCAACGGTCGACACCACCATGGCATTGGGCAAGTAGACGCCCGCTTCACGGGCCTCCGAGAGCCACGCTTGCAGAAGTGGGATGGGATCACCTGGAACACCGTCCTCAGAGAGGCCGGTTTCCTGGTTCAGGCGGCGGATAGACGAGAAGTCGATCGACATGGCGCGGCGAAGGTAACAGCGACGGCGGGGCACGGCAAGGACGGTCGAATTGAAAGGGCCGGGAGAGAACGGTCGGATGGGATTTGGGGGCGTTCCGCCTCAAGGGTCCGATGGATTATCGACCAGGCAGAGAGGGGATCGAGGTGCCGGCGCTCGGTATTTCGGCCTCTTGCTTTAGGCGGATCGGCCAGGGCGCGTCTGCAGTACCGGAGAGGCCCATCTCCGGATGTGCTTGCAGCACCGCGGCTTGACCCTGCTGAAGACAATCCTGCACCCTGCGCCTGAGACCTGCGTGAGACCCATGTTTGAGTTTCGCTAGACCGTTGTTCGAGCCTGCGCACAAAGCGATTGCGCTTTCCCGCAATGACCGTTTCCAGCCTGCCCCCTACCCTCGTATCAACAAAGCTGAGAGGGGACACCAAAGGGCAAGCCGCCCGTGCGCGGTCAGCATTCCAGTCAAGAAGATCAACGCTGGCCGGGCCGTGCTCGGCGTGGCAATGGCCTGCGCCGCGCTTTCCGTGTGCCTCGGCTGGCGCACGCTGGCCCCTGCGACCCCTCCTTCGCCGGTCGCAGATATCGAAGCCCCAAGGCGCCTGGACCTCGGCCGCTTCGCCCACAAGCAGCCTCGACGCGGCCGTTCTCAACGAAGGCGGCTGAGCGCGAGCCCGGCCAGCACCGCGACCACGCCCAGGGCGTTGCCGAGCACGATGTTGGCGCCCGCAAGCACATAACGCTCCGCCCTGACCAGGTTCAGGGTGTCGAACGCGAACGTCGAAAAGGTCGTGAATGCGCCCAGGAAGCCGATCAGGGCGATCGCCCGGAGTTCCGGCCGCACGATCCCGCGCTCCTCGGCAAGCCCATAGATCAGGCCAAACAGGAGACACCCCAGCACGTTTACTGACAGGATGCCCCACGGAAACTCGGTGCCGACTGCCCGCTGGACGACGAGCGCGAGGCCGTAGCGAGCAAGCGCGCCGAGCGCTCCCGCGATTCCAATCAGTGCGAGTTGCGACATGGCAGAGCATTGTAGTGGCGGCGAGTCGACGTCTCGTTGTACCTGCCGCTGGACCGTGCTATTTTCCCGCGAGGCCAGCCCCAGGAGACATCGCCAATGACCGGGAAGATGGTCGAATTTCAGAGCAACGGACAGCGGGCCAGCGGGTACCTCTCGCTGCCGGAATCTGGCAAGGGCGCCGGCGTCCTGGTCATCCAGGAGTGGTGGGGGCTCGTGCCGCACATCAAGAGCGTCGCGGATCGGCTGGCCCAGAGCGGCTTCGTCGCACTAGCGCCAGACCTCTACCACGGGCAAGCAACACAGGAGCCTAACGAAGCGCAGAAGCTCATGCTTGAGCTCGACATCGCGCGGGCGGGCAAGGACATGGCGGGCGCGATCGCGTTCCTGAAGTCTCACCGCGACGTCGATCCCAAGAAGGTCGGATGCATCGGGTTCTGCATGGGCGGCGGCATGACCCTGCACCTGGCGGCCACGGGGAAGATCGACGCCGCGGTACCGTTCTACGGTGGCCTGCACAAGGTGCCCGACTGGCGAGGCGTCCAATGCCCGATCCAGGGGCACTACGCCGAGCACGACGGCCCTACCGACGCCCTGCCGGCGGTCAGGGAAGGCCTCCAGAAGGCGGGCAAGCAGGCGACCTTCCACATCTACAAGGGGACCCGGCACGCCTTCTTCAACGACGCCAGACCCGAGGTCTATGACCCCTCGGCGGCGCAGGCGGCGTGGGATCGCACGCTCGAGTTCCTGAGAAAGACCCTCCGCTAACGGTCCTCCCGGCTGCGCGCTACGGCGAGAACGAAACGCAGCTCATCGTGCGGATGATGCCGTCCACGGTGTGGATCCGGTCCCGCACCAGGTTCCCGAGCTTGTCAAGGTCGTCCACTTCCATCACGCAGACGACGTCATAGGGCCCGGTCACGCGGTCGGCACGCTTAATCTCTGGGATCTTCCGAAGCGCCTGAAGGATCAAGTTCCCCTTCCCGACGCTCGCCTCGATCAAAATGTAGGCTCGAATCATCCCAGTGCTCCTTGCAGGTCGCGTTCGACTAGAAAGCGCCGAGCGTTATCCGGGTAGTGTTGCAGGAAACTGGATGAAACTTCCAGCGCCACAGGAACCGTAATGCGGCCGAAATACCGCTAGAGCCCGAGATCCCAGGCGTTGTCCCAGAACCGCAGCTCTTGCCTACAGCTCTGGTCGAACAGCGCCTGCATCCGCTTTTTCAGGTCCGCGCCAGCGACCCCGCCCAGGTCGTCGACGAACCCAACGAGCCAGGCGGTAACCGCCTGGTACTCCGCGCTATTGTAGCCGGCCACCCAGCGGCCGTGGAATGAATCCGCTGGCATCCTTCGTTCGGCCGCCAGGTTCCTGCCAATCTGGTCGTAGCTCCACTGGCACGGCAAGAGAACGGCCGCGACCTCCTCGATCCCACCTGCGTGCGCAGACGCCAGGAGGAAGTCCGTGTAGGCCGCGGTGGCCGGGTCAGGCAACGTGCGTTCAAGCTGACGCTCACTTATGCCGAAGTCGGCGCAAAACCCCCGGTGCAGCGCCATCTCCGAGTTGAGCGTCTCATCGAGCAACTTCGAAAAGCGGCCCATCGACTTCAGGTCGCGGGCCTTCGAGACCGCGATCGCGAGGACCTTTGCGTACTCGACGAGGAAGACATAGTCCTGGCGCATGAAGTGACGGAACCGCTCGATCGAAAGCGAGCCGTCACCTAGCCCGGAAACGAATGGATGGTCCAGTAGCTGCGTCCAGAGCTCGCCGGCGTTCGTTCGCAGGTGGTCCGTAAATCCGGCTCCCGCCCGCGCCTTTGCTGCTGGCACGACCGGGCTACGCCTTCGCAACCGCGATCGGCGTCCCGGGTTTGACCTTCCGCAACCGGTCGAGATCACCCTGGATCCTGCCAACCAGGTTGCCCGGACTGGCCATGCGCGGCTCCTGGCCACTGCTGGCGGGGGTCGGACCAAAGAAGATGCAGAGCGCCTTCCCGGGCGGCCAGTACGCCACCGCGCCGAGCTCAAAAACGTCAGTCGAGTCGCTGGCCTCCTGGTCCGACACCGCGGTACGAAAGTAGATCTCGTCGCCCCAGGTGTTGACCGACCCCTGGATCGGCAGCGCGGCCCAGACCTTGCCCGCCGTGGATGACTCGTTGAGCTCGCCGGTGAAGGTGACATCACCGGCGGTGATTGTGACCTTGCGACCGCTCATGGCGCTCGCTTCTTGCGTGCGGGTCCCTTGTGTTGCTTCTTCCACCGCTCGTAGAGCTTGCTGGTCTCTTCGTTGAAGGGATAAAAGCGACTCGGCGACACCTTGTTCTTCAGCACGTGGTCGATGAGGGCTTCTTCCATCTCGTCGTGGTGCACCGCCTCGTCGATGATCTCCTCCGCAAGCTGAGAGGGAACCACGACGACCCCGTCGTCGTCACCCAGCAGGATGTCACCGGGCCAGACCAGCACCCCGCCGCACTGCACCGGCTCGTTCACTTCATAGGGGAGGATGTCCGGCTCGCCAATGGTCGGCGTGCTGCCTCCGGCGTACACCGGGAAGCCGTATTTGACTACCTTGTGGCCATCCCGCACCGCGCCGTCGGTGACCAGTCCGGCCGCGCCCCGCGCCACGATGGTCGAAAACACCACGTCGCCCCCGGTCGAAACCTGGCTCAAGCCCATGGCATCGCCCACGAAGCAGTCGCCCGGACCCAGAGATTCCAGGGCGTGCCAGCGCGGCGTCACGTTGAATCCCTCGCCGTACCTGCCAGTGGCGATGCGCTTGGCGAGGTCTGGCCGCGACGGCAGGTAGCGCAGCGTAACCGCACGCGCGCTCAGTCGACGTCCCGGGGTAAGACACCGGACGCCTCGCATGTAGACCTTCAGGTAGCCCCGCCGGCTGAGCATCCCAAGCACGGTGGCGTTGTCGGCCGCCGCCAGCCGGGACAGTACGCGGTCGGAAACCTTCTTGATCGGTTCGGCCATTCGTAATCTCCACTTCGTATTTGCGCGAACGGCCGGAGTATAGCAACGGGCCACTCGGACCAGGTTCGGCCTACGGGAGGGTTAGAATGCCGCTACGGTGCACCACCCCCTCCTGTCACCCTGGAATGAGCGTCAGCCGTGCCCGGAAATAAGGAATCACAACGATCCCGCACAGGTCTCACCGGGATCGTCCTGATCGGCGGCCGATCGTCACGCCTTGGCGGCGAACCCAAGCCGCTGATCGTCGTCGGCAACAAGCTGATCCTGGCCCGCATCGCGGACGCGCTCCGCAGCGTGTGCGATGAGGTCATCGCCGTCGTCCGCCCCGGCCAGGAGGACGCCAGCCCGGACACAGCCATGGCGCTCGGGATGCATGTCGTCGAGGACACCTGCTCCGATGCCGGTCCGCTGGCGGGATGCTGCGCCGGCCTCCGTGCGTCCGTGTCCGCCCTGTCGTTTGTCACGGGCGGCGACCATCCGTTCCTTTCCGCCGACCTGATCAGGGCGATGGCAAGGACCGCATCCACCAGAGGCGCAGCCGTGGTCCCCCACGTCGACGGCCGACTGCAGCCGCTGCACGCGGTCTATCCGACCCTGACCTGGCGCACCCACTTCTGCGAGGCCCTGGCGAACGGAGAGCGCTCGCCAACCCGTGTCTTGGCCTCGGCGCTCGCCGCCGGCACCTCCGGGATCGTCGAGTACGGGGTCCGCCAGATCGAGGAACACGACCCGCGCCTGATGAGCCTGGTCGACGTCGATACCCCGTCGCAGCTGGCGCGCGCCCGCATCATGTCCGACTGGCGCACCAACGTAAGGCCGGGGCTGAGACACCCCGGCGGGGCGTGACGGTCGCCTATTCGTAGCGGAGGGCCTCTGCGGCGTAGATCTTCGACGCCTGCCTGGCCGGCCAGATGGTCGTCAGGATCGAGAACCCCCACGTGAACGCCACGATCACCCCCACGTCAAGCCATGGAATAGCGAAACGCAGGCCCTCCACCCGGTCGCCAAGCTCCTGGACGATGTTCCAGGAGATCAGGCTGCCCAGCGCGATCCCCAGCAGTATCCCGAGCACGGCGACCACCGAGGACTCCAGCACGAAGCCGAGCATGATCATGCCGGGCCGGTAGCCGATCGCCTTCATCATGCCGATCGCCTGGCGTCGTTCGACCACGGCCCGGAACGAGATGACGCCCAGCGCTGCTACACCGACCACCAGGCCGAGGGCCATGAAGGTCTGAAACAGGCGGTTGAGGGAGGTGTTGACGCTGAGGAATTCGCGCACCTCCCGCTCGGTTATGGTCGCCTGAAGACCTTTGCGCAGGAACGCCGTCTCCAGGGCGTCGGCGACGTCCTTCGCATCCGCGCCGGCAGTCAACCTGAAGTGATACTGGGCCAGGGGCACCGCGCGCCCGACCAGGGCGTCGACAACCCCGGCACGCACCGTAAGTGAGGGAGAGCCGTCGAGCAGGTCCGCAAGCTCGTCCGTCACGCCGATCACGGTCAGCATCACGGGTGGCCGATTCCCGGCCGAGTCGCGCACCTGGACCGCAAAGGCGGTGATCTGGGCCGGGTCCTCCTTGAGAGGCGCAACCGCGACGAACCGGCGGCCTCGTACCTCCAGGCCCTGCTGGAATCGGACGGGGAGCGAGCCCGTGTTGAGGACCGCGAGCGACGGGTCCTTGCTGACCGCGTCCCAGATCTCCCTCGAATTCGCTCCATAAGCCGGGTCGAAGTGCGACAGCTCGAGCTGGTTGGTCGCAAGGTAGGTTCCGTCCGCAGCTTTGACCGAAATGGGCTGCCACGCAGAGCTGTCGGCCCTCAGGTCGCGTGCCAGGCCGCCGATGCGGCCGGTAGCTGCGACAAGCTCAATGTCAGTTCTTTGGAGCCGGGCTACATCGTCCAGCGCCGCCTCGATCTCCGGAATCGCATGCTCCAATGGGACCGAGGCGGTCACCTGGTAGCCCCCGGTCACCCGCTCCATTTTCTCCAGTGCGGCCTGATTGGTGTTGGTCAGGATCGCGATGACGATGAGCGTGAAGATGATCAGCGCAAACATCGCCAGGGTAAGCCCGGTCCGAAAACGGGCAGCCATCGGGTAGGCAACCGCCGTCTTGAGGACCGGGGTGATGCGGCCGGCCCTCCCGAGGGTCAGACCTGCCACTGTGACGAGTACCTGGGCGTTGAACATGACGAGCATTACCGCCGCGCCCACCATCATCACACCGGCTACGACAAACATCTCGATGCCGCCGTTGAGTTCTCCAAAGATGTCGAACAGGAGGCTGAACGGCATCCCCCAGAAGGCAAGCAGCAGCAACGCGCCCACCGAAACTCCGAGGCGGACTCTCTTCGTGTACGCCACGCCCGCACGCTTGAGTACGTAGGCGACCAGCAGGCCTACTCCGATCATGGCCAGCGAACCGCCGACACGCACGCCGAAAGCGCTGTCGCCTGCCATACCTCGGCCAGTCACGATGGCGCCGGTGACAATCAGCGGCCAGCCCTGCAGAGCAGTCCGGAAGGCAAACCCGAGCCCGCTTGCCATGGCGTCGAAAAGCGCCGCCAGTGAAACACTGGGCACGGCTCTCAGCCAGCCGGCGCTGCGCCTGCGCGCGTCTACTCCCCGGCGCCTCGCCTGGCGGCCGCGCGTTCGCCGCGCCGACTCGTCGATCCCCCTGATTGCCGCCACCACGTTCATCCTGCTGACCCGGTACGCCGAGAAGGCAACGGTTGCAATCGTCAGGATCAGGCCGAGCGTGAACGCGACCGTCAGGCTGCGCGGCTCTATGTGCCGCGCGACGGTGAACCCGATCTGGTCGCTGGCCGGGATGAACTCGACAAGCAGCATGCTCGCCAGGACGCCCGCGACGGTGCCGACGGCGGCTGCTCCGACCGCATAAATGAGCCCTTCATAAACGTAGATCTGCACCAGCTGCCGGCGGCGCGCCCCGATCGCACGGGTTACGCCCATCTCGGTCCGCCGGGCCGCTGCCAGCAGGACAAAGATCAGGAATATCAGGAGCAGGCCGACGATGATCGAGAACGAGCCGAACACGAGGAACAGGCGAGTCACGCCATCACTCACTCGCTCGGCGTTCGCCAGCGCCGTCGTCTTGAGGTCGTCGATGGTGAGAAGCCTCACCCGCACGGCCTGCGCCGAGAACGCAACCGCATCTTCGGGCCGTCCGTCTGACTCCAACGCCAGTGCAACGATGCCTGCGATCTCCGGATCCGCGATCAAAGACGTAAACGCCTCAGTAGGAGTGCCCGCGTCCAGCTCGTCAGATAACTGTTTGAGCAGACTTGCCGGGCGCGCCGACGGTTCGGTCGCTGCGTAGCCGGCGAGGGCCGCCCGGTTCGGGCCGGAGCGCAGCTCGGCGTACAGCGAGGCCGCGGCCACCGGGTCGGCCAACACCAGCCGCAGCCGCCGGATGACCTCGGCCGAGTGCCTGACACCCGACCATTCGTCGCCAGTGTTCGAGATGTTGATCCGATTGATCTGCCCGGGATGCCCGAAGATCAGCTGGGCGGCGTCGAGGGTCATCAGCATGCGAGGCTGCGACCCGGCCAGCGATCCATCTCTGACTACCCCACGCACGGTAACGCGGTGGGTCAAGCCCCCTGGGACCACGTCGAGCACGTCCCCGGATCTGGCTTCAAGCTCGCGTTGTGCTGACGCGTTGATGTAGACCTCATCCGGGCCGAGTTCCGCAATCTGGACCGTGCGGCCGTCCGTGGTCCGCAGGCTCCCGAAACCGGCCGTCCGGGCGGGGTCAAGCCCTGAGATCGCCATGCGCGGCTCGGTGCGAGTGACACGCCGGTTGACGACGGGCGCCCGCTCGCGAGCCTCAGCGAGCACGCCGTCCACGAGCTGCTTCCCCGCCAGGGCTCTGTCGAGCTCTTGAACTCTTTCGGCCGGGAAGTAGTCGCTGGCGAGCAACCGGGGATCTCTGGCTCGAACGACGACGTCGGTATGACCCAGAGCCTGAATGGCCGCCCGCTCGATCGAGTAGTTGACGATGTCGCCCACGCCCAGCGAGGCGGCAATGATCGTGGCGCTGAGCATCAAGCCCAGAGTTATGAGCACGGACTGGGTGGCGCGCCGCGGGATGTTCCTGACGCCGATCCTGACCAGCACCCCGTTTCGTAGCGCGAATATCACCACGACAAGGCACACGACGCCCAGGATCGAAGCAAAGCCGATCGCCAGCGCGATCATCGGCGCTCCGAACAGGGTCTCCACCTATTTCACGATGCCGTCGTCTTCGATCGCGCCGTCGCGCATGCGGATGATCCGGTGCGCCCTGCCCCCGACCTCCAGCGAGTGCGTGACGATCACGAAAGTCTGCGCACGCTCGCGGTTGAGACGGCTGACCAGCGCCATCACATCACGTTCGTTTTCCGAGTCCAGGTTGCCGGTGGGCTCGTCGGCCCAGACGATCGCCGGATCGTTGACGAGTGACCTTGCGACCGCCACGCGCTGCCGCTGGCCGACCGACAGCTCCCCCGGCAAATGCCCTTCGCGGTCGGATAGACCGACCAGCGCCAGGCGGTCGCGCGCCGCAATCCTGGCCTTCCCGCCGGGCGTGCCAGTGAGCAGGAGGGGAAGTTCAACGTTCTCGACCGCGCTGAGCACGGGCAGCAGGTTGAAGGTCTGGAAGACGAACCCCATTCGCCGCGCACGATAATCGCTCAGTTCGTTATCGTTCAGCGCGGCGAGGCTCTGCCCCTCGATCACGACGTCGCCCTCATCGATCGAGTCCAGCCCGGACAGACAGTTCAGAAGGGTCGTCTTGCCACAGCCGGAAGGCCCCATGACGGCGACGATCTCCCCGGGCTGGACGACAAGGGACACCCTGTTCAGGGCATGTACACGCGCCGCCGAAGAACGGTAGTACTTATGTACTCCGCTGGCCACGATCATGGGTTCCGCCAAGGTGATCTGATCCTGCTTCGATGCTGGTGGTTTCGAAGCTCTCACGTCGCTCGTGAAATGTTACACAATCGGTTCTATTCTATGGGTCGCAGCCGGCACAGGACGAGCTGTCCGTCAGCGGAGGCGCGGGCCACTGCCGGGCACGACGATCAGTCCGCCGCGGCCCGGGTGTTCGAGTACGACGGCCTCGACGCCGAACGAGTCGCGTATCGAGTCCCGTGTCAACACCGCAGATGCCGCGCCGGCCGCCCTGATGGACCCGGCGCTCATGATCGCCAACTCGTCGCAGTACTGCGCCGCGAGCGTGAGGTCATGCATGGCGGCTACCACCGTAAGCGGCCGCTCCCTCATCACCTCAAGCAAAGTGTTCATCACGGCAACCTGCACCCCGATGTCGAGGTGGGTGGTCGGTTCGTCCAGCAGCAGAACCGACGATCTCTGCGCCAGGGCGCGCGCAATGAAAATGCGCTGGCGCTCGCCGCCCGACAGCGACTCGATAGGCCTCCCCGCCAGGTGGCGAGTATTCGTAAGTTCCATCGCCTCGAGCGCGCTGTCGAAGTCCCGGCGCCCTTCCCATTGCAGCAGGCCGAGGTGTGGATTTCTGCCCATGAGGACGACTTCGCCGGCGGTGAAGCCCTCCGGGACTACCGGCGTCTGAGCGACCGACGCGATCATCAAGGCCCGCTGCCGGTTGCCCATGTCCCGGACGTCGACTCCCCCCACCAGCACACGGCCCCTCGCCGGCGTCAACGAACCGGCGATTGCCCGGAGGAGGGTCGTCTTGCCTGCGCCATTCGGGCCTACGAGTCCGAAAATCCGGCCCGGCGCGGCGGTCAGAGAAACGTCGCCGAGGACGCGCACCCCCCCAACAACCACCGACACTCCCTGCACCTCAACCTGAAGGGCGGTCACGAGATAGCCCTCCGCCGCATCAGCAGGTAAATGAAGAATGGCGCGCCACACATGGCCGTTATCAGCCCGACAGGGAGCTCGCTCGGGGCCGCGGCGGTCCTGGCAACCAGGTCGGCCAGGATAAGAAACGTCGCGCCAGCGAGCGCGGCCAGCGGGAGCAGCACCCGGTAGTCGCGACCCCAGACAAGGCGCACCGCGTGCGGCGCGATGAGCCCGACGAACCCGATCAGCCCGCTCACCGACACCGCTGCCGCGGTAGTGAGGGTCGCCAGAACGATCAGCACGACCTTCGTGCGCTCGACGTTGACACCCAACTGCCTGGCCTCGTCCTCATCGATCTGCATCACGTTCAGGACGCGCCCGTGGGCGATCATCCCGGCGGCGCCCACGAGGAGGTATGGAATCACGACCCTGACCTCGTCCCAGCCCGCGCCCACGAAACCGCCGAACAACCAGCCAAGCAACGGGCGTACGTCGGGACTGGCCCGGATCATCAGCAACCCCGTGAATCCGCCTGCGAGCGAACTGATGGCGACGCCAGCCAGGATCAGCGTCGTGAGCGAGATCCCGCCCGCTCGCTTCGAGACCAGGTAGGCCGCCGTGACCGCCAACGTCGCCCCGGCGAACGCTGCGATCGGCAGAAGGCTGACGCCGCCCAGGTTCGACGGCACACTTGTGATCAGCACGATCGTTGCGCCCAGGCCCGCCCCGCCGGCCACGCCAATCAGGTAAGGGTCGGCGAGGGGGTTTCTAAACAGCCCCTGGTATGTGCCGCCCGACAGTGCAAGCGCCGCCCCCACCAGCGCCGCCAGGACGATACGCGGCAGCCGCAGTTGCCAGACGATCGTGTCCCACGTTTCTGGATAGGTCAGGTGCAGATCCACGAACGGCAGGTGGTTGACCACGATCGTCGCGGCAGCTGCAGGCGGTACCTGCACGGCGCCGGTCGCGACCGCAAGCAGGGCGGCCAGCGCCAGCACACCCAGTCCTGTGCCGATCCGCAGTAGCAGCCGCCCTGGATCAGCAACGCTTCTTGAAAGCCAAACGCGAGCGTCGCCCGGCGCAACCTTCGTGGGGTCTAGAACCGGTCTGGATACAGACACTTCGCGGCCTCAATGATTCCGTCGACCAGGCGAGTGCCCGCGACGCTCAACTTGGCCCCGTCAACCTCGCAGACGCGTCCATTTCTCACGGCCGGGACGGCGGCAAAGGCAGGATCGCTCCGCCACGCCGCGGCTCCACCCGGATGGACGCTAATGATGACCTCCGGGCCGCGCTCCACGATCTCTTCCGCACTGACCTGCCGGGCGCCTGAGATGTCCGCAAACGTGTTCTTCGCGCCCAGGAGATTGAAGATCTCGTCGGCCAGCGAGCCCTCCCCAAGGGTCCAGAGCCCGGGGGCTACATCCTGGTAGACCTTCACAGGACCTCCCGCGCCGTTGGCCCTGGCCCTGATGTCCGCCAGCGAGGCTTCAAAGCCCGCTGCCAGCGCCTCGCCGGACGCAGGATCACCAGTGATCCTGCCCCACATCCGCATCTGCTCTGCAGCCTGCTCGAACTTCGCCGGCGACTCCAGATACAGGACCGGAACCTGTAGACCGCGCAGCTCGGGCAAGAAACGGTCGAAGAATATGAAGACCAGGTCCGGCTTGAGCCCGACGATCTGCTCGAGGTTCATATCGAAGGCGTTCCCAACCCGTGGAATCGACGCCGCCTCAGCCGGGTAATCGACAAACGAGTGGGTCGCCGCGACGCGCCGCTCTTGCCCCAGCGCGAACAGGATCTCGACCGCCGCCGAGTCCATGGCTACGATCCGTTCAGGCGGGCCCGTGAAAGTGACCGCGACACCGTCTCCGCCGATCACCTGGATCGGCCACGGGCTCGGGGTCGCAGAGGGTGCCCGGGTCAGCGTCGCTTGGGGGACTGCAGCGGGCTGTGACGACGAACAAGCAATCGATAGAAGTAATGCAAGCGCTGGAACAGTGGCGGCGACAAGCTTGAAAATCGAAGAACTCCGGCGCGCGGTCTTGCGCGGACCGCGCCATTCGCCAGAGTCAACAAAAAACCCTGGCGCTTGCTCTACCAGGGTTCCAGGAGGCCTCGGCTCGAACCGGATCGAGCCGAAAGGGCCGCCCTGTTCTGCGCAGAGCTTTGCCTCGTCCTCCCGGCAGGTCTCCTGACTTCCGGATCAACACCCGCCGGCATACCTTCCCGCCCTGAACTTCAGGACAGTGGTATTGATCGCCTTGGGCTACCCGGTCACAGTGGCGCGACCGCAGCGGATTCACACCGCTTTCCCGTCTTCGTCCCGACCAGATCGGGACACCAGGGAGGCCGTATTCGGTTGTAGAACGCTTTCATGTTAATCCGGCGGTAGCAGTCCAGTCCAGACGCGGGCGCTAACCGCGTGCGGCGCTCGGCAGTCGCGGCCCGGAAACGTACTGGCAGCAGGCGTCGCCCCTCGTGATGCAGCTCTCCCGCCTGACTTTCGTGCCAAGTATCCCCTTGAGCAGCGCCGTGTCGTAACTGCACACCGCCTCGGTCGCGAGCGCCACCGACCTGAACGGGCAGTTGCTAAGGGCGAATCGCAGGCCACCGGGAACCCGCTCAACGGCTGGCTTGAAGTCAAGTTCCCTCAAGGCATTCAACGCGGCCTCCACGGGGTCGCTCTGGCTCCCGGTGGCAAACGCGCTGGCAGAGCGCGCGCCCAGGCGGCTCAGCGCCAGATCCAGCAACTGCTGCCCGTCCCGATCGACCAGGTCCGAACCTGGCATCGCGGCCAGTTCCTTCATCAGCCCGGCCAGCAAGGTGTCGTACGCCTTCGGCTGGGACTCATGGCCACGGTCGGTGAGGAAGAACGAGTGCTCAGGGCGCCCGGTGCCTTTCCGGATCTCGGTGAAAGCCACCAGGCCGTCCCGTTGCAGGATATCGAGGTGGCGCCTGACCGTGGCCGGCGCAAGACCAAGCTGGCGCGACAGTCCGCCGACGGTTTCTTGCCGTCGCTGCTGGACGATCTGCAGGATTCGCTCTCTGGTCGATTGCATCTTTGGGTAGCCCGTTCCGGTCCGCGGTGCCTCGACGGTTTCCATCACTTTAGTGCTAAAACAGCATTTTATGCATAAAACATTGACTGAAAACGTATTCTCAGCTATGATTCAAAGCTGACGCGACCGCACTACGCGGCCCCGAACGTCTAATCACGAAAAGGTGATAAATGCCTGCTCGCACGAAGAAAATCCAGCGACCTGCGGCTGATCGAGCCAGGCGATCTCCGGCGCCAGCTGCGCCCGCCAGGTCGGCGACAAAGGCCCGCAAGTCACCGACTCCGCCGAAGCCGGCCGCTCGTGTCGCGGCGCCCCAGGCGAAACCCGCTGCCATCAAACGACCGGCCGCAAGGCCGAAGGCCGCACCGACCGCCAGGCGTACCGCTGCGAAACCCGCGCCCGCACCGTCCCGGCGACCCGCGCCCAGGGCCGCCCCGGCCGTCGCAAAACGGCCGGCCAGGAAGGTTGAGCCGGCGACCCCTCGACGCACCACGCCCAGGGCCGCCCCGGCCGTCGCAAAACGGCCGGCCAGGAAGGTTGAGCCGGCGACCCCTCGACGCACCACGCCCAGAACCGCCCCGGCCGTCGCAAAACGGCCGGCCAGGAAGGTTGAGCCGGCGACCCCTCGACGCACCACGCCCAG
>VGZT01000026.1 GCA_016872495.1 SAR202 cluster bacterium
TTGGCCGATTCAGCCCGTACTGCGCTGGATCATCGATGGTTTTGGCCAGGATGCGTTGCGTCTTGGGGCCGCCCAGGAGGAACGTGATGCCTCCCCAGCGGTCGAAGTTAACCGGGATCCCGGCCGGGTCCTCGAAGTACCAGACGCTCGCCACGTTGCGGCCATCGTCGACGAACGTGGCGTAGAAAGTCTTCTTACCGACAGGGGTCGTGATCGAGATCTGCCGCAGGTCGTCGGGCGACAGCGTGTAAAAGAAGGGAAGATCCGCCTCCTTCGAGCTGCCGATCGGTGGGTTCTTGATGACCCAGGTCAGGGCGATTCCGGCCAGTGAAACGACGATGATCAGGACGAGTGAAATCCTGAGGCTCACTGGTTTAGCGCCTCCGCCACCAGACGAACACGCCTGCGCTGCCCACCAGCACGGGCATGAGCAGCCAGCCGGTCCACCGGACGTAGTCGCGTTCGCGGGTCGTAAGGACAAGCTCTCGGAACACGCGGGTTTTCGGCCGGATCGAGATCAACTCAAAATCCTGCGCCGCCCAGTTGACCGAGTTGGCGAACATGTCACCATTCTTGGCGGACGAGAAGAACGAATTGCTCGCGAAGTCGGCGTCACCGACCACGACGAGGTTGGTCGTGACCAGCGAACCGTCTGCCTTCTTGACTGGCTCGAGACCGAGCGGGGCAACTGCCCTGGCGGTCACCGCGATCGTCAGTGGCCCCTGGCGGTCCGCTCCCGGGGTGAAGTCGATCTTCTCTGGGTCGCTCTCTTCCCAGCTGTTCAGGGTGGTGGTCATGAGGACCTCGTGGACGATCGTCGGACGGCCGTCGGAGGTCAGCGGGACCGTGCTCTCGTCCACCGTCCGTCCGATAAGAGCAACGCCGGGCAGGTAGACCACGTCCAGGGGCGCCGTGATCTGGCTGACCGGTGACAGCTGCTGGTTCGATTTCTTCACCTGCAGGAACAGTGGGTTCGGGGCGACGAAGCTTGCAGTGTCGACCACCTCGTGGTTGCCGACGGTCAAGCCATAGACGCCTAACAGTTCCTTGAAGCTTGGAGGCGCACCGGGCTCGAGAAGGAAGATCGCGCTGCCGCCCATGATCAGGTACTGAGCCAGTATTGCCGCTTCGCCTTCCAGGAGGTCGGACTGGGGTCCCGCGAATACGAGCACCGCCGGGAAGAACGGGTCGTTCGCCGGATCTTCACCGAACACGATCGGGCCCATCTCCTGCAAGGTGACGGACGCGACCGCGTAGTTGTCGCGCAGCAGGGAGTCGACCGCCCTCGAAAAACCGTCGCGGCTGTCCGCGGCAATCGTGATGTCCCGTTCCCCGTGGCCCGCAACAAAGTAAACCTGCTTCTGCTTTATGCGGTTCACCACCAGGAGGCCGGTCGTGATCTCCTGTTCGCCGAATGCCTTACTGAGGGATCCCGGTTGTGAGCTGACGACTACCTGGACCCGCTTGCTATCCATGCCCTCAATTGCGATGGCGGGGTGTACCGTCACCCCGTAGGAGGCGGCCACGTTGGGCTGAAACTCGGGGTCGACCAGCCGGAAATCGAACTTGCCCTGCGATCGCCGCTTGAACTCCGACAGCAGGTCGCTCGTCTCCTGCCATGCCGCCGCTGCGTCGGGTTTCGCCGTGACCCAGAACACGGTCGCGCGCACCGGCTCGTCCATGTTCTCCAGGACTGCCTGTGCCTGCTCGGAGAGCAGGAACTGCTTGGTGGCGGTGGTGTCGATGCGTACCCAGCCCGGCGGGTTGGGGCGGTTGGACAGCCACCACAGGAAGAAGTTGACGACGACCGCCAGTGCGACGAAAGAGGCGACGATGATCAGGGTGTTGACGCCGTAACGGCCCCGGCGGCCGAAGATCGCACGGCCGAGCCGGCGCCACGAGATGATGGCGTCGATGAGCAGGATCCCCGCGCCGATCGCCATCATGATCTCGGCTGCGCCCGCAAGGTCGCGCACGAAGACCCAGAGGAGTGCGCCGAACAGCAATGTGCCGCTGCCGGCAACGAGGAGGAACTGGCGAATCGAGGTCACGTTCGCCATCACGACCGTCTTGAAGGATTGGCGCCTGCGCGATCCGCCCTCGGGCCCCTCAGGTGAGCCTTCGGCGCGTGACAGGTTCGCCTGGTTGGAGGTCGACATTAGCGCCACCTCCGCATTTCGAGGAGCATCACGGCCAGAAACAGGAAGACGACCGTCAGGGAGATGTAGTAGGCGATGTCGCCGGGCGAGATGATGCCGCGGGCGAAGTCAGCGAAGTGCCCGCCTTCGGCCACCCCGAAGTTGGAGGTATCGCTGGTCGAGAACGAACTCCCGAGCTGGAAGCCATCGATTACCTGGGCGGCTATGCCGCTCACCCGCTGGCTGACGAAGTCAATGACTGTGAAGGCGGTCAGGACGCCGGCGCCAAGGACCAGCGCAACCAGCTGGTTGGGAGTGACCGCGGATGCCATCAGCCCGACCGCGAGGGTGGCCGACCCGTACAGCATCAACCCGAGATACCCCGTGAGGACCGGGCCGAGGTCGGGCACCCCGAAGAGGAAGAGCACCAGCACGTAGTAGAGCGTTCCGGCGATCATGATCGCCAGCATGGCGAAGGCTGCGAAGAACTTCCCGAGCACGATCTCGATCTCGCGCAGCGGAGAGGTCATTAGAAGTTCGAGCGTACCCAGCTTCTGTTCTTCCGAGAGCAGGCGCATGGTAAGCGCCGGCGAGAGGAAGATCATGAAGAAGACGGCGCCGGCGGCGAACCCCCGGATCGAGGCCTCAGAGAAGGCATCGGACACCGAGGCTACGAAAAAGAACCCGGTGATGGCCAGGAAAGCTGCTGCGACTACATAGGCCATGGGCGATGAGAAGTAAGTCCGGATCTCCTTGAGGGCGATGTACCGGATATTGGTCAGCGAAGTTCGCATTGGCTACTTGACGTCCTCTTCGGTGGTCAGTTGGAGGAAGATCTCTTCGAGGGTCATTGGCAGTGGATGCAGGTTCACCAGGCCCCAACCCCTGCCGACCACGGTTTTCGCCAAGGCCTCAACTGCGCGGTTGCCTGGCTTGGCGTCGACGATGAACGGAAGCGCGCCCTCAGATGTGATACGCCGTCCGTCTGTGGAGGAGTCGTTGCGGACATCCACCACGAATGGCATCGACCGCAGCGCGCCGATGACGTCACGCGCCTCAGCGCCCCGCACGGCGAGCTGGACTCGTTCGGTGTGCTGGAGCTTGTTTGACAGGTTCCGCGGCTCGTCATCGGCGACGATGCGCCCTTCGTGAATTACCAGCACTCGCTTGCAGATCGCACTGACCTCGGGAAGGATGTGCGAACTGAGGATCAACGTGTGGTCGCCGGCCAATTCGGAGATCAGCCCGCGCGTCTCGACCACCTGGACCGGGTCGATACCGATCGTGGGCTCGTCGAGGATGAGGACTTCGGGCTCGTGGAGGATCGCCTGCGCGATGCCGACCCGCTGGCGGTAGCCCTTGGAAAGCTTCTGGATGTGGGTGTTCTTGTAGTAGTCGAGCTTGACGCGGTCGATTACCTCAGGCAGCCGGCGCTCGATCCACCGGTCGTCCATGCCCCGCAAATGACCCATGAACTTGAGGTAGTCGGTCACGGTCATGTCCAGGTATAGCGGCACGGTCTCGGGAAGGTAGCCGGTGTGCCGCCTGGCCTCGAGCGAATGCGCTACGACGTCGTATCCCGCGATGCTTGCGGTACCTTCGGTGGGCGGTGCGAATCCGGTGAGGACCCGCATCGTGGTCGTCTTGCCGGCACCGTTGGGGCCGAGGAACCCGACGATCTCACCCTTCTGGATCTCGACCGATACGTCGATGACGGCCGGGAAGTCGCCGTACATCTTCGACATGTGTTCGAGCTTGATCATGCTCAGGGTAGGTTCACCTGCTTTCACGGACCGGACGGTCTCGCCCCGCACCGCACGCCCAGAGCGCTACGCTCAAGGCGCGAAGCCGGGATCTACCAATATGCAAAACCGATATGGTACCAGCAGAGCCCGGGAGCATGCCGCACAAACTTACCCGTGTAAAATCCACCCGTGTTATCCCACCCCTCGCCGGCCATCAATCCGCTTCCCGAAGGCTTCATCTACCTCGATCATTCGGCGACCACGCCGCTGCGGCGCGCCGCATTCGAGGCCATGGTGCCGTACTTCAGCGAGAAGTTCGGCAACCCTTCCAGCCTCTACGCGTTGGCCCAGGAAAGCCGTGATGGAGTGGACCTCGCGCGGGAGCGCGTGGCCAGCGTCCTCGCGTGCCGCGCCAGCGAAGTCGTGTTCACCAGCGGCGGGACCGAGTCCGACAACACCGCCATAAAGGGCGTTGCCGCGGCCCTGCGCAGCAACGGCAACCACATCGTGACCTCGGCATTCGAGCATCACGCCGTACTCCACGCCTGCCACCAGCTTGAGAAGCAGGGCTTCGAGATCACCTACCTGCCGGTCAACCGGGAGGGGCTGATCGAACCAGAGGCGGTGGCGGCCGCGGTCACGGACCGCACCACCCTGGTCTCGATCATGTATGCAAACAATGAAGTCGGCTCGATCCAGGACATCGGAGCGATCGCGCGCCTCGTGCACCAGCGGGCGGCCGAACTTTCCCGAACGATAGTCATGCACACCGACGCCGTGCAGGCCCCCGGCTGGCTCGACCTGAGCACCCAAGAGCTCGGCGTCGACCTCTTGAGCCTTTCCGGTCACAAGTTCCACGGGCCGAAGGGTGTGGGCGTGCTTTACGTGCGCCGGGGCACACCGCTCGACTCCCTGCTGGTCGGCGGCGGGCAGGAGCGCCAGCGCAGGTCCGGCACCGAGAACGTGCCGGGCATCGTCGGACTCGGTGTTGCCCTTGAGCTCGCCGAAAAGGAGCGAGAAGAGGCCGGTACGCGGGTGCAGCGTTTGCGCGACATGCTGATCGAAGGCATCATGGAGAGGATTGGCGGCGCCCATTTGAATGGCGGACTAGACCGCAGGCTGCCGGGCAACGTAAATATTTCATTCGAAGGGATCGAAGCGGAGCCGCTGCTGATCGGACTCGACCAGCATGGGATCTGCGCGTCCAGCGGCAGCGCATGCAGTTCGGCATCGGTGGAGCCGTCGCACGTGCTGCTTGCGGTCGGCCTCGATGCCGATCTCGCGGTGGGGAGCCTGCGCCTGACGCTCGGGCACCAGACCACCGAAGCCGAAATAAGCCGCGTCATCGAGGTCCTTCCCGGCGTCGTCAAACAGTTGAGGGCCATGCCCACACTGGCAACCGGCCACTGAGTCCCTTCGGAGAAACCCTGAATGACCCAAAAAGCCCAGGCCATGCCCGAACCGTCCGGCGCGACCGGCGGACAGTCCGTTTCGGGACGAGCCGAGCCCAGGTATACGCCGCCCGAACTGGCGGCACTCGAACACGCCAGAGCTGACCGGAAGCCTTATGGCCGCTGGGCCAAGCGCAATCTGGAGTTTTCGGTTGCGGGAAGCGAGCACGCTGGCGAAGTGGTGCGGGTGCGGGTGACGTACCGGCCCGCCGGCAACTTCAGGGGGCGGCCGGGGGAAGAGGTGGTCAGCGTTCGCTCGGACGGCAGCTTCGTCGAACGCGAGGTCGTCCACCGGCCCCAGGAGTCGTTCCCGTGGGTGCTTGCGGTCCTCGCCGCGGTATCGGCGATCGCCGCGATCGTGCTCATTCCTCTGATCATCATCGACCCCCGGCCGGGTGATCCGCTGTATGTGTCGGGTCGATTCCTCTGGATGCGCGTGTCCAATCCGCTGATCGCGCCCGCGGTCCACTTCCAGAACCAGGACATCTCAGGTTCCCTTTCGAACTTCGCGATCTCGCAGCCGGACGCCAGCACGCAGCTGGCCGTGATCCAGGTGACCCTGATCAACCAGCAGTCGGCTGAGGTCGTGGTCGTGGTCGACGGCAAAGCCGCCGAAGTGACGACCGTAAACGGCTTGACGGTCTTCCCAATCAACACCGTCGAGAGGAGCGCCAACGTCCAGTCGCTCGACGCACGGTTCGTATACCAGGGTTTCATCCCCCTCTGGGATACGGTCACCCTGCCATCGGGGCAACAGGTCACCGGCATGATGGTGTTCGAGCTACCCACGGGTGACCGGGTGAAAGAGTTCAGGTGGGTGGCTACCGACTCGATGATCGTGCGGTACCCGAAATAGTTCGCAGCGGGGCCGCCGGGCCACGATAGAATCGCGGCGAAATGGCTCGCCTCCAGGGCCTCTCGCCGGGCCGCAGACAGTATCTCGAACTCAAACGCCAGCACCCAGATGCGCTGCTGCTCATCCGCATGGGCGATTTCTTCGAAGCCTTCGACGAAGACGCGCGCACGCTCGCCAGGGTCCTCGACATCACCCTGACGGCACGTGACGTCGGTGGCGGCGCACGGTCGCCCCTGGCGGGCATTCCGCATCACGCCATGGACGCCTACCTCGGCCGGCTCGTCGCGTCCGGCCTGAAGGTAGCCATCGCGGAGCAGACCAGCGATCCCGCGGCCTCGCGCGGGCTGGTCGACCGCGCGATCGTGCGCATCGTGACGCCCGGAACGGTCCTGGAGCCCGGCCTCCTCGATGAGCGCAGGAATAACTACCTGGCGGCGACGGTGGTGGACGGCGCCAGTGCAGGGCTGGCCTACGTAGACATAACCACCAGCGAGTTCGTAGCCGGTGAGCTTCCTGCGGCCAGCCTCGCGGACGAGCTGGCCAGGATCGAGCCCGCCGAGATCCTCGCCAACCAGGGCGCACGGGACCTGCTCGAGGCTGGGGAAGGGTCGTCGTGGCCGATCCGGGCGCTTGAGCCCGGTCGCTCCGACGGGCGACTTTCCGCCGAGACCCTGACGCGCCATTTCAAGGTCGTTTCGCTCGCGTCCTACGGAATCGAAGACCGTCCGCTCGCGGCGATCGCCGCCGCCGCGGTGATCAACTTCCTTGCCGAGACACAGCGCGGCAATCTGCCACAGATCACCACGATCCGCCCGCTCACGCACGGTGACACCATGACGCTCGACCGCCGGGCGTTGCGGGACCTCGAGGTCCTCGATTCGCTGGCCGGTCGCAAGGACTCTCCAACGCTCCTTTCGGCGGTCGACCGCACGGCGACCCCGATGGGCAACCGTTTGCTGCGGGCCTGGCTGGTAAGGCCGCTCAAGAAGGTTCAACCACTGCTGGAACGCCAGCGCCGGGTCGCCTACTTCGTCGAGAATCCATCGGCCCGCATGGCGGTGCGCACCGCATTGAACGATGTTCGTGACCTCGAGCGCCTGATCAACCGCATCCGGGCCTTCAGTGCCTCGCCGCGCGACCTGAACGGGCTGGCCCGGGGGCTGTCGCAGATACCGGCCATAAAGGCGGCGCTGGCTACCGGACATTGGCCAGGGACTTTAAGCGACCTCAAGGAGTTCGAGGCGGTCGCGGGCCTCATTCATGCGGCGATCGACGATGACCCACCGATCGCAGTAGGCGAGGGCCATGCGATTCGCAAAGGGTTCGATCCTGAGCTGGACGAGGTCAGGGATTTGGCCGCCGATGCCAGCACGCGGATCGCCGAGATCGAGAGCGACGCGCGTGCAAGAACCGGTATCAAGTCCCTGAAGATCGGCTACAACCGTGTATTCGGCTACTACATCGAAGTATCCAGGGCGAATTCGGCTGCCGTCCCGCGTGACTTCGAACGCAGGCAGACGCTGGTCAATGCCGAGCGGTTCGTAACCCCCGCTCTGAAGGAGTACGAGTCCCGCGTTCTCAACGCCCGGGAGCGCCTGTCGGAGCTCGAGCGCTCGGTGTTCCGGCGCGTCTGTGCGGAGGTCGCAGGCCAGGGAGAGAGAATCCTGGCGACCGCGCGGGAACTCGCCGAGATCGACGTGGTCGCCGGATTCGCGGACGTCGCGGTCGCCGGCGGCTGGACCGCGCCGGTGCTCGACGACAGCGATGCGATCGAGATTCACGGGGGGCGCCACCCGGTCGTCGAGCGTGCGCTCGGGCCCGGCCGGTTCGTGCCAAACGACACCGTCATGTCCTGCTCAGAGGCCCAGATCATGATCATCACCGGCCCGAACATGTCGGGGAAATCGACCTACATAAGGCAGGTCGCCGTGCTGTGCCTGCTGGCACAGGCGGGCAGCTTCGTGCCCGCGGAAACAGCCCGGATCGGGATGCTCGACCGCATCTTCACGCGCTGCGGCTCGATGGACGAGATCGCACGTGGACGATCGACGTTCCTGGTCGAGATGGAAGAAACGGCGTCGATCCTGAACCAGGCCACCAGGAGGTCGCTGGTCGTACTGGATGAGATCGGCCGCGGGACCAGTACCTACGATGGGCTGGCGATCGCGCGGGCCATCGCAGAGCACATCCACACCAGCCCGTCGCTCGGCTGCAAGACGCTGTTTGCCACTCACTATCACGAGATGACGGGCCTCAGCGAACTACTGCCGCGGGCCGTGAATTTTCAGGTCGCGGTGGCCGAGGAGGACGGGGAGGTGGTCTTCCTCCATCGGATTCTTCCCGGCGGCGCGGATCGCAGCTACGGGGTGCACGTCGGACGTCTCGCCGGGCTCCCGAAACCCGTCATTAACCGGGCGTGGGAGCTGCTGGAGCAGCTCGAGTCCGGGCATCAGCATGAGAAGGGCAGGGCGGCCGGCGCGCGGGGCAGGCGAGCCGCTCGCCAGGAGGCCCAGCTCCCGCTCATCAGCCCCGGCAGCGAGGCGGTCGCGCACCTGCTCAAAATCGACGTCGATTCCCTTACCCCGATGGAGGCGATCACGAAGCTTTACGAGCTCAAGAAGAAGGCTCAGGATGACGGCGCCGCACGATCGGGCTGAAACGCCCGGGGCGCGTGCCGGGTGATCGACTTGGCACTGATGGCGCTTGCCGGGCTCGCGCTTGGCGGCGCGGCCAGTAAGGCGGTCGAACGCCGCCCAATGCGGATCATGGGCTACGCGGCCAGATCGGGCTGTCGTGCTGTCTCAGTTCGACCGGGTGACGATCGCCTCTACATCGGTTCTTGCCGCCGCCTTTCCCACCCTGGCAATCATCGATCTTGCACATCAATTGCTGCCCGATAACACCGTCCTGCCCGGGATTCTGGCCGGCCCGAGTTTCGCGCCATTTCTCGGACACCTGAACACGTGGGATGGCGCACTCGGCGCAGTAGCCGGCTTCCTCCTTTTTCTGCCCATCTGGCTGCGGGCACAGCTGCCGGGGCCAGCCGGGCAAATCATGGGACTCGGCGACCGCAAGTTTTCTGCCATGCCGGACGCCGCACTCGGACTGCAATTCCGGGGCGGCGCGGTGCACACGGGCGTGCGGATCGGCGGCCTGGCTGCGGTCGGCCGATACTGGACCGGGCACTCAACCTTCTTGCCTGAGGAGACCGTCTATTGACAGCCCGCGTCGCATCGGCATCAGTCGGCTCATTCGCCGAAAATGTCTACGTAATTGCCGCCGCCGAAAGCAATGACTGCGTCGTGATCGATCCGGGATCTGACGGCGAAATGATCGCCAACGCGATCAAAGCTGCTGGCTTCAACCTGCGCTACATCCTGATCACGCACGGCCACGCCGACCACACGGGCGCGATCGCCGTGATCAAGCGAGAACTGGGCGGCACGATCGCCGCCCATCACGGCGACGTCGACATGGTGGCTAATCCGGACCCAGGCATCGTTCAACTCCTGGGCGATTTCGAACAACCACCAGCCGTCGAATTGGTACTGCACGGCGGCGAAATCATCGAGGTGGCGGACCTGAAGATCCGGGTAATAGCCACGCCCGGCCATACCCCGGGAAGCGTCTCCTACCTGTGCGAAAACCTGCTATTTACCGGCGACACGCTGTTCAAGGGAAGCATCGGACGGTACGACCTGCCGGGTGGTAATGGAGAGCTGGAACTGTTGAGTATCCGTGAGCACCTTCTCACCCTTCCCGAGGAAACAGTAGTGCTTCCGGGGCACGGCCCTCAGACGACGATCCGAGAAGAGAGTGCCAACAATCCTTTCCTCACTTCCAGGGTCACGGATGAGGACGATCAGGCCGGCAACTAGCAGAGACAGCTGCAGAGCAGACCTGACACTATTTGCGCTTGACTGCCCTCCGAGAGAAGCGCCACTCCTGCAGAAAAACATGCGAATAATTCGTGCTAAGATCTGCATAAATTAGGTTTTGGGACTTCGGGGGGTCTGATGAACATAGTTGACGCGGATCTGGCGACGCTTAGGAAGGCCGCCAAGCGTGGCCGGGTTCGTTCAGAGGAAACGCAGCAGTTGATCGACACGATCGACGCGCTGGAGACTGGGGAAGCCAAGGCCGTCTTGCTGGGACGCGGCGAGAACGGGGAAAAGGTCCGGGCCCGCGTCGCATACGCGGCCAAGATCGTAGGCAAGCCCTTGCAGATAGCGCTGGCCAGCGACCGTGTCCTGTTCGCGCTGAAAGAGGTCAAGCGACGGCGCGGGCGGCCGCGGAAGAACTCCTGAAGGCTCGCCTCGGGCCTTCGTGACCTCGTAAACAAAAGGGGCGTCCCGTAACGGGACGCCCCTTCTTTTTCAGGATCCGGTGCGCTATTTGGCCCGGCCGAGCGCCCGGGTAATGGCCCGTTCCGCCGCGACCACGGTCAGGTGGGCCCGGTACTCCGGCGAAGCATGGATGTCGCCATTGAAGTCGCCGATCTCGGCGCCGGCACGCTTGGCAGCCGTGCTGATCTGCGAGGCGGTCAGCGCCTTCCCGACCAGGATGCGTTCCGTCCGTTTTGCGCGCACGGCCTTCGGTCCCGCGCCGGTCACGGCAACTCTCGCCGCCGTGCACACGCCACTGGCATTCACCGTGACGATGGCGGCCACGCCAACCACGGCATAGTGCGACGCCTTGTTCTCGAACTTGTAGTAAGCGGTTCCAGTCCTGGCCGCCAGGAATGGGATCCTGACGGTCTTGAGGACTTCACTGGGCCGCAACGACGTGGTCAGCAGGTCGACGTTAAACCGTTCGATGCTGATCTTGCGCGTGGCGCGGCTTGACGACGCCTCGAGCTCGGCCCCGAGCGCAAGGATCACCGCCGGGAAGTCGCCCGCCGGGTCGGCGTGCGCGAGGCTTCCACCGATCGTGCCCTTGTTGCGTACCTGCAGGTCGGCGACCTGCCCGGCCGCTTCGGCAAGGAGCGGGAAGTACTTTCGTACGACTGCCGAAGCTCCTATCGCGTCATAAGTGGTGGCGGCGCCGATCGCAAGACCGCCGCGCTCCTCCTTGATGCCTGACAATTCCTTGATGTTCGACACATCGATCAGGTACTTTGGCTCCGCCAGCCGGAGCTTCATCAGCGGAATCAGGCTTTGGCCACCCGCCACGATCTTCGCCTCGCCCTTGTAGCGAGACAGCAGCCGGGCGGCCTCCGCCACGGTGGCCGGCGCCAGGTACTCGAACTGAGCCGTTACCATCTAGCGTTTCCTCCCGTTGCGTGACCCCTGCCGGGCCTTGCGCCTCTCCTCTTTTGCGCCCTGAATCAGCCGCCATACCTTCTCCGAGGTGGCCGGCATGTCGATGTGAGTCACTCCCAGGTGCGAAAGCGCGTCCACGACCGCGTTGATCACCGCCGGACTGGCTGCGATCGTTCCCGTTTCACCGGCCCCCTTCACGCCCAGCGGGTTGGTGGGAGAAGGCGTCTCAGTGCGGGCGGTTTCGAAATTCGGGAACATCTCGGCGGTCGGCACCGCGTAGTCCATCATCGATCCCGACAGCAGCTGTCCGTCGTTGCTGTAGACGGCCTGCTCGACCAGGGCCTGTCCCACGCCCTGCGCAACGCCGCCGTGCACCATCCCGTCCACGATCATCGGATTGATGACCTTGCCGACGTCATCCACTCCGACATACCGAACCAGCTTGGTGTCGCCGGTCTCTTCGTCGATCTCCACTACGGCCACGTGGCATCCGAACGGCCAGGTGAAGTTCTCCGGGTCGAAGAAGCTGACCGCCTCGAGCCCCGGCTCCATGCCCTTCGGAAGGTCCTTGGCCAGATAGCACTGGAGGGCAATGTCCGGGAAGCTCATGGACTTGTCGGGCACGTCCTCAACTACGAAGCGTCCGTTGGCAAACTGCACTTGCTTTTCGGGCACACCCATCTGGTGGGCGGCCAGCTTCCGTGCCTTGGCCACGACCTTCTGAAGGCTCATGTAGAGGGCCGAGCCCCCGACCACTACGCTCCGGCTGCCGAACGTACCGGTCCCGAACTGCTGAGCTGCGGTATCGCCGTGCACCACCTCGACGTCTTCCATGGGAATGCCGAGTTGCGACGAAACGATCTGCGACATCGACGTGTAGTGGCCCTGGCCGTGCGGGGAGGTGCCGGTATAGACGGTCGCCTTCCCCGTCGGGTGGATGCGCACCAGGCTGGATTCCCAGAGTCCGGCGCCGGCCCCCAGTGAGGATGCGACCGCCGAGGGCGCCATGCCGCAGATCTCGATGTAGGTCGAGAAGCCGATCCCGAGCAGCTTGCCTTCCTTGCGGGCCGCTCGCTGCTCGACCTTGAACTTCGGGTAGTCGAGCATCTCCAGCGCCTTGTCCAGCGCCTTCTTGTAGTCACCAGAGTCGTACTTGACCCCCGTGGCCACTGCCTTGCCCCTCTTAAACGCAGGGATCATGTTCTTGCGGCGCACGGCAACGGGGTCGCGCCCGACGGCGTCTGCGAACCGGTCAACCATCCGTTCGACCAGGTAGGTCGCCTCGGGACGGCCGGCCCCTCGATAGGCGTCGACCGGCGTGGTGTTCGTGAACGCCCCGCGCACCTTGCACTTGACGTTCTCGAGCTTGTAGACGCCGACCAGCATGATTCCGAACAGGATCGTCGGGATCAGCGGCGCAAAGGTCGACAGGTAAGCACCGAGGTTGGCGTTGACCTCGCAGGAGATGCCGGTGATCGTGCCGTCCTTGTTGCCGCAGATCTCCACATCCGTGATGTGGTCGCGGCCATGCGTCGTGGCCAGGTAGTTCTCCTGGCGGCCTTCTATCCATTTGACCGGCCTGCCAAGCTGCTTGGCGACGATACCTGTGATCACTTCTTCGGCGTAGATGTAGAGCTTTGAACCAAAGCCACCGCCGACGTCCGGGGCGATCACGCGCAGCTTGTGCTCAGGGTGGCCCGTCACCAGCGCGAACAGGAGCCGCAGAAGGTGCGGGATCTGGGTCGACGTCCACATCGTGAGCTGGCCGGAGGCGGGCTCGTAGTCCGCGACCACACCACGGGGTTCCATGGCGTTGGGGATCAAGCGCTGGTTGACGATCCGTTCCCTGACGACAACGTCGGCCTTCTTCGCCGCCGCGGCGTAGTCTCCGCCGTTCACTTCCCAGTCGAACGCCACGTTGTTCGGAGCGCCGCCGGCGTCCGCATTGCCCTCGTGGAGGATCGGCGCGCCACGCTTGGTCGCCTTCTCCGCGTCGACGATCGCCGGTAGTGACTCGTAGGTGACCTTCACCGCGCGGGCTGCATCCGCCGCGAGATACGGAGCGCTGGCTACCACGGCGGCTACCGCGTCGCCTACGTAGCGCACCTTGTCGACGGCCAGCGGGGGGTGCTTCGGCTGCTTGAGGTCGGGCAGCACCCAGCCAGCGGGAAGGCTGCCAAGCTGCTCCTGCAGGTCGGCGCCGGTGAAAATCGCGACCACGCCGTCCATTTTCGACGCCCTTGAAACGTCGACGCGCTTGATGCGCGCGTGAGCGTGCGGGCTACGCACAAGCGAAAGGTGGAGCATTCCAGGGAGCCGGATGTCGTCGACGTACTTGCCCTGGCCGGAGATGAGGCGCGGGTCTTCTCGACGCTTGACCGATTCGTTGATCCCGACCATCGTCATGACGACCTCCTGGCCTCGGCCGCTGCCTGTACGGCTTTAACAATGTTGTGGTAGCCGGTGCAGCGGCAGAGGTTGCCGCGGAGCCCGGCCCGGATCTCCGCTTCCGTCGGTTTCGGACTCTTCTTGAGCAGGGCAACCGTGGTTATGATCATGCCCGGCGTGCAGAAGCCGCACTGCAGCCCATGCTGGTCCCAGAAGGCCTGCTGCACCGGGTGGTACTTGCCGTCTTTGGCGAGTCCCTCGACCGTGGTGATATCGGCCCCGTTAGCCTGGACCGCAAACATCGTGCAGGATTTGACGGCCTGCCCGTTCACCAGCACGGTGCATGCGCCGCAGCTGCTGGTATCGCATCCGATATGCGTGCCAGTAAGATCGAGCACATCCCTGATGAGGTGCGAAAGCAGCAATCGAGCTTCGACGTGCGCGGTATGCTCCACGCCGTTGACCCTCATGGTGATCATGTAGGACATGGGCAAGCTCCATTCACAAAGCGCGCGTCTGCGCGAGCGGAGCCACTATGCATCCGATTGCTTGGGAGCGCAAGTGGTCTGACAGGCGCGCAGCTACCCATCGGGCAGGGGAGAAGAAGTTGAAGATAGAAGGTTCTTACGAGATCAAGGCCGCCAGAGAGCGCGTCTGGGACCTGCTCAACGACGTCGATGTCCTCCGCGACTGCATTCCTGGCTGCGAATCGCTGACGCCGGCCGGCCCCGATACATTCGAGGCGGAGCTGTCGGTGGGGATCGGCATGATCCGCGGCTCGTATTCAGGCCGCGTCCGGATCAGCGATCGAAAAAAGCCCGGGTCGTACCGCCTGGAGATCGAGGGAGAAGGCCCGGGCGGGTTCATCAAGGGCGACGCCACAATCACGCTCCAGGCTACGGGCGAGAGTGTGACGACCGTGACCGTCGACGGCGACGGTGAGGTCGGCGGGATGCTGGCCCGGGTCGGACAGCGCCTGATTGGCCAGGCGTCGAAGTCGCTCATGAAGCAGTTCTTCGACTGCGCTGGCAAGAAGGCCAGGGGCTAGTGCCCCGAGCCCGTCCCGGCTACCGGGCCCGGGCAGGCCGGGACCCGGTGTCGGAAAACCCCGGACCGAAGCCGGCGCCCCTCACGGGTCGCGCGTATAGCCCCACTCGTCGACGACCCGCCGGGAAGGCTTGATACGGGAACTCGTCACGAATTCGATGCGGTTCCCATCGGGGTCCCTGATGAACAGGTAGCGCTGACCATCGTGCCGCTCTCCCGGCCCTTCGATCTCCAGACTGAGCGCCCGGAAGCGCTCCAGGGTGGCGTCGAAGTTCGTTACCTCGAAGGCCGTGTGGTAGCCGGCCGGCTTCCCATCCCGTGGTTCGATCAGGTGCACCATCGATCCGTCGCCGATGGCCGTCCAGACGATGTTCTTCGAATCGACCATCGAAGGGATCACCTGGACGCCAAGGACATCCCGCCAGAAGGCCAGGCTCTTCTTACGATCGGTGATCGGGATCCCGACATGGTTGACCCGCTGAACGTGGATCTCGTCAGCCACCTTGTACTCCTTAGGCCTCGACCTCGACGATCATTTCGACCTCGACAGGGATTGTGCGAGGCAGAGAACCCATGCCTACGGCCGACCGTGCGTGCTTGCCCTGTTCGCCAAAGACTTCGGTCATCAGGTCGGAGAAGCCATTGATGACCTCGGGGTGATTCTTGAAGTCGGGCACCGCGTTGACCATCCCAAGTACCTTGACGACCCGCTTCACTTTGTCGAGGCTGCCGATCTCGCCTTTCAGGCTGGCGAGGGCGGCGATACCTACGAGGCGAGCGGCCTGATACGCCTGCTTTTCGTCCATGTCGCGGCCGACCACTCCGGACATGAGCGTCTTGTCCTTTTTCAGGGGCCCGTGCCCTGAGATGAACACGAGGTTGCCGACCCGCACCGCGGGCACGTAGTTGGCGACGGGTTTGGGCTTGAGCGAAAGATCGATTCCAAGCTCTTTGATGCGCTGTTCTGCCTTCAAGAAAGACCCTCCTGTGGGCGGCTGAGCCCCGGTTGTTCGATGCCGGACTATTTAACCAGCATGCGACCGCCCCCGCTGAGGCCGGGCCGGAAATTCAGGCTGGCGAGACGGGGGCCGGGCGTTTCGGCGGCCGAAGCATGAAGAACACGATCGCCGCCGCAAACATGACCACGCTGCCAGCGAACAGGGCGGCCTGGTAGGTGCCGGTCCGGTCGAAGACCAGGCCAGCCGCGATCGGGGTGATCACCAGGGCTGCGTTGTACATGGGCGCCAGCATGCCCCGCAGGGTCGCGAAATTGCGACGTCCAAACATGTCGCCCACCAGTGCCCAGTTGAGCGAGGCGCCCGCTTCGGAACCAGCCCAGAGCAGCAAGGAGAGCATCAACGGCCAGGTGCCGCTCACCAGTGCCAGCAGCAGGAGGCTGAGGGCGGAGGACGTGTATCCGATCGAGAGCAGCAAGGTACGGCCGATACGATCGCCGAGCCAGCCGAAGAGCAGGATCAACGGGACCGAAAATGCCGCCAGGGCGCCCACCATGAAGGCAGCAGACTGCTCGGACTCGCCCCTCGACACGAGCATCGGCACCAGGTGCACGCCCACGGCGCCGTGCGCGGCCATGCGGAGCACCGTTCCGAGGGTAAGCACCCAGTAGGCGCGGGTGCGGAGCGCCTCCCGGATGGTCCAATCCTCGGTCGTGGCTTCGAACCGGGAGCTGGCCCTCCCGTGCTTGACCGCCGTCGGTGCGGGACCGGGAGCCCCGTCCGGGTGCAGGCCCATGCTTTCCGGTGACCTGCGGAAGACGAGCGCGAGGGGCGCAACGACCAGGATCATGAGGATCCCGACCCAGAAGGCTGCGGTTTGCCAGCCTACGCGCAGGATCACCCAGGCCAGGGCCGGGATCATGATGGCGCCGCCCAGTCGGAACGCCGCGCTGTTTATCGACATCGCAAGCCCGCGCTTGCGGATGAACCACTGGTTCAATGCCGTGGTCGCGCCCTGCATGAACGCGGTCGAAGCGCCGATCGAAATCACCAGGAGATAGACCAGCAGGAACGACAGGTACGAGTTCGTCTGCGACAGGCCCAGGTACCCGATCCCGACCACGATCGTGCCGGTAAGCATCAACGGGCGCACACCGACGCGGTCTACCAGCCAGCCCGTGATCGGGCCCAGGACCCCGTTCTCGGCACGTGCCAGCGCGAACGGCACGGCGGTTGCGGCATGGCTCAGGCCAAGCGTCTGCGCCACGGGCAGGAAGAAGACCGTAAACCCCTGCCACTGGATGCTGCCCCCGATGCCGTTCGTGAGGGACGACGCGATGACGATCCACCAGCCGTAGAACATGCCGCCGCGGCGGGTCGCCGGAGCGACCGGCCCGGTTGCATGAGCTGCGGCTGGATCGGGCGAGGTCCGCCCTTCGCCGTCAGAGTTGGTCAAGGACGGCCGGGGCCCGGGGCGGGCGCCGACCGGCGGAGCCCATCACAGGCCAACTTCAGCCGCCCGCCTGGATCCTGGCGCCCGGTTCGGTCATCTTGGCCGGGTCCAGGACCTTGTCGAGCTCGCTGGCGGAAAGCTTTGTTTCGCGCAGGGCGACTTCCTTGATCGTCTCGCCGGTCTGCGAGGCCTTCTTAGCGATTGCCGCCGCGGCGTCGTATCCGATGATCGGGGCCAGGGCGGTGCAGATGGCCAGGCCTTTTTCGACCATTGCCGGCCCGTGCCCGGTCGCCTTGACGCCGGCGACGCACTGCGCCGAGAAGTTTGTGCAGGAGGTCGCCAGAAGGTCGATCGACTGCAGCAGGTTGTATGCGGCGACCGGCATCATGACGTTCAGCTCGAAGTTGCCCGACTGGCCGGCGATCGTGACCGTGACATCATTTCCGATGACCTGGGCACAGGCCATGGTAAGTGACTCGGCGATCACGGGGTTGACCTTGCCGGGCATGATCGAGCTGCCCGGTTGTACCTCGGGCAGCGCCAGCTCACCGAGCCCGGCGCGCGGGCCGGAACCGAGCCAGCGGAAGTCGTTGGCGATCTTCATGAGGCTCGTGGCCACGGTCTTCAGCGACCCGCTGGCCTCGACCACCGCGTCGATCGTGCTCTGTGCCTGGAAGTGGTTGGAGGTTTCGCTCAGCTTGAGACCCGTGGTCTCCGAAAGCCGGGCGATCACGCGGCGGGCGAACTCGGGGTGCATACCCACGCCGGTACCTACCGCAGTGCCGCCCAGCGCAAGCACCCGTAGTTCGGCCAAGGCATGTTCGATTCGCCGACGGCCCAGCTCGATCTGGCCCGCGTACCCCAGGAACTCCTGGCCCAGCCTGATCGGCGTGGCGTCCTGAAGGTGCGTCCGCCCGGTCTTCACGATCGACCAGAACTCCTTCGACTTTGCGAGCAGCGCCTGCTCCAACTCTTGCATCGCCGGCAGGAGTCGCTCGGCGATTGCAGTTGCGGCCGCAAGGTGGATTGCGCTGGGGATCACGTCGTTCGACGACTGGCCCTTGTTGACGTGATCGTTCGGGTGGACCGGCTTGCGGGAGCCGAGCTCGCCGCCGAGTGCCTGGATGGCCAGGTTCGAGATGACCTCGTTCACGTTCATGTTGGTCGACGTGCCCGACCCGGTCTGGAAGATGTCGACCACGAACGCGTCGTCGTGCTGACCTTCTGCGACGCGCCCGGCAGCCGCGATTATCGAGTCTGCGATCTTTGGGTCCAGCTCACCCAGCTCGCGATTGACGACCGCAGCCGCCTGCTTGATCTGCGCGATCGCCCTGATGAACGAGCGGTTGAACCGGAGCTCGCTGATCGGAAAGTTCAGCCTCGCCCGCTGTGTGTTTGCGCCGTACAACGCGTCGGCAGGCACCTGGAGTTCGCCCATCGAATCGCGCTCGCGGCGCATCCGAGGTCGGGCGTTGTCTGAAGTCATTCATAGCTCCCGAAGTTGCTGTTCTCTTAGCTTGAAGCTAGATATTAGCGGATGGACCGCATCCCGAATTGCCGTTGCCCTGACCGCCTACAATCCGACCGCGCCGGACCGCAGGCCGCCAGCCTGCCAGGCGCGTCCGCCGCGCCGTTACAACCAGGGGGAGAGAAATGCCCGTTGGCACAATCGCGATCCTTAGCCCCGGGGAGATGGGGGGAGCCGTCGGTGGTGCACTGAGCCGGAGCGGTTTCCAGGTAATCACCTCGCTCGAGGGTAGGAGCGAACGCTCGAGGCAGTCCGCCCAGCGGCATGGCATTCGCGACGTCGGCGGCTACGATGCACTGGTGCGCGCCGCTGACCTGGTCCTTTCGATCCTGGTCCCGGCCGAAGCGGTGGCGGTGGCCACACGCACCGCAGAAGCAATGCGCTCAGCGAAACGTGGCATCTACTACGCCGACTGCAACGCGGTCGCGCCCGCTACGGTGCAGGCGATGGCCGAGATCGTGGAATCGGCGGGAGGGAACTTCATCGACGGAGGAATCATCGGCGGCCCACCGCGCGCGGGCTATGCGCCCAGATTCTATGCCAGCGGCAAGTCTGCGCACGTGCTCGCCGAGCTGAGCGGGAAGGGCATCGAGGTCGTGACCGTTGGCGACGAAATCGGGAAGGCCTCGGCGGTGAAGATGTGCTACGGGGCCCTGACGAAGGGGACTATCGCTCTCCAGGTGTCGCTACTGATCGCTGCGGCCAGGCTGGGCGTCTATGACGACCTGGCCGCAGAGTTCCGGCACAGCCAGGCCGACGCCATGAAGCGGATCGAGGGACAGATCGGGCGACTGCCGACGGTCGCACACCGGTGGATCGGCGAGATGGAGGAGATCGCGTCCATGTTCGAAGCGGTCGGGCTCCCCGGTAACTTCCATTACGGGTCAGCCGAGCTTTTCAGGATGGTGGCCGGCTCGCCGCTGGCGCAGCCCGGCGTAGCCCGGCCCTCGCTCAATGAGGCGGTAGGAACGCTGGCAAAATCATGAAATTCAAACTCGGCTACTCAACTTACGCGCTCAAGGCCGTGGACCCGTTCGTCGCCTTGCCGAGGATTCGAGAGGTTGGATACGAAGCGCTCGAGATCTGCCTGAGCGAAGCCTGGCCAACCACGCCGGCGAGATTTCCGGCGGCAGAGCGCAAGCTGCTGGCCAGGCTGGCGCGCGACCTCGGTTTTCCGTCACCGATCCTCTTCGGGAACATCGATGTCTGTGCGCCCGCCGAGGGGCGGGCAGCGATGTTGAAGTCAGCCACCGAAAAATTCCAGATGGCGCGTGACCTTCACTACGACGACACGCCCATCTTGATGACCACTACCGCCGGGCACAGCATGCCGGGATGGGAACGGGGCAAATTCGAGATTCGCGACGCGTTCCTCCGGCTGGCTGATGTTGCAGCCGCCCAGGGCGTCACGATCGCGATCGAACCTCATGCCGGGACCGAATTTGAAACCCCGGAAAAGGCCGTATGGCTGGTCCAGGAGGTAAAGCACCCGAATATCAAGCTCGACCTGGACGTCAGCCACTTCTACGTCGAAGGCGCCACCGTCGAACACAGCATCGATCTTTGTGCGTCGCATTCGGTCATGGTCCATATCAAGGACGGTCGCAAGGTAGCCGGCAAGGTCGAGTACTGCCTGACCGGGGCGGGGACGATCGATCTCAACAGCTTCGTGCGTGCGCTTGCCCGCAACAACCTGCGTTCATTGCCGATCTACGCCGAGATCAGCGTGCAGCAGTCCAACCGTCCCGACTACGACCCGTGGTGGACGGCGAAGTTCTGCTTCGACGCCCTTGACCGTGCCTGCAAGGCGATGGCCGGCCGGTGATCCCGGAGGGCGGCAGGCAGGGGCGGGCAATGCGGCGGTGAGAATCCTCAAGATCAATCACCAGTCGATGCCGATCAGGGACCGCGGACGTGCCCTCACGTTCTGGCGCGATCTCCTTGGCCTCGAGATCGTGCCGACGCAGGAAGGCACCGGCGACCGCCTCATCTGGCTGCGTGCCGCGGATGGCAGCATGGTCCACCTGCTGCAGCGGGATGACCAGGACCGGCCCAATATCCACACTGCATTCGAGGTCGAGGACTTCGACGCCGCCCTGCAGGAAATGCGGGAAGCCGGGTTCGAGATCGTAAAAGGCCCGCTGGAACGGGCCGACGGACAGCGGGCTTTCTATGTGTTTGACCCGGAGGGCAACCGGCTTGAGTTCACGACCCGCAACGGGTTGAAGCCCTCGGGCCGCACCGTGAGCCGCGATGGGTACACCAGCGAGGCGCCTGCGCCCGGAGCCGCATCGGAAGGTCAGCCGCGCACGAACGGCGGGTAGCCGGTCGGCCAAGCCGAACAGCCGGGACGAACGTTTGTGGTAATCGACCGTCAGCGACCCTGGATAAGGCGCGCCGACGTGCCCGGTCAAATACGGCCACCTCTTATTCGATCTGCCTGGCTCTCCAACTGGGCACGCAACGCTTCCGGCTCGTTCACCGGTAGCTGGCAAACGGAGTTCTCACACACGTAGGCGGCCGGTCGCCCGCCGATCCTCGTTCGGCCCGTCAGCAGTGGCAGCCGATGCGTCGCGGCATCGTCCGGCGAGCCCGCAAGCACCGACGTGGGGTGGTACCCGCGACGGTAGACCGCCAGCAGATCGAGCGTGCGCCGGTCTTGTTGATCGCCGATTACGACCATTTCCCGGGAGGGCGAGGTGTAGAGGTCGAGGGCGGCCAGCCAGTGCCCCATGCCGGCCGGGGCACGCGCCACGAAGTCACGCACCGACCGCAACGACTTTGCGGCATAGCCTTCCAGTTCAGAACGGCCGGTCAACCTCGCAAGCCGAATCAGTGCAACCGCGGCAGCCGAACCACCGCACGGCGTCGCGTTGTCGAAGATGTCGCGCGGCCTGACCACCAGGCGCTCATGATCCGAGCCGGTGTCGAAGAAGACCTGATCCTCGGAAGACCAGAAAAGTCCAAGCATGCCTTCAGCCAGCTTCTCCGCCTCGATCAGCCACCGCTCCTCGAAGGTCGCCTCGAACAGCGCCGTCAGAGCGTCGACCAGGTACGCGTAGTCTTCCAGGTAGGCGTTGAGGCGAGCAGTCCCCGCGCCATGCGCGTCGGCCTTCCAGGTGCGCAGGAGCCGGCCGTCCCGCACGAGCTCGGAAAGCAGGAATCCGCCGTTCTTTTTTGCTATGTGAAGGTAATGAGGGTTCTCAAGTGCTGCGCCGGCCTCGGCGAACGCCCTGAGGACGAGTGCGTTCCACGCCGTGAGCACCTTGTCGTCGCGCAAGGGCTTGACCCGTTTCGAGCGCTCGGCGAGCAGCAGTGAGCGGGCCCGGTCGATGGCCGCCGCCAGGTCCGAGGCCGGCATGCCGAGCTCCGCTGCCGCTTCTTCGGCCGGGCGGGGTACCGAAAGGATATTGCGTCCTTCGAAGTTCCCGTCGTCCGTGATGTCCCAGTAAACGCGCGCGATCCTGGACAGTTCCGGCCCCAGGATCCGGTCGATTTCGGACGCCCACCATACGAAGTACCGCCCCTCTTCGCCCTCGGAGTCGGCGTCCTGTGCGGAGTAGAAACCGCCACGCGGGGAGAGCATCTCGCGCTCAAGGTAGGCGAGGATCTCGTCGACGACCCGCCGGTACACAGGACGGCCAGTCGCCTGGAAGGCGTGCAGATAGAGCTGCGCGAGCAGGCCATTGTCATAGAGCATCTTCTCGAAATGAGGCACCAGCCACGCCCCATCGGTCGAATACCGGTGAAAGCCACCGCCCAGCTGGTCGTACATGCCGCCCGCGGCCATCTTTTCGAGGGTCAGCTCGGCCATCGTCAGGGCGTGCTCATTCCCGGCGCCCCGCCAGTGTCGTAACAGGAACTCGTAGGTCATCGGCTGTGGGAACTTGGGTGCAGTCCCGAACCCGCCGAGCCGGGGATCGAAGTCGCGGGCAAGGACACGGAACGCTTCCGAGAGCGTGTCACGAGAGAGCGGGGCGTCGCTCCCGCGGGCGCTGACCTGCTGCGCGATCTGGCCGAGCAGCTGGCCGGTGCCGGCGAGTATCTCTTCGCGCCTTTCCCGGTAGGCTTCTGCGACCGCGCTGAGGACGCGCTTGAAGCTCGGACGTCCGTGCACATCCTCGGGCGGGAAGTAGGTCCCCGCGTAGAAGGGCCGGCCGTCGGGCGTGAGGAAGACCGACATCGGCCAGCCGCCCTGACCGGAAATGAGCTGCGTCGCGGTCATGTAGATCGAGTCGAGGTCGGGGCGCTCTTCACGGTCGACCTTGATGCTCACGAAGTTCTCGTTCATGAGACGGGCCGTCGCCTCATCCTCGAACGACTCATGCTCCATCACGTGGCACCAGTGACAGGCGGAGTATCCGATGCTCAGGAAGATCGGACGATCCTCGGCGCGCGCCTTCTCAAGCGCCTCAGCGCCCCAGGGGTACCAGTCGACCGGATTGTCCCTGTGCTGGAGGAGATAGGGGCTGGTTTCGCCCGCCAGTCTGTTCGGCACTGTGTCCGCACCCTTTCTTAAGCAGTTCAACTAGCGTAAAGTCTCGCATTCGTGGAAGCGATCGTTGTCCTCGTGTTTGTGCTCGTCTATCTCGGCATGATCGTCGGCCGGATCCCCGGCCTGGGGCTCGATCGTTCAGGGCTCGCGCTGGTCGGCGCGATCGCGCTGCTGGCGATCGGGTGGTTCTCGCTGACCGAAGCGGTGGCTGCGATCGATGCTTCCACGCTTTCCCTGCTGTTTGGCCTCATGCTGGTCTCCGCCCAGCTGCGCATCGGCGGCTTCTACTCTGCGGTGACCGAACGCATGGCGCGCGTGGACGTATCGCCACCGGCACTGCTCGGCCTCATGGTCGTCAGCGCCGGCATCCTGTCGGCGCTGCTGGTCAACGACATCGCCGTGCTCGCAATGGCGCCCTTGCTCATCGAAATCTGCGTGCGACGCAGCCTGGACCCCATGCCTTTCTTACTCGGCCTGGCCGCCGCCGCCAATGTCGGATCGGCCGGCACGCTGATCGGCAACCCCCAGAACGCGCTGATCGGCCAGACCCTTGACCTTTCATTCGCTCGTTACCTGGCGGACGGCGGAGTTCCCGCGGCGTTGGGGCTCGGGATCGTGTGGCTGGTAATCGCGTGGGCCTACCGGGGCAAGTGGACGAAGGCATCCCCGCCGCTTGCCGTGGAAAGGCCGCCCTTCGACCGGTGGCACACGATACGCGGGCTCGTGGTCCTGGCGGCGTTGATCGCGCTGTTCCTGGTCGGCCGCTGGCCAAGGGAGCTGCTTGCGCTCGTCGCCGGCGGCGCGTTACTCGTGTTCAACCGGGGAATTGACTCGCGGCGGATCCTGAACCTCGTCGACTGGCAGTTGCTGGTGCTCTTTGCCGGGCTTTTCGTCGTGAACGCCGCACTGCTGGCGACGTCGGCGTTCGGTCAGACCACCGATACGCTGGCGGGCCGAGGGGTCGACATGTCGAATCCGGCCGTGCTTTTCGCGTCGTCGGCCGTCCTCTCGAATATCGTCTCCAACGTCCCGGCGGTCATGCTGCTGCTCCCGTTCGCAAAGGGCGAGATCGCCGGCCCGGCGCTGGCGCTTGCCAGCACGTTCGCCGGCAACTTCCTGATCGTTGGCAGCATTGCCAACATAATCATGGTCGACCAGGCGGGCCGGCTCGGTTTCCGCATCACGTGGCGCGATCACGCTCGCATCGGCGTGCCCGTGACGCTTCTGACCCTCTTCCTGGCGGCAGGCTGGCTCTGGCTGCGGGCCCCCTAGCGGGCCTGCAGCGCCTCAGCCAGGCCGGGGACGTGTGCGGCGCCAACCGGCACGGTAATCGACGCCCCCTGGAAGTCGTCGCCGACCGGCTGGATCCTCCCGCCGAGGCAGGCAGCGAGGAATGCTTCCGAAACGGCATTGAAGGAGATTGCATTCTCAGGCCGACCGAATCCATGCCCCTCGTCGGGGTACAACAGATAGGTGACCGGGATGCCCTTCGACTGCATCGCCTCGACGACCTGGTCCGACTCGGAGACCTTTACCCGCGGGTCGTTCTTGCCCTGTCCAATCAACAGCGGACGCTTGATGCGGTCGACGTAATTCAACGGGGACCGCTCTTCGAGTAATCGGCGCCCCTCCTCGGTCGCCGGGTCACCGATACGCACGTGGAAGGACTTGATGATTGGCTTCCAGTAGGGCGGGATGGTGTTGAGCAGAGTAAGTAAATTCGACGGGCCGACCAGGTCGACCCCGCAGGCAAAGAGGTCAGGGGTCATGGTCAGGCCGACCAGTGTCGCGTATCCGCCATAGCTTCCCCCCGCGATCGCCACCTTCTCAGGTTGCGCGATCTTCTCGGCAATCGCCCACCGGACCGCGTCGACCAGGTCGTCGTGCATCTTGCGGCCCCATTCGTGGATCGCGGCGTTGAGGAACTTCTTCCCGAAACCGGTGGAGCCGCGGTAGTTCACACTCATGACGGCGTAGCCGCGGTTTGCCAGCCACTGGTGGTACGCGTTGTAGCCCCAGTGATCGCGGGCCGCAGGGCCGCCATGGACATACAAGACCATGGGTACCGGCCGTTGCGGCCGTCCCGGCGTACGCGCGTCGCTGCCGGCCGGAAGGGTGAGGTAGGAGACCAGCGGCAAGCCGTCGCGCGCCGGGATCACGACCGGATGCATTTTCGACAGGCGCACGTTCTCCAGTTCGGGACGGGTCGAAAAGAGAAGGTCCAGGGCGCGGCTCGACCGGTCGTACCGGTAGTAGCGATCCGGGCCGTCGTCCCGGCCATAGCCGACGATCCAGCGGGTGTCGTCCAGCGTGCGTGCAGCGATGCCGAATTCGCCTTCTGCGGCCGACTCGAGCAGCCTGATATCACCCGAGAGGTCATCGTCGAGTACCGTCCAGGTGTCCTTCTCGTACGTGAACGCGACCGCCTGGGCACGCTTCGTCACGGGATGCCGTACCACGTGCCCGACATCTGCGCGTGGATCCTCCGCCAGCAGCCGGGCTTCGCCGGTGGCGACATCCATCGAGAACAGCGCCGAGGTGTCGCGCCCCCTGCTGTCGACCAGGTACAGCTCTCGGGCTGCTGCATCAAAGCCGAGAGCGTAAGTCGTTAGAGCGTCCTCGACCGGGATGGAGATGAAGGGTTGCCAGTTGGCGCCGACGCGTCGCTGGATCGTTCTCCCGCCATCAGCCTCCATCCGGTCGCCCAGCCGGACCGTGTAGGAGTCGTCCAGCACGAAGCCTGAGAATCCTTCGTTGCGTTCTAACAGCGACGCCTTCCCGGTGGCGAGTTCGACGACGTGCAGGTCATGAAGCTCCGGATTGCGATCGTTAAGCCCGACCACGATCGCGCCGGGGATCCGGTGGGACAGCTTGGTGACGCGTGCCTGGACACCAGCCAGAGGAGTCAGGCTCCTGGCTTCTTTGCCCGCGTGGTCGATCGCGTACACCTGCCAGTTCTCGTCACCTTCCAGGTCCTGGAGATAGAGGATGGTTTCTCCATCGAATGCCCAGAAGTGCGCCCTGATCCCGCGCTTGCGGTCGTGGGTAATCGGCCTTGCGGCGGCGATATCGTTGGCAGGGCCGGCCCAGACGTTAAGGACGCCGTCGACCGGCGCCAGATAGCTGATCAATCTGCCGTCGTGGCTCAGGGTGGGCCACGTGCGTGTCGGGTTTCCGAAAAGCAGACTGCGCGGCGTCAGGGGTGCTGGCATGTTGCATTTACCTTTAAGTGTCAGGGGGTGTCAGGGCAGGACTTCGAGCGTCCTGACGCGGTAGGAGGGCGAAAGAAGGTCTATGACCCTGATGCGATGGTTGTTCGTATCGACCACGTACAGCTGATCGCCCAGGATCGCCAGGCCGGCAGGTTCGTCGAAACTGGCGGTCGTACCCGCGCCGTCGTCGGCGCCTGCCTTGCCCGACCCGGCGATCGTCCTGACCTGGAGATCCGGGGTAGTGAGCCTCTTGATCTTGTGGTTGTAAGTGTCTGCGATGTAGACAGAGGTCGTTCCGCGTTCCTCGCGCAAGGCCAGGCCCTGGCAATGCTGCAGGACCGCCTTCCTGCCGGTGCCATCGCTGTCGCCGAAGTCAAACAAGCCGGTGCCCACGAGGGTGGTGACGGTCGCCCCGGGCCCGATGCCGGCGGTCCGGATTGCGCTTGTCTCACTGTCGGCGAAGTACACGAGACGCCCGTCGGTCTTGACCCCGTATGGCTGGGCACAGCGCGCCGCCGCAAGCGGACCGTCGATGATGTCCTCGCCTCCGTCGCCCGCGTAGGGGGCGATCCGGCCCGAATCCAGGTCCATCGCCCAGAGTTGATGGAAGCCTGCCATGGCGATATAGAGCACTCCGTCATGCAGCGCGAGGTCGTACGGGGAGTTCAACGGATTCTGCCTGGCATCGCCGCCCGCGTGCCGGTAGAGCGACTGCTCTCCCGTCCCGGCGATCGTACGCACCGACTTCTCCGCGAGGTCAACGATGCGTATAGCGTGGTTCTCGGCGTCGGCAACGTAGATGCGATCGCCATCGATCGCCATCCCCTGCGGCTTGTTGAACGTGGCGTCGTGCAGGCTGCCGTCTGAGAACCCGGGCTCGCCTGCGCCTACCGCCTCGATCACCCGGCCATCGATTCCAAGGACCAGGAGGCGATCGTGATTCGAGTCGGCGACTACCAGCCGGTTGCCGGCAGGGTCGGCCTCTATCTTGCCCGGGTAGGCGAGCGCTCGCGCGGCCTGGCGGTCCGCCTCGAGCTGGAATGGCAGGAGCTTGCGATCTATCTGCCCCAGCCGGTCGAACTCCCGGATCATGTCGCCGACCAGTTCATCGAACGGTTCCAGCTCGAACTCGCCCTCGTGCTTCCCGATGACCTTGCCCTGCGGGTCGATGAACATCAGCGTGGGCCATGCCCGGACGGCGTAGCTCCGCCAGACGGTGAAGTCGCGATCGTTCACGACGGGGTGCTCGATGCCGTAGCGCACCACGGCGTTGCGGATATTCGCAGTCTCCTTCTCGTTAGGGAACTTCGAGGAGTGAACGCCGACCACGACCAGTGAATCCCGGTATTTGCGTTCCAGCTTCCGCAACCGCGGAAGTATGTGCATGCAGTTGATTCAACAGTAGGTCCAGAAGTCGAAGATCAGCAGCTTGCCGCGCAGCGCCTCGAGGGAAAGTGGACGGTCGACGTTCAGCCACTCGAGATCGCGCGGAAACGCGGGAGCGTTCACCTTGCCGGCGTATTTGGTCGTCATCGACCTAGGTTAACCCAGCCGCCGCTGGTGCCGGCCCGCGCGCATGCTCGTTGCCCGTGCCGCGTGCCCGCTAGCTTCCGCGCGCCTGCCTCAGGAAGTGCTTGCCGTAGTAGGTCATGAAGGTCGCCACGTGGGTGTAGTGGTAGAGGATCCCGGCCTTCACGTTCGCGGCCACGTCATCGGCGGCGCAGGTCGTTCCGGACGCCTTCTTTGCGCCGTGGATCTTCGCGAAAGCCCCTTCAACGGCCTGCTTCACGACCGGGTGATCGCGTTGTCCGGGGTAGCCCAGCGACTGCGAAAGGTCGGTCGGACCGATGAAGAATACGTCCACCCCCGGGGCCGTCAGGATCTGGTCGAGGTTCTGCAGGCCTTCTTGCTCCTCGATCTGCACACATACGAGGGTCTCCCGGTTTGACCATTCGGTGTAGGCCGAGATGCTCCCGCCGGTAATTCCGAAGCCGGTCGACCGCTGGCCCCTGGCCAGGCCCCGGTTCCCCTGCGGGTGGTACTTCATCGCCCGCACGGCCGCCAGGGCTTCGTCCCTGGTATTGACGTGTGGCACCTGCAGGCCCATTGCGCCCCGGTCCAGGTAGCGCATCAACACCTCGGGGCGGTTGGCTTCAGGCCGCACGATCGGCGTGAGGCCGCGTCGCTCGGCCGCGAGGCACATCAGCTCGGCGCTCTCCGGCGTCATCGAACCGTGCTCGCAGTCGATCAGTACCCAGTCGAAACCGAGTTCGCCGATCATTTCAACGACCTGCGGCGAGGGGAACATCACGGAGACGCCAAAGACGGGTTGCCCCGCCTGAATCTTTGCCTTCATCTTGTTCTGCAGCATTCGTATCTCCGACCCGATTTTCGTTCCGGACGCGCATTATGACACCGGCCCGCCACATCAAAGCGGAAGTCATTGACACGACCCCGCGCGCAGGTGAGACTTCAGCTTGGCGCGCTCGCGCGTCATCCCCCTGATGCCCCTGACCGCCGCCCGTGGTGGCGGGGAGAGGTTCCTTCGAAATGACAAAGAAGCTCGCAACTCGCATGAGCAACCTGGGCACGGAGACGGCTTTCGAGATCCTTGCCAAGGCGAAGCAGCTCGAACGATCGGGCCGCGACATCGTGCACCTTGGTATCGGAGAGCCCGACTTCGATACCCCGGCGCACATTCGCGAGGCCGCCAAGAAGGCGCTCGACGACTCGTTCACGCACTACGGACCTTCGGCCGGCCTTCCCGAGGCCCGCGAGGCGATCGCCCGCCACCAGACGAAGCGCCAGGGCTACGAGATCGGTCCGGAGAGGATCGTCGTGACGCCTGGCGGCAAGCCGATCATGTTCTTCACCATCCTCGCCCTGGTCGACGAAGGCGACGAAGTCCTCTACCCGAACCCGGGTTTCCCGATCTACGAATCGATGATCCGGTTCGTGGGCGGGGTGCCGGTGCCGACCCGCCTGTACGAGGAGAACGGGTTCAGCGTCGACGTCGAAGAGATCCGCAAGAAGATCACCAAACGCACGAAGCTGATCATCCTTAACTCCCCGAGCAACCCGTGCGGCAGCGTGATCCCGGATAGCGATCTCAAGGAGATCGCAAAAATCGCCGTGGCAGCCGACGTCACGGTCATGAGCGACGAGATCTACAAGGACTTCTATTTCGAGGGATCACACACTTCGATCAGCCGCTTCCCGGGCATGAAGGAACGCACCGTGATCCTGGACGGCTTCTCGAAGAGCTACGCGATGACCGGCTGGCGTCTGGGTTACGGCGTGCTCCCCGAGTTCATGGTCGAAGGCGTCACGAAGCTGATGACCAACAGCGTCTCCTGCACGTCGTCGTTCAGCCAGATCGCGGCCATCAAGGCGCTCGACTCGTCCCAGCAGCCCGTGCTGGACATGGTCGCCGAGTTCCATAAGCGCCGGAAGCTGATCGTCGAAGGCTTGAACTCCATCAAGGGCATCAGCTGCGTGATGCCGAAGGGCGCCTTCTACGTGTTCCCGAACATCCGGGGTACCGGGATGAAGAGCAAGGAATTTGCGGAGCGCGTCCTCACGGAGGCGGGCGTGGCCACGGTCCACGGGACCTCGTTTGGCGAGTTTGGCGAAGGCTACGCCCGGCTCTCGTTCGCGAACTCGCAGGCCAACATCACCAAGGCGCTCGGGCGCATCGAAGAGTTCCTGGCCAGGAGATAGTCAGGCTAGCGCTTGCCGCCGGCCAGCGCCTTCGCCTCGGGCATCCGGCTGAGGAACAGGAGGATCGCCACGCCGGCGATCGCGAGCGCCCCGTTGAAGCTGAACGCCAGGCCCCAACCATGGTCCGCCGCCCGCGTGAAATCCAGGATGCTACCTGCTATCACCGGCGCTAACGCGCCGATGCTGAATCCGGCAAACGACTGGATCGCCTGCGAGGATCCAACGCGCCCGGCCGGCGCCAGCTCGGTGACCGAGGCCGAATAGATCGCGGAGTCGGCGGCGGTCGCGAACCCGTAAAGGAACCCGAAAACCACCAGGACTCCGAACGGCGCCGACATGAGCCAGCCAAGCACGAAGGAACAGGCGCCGCTCAGCCCGAAGATGGCTATCGCAGCCCTGGTGCGCCCGACCCGGTCGGAAAGCACGCCGCCCAGGAAGACGCCGGCCACGCCGCTCGCAAACATGAGACCGGAAAGCGCAGCCGCAAGCGGTAGCGCGGTCACGACGTCCCTGCCTGATCGAACCAGCGAGGCAATCATCAGGAGCGGCAGCCAGAGACGCGCCAGGTAGAGCTCGGCAGAGTGCAGCGAGTAGGCGCAGATCATCAGCGCGGTCGGGCGGTTTCGGAGGATACCCAGGCTGAGCCGCCAGGACCCCGGTGCGGTTACCCGTTCGCGCGCCCGCCAGGCTTCGGGCAGCATCGTCAGCCAGAGGAAGATCCCGGCCACCCCGAGCAAAGCGGTGTAGAGGTAGGCGTCTTGCCAGGTCTGGGTGCGTCCCGCCAGTGCGCCGGTGACGATGTAGGACACCGTGGTTCCCGCATAGGAAGCGGCGACGAACACGGCGACCGCGGTTGCCCGGCCGCGGTTTGCGAAACGCCGTGCGACGAGCTGAATGCCGGGCACGTATACCGCCACATGGCCGGCCCCGGCAGCGAACCGCAGCGCGGAGGCCGTCACCGCGTCCGTGGCAAGCAGCGGAAACGCGATGTTGGCCAGCACCGCCGCGACGACGCCTGACAACAGCACGATGGCGGCCGGATACCGATCGGTCAGGGGGACGAGCAGGAGGGACGAGGCCGCATACCCGGCGAGGTACGACGAAAAGACCAGTGCCGACTGGCTGTTGCTCATCTCCCACTCCGGCTGGATTGCCGGGAGGAGGGCCACATAACTCGAAAATGGCAGGAGCGAAATGAAGACGACGACGCTGACCCGCACCAGCCAGCTGACGTCGGCCGTCCGCCACGCCCGGTCTTCCGCCTCGCGCGCGGCTATGGCGCAGCCTCCCCGGCTTCCGTTGACGCCACTGCGCCGCGTGCCACCATCATGTCGCGTGTGTTCGCCCGGGCGATGGCCCGCAGGACATGGGCTGTAGCCTCGCGCACCTGCTTCACCGGCGCCTCAACGTGAACTCGTGGGGTTTCATCGAGCAGCCCCCACATCAGTGGCAGATCTACGGGTGCCAGCAAGCCAGAAGGCGCCATGATGTAGTGGCAGTGCGCGACCCTCAGGTAGGAAGCGTCGTGAAATTTCGTGCTGTACGTGGCGATCCGCTCTCGTAGCGCCTCCGATCGCCGGACGACCCGGGCGTGCTCGCTCAGCGCCTGCCGGTAGCCGGGGTCGGCCCGAAAGTCGTCGGACCGTTCCGCGCGAGCGTGCCCCGCCGCGGCCTCCAGCACGCCGGCAGTCAGTCTTATGGCCTCTTGGACCCTGGGCACCCGCGCCTCCAGCCGCTGACGGTCGTGTTCTGTGTGGTCGTCCCGTGAGAGATCGCCCCGCGATGACTTCACTTCGACCAGGTAGACGCGGTTGCCCGGGCCGACGCCAACGACGTCGGCGATACGGCCGAACGGGCCTTCGAGCTTGACCTCAAAGCCTATGGCGCGACACCTGGCCGCGCTGTGGAGCCACTCCCAGGCGGCCCATTTCAAGCGGTACGTGAGGAGGCTTTCGTTGCCCCGCTTGAAGATCAGCGCGCGCCCGGGGGCTTCGCCCGGGTTTTTTCTGGGCATCCTTGGAAATCCGCCGATCCTGCCCGCTAAAGCATCGATGAAAGGGCAGGGAGGCGATTCTAGCGCGCACGACCCCGCACGGCCATGACACGCTGGCGAGGACGCCCGCCGGGCACGGACGGGCAGGGCGGTAACATTAAGGGTGCGCGACCCGGTTTCCCAGAACACTGGGCGGCGCCGGAGCGGACACTCAGGCGCTGCGGGTGACGGCCCCGAGGGGCGGACGGCCTCTATCAGGCCCCCCTGGTAAAACGACCGCTCCGCCCCCCGGCGTAAGAAACGCTATTTAACGATTTCCCCGAAGCGGCAGGCGCCGATCGCGCACCCTAACTAGCGAGGGTCAGCGCGTAGCCCTTACCGCGCACGGTCTTCACCAGTTCGGAGCCCCCCGGGACCCTCGACAGCTTCCGCCGGAGACGGTGGATCGTGACGTCCAGGGCATTGCCGGGCGCAGCGGTTGAGTCTCCCCATACGGCTGAAACCAGCTCACTGCCCGGCGTGATCTCGCCATTTCGGGCCGCAAGCGCGTACAGAAGATCGAACTCGGTCTTTGAGAGCGAAAGCGCGTTACCGTCGACCACGCATCGCTCAGTACGCGGGTCAAGCGCGATGCCAGGGAGGTCGAG
>VGZT01000027.1 GCA_016872495.1 SAR202 cluster bacterium
GCCAGGGGCCGCGCCTGCGCCTGAGCTCGGTCTTGAACAAGCCGATGACCGTTTCGGCCCGCGCGTTGCCGTAAGAGTCGCCACTACTTCCCACCGACGTCACCGCGCCTGCCTCAGACAGCCGCTCGTAGCAGCGGATCGCAAGATATTGGACGCCACGGTCCGAGCGATGGACGAGGCCAGGTGCCGGGTCGCGCGCCCGCAGTGCCTGCTCGAGTGCGGTCAGGGGTGGGTCCGCAACGAGCTCGGAATGGGCCATGATCTGTGGCTACCGCCCGATTGTAGTTTCAGCCATACTTCCGATCCTGGGTACGCCGTAGTATGTGAGCTTGAAATTGACACCAGCGACGTATCTGTTCTTCCTGGCAATGGTCATGACTGTCCTTGCGGCACCGGGCTGCGGACCTACAGAGCGCGCAATCCAGGCGACCGTCGATTCCAAGATCCGCTCTGTAGTTGCCAGCATGCCGACACCATTACCGACGTCGACTCCTCAGCCCACAGCGACGCCACAGTTCATACCGACCCCCCTTCCCACACCAACCCCGGTCACTATTCCCACTGCGCTCCCCACGGCCACGCCAGTCACATTTCCGACACCACTTCCGACCGCAACACCCGTCGTTCTTCCATCGCCTCTTCCCACCGCTACGCCGCAGCCAACGGCGACTCCACAGGCGTTCGCTATGGTTGTCCCCAGGACCGAACTCAGTGACGTCTACCAGCGGTACGCCAGGTCAACGTTCTACATCGAAACTCCGCAAGGGAAGGGCACCGGTTGGCTGGTCGGACCAGGGGAGATTGTCACAGCCCAGCACGTAGTGGGCAGCAATACTTCAGTCACGGTGCGGTCCGCTTACGCTGACGCGTTCCCGGCGACCGTGTTTGCGAAGGATTCGGTAAAGGACATCGCCCTGATCACATTCAATGCGAACTTGGTCTCGCTTCCTGGCACTGTGGCAGTGACGCTTGCATCAACCATAAATGACACCCCCAACGGGAGCCCCGTTCTTGCCCTTGGGCATACGCAGTCGGGCGTCAAAGACACGGGTAGGGTCGGCGCCCCGAACGCCAAGGCTGGGATCAAATCCCAGGGGATCCAGTTCGGAGACGACTCGTACGGCCGTAACCTGATCGTTGATGCGCCACTAGATCCAGGCGACAGCGGTGGGCCGATCTTCAACGCATCCGGCGCGCTGGTAGGTATGTCGCGCGCTGGGGTCCTGACTACCTCGAGTGGTCAGCGGGTGGTTGGCGTCTTCTACGGCGTGGCCGTCGACGAGATCCTGAGCCGGCTACCCGCCTTAAGAAGCGGCATCTCGCGCTGACCAGGACGACGAGGCCCGCGCCTCACCGAGCGGATAGGAAGCGCGGCCAATGATCCGTGGCGGTTGCTCTGCGAGGCCCCCGAGCGGCAGGCGTGGAAGCCTCGGTCATGGGGCGTGGGCTGCCTGCGTCGAGACCGAGTTCGACATGAAGCGCCGACACTCCTGCCGGCTACTGGAACACGCCGAGAAGGTGCTGGCGCTTGAATCCGCCGGTGTGTCCAGTTGGGCCAGCGTTTCCTGGGTGTGAGATCCCTGGGGACCCTCAGGATCGGAAGGCACTGGACTTGTGGCCACTGCGACCGGGTAGAAATCCTGGGTAGAAGAACCTGAAAAAGAAAGCCCCGGTAGCGCTGCCGGGGCCTATCTGTTTCATATCTGGTGACCCGCCAGGGGCTCGAACCCTGAACCTGCTGATTAAGAGTCAGCTGCTCTACCAGTTGAGCTAGCGGGCCGTAATGATTGTCTCCGATGGAAAGGCAAGTGACAACTTTCACGTTCTAGGCGCGGGCGGCCGATGAGACTCAGGGACGCTGCGCGGCCTGGCCGGCCCTTCGACGGGCTCAGGGACCGGTTCGTGCAGGGGCCAGCTGGAAGCCCGCAGGACGACCCCTCGAGTGACCTCGGGGCGGCGCATGCTCAGGCACCGGTGAAGACGACAAGTCACCCAGCGGAATCGTGTGGGCAGGGGAAACCTGCGTGTCTTGCGAAGAAGGGCGTGTAAGGGTACCGTTCGACCGCCTTAGAACTTCCCATTGCAGGAGCCAGACGCCGGATGAAACCTACAAAGATTGGCAAGGTCGAGACTATTCTCTGGGACCGCTGGTGCCTCGTTCGCATCTATTGCGAGGACGGCACGGTCGGAATCGGGGAGGGCGGAGTCCACGGTTGGCAGCGCCCCACCGAGACGATGATCAAGGTCATGGCGCCGTACTTGATCGGCAAGGACCCGGACAAGATCGAGCACCACGCCCAGTTCCTCCAGCGCAGCTCGCACTTCATGGGATCTGTGGTGGCCGGGGCGATCTCGGCGATCGACATCGCCCTGTGGGACATCAAGGGCAAGAGGCTGGGCGTGCCGATCTTCGACCTGATGGGCGGCAAGACGCGGGACCGCGTGCGGTGCTACATGCACGTCCATGGCGACACTGTCGAGGCGCTGGCGAAGGATGCCGTGGCGAAAAAGAAGGCAGGCTTCACGGCCGTCCGATTCTCGGCCTTTTCGCCCGACTACTACCTGCACAAGTCGTACGAGGAGTGGGCCAGCGACGCCGTCGCGCGCGTTGGCGCGGTGCGGGAAGCGGTTGGAAACGATACCGATGTCTGCGTGGAGATCCACCGGCAGATGAGCCCGGCGGAGGGAACGGCCCTCGGCAAGCGGCTCGAGCAGTTTCACCCGTTCTTCTACGAGGACCCGATGCTGCCGGACAGCCCGGCGATCATGGGGGACGTGCAGGACCACTGCGAGATCCCGATCGCAACCGGTGAGCGGTTCACTTCGATCTTCCAGTTCCAGGACCTGCTCGAGAATCGCGGCTGCGCCTACGTACGGCCTGACCTCTGCCTCTGCATGGGGCTGACCGGCTGCAAGAAGGTGGCGGCGATGGCCGAGTCGTACCACGTCAAGGTGATCCCCCATAACCCGCTCTCGCCGATCTCGACCGCAGCGTGCGTGCAGCTCGACGCCTGCATTCCGAACTTCGCGCTGCAGGAGTACACGGGTGAATCGGAGCCGCCCAAGAGCGAACTGCTCAAGGAGCCGCTGAAGCTGGTCAAGGGCTATCTGGAAGTGCCCACCGGTCCCGGGCTCGGGATCGAACTGAACGAGGCGGCGATCAAGAAGTTCCCGGTGAAAGACAAGGTCCTCGACACGCCGATCGGATTCGACGGCTCGATCCAGGACCGATAGCGCAGGGACGCGCCCGGCGCGTTTCGATACGACATCGCCCGACCTGGGTGGAGGATTGAAGGATCAAATGGCAAAGCAGAGAGTCGCATTCATCGCACCTCCGACCCACGGGTTCGTGAAGGGCATCTACGAGCCGGCGTTCGAAGGCCTGGACGTTCAGATCGACCGGTCGGTCTGCAAGAGCAAAGGTGAAGCGATCGAAGCCGTGCGAGGCGCTGACGTCGTAATGGCGGCGATCGGCGTGGACGAGGAGATCATCGCGGCCATGGACCGCGCCAAGGCGGTCTGTCTCTTCTCCCACGGTTTCGAGGGCATCGACCTCGACGCCGCGACCACGGCCGGCATCATGGTGACCAATGCCTCACTAATGTGCAATCAGGAGGTCGCCAATCACGCGGTCGCGTTGATCCTCGGGTTGAACCGAAAAATCGCCTTCTACGACCGGCAGATGCGGAAGGGCGTCTGGGACCGGCCGGCCGGCCGGCCGATCGGGACGCTGGACGGCGAGGTGGCGGGGTTGATCGGGCTCGGCGCTATCGGGCGGTCAGTCGCAAAGCGCCTCCAGGCGTTCGGCCTGAAGGTGATCGGCTACGACCCATACGTCGACATCTGGGTGAGCCGCGAGTACGGCATTGAGGTCGTCAAGGACCTCGAACAGATGCTGGGGCGGTCCGACTACGTATCGATCCAGGTACCGCACAACAAGGAAACGCACCACATGATGGGTGCGAAGCAGTTCGCGGCGATGAAGCCGTCCGCGTTCTTCGTCAACTGTTGCAGGGGCGGAGTAGTGGACGAGCAGTCTCTGCTTTCTGCGCTGAAGTCGAAGAAGATCGCCGGCGCCGGGCTCGATGTGTTCGAGAAGGAGCCGACCCCGAAGGACAATCCGTTGCTCCAGCTCGAGAACGTGATATCGACCCCACATGCGGCGGGAGAATCGGTTCGCTCGGGAGAGGACGCCGGCGTGATCGCAAGCTACCAGGCGGCGGCGGTCCTCGAGGGCAAGTGGCCGAACCGTGTGGTCAACGCGGAGGTCCGCGGCAAGCTCAGGCGCTGAGCCCGCCCCTCCGTCTCCTCACGAGTCGCTAACGTTCCTTCTCCGGTCGTCACCGATCGCACGCTCGAGCGCGCGTACAAACGACGTGATCGACGAAGAAACACGTGGTCGGCCCGGCGCGCGACGGTGATTTCCCGAAGGCCGGCGTCGGTGCCAGGGCAACTGGGGGATCGCGACGCGGCAGCGTAGCCGCCCACGTAATTCGCAACGGGACCGCACCGGTGGTCGTGGTACCGCCGCTGGGCTTCGTGACCCCAGCGCCCGAATAGCGCGGTCGACTTCAGGAGATCGGGCGGGCGCTTTCCAACAAGCGGTTAAGGGTTCCGCCGAGGATGGCCTTTCGGTCGCCTTCGGTCACGAATTTGCAGTGCGTCCTGAATGCTTCCAGCGAGTGCCTGTGCGTCATGTAGTTCTCGACCGGTGGGAAGTCTGAGCCCCAGCACATGCGCGTTCCGAATTTCTCATACGCGCCCTCGTACACCCACTGCGTCTCCTTGTACGGGAAGTCCCAGTCGGTCGAGCTCAAATATGCGAAGCCGGACAGCTTGAGATAGCAGTTCGGCAGCTTTGCCGACTCCATCACCGTCCTGAAGAGCTTGCGTGGGGGTCGCTCGCTCGCTCGCAGTCCTGACATGTGGTGAAAGAGAAACGGGACGGACGGGAACTTCTCAGCGGCCCTGCGGAGCCCCGGCTGATGTTGCGGTCCGCACGCGATGCTGGCGATCAGCTTCAGATCCCGGGCGACTCCCAGGAAATCGAGCCCTTCGGTCGACGTGAACCAGGCGCCGTCGTCTTCCTTCGCCAGGTACTGAGTGAAACCCTGCATCGGCCAGCGTTGGGCCGCCGCCTCGAGGCGACGGGCCGCGCCCGGGGTGTGGTACGAATCGCCCCAGTAAGAGTCGACATCCGCGAACTGGTGGAGCCTGCCGCCGCTGGCGCGCACGGCCTGCGCGACGTAGTCGTTGTTGTCGCGGTTGTGCCAGATGTTGGCACACACGATCGCGGCCTGGTCGACGCCGTTTCGGTCCATCCGCCACACCAGCTGCTCGACCGTGCCGTGGGTTTCCGGATGGGGCACGCCGGGCAGATAGGGCCAGTAGGCCCAGGCGTGACAGTGGGAGTCGATGATCATCGTTGGTCGGCCCGGAACCTGGAGGCCGGCACTAGCCCTGGAGCTTGCCTGCCGTGGCCCAGTCGGCCTTGTTGACGTCGTGGTAGACGATGTGGGTCGCCTCGGGAGTCGTCTTCATGATCTTGACGACATCGTCGGTCATCGCCTTTGCGAGTTCGGCTTTCTGTTCCCTGGTCCGGCCCTCGTACAGATACACATGGATGACGGGCATGATCTCTCCTCGGGTACTCAGATGACGCCGAGATTATAGCTTTGGGCTAGCGGCCGAGCGCCAGGCGATGGACCAGAGGCTGCGGGAGGCGCGCCATCTTCATGCGTTGCTGTGTGATCTCGACCTTGTAGTCAACGCGGCGGAACTCCACGTCCCTCGCCTGGAGGTCCAGGAGCGCGTAGCTGGCCCGGCGGTCGCCATCACGCGGCTGCCCCACGCTCCCGGGGTTGAGGTAGAAACGGTCGGCGTCGCAGCGGAGCGGCGTTCCTGGCTTGTACTCGATGACCCGGGGCTCGGCGCCATCGAACAGGACGAGGACGGGCACGTGTGTGTGTCCGTACAGGCAGCCAGGCGTGTCGAAGTGGGCGAGGTTTTCAACCAGGCCATCAATATGGGTCAGGTACTCCCACTCCGGGTTGCGCGGGCTTCCGTGAACGAGCGTGCAGGTTGCTGCCTTCTCAATCTTCAGCGGCAGCGCCTGCAGGTACTTCTGCGAATCGGGCTTGAGCACACCTGCCGTCCAGGCTGCTGCAGCTGCCGCAAGGGCATTGAATTCGGCCAGCGGCAGCGCGCCGACAGCTGCCAGGTCGTGGTTACCGGCCACAGCAAGGGCATCGCTTGCCCTGAGGGCTTCGATCACCTCATCCGGGTCCGGCCCGTAGCCGACGATGTCACCGAGAACCCAGGGGGGCGAGTCGACACCCTGCAGCCGGGCGTCGGCCAGCACCGCTTCCAGTGCAGCGAGGTTCGCGTGAATGTCCGAGAGGATGGCGACGCGCATTGGTTTCCCGGCGGGATCGAATTCTTAAGAAGCGGGCGGTCCTTCGGTCGCCGCGACCGTGCGTAGATATAATCTTTTGGTTATGTCACCAGCATCCGCGACACGTAGCAAGCCCGCAATCGGTGAGTTCGAACTGATCGCGCGGCTGGCCCGTATCCTGGCCGGCTCAGGGCAGCATGAAAGCGTCCTCGTCGGTATCGGGGATGATACCGCTGCCGCGCTCCGCGTGGGCAGTGCGGATCTCTACACGACCGACACGATGGTGGACGGGGTCCATTTCAGGGCGGGGCAGACCCCCTGGCGGGACCTTGGCTGGAAGGCGATGGCGGTCAACCTTTCGGATATTGCCGCCATGGGTGGTACCCCGCTGTATTCGCTGGTCACGCTCGGGATCCCCGCGGGCGCCCGAGCGGTCGACCTGCTGACGATGTACCGGGGAATCCGAGAAATCACCGGCCGATTCGGCGGGCGCGTGGTTGGAGGCGATATCGTCCGCGCCCCGGTGCTGTTTGTCACCGTGGCGATGGTGGGCGCCGCATCCACGGTCAGAGGCAAGCCGGCGTTGCTGCTGCGCTCGAACGCCCGTCCCGGTGACCTGATCGCGGTCACTGGAACGCTGGGCTCGTCGTCGGCGGGGCTCAAGGCCATGGAACGCGGCCTCAATAGCCGGCCCGCCACTCGGCTGGCGCGGTCGCACACCAGGCCATCGCCACGAATCTCCGAAGGCCAGGCGCTGGTGGCGGCGGGCGTGCGCACAGCCATGGACGTCAGCGATGGCCTGATCGGTGATCTCGGGAAGCTGTGCGACGCCTCCGCGGTCTCGGCGGTCGTGGAGGCCGAAGCCATCCCCGTTTCGAAGGATCTGAGGTCGCTGTTCCCGGACGACTTCCTTTCGTATGCGCTGGGCGGTGGAGAGGACTACGAACTCTTGTTCACCGGGCCCCGTGCGGCGATCGGTCGTGCGATGGCAGCGCTCGGCCCTGGCATGGCGACCGTGATCGGCCGCGTGGAGAAGCGCGGCAGCCGGAGCCGGTCTTCAGTGTCAGTCATCGATGGCAGGGGCAGGCCGGTCGTCGTAGAGCGGGCAGGTTGGGACCACCTGGATGCTCCGCAAGCCAGGTCGCGCGGCCGTCCCCGGTGAGCCGTGATGGATAACGCACGGCCGTTTGCGGGCAGGACCCTGCTCAGCGAAAGCGAATCCCGCACGATCGAGATTGGCCGCTGCGTGGGCAAGCGCCTCGAGCCCGGCGATGTCGTCCTGCTCATCGGTGAGCTGGGCGCGGGCAAGACCAGGTTCGTGCAGGGGATCGTGGAGGGCATTGGCCTGGATGAGCCCGCCCGCAGTCCTACGTTCGTGCTCGTGAGCGAGTACGAGGGTCGAGTGCGGCTCCTGCACAGCGACCTTTACCGGTTGGCCAGCACCGCAGAGGTCGATGATCTTGGCCTGCTCGAGAGCGTCGAGGAGGGCGCGGCGCTGGCGGTCGAGTGGGCTGATCGGGCGCGGGCGGCGTTTCCGAGCGACGCGCTGATGGTCACCATTGAGGCGCCCGCTGCGGCCGAAGCGCGAAGGATAACGTTGGAAGCTGGCGGCGATCGATCGGCCAGGCTGTTGCGCGGACTGCTCGACGAGGTGTCTCGTGGATAGGCCGGGCGCATGGTGTTGACCATCTCGTTTGACACGGCTACCTACTACGCGGGTGTCGGACTCAGCCTCGACGGCGCGGTCACGGAGCGGATCTGGCGCTCGAAGAACAACCATGGCGTCGAACTGATGACTCACGCCGAGGCTCTGCTCAACGATGCCGGCCGCACGTTCCGCGATATCGATCGCGTCGCCGTGGCGATCGGTCCGGGGCGATTCACGGCGCTGCGGGTCGGGATCTCGACCGCGAAGGGCGTGTGCTCGGTGCGTGGCCTGCCGCTGGTGGGCATATCCACCTTTGAACTCATGGCGATGGATCACTGGAAGGCGCCCGGGCCGCTGGTCGTGGCGGTCGATGCGGGATCATCCGGCGTCGCATGGGCGCACTACCCGAGGCCGTCGGAATTCCCGGTCCCGGTAGCCGAAGCCAGGGCAGGAGTCGGTGTCGCCATGCCGAAGGACCTGGTGGCGCGGTTTGGCACCGGGGCGAGGTTCTGTGGCGAGGGCGCCGGCCGGCTAAGAGGCCTCGTCGACGACGGCCGGATCATGGGCGGGGAAGGCCCGGCGCGTCGCCCGTGGCACTTGCTCGAGTTGTCCACGCCGCGCTTTGAAGCGGGGGACACCGACGACCCCGCGCGGCTGGTACCGTTTTATGTTCGGCAACCAACCATTGCCAGGTCGAATGGCCCGGGGTCGGAATAGCGGATGCGCCTGTCCGTCCCAGGGCTCACATGAAACAGGGGAGACTTATGTCAGGTCAGCGAACACTGGTGCTTGTTAAGCCCGATGGCGTGCAGAGGGGGCTGGTAGGGGAGGTCGTGGGTCGTCTCGAGGCTACGGGCCTCAAGATTGTCGGGATGCGGCTCGTGAAGATCAGCCGTGAGTTGGCGGGCAAGCATTACGCCGAGCACGCGCAGAAGCCGTTCTACAGGGGGCTCGTCGACTTCATCACCAGCGGGCCTGTGGTCGCGCTGTGCATCGAAGGGCCGAACGCGATCCAGATCGTACGCAAGGTCATGGGTCCGACCAATCCCGTGGACGCGCCTCCCGGCACGATTCGCGGCGATTTCGCCATCGACCTGGGCAGGAACATCATTCACGGCTCGGCGAACCAGGCCGACGCCGACCGCGAGGTGGGGCTGTTCTTCACCCCGGCTGATCTGATCGAGTACGGGCGCGTCACCGACCCCTGGATCGTGGAGACGCGCTGACCAGCGGGCTGGCCGCCGGCGCGCGCGGGAGACCCGGCTCGGGCTTACTGGACTCGGAGGACTTCCTGGGCGCGTGCCCAGAGGCGCTCGAGCCCGTATCGTTCCCTGACGGGCCGCGTGAAGAGGTGCACTACCAGGCCCGGAAAATCCAGGAGGATCCAGCCGCCATTGCCGGTGCCCTCGCGGTGGTGCAGGTGAAGGCCAAGGTCGCGCAGGGCTTTCGAAACGTCTTCGGCCAGGGATTCCAGGTGCCTACCGGTCTCGCCGCTGGCGATGACAAAATAGTCTGTGAAATCACTGACGCCGTTGAGGTCGAGCAGGGCGATGTCGGAAGCGAGCTTTTCGGAGGCTACGTCGACCGCGTGCCGGGCGATCTCGGCGGTCGGCATGTTCGTCTGGGGTCGTGTCATTGGACCCGATTATATCGAGAAGAGTCATGAGTGAACTCATAGGGCGTGCCAATCTCCCGCGCGGTGGCGGGCGGAAAGTGGTCGTCGCCATGAGCGGAGGCGTCGACTCTTCGGTGGCCGCCGTGCTTCTTGCTGAGGCCGGCTTTGAGGTCATCGGCGTCACGATGCGCCTGTACGACGCCGCGAATCCCCGGGAGGCCCGCCTCAGCCGATCGTGTTGTTCCATCGAGGACGTCGACGACGCGAGGGCAACCTGTCGGAGGATCGGTGCGCGGCACCATTTCATGAACTTCGAGCGGGAGTTCAAGACCCACGTCATCGACTACTTCGTGGGCGAGTACGAGCGGGGGCGGACGCCGTATCCCTGCCTGGCCTGCAACGACCGCCTCAAGTTCGAATTCCTGTTGGAGCGCGCCGAACTGTTCGGCGCCAGGTTCGTAGCGACCGGCCACTACGCCCGGATCGTGGACGACCGTGGGGTCTTTCGGCTGACCCGTGCGATCGATGCCGGCAAGGACCAGTCGTATGTCCTGTACAACCTGAGCCAGCGGCAGCTTGCCCGGACCTTCATGCCGGCGGGGCATTACACCAAGAGTGAGGTCAGGGAAATCGCCCGCGCGGCGGGGCTGGGCGTGGCCGACAAGCCCGACAGCCAGGACATCTGTTTCATCCCGGACGGCGACTACCGGTCGTTCGTGGAAGCGAAGCTCACCCGTACGAGTCCGGGCGACGTCGTCGACCTGGACGGGAAAGTGCTGCGCAGGCATGACGGGGTCCATGCATTCACCATCGGGCAGCGGCGCGGCCTGGGTTTGCCGGGCGGCGACGGCGCCCCGCTGTTTGTAACGTCGATCAACCCGTCGACGGCCACCGTCACGGTGGGACCGGCAAGCGCCCTTCTCAAGACGACGCTCTACGCGTCGGCCGTCAACTGGGTGGTCGCTCGCCCCGAGGCTCCGATCGAAGTGACCGCGCGCATCAGGTACCGGGGTCGCGACGACGCGGCGCGGGTCGTACCGCTGGCCGGGGGCGCCGCCCGCATCGAGTTCGAGTCGCCGCAGCGGGCGGTCACGCCCGGGCAGGCCGTCGTCTTCTATCGCTGCGACGAAGTGCTAGGCGGCGGGATTATCGAGCTTGAAGCGCCGTCGGCGAGCCGCGCGTCCGAGCCAGCCGAAGTCCTGGCAGGGGATTAGGTCCGCCCGATACTTCCCGCTGGCGGAAGGGTGCGAACCGGGGGAGTCCTGCGTCGCCTGCTGGGGAAGTCGCGAGCTTGCGACTGACACGGGGCAGCAGTCGTACCCGCCAGGCGCCGGTATAGTTTTCCGCAGTTTGATACTGGCATCACTCCGGGGGATTCATGAAAGCGAAGGCGCGCCATCGCCGCCGCCCATCTTCCATCTACGAATCTGACCTTCTTGGCCTGGGATACCGCTGCATCGCGGGGGTCGATGAAGTTGGCAGGGGAACACTGGCCGGGCCGGTGGTCGCCGGGGCGGTGGTGCTGCCCGGGCGGATCCGGGGGCGCTGGACAGGCCTGATCCGCGATAGCAAGCAGTTGTCGCCCGCGCAGCGCGAAGTGGCCTACACCAATCTGGTCGAGGTGGCCGTCTGCTACGGGGTCGGCGCCGCCGACGCGCTTGAGATCGATAGCGTCGGCATCGTCACCGCTACGCGTCGTGCGATGGCGAGGGCAATCGAGGACCTTGAGCCCGCACCTGATCACCTGCTCATCGACGCCGTCGAATTGCCGGCGCTGGGACTGAGTCAGACGTCGATCATCGGGGGCGACGCGCTGTGTCGATCGATCGCCGCGGCGTCGATCATTGCGAAAGTGACGCGTGATCGGCTGATGGAGTCGTCATTCGAGTCGCGTTACCCCGGTTACGGCTTCGCGGAGCACAAGGGCTACTGCACGCCGGAGCATTTGCAGGCGCTGGAACGCCTGGGGCCCAGCCCGGTCCACCGGATGACGTTCACGCCTGTACGCGACCTGTTTCGGTGACTCTTCCGCATGCACTGCGCTCGGCCCGCGCCCGGCTGGGGGAGCGCGTGGCGCGGCGGAAGCTCGAATCGCTCGGCTACCGGACGCTGGAGACGAATTACCGCACGCGGTTCGGCGAGATCGACATCATCGCGGTCCACCGGCGCCAGCTCGTCTTTGTCGAGGTCAAGACGCGCAGGGGGCGCGGCTTTGGCTACCCGGAGGAAGCGGTGACTCACGGCAAGTCCGCCCGGGTGGTCGCGGCCGCGCAGACATACCTGGCGAGTGAGGGCAAGGCGGCCGCCGACTGGCGGGTCGATGTGGTGGCTGTCGAACTCGGACCGCGTGACGAAGTCATCCGGCTGGAAATCATCTCTGACGCCGTGCACGACCCCGGACGCTAGCCACGGAGCCCGGGAAATGCGGATGGTAGCCCGGGTCGGCTACCCCCTACAATTCGGCGGTTTGAATCTCATTCACGAAGGAGTTGTCGATGCCAGACCGCACCATGCGCGGGGTATACCCGATCCTCTCGATCCCTTTCGACTCCAAGGGGCGCGTCGCAACTGAGGATTTCGAGCGGCTGATCGACTGGACGGTCGGCCATCGCGTGCACGGCGTGGGCGTTGCCATGGCGAGCGAGATCTACAAGCTCACCGAGGCCGAGCGCGATTCCGTGATCAGGACGGTCGTCAAGCAGGTCGGCGGCAAGGCCAAGATCGTGATCAACACCGGTGCCGAGGGCACTGACGTGGCCATCCACTACTCTCGCCGGGCCGAGGAACTGGGCGCCCACGCGCTCATGATCCGGCCACCGACGTACGTGCCTTCCGGGCCGGACGAGACGGTCGATTACTTCAAGCGCATCGCGGAGGCCGTGAAGATACCGATCTTCCTCCAGGACCAGTCGACCGCGCAGGTCGGCCCCGCTCTCGCGGTGCGCTGCGCACGCGCGCACCCCAACCTGTGCTACGTGAAGGTAGAAAGCCCGCCGACGGCCCCGAGGGTCGCCGAGGCGGCGAAGCTGCGAGGCGATAGCGGCCTCATCCTGTTCGGCGGCGCCGGCGGCGCCTTCTTCCTGGAAGAGTTACGCCGGGGCGCGGTGGGGACCATGCCGGGCAACACGCTGCCCGACGTCTTCGTGAAGGTGTGGGACCTCTGGGAGGCCGGCAAGCAGGCGGAAGCCCAGCGCGAGTTCCACAAGTACCAGCCGCTGATCCGCACCCTCGGGCAGGGCCTGGGACTGGCCAACTGGATCTACAAGGACGTGCTGGTAGAGCGCGGGGTGATACGGCCCGAGGCCGCGTTCGCGCGGCATCCTTCCCTGAAGCCTGATGAGATCCAGCGCAAGGAAGTGGTTCAGCTCCTGGAGGAACTGGGGTTGCGCTCTCGTGCGGGTGCACGCGCCTGAGCCGTGCGCAATCTGTAGTGGACTGGATTGATCAAGAGTTGTCCCAGATTCATGGATTTCAATCAATTTGATGGGACTACAACCGTTTCGAAAATGTAATTGCGAGATATGCGATTGATCTAGGAATGGACTTCCTGTCGTGGCCGGGCGCCGGGGACCTGGCGCCCGGCGGCTGGCAGCTTGCCGTGCTTGCCCTTGCCGCGCTGACGATCGGCGTGCCGGCCGGCATCGTCGGCATCAGTTTCGGGATCATCCGCCTTCCGATCATGCTGGCGATGGGACTCGACCCGATCACATCGTTCGGGACTGACCTTGGGGTGAGTGTGATTGGCGGCCTGGCCGCCCTTGGTCCCCACTGGCGCGGCGGGCATGTCCGCGTCCGGCTTGTCCTGCTCATCGGGTTGCCGACGCTGATCGGGGCCTTCATCGGCGCCCGAATCGCCGGACTCGTGCCCGCCTGGTCGCTGCTGGTGATGACGTCGGTGATCATGATCTGGGCAGGCGTCGTGATGGTGCGTCGTGGCAAGGCCACGGGCGACAGGGAGCCGCCCAGGGAGAGCCGGCTGCGTTGGTGGTACGACGGCTCGGTAGGGCTCGGCCTGGGCGTCCTCGGCGGCTCGGTCGGCATGGTGCTCGGGGCGCTCAGGCTGCCGGCCTTGATCAAGATTCTGCGCCTAGATCCCAGGACCGCCGCCGGCACCAGCAACGCGATCGGCATCATCGTCGGCTTCTTCGGGTTTGTCGGCTTCGCGATCGATGGACACTTCGATCCGGAGCTCCTACTGTTTCTGGGACTGTGTGGCGCGGTCGGCTCCTTTTTCGGTGCGCTGCGCACCGGGAGGTTCGACCCGCGCAGGCTGGGTCTCCTGATTGGCGTCCTGGTACTGGCGATTGTGCCGCTCATCCTGTACAACGCATATCGAACGGCCACCGGCTGACGCACCGCAAGATTGAAGAACGGCGCGGCACCGGCCGTAGGAAACCGTGATGGCGTCCGACTAGAATCCTCTGACCGGGTTGTCCTCGATTCGGTAATCCCCACGGAGAAGATATGGCTACGTTTGTGCTGGTGCATGGCGCCTGGCATGGTGGATGGTGTTGGGCCAAGGTAGCGCCGATGCTCGAGCAGGCTGGCCACCGCGTCTACACGCCAACGCTGACGGGGCTCGGGGAGCGGGCCCACCTTCTGACCAAAGAAGTCAACCTGGGCACGCACATCTCAGACGTCATCGGCCTGCTCGAATACGAAGACCTGATGGACGTGGTGCTGGTCGGCCACAGCTACGCGGGCATCGTCATCCGCGGAGTCTCCGAGCACGCGTATCGCAGGATCAAGAAGCTGGTCTACCTGGACGCGGTCGTGCCGCTTTCGGGAGAATCGGTCCTTGGCACCGATGCCGAGGACCAACCACATCGGGTTGCGGCCAGGCTCTACGGCGATGGATGGCGGATCCCGAAGCCGCGCGCCGACGGGGGCAACGGCGTCCTCGGGGTCACGGACAAGGAGGACCTCGAGTGGATGGTTGAGCGCCTTACGGACCACCCGCTGGCCACCTTCGAGCAGCCGCTCAAGCTCGATAACGCCGAGGCGATCGCGGTCCCCTGCGCCTACATCCTGTGCACCGGGCGGCGCAATGAGTGGTTCGAAAGCATGGCGAAGCGGGCCAAGGCGATGGGCTGCCAGTACTTCGAGATTGCCACCGGCCACGACGCGATGATCTCCGCGCCCCGGGACGTCGTTGCTGTGCTCCTCGAGATCGTAATCGGGCGCAGGTCGGACTGACGTGACCTTGCCAGGCGGACTGTTTCAAACCGATCGCCGCGTGCGGCGACCGGCGGGATGGGCCAGTGATGCCAAACGGTAGATCAGCCGATGTGGTCGTGGTGGGCGGCGGCATCATTGGTTGTTTCATCGCCTACTACCTGACGCGTCGAGGAGTGAAGCCGCTGGTCATAGAGGCCAGCGGGATCGGCAGCCAGGCGTCCGGCCGCGCGGCGGGGATCATCACCCCGTCCTGGGGACCGGTGCCGGCCGGCCTCATGAAGCTCCATCCCGCCACCTTCCGCATGCACGTGGACCTCGCCGCCCGGCTGCCGGAAGAGAGCGGCGTCGACTACGGGTACGAGCTGATCCCGCACGTGAAGCTAGTCTTCACGGAAGACGGCGCAGCCAACCTCAGGAAATGGCAGGCCGAGCGCCTGGCCGAAGGATCTTCCGTCACCTGGCTGACTCCCGAGGAGGCGCGCAAGGCCGTTCCATACCTGACCGGCGAGCCGCTGGGCGGCGTCGTTTCCGAGATCGAGCCCCAGTGTGATGCGTTCGAACTGGTGCGGGCCGTCGCCCGGGCGGCGCGCCGGGGCGGGGCGCAGTTCATGGCTGGCCGCTTCGCCGGCCTGAGCCGGGACGGCGACCGGGCAACCGGGGTTACCGTCCAGGACGGCAGCCAGGTGTCGGCCGGCCTGATCGTGCTTGCCATGGGACCGTGGACCGGCGAGACCTCGAGATTGCTCGAGTTTCCGGTTCCGGTGGCGCCGCAACGGGGCCAGTTGTTCACGCTCAGCGAAGGTTCGGACCCGACGGCGGGTGCGAAGGTCGGCGTCTGGGCCTGGGACGTTGGCGGCTTCATCCTCCCGAAGCGGATCGGCGGGACCATCATCGGCACGACCCGCGAGGACGGAGTCGGATTCGACCGCAGCGTGACCGTGCGCGGGCGGCAAAACGTGATCGCGGGAGCGGCCCGGCTCAACGAGACGATTACCGAGGCGTCGATCGTCGGCGAACGCGCGTGTTTGCGACCGGTGACGCCTGACGGCAATCCCCTGGTAGGGCCGGTCCCCGGATGGCGGGGAGTCGTGATGGCCAGCGGCCACGGCGGCAATGGCATCCACTTTGGGCCGGTGACCGGGACGGCCGTGGCCGACCTGTTGATCGACGGGCGAACCGGGTACGACCTCGCGCCATTTGCCCCCGGGCGATTTGTGAGCGGCGGCGCGAAGGCGGCCGGCAAGACGCGGGTCTGACGGGGGCCCGCGGCTAGACGGACGGCGCCCCGCGCGAGCTCAGCCGATGTGAGCGGCGCGCGGCGATCTCGTGCAGCGCGGCCAGGGCTGCGGCGGCGCCCACTATTGAGCTCGCGATCGCCTCGAAGCCGCCGACCGCCAGGGCCACCCCAACCCCCGCTGGCACGATCATGCCACCGGCGCCTGCGGCGGCCAGCTGAAAGCCGATTGCGCTCGACGTGCTCCCTTCGCCGATCCGCGCGCGGGTAGTGGCTACCAGCGAGGGAAAGACCGGGCCCAGGAACAGGCCCAGGCCGACCACGCCGATGAGGCTGGACGCGGCCCCGAGGTTCAACCACAGGAGGCCGGCGCTGAGGAGCGATGCGACCGTGCACGCCCGGAGAACCTTCTGTGCGGGAACCCGGATCGGCAGCGTGCCGACCAGGATGCGCCCGGCCGTGAAGCCGGCGAAGTAGGCGGCCACCCAGGCGCCGGCGCTGGCGACCGTAAAACCGCGGCCGACGGTCAGCAGCGTGAACGTCCACTGTCCCGCCGACACTTCCAGTCCAGTACACACGGCAAAGAGCGCGGCCCCGAGCCAGATGCCTGACCTGGACGATGCCGTGGGCAGGGAAGCACCGGGGCTGTTCGAAGGCCCATTGATGCGCCAGCCGCGTCGACTCGCCAGGATCCCCAGCGCCAGCACGCCGGCTACCGTTGCCGAGATCACGTAACCCGTTTGCCAGGGACGGCCCCAGACCAGCAGGCCTGTCATTACCGAAGGGCCAGTAACTGCCCCGACCCCGTAGAAGGCATGGATCCAGTTGGTCGCCCTTATGCCGAGGCGTTCGGCGGCGTAGGTGTTGAAACCTGAGTCGAGCGCTCCGCCTCCCATGCCTGCGATCCACGCGGAAGTGAGCAGCAGCCCCCAGTTCGATGACGCCGCGAAAACCAGCAGGCCCGCGACCAGCAGGGCCGCGCCGGCGATGAGAATCCCGCCTACCCCGAGCCAGTCGGAGAGGCGTCCGCTCGCAAGCGCCACCGTGATGTAGGCGGCGGCGAAAACCGGCACGAGTAGGCCCAGGGCCGAAAGGGGGACGCCGGCGCCGGCGCTGATCGACGGCCAGGCGACACCTAGCATTCCGTCCCCGAGGCCAAGCGTGAGCAGCCCGAACGAGGCCAGGGCGACCATCAGCAGGCCGGGCCTGAAGACGTTCATGCGCACTCGCCGGCGCAGCCGGTCCCGGTCTGCGTGCGGTAGCGACGGCCGCGCGCGTTCGAAGCTGGCTCACCAGGGCATTCGCGGCTCACGCGCTGATTGGCGACATTCGCGGGCACGCCGGCCGAAGGACGCGGCCTAGGCCTTGAAGTCGTACTCCATGATGGCGCGACCGGTGATCTTCCCCTTCTGCAGGTCGTCGCAAGCCTGGTTGACGTCCTGCAGCTTGTAGCGCTTCGTGACCATTTCGTCCAGCTTCAACTTGCCCTGCTCGTACCACCGCAGGTACATCGGGAAGTCCTTCTCGGGGATCGTCGCACCGAGGCTGCCGCGATACTGACGCTGGTGGAACATGAAATTGCCTGGATTGATCGTCATCTCCTTGCCGGGCATGCCTATCAACACGGCCATGCCGCCGTGGTTGTCGGCGCCGGGTCCGCCGCCCCGGGTCATCGGCAGGATCTGCTCGCTCGTAACCTTCAGGCCGATGGCGTCGAAGGCGTAGTCGACGCCGCCGCCCGAGATATCGATCACGGCCTGGATCGGGTCGACCTTTTTCGAGTTGACGGTGTGCGTGGCTCCCATGCGCCTGGCGTACTCGAGTTTCTGGTCGTCCACGTCCACCGCGATGATCGGATAGGCCTGAAGCAGGGAAGCCATCTGGACGGCGCAGATACCGACGCCGCCGACGCCCACGATTGCGACCTTGTCCTCGGGCCGGACCCTGGCGGTGTGGAGGACCGCCCCGGCACCGGTCAGCACGGCGCAACCGACGATCGAGGTCACGTCGGTGGCCGCGTTGTCAGGGACCTTGACGACGAGCTGCTCCCACGTCAGGACGTCGTTGCCCCACGTGTAGACGAGTCCATGGACCGGCGCTTCCCTGAAGGTCACGCCCGATAGCCGGGGCGCCAGGCGTCCCTTGACGGGTTGCCGGGGTACCCACGTGACGATCGCCTTGTCGCCCTCTTTGACGTGGGTCACACCCTTGCCGGTGTGGGTGACGATCCCGATGCCCTCGTGGCCGAGGACCATCGGGCGGTGAAGCTCCGGGTTGTGCATCTGGTGTAGCTGGGAGTGGCACACACCGCTGGAGAAAAGCTTGACGATGACCTGGTCGGGCTGTGGGTCGGGGATGACGATCTCGCCTACCGTCAATGGCTTCCCGAGCTCAGTATCGATTACCGCAATCGATTTCATTCCGTGGCTCCAATGCCGTGGTTCGGGTGCTGGTCGAAGCCCGTCCCACTACTGATGGGTGGTCGCTGCAAGGCAGCCGGACAGGCGGCTGGCCGTCGGCGATTCTACCAGCGGGTCAAAGCCGGCGATAACGCAGCAACGCCATCGTGGCCATGCTGGAGGTGTGTTCAAACAGGTCCTGGTGCCTCTCGATGGATCGAAGGAAGCGGAACGCGTCGTCGGCAACGCCGCCGGGCTCGCCGGGACTTTCGGCGCCCGGCCAGGCGGACTTCGTGGCGACGTCTACTGCCTCTGGCGCCTGATGATCGACGCCGGGCACCGGGGCCGTGGATACTGCGCAAACTCGCGAAAAAGTCGTCAAATGGCCCTATTGACACAGTAGAACAGGCGTTCTAGACTCTCGAACACTCGTTCTAATTTCTGCCTGGTTTGAACCGGTCCAGGCACTTCGCCGGAGGCCTCTGATGACCCTGTTAACCCCGGTACGCTCGGACACCCTCCCCGAGAACTCGACCTATCGCGACGATGGCTGCGACGTCTTCGATTCCTGTTTGAACTGCCCTCTGCCGATCTGTAAGTACGACGACCCGGAATACCTGCGCCGGACGGTGAGAGGCGCCCGTGACCAGGCGATCCTGGACGCGCGGGCGCAGGAGAACCTGTCGGTAAACGCGCTCGCCGAGCGGTTCACCGTCAGCACGCGCACGGTGCATCGCGTCCTTCAATCCGAGCGGCTTGGGAAGCGGCAAGTCGAGCCCGAGATCGCCGAGCTGCGGGTGGTGCCGCGCGAGCCGCGTCAGCTATTCCGGCGGCCGCGGCCATTGCCCGAGATCTGGCCCGCCGCCTCGATTCGCCGCGACCAGCCGGTCGCGAGCTCACGCCGCATGGTGCTCCAGGGCGCTGCCTGACGGGATAGCCCACCTGCCTTGCCGGCGGCCGGTCTTGCGCCGTCGGCAAGGGCACACGCGCTAGTGCTCGTTGCTCATCCGGCCGGTGACCTGGTATTCCACGTTCTCGGCGATATTGGTGGATCGGTCGGCGACACGCTCGATGTTGTGCGCCGCCCAGAGCAGGTAGGTGCCGGTCTCCACGAAGTCCGGGTTGTTGCGCATCTCGTTGATCAACTTCTTCCGGAGGTCGGCATACATGCGGTCGACCTCCTCATCCTGAGACTCGACGCGTTGCGCCAGCTCGACGGCCCGTTTCTCATCGCGTTCGAGGAATGCCTCGAGCGCGTGCTTCAGCATTCCGACTGCGCGGTCCGCCATCCCCGGGAGGGTACGGATGTCGAGCTCGCCGGGTTGATCGCGCAACATGATGCCGATCTTTGCGATGCCCTCGGCGTAGTCGCCCATCCTTTCGAGTTCGCCCGCGATGTCCCAGGCGCTCACGATCCGGCGCAGGTCGCCAGCCACCGGCGCCTCGCGCCGAATCAGTTCGACGCAGGCGTGCTGGACGCTCCGCCGCTGCTCATCGATGAGGTCGTCGTCGGTCTTGACCTTCTCCGCGAGCGCCTTGTCGCGCGTGCGGATGGCCTCCAGGGCGGTGTAGAAGGTCGATTCGACCAGGGATCCAAGAAGGATCACGTCCGCCTCAAGCTGCCCGAGATGCCGATCGAAGTCCGAACGGGCCATGGACACACCTTCCCTTCGCCGCTGCATTCCAGGTCTACCCGATCCTTCCCGTGACGTAGGCCTCGGTCCTGGGATCACGCGGGCTGCCGAATATCTGGTCGACCGGGCCGTACTCGATCAGTTCCCCGACCCGTCGCTCGTCGGACATGAGCACAGCGGCGACCGAGGCCACGCGCTGCGCCTGCTGCATGTTGTGGGTCACGATCACGATGGTCACGTCCTGGGCGAGGTCGCGGATCAGCGCCTCGATCGCCTGCGTCGCGATGGGATCGAGCGACGAAGCCGGCTCGTCCATCAGGATGACTTCAGGGCGCACTGCCAGGCAGCGGGCTATGCAGAGCCGCTGCTGCTGGCCGCCGGACAGGTCCAGGGCGCTCGACTTGAGCCGGTCCTTGACCTCGTCCCAGAGGGCGGCGCGGCGGAGCGAATGCTCGACGATCTCTTCGATGTTCTCCTTGACGCCGTTGACGCGCGGCCCGAACGCCACGTTGTCATAGATCGTCTTCGGGAACGGGTTAGGGCGCTGGAAGACCATCCCGATCCGATAGCGGACGTCGGTCGGATCGACACCTGCTCCGTAGATCGATGCGCCGCCGTACAGCACGTCGCCCTCGACGCGCGCGCCAGGCACCAGGTCGTTCATGCGGTTCAGGGACCTGAGGAACGTGCTCTTGCCGCAACCCGACGGTCCGATGATCGCGACGACCTCCCCGCGCGGCACCTGCAGGCTTATGCCGCTGATCGCCTTCGTGCTGCCGTAGAACACGCTGAGACTGCGCGTCTCGAGGACCGCAGGTTCGTCGAAGGTCAGTATGTTCTCGGGCCTGGTTGGCTGGTTCAACGCCGTCGCCTCAAAGATCAACCACCGTGGTCGCCCATCCGAAGTTCGTTCCCCGGAGGCCGCGACCGCTCAAAGGATCGTAAAACTCCCTGAACCCGCTCCCCGTGGCCATGGCCATCGACCGTTCTGCGATGTGCGCTGCCTCGTCCGCGAATCCCACCTGCCGCAAGCCCCGCACCATGACCCAGTTCATAGGCATTGCGACCGGGCCGCGCCAGATCATCGATTCGCTCGAAGGGTCGAACGCCGCCTCCGATCTGGCCACGGTGGGCAATGGAAAGTCTAACCAGTATTCTTCCGGATTGCGCAGGTGGTCGCCGATGACCCTGCCGCGAATGTCGTCCGGAGTCGAAGGAAACAGCGCGGGAAGTAACGAGGCGATCGTCGAAACTTCGAGCTGCCGCCCGGTCAGCGCGTCGACGTGATAGAAGAGCCCCGCCTTCTCATTCCAGCATTGCGCGCGCACACCCGCCTCGATGGATTCCGCCCGTGTCTCGGACTTCCGGGCGCCCGCGGCGTCGCCGACCAGCGTCCTGAGCCTGGCCAGCGTGCGCAATCCATCGGCGAACGCGTAGTTCACGAGCAGGTCGTGGACAAGGTATGCGGGGTTGGCCGGCAGGCCAGGTAACCCCGGCCGGCCGCCGCAGTACGAGTTCCGGGCGTCGAGCAGTTTGAGCCGTACCAGCCAGCCGGTCCTCGACGCCTTCCGGATCCCCATCGGCGCGTCGTACGCCGGGGAGTTGTCGAGGCCCGATTCGAACGGCGAAACAGCGGCCAGGAGCCCTTGCTGGCCGTAGCTGCGTGCCCGGTCCAGCCAGTCGTAATACGCGGTAACTCGCGGCAGGACCTCTTTCAGGTACCCGAGGTCTCCGGTGGCGACGTGCAATCGCTCCAGCGCCTGTGCGAGGAACGCCGGCTGGATCATGTGGCTGTGGCGGGCGCGCCATCGTAACGGCCGGCTCTGCGTGAAGAGAGCCGAATACAGCGAACCGAAGCGCCCCCAGTAGACCAGGTGGCCGATGAAGCCGTGTTCGTCCTGGGACGCCAGCATGGTGTCGAGCTCGGCCTTGGCCGCCCTGGTGTCGACGCACGACAGCGAAACGATGTGGAAACACGAGTCCCAGAACCACATCCAGTTGTAACGGCCGGGCGAGGGCCGGACGTACTCGAAGCGCCGGCCGTAATGGGGATCGTGGCCGGTCCGGAGGCTCTTCCGGTGCTGGGCCAAGGCCAGCTCTCGCAGTCGGGATAGCGCTTCAGCGCGCTCGGTCTGGGCCATCAGAAAACCCTGAGGTGGCGCGTCCCGGTGCGCCGACTGGCCATGTGGACTGGCCCGCGGGAGCGGAGGACAGATGGCGATTCCAGGGTGTGTTTCACGGAGCGCGTGAGTGTACATTTGATGAGTGGACACCACCACGATAGCCAGACCTTCGATCCTCGACCTCTCCAGGGACGCTCTCGTCGCAGCTCTGAAGGAGATGGGTGAGCCGGCCTTTCGCGCCCGGCAGCTGTGGAAGGCGATCTACAGCGACCTCGCCGTATCCTTCGAAGAGATCTCGACCCTGCCGGTGCCACTGCGGGCGCGGCTGGCGGAGCGTTTCGATCCCTTCCCCCTCGAGCCACGGGTCAAGCTGCGCTCGAAGGACCGGCTGGTCGACAAGCTCCTCTTTCGCCTGCCCGACGGCGAGCTCATCGAGACGGTACTGATGAAGTACGGTGAATTCGGGCCTGCGCGGGCGCGTCGCACGGTGTGTATTTCGACACAGGCCGGCTGCGCGCTCGGCTGCACCTTCTGCGCGACCGGGCAGCAGGGGTTCAGGCGGCACCTGTCCGAAGGTGAGATCGTCGGTCAGGTCATGCACGTGGCACGGCTGGTGCGCGCCGACCGCGCCCGGGAGTCGGCGAAGATCGAGGACGCCCGCCCCGACGTCACCAATGTGGTGTTCATGGGCATGGGCGAGCCACTGGCCAACTACTCGCACACGATGGCGGCCGTCGCAAAGCTGAACGACCCGGAGGGCCTGAACATCGGGGCGCGGCACATGACGATCTCGACCGTGGGGCTCGTGCCCGGGATCCTGAAGCTGGCCGACGAGCCATTCCAGGTGAACCTCGCGGTTTCGCTGCACGCGCCGGACGACGCGACCCGCTCGGAGACGATGCCCGTCAACCGCCGCTACCCGATCGCCGACCTCATGGATGCGGTCAAGCGATATATCGTCAAGACCAATCGCAGGGTCACGTTCGAGTACGTGCTGCTGCATGGTCAGAACGACTATCCGCAACAGGCCGAGGCGCTCGCGAAATTGCTGCGCGGGGTGCTCTGCCACGTAAACCTGATCCCGGTCAACCGGACCGAAGCGAGCTACGAGCGACCCGACAACGGACGTATCGGGACGTTCCGCGACATCCTCAACCAGGCCGGTATCGCGGCCACGGTGCGTTTCGAGAAGGGCACCGATATCGACGCTGGCTGTGGCCAGCTGCGCGCACGGATCATTTCAGCTCCGCAGGGAGCGCAAGTCAGCCCCGGCAAGCAGGTCAAGAACGCCTCCGGGGAATGACCCGGCGCCGCCACGCTCAGTCGACCGGCACGAAGATGCAGTGCCGCAACTTGCCCTGGACCGCCTTCGAGAGATGTCCCTTGCCGCGGGTGTCCTCGACAAGGATCACCTCGCCGGCGCCTATGACGCGGCTCTCGCCGTCGCTGGCGGTTATCTGAACGCCCGCATCCAGGTTGATGATGTACTGCCGGCGCGGGGCCGGGTGCCAGTCCAGGTCGTAGTCGGGCTGCACCTGGCGGAAGATGATGCCCGTCGCCGGAAATCGCTTCGATAGTTTGCCGGCGGGCGTAGTTTCCGCCCATTCGACCTGGATGTCGCGGAAGTGCGTCTCGCCCGCCGCGTCGACGTACAGGTTGTGAATTCTCATGCTGGTATCGACCTCCCGTTGTGGTAGCTCAGGCTAATCACAGGAACGCCAGGATGGCCTGGTTCAGATGGACCATGCCTGCCTGGTCCAGCCGGCCGATCTGCCGGCCGATCCGTTCCCGGCGGACCGTGGTCATCTGGTCGACCGGGGCCATGGCCTGCGCACGGCACTGGCTGGATGCGGAACCGGGGCGCCTCGGCCGGATCCGAGGTTAAGACACAGATCGTGATCGCACCACGTTTCACCTCATTTGGAGTCCGTGATCGCCTCGATGAAATGCCGATTCCTGCAAGCGGGCGATTTCGAAAGAGGGTGCTCTGCCGGTGGGCCAGGCCCTCACTGCGGGTCCGGCCCCTTCGGGCAGTCGACATGATCCGCCTCCAGCAGTCTTACACGTAACCATCGGCTCTTCGGACAATCGCCAGGACGCCACTGACATCCTGCCCCAGAGCCTGGGCTAAGATGCGGCCTCAGTGTTGAAACCGGCTCCGGGCGTGCTTCGGGGAGTGACCTGAACGGGGGGCGGCCGAACGTGACGTGGCAGCAAGAAATCGTCAGGAATCTCGAGGCGCACATTGACGCCGGCGACATGACCGCGGCCTCGGTCCTCGTCGGGAAGGGCGATGAAGACCTGTTCGAATGGGTCGGCGGCCGCGTATCGTGGTCGCCTGGCTCCCGGGCGGTCAAACCTGACGACGTATTCCTGATCGCATCCATCACCAAGCCGATGGTGACGAGCGCCGTCGCGACGCTCGTGGCCGAAGGGAAGCTTGGCCTGCGTGACCGGATCTCTGACTATGTGCCGGAGTTCGCCGGGGGCGGCAAGGAAGTCATCACCCTCGAGCACTGCTTCACGCACACGAGCGGGCTCACCGACATGGTCCCGGGAGACGTCGAGCTCAGGAAACGCAACGCGTCGCTGTCCGACTACGTGAAGGCCGCGTGCGGCTCGCAACTGCTCTTCACGCCCGGGAGCGACGTGCGGTACCAGAGCAGCGGCATCCTGATGCTGGCAGCGGTGGCCGAGAAGGTCTCGGGCAAGTCGCTGCGCGAGCTGGTGACTGAGCGGGTGTTCAAGCCGGCAGGCATGAGTTCGACCGACCTTTGCTGGCGGCCGGCCTACGAAGGTCGCCGGGTGGACGCCAGAGTGGTGCACGGCGCCGGATCAGAAAACTGGAACCACAACAGCCCCTACTGGAAGAACCTCGGCGCACCGTGGGGAGGGGCGCATTCGACGGCGGCCGACATCGCGCGTCTGCTTCGCACGGTGCTTGACGGTGGGGTGGCGCCCGGTGGCAGGCGTGTGTTTACCGCGCACTGCAACCGGATGCTGGTGACGGACCGGATCCCGTCCATGCCCGGCCTCTCCGATGCGGCCAGGCAGGCGCATGGCTGGGGCCTTGGCTGGGTGATCAGGAAGAGCGGCGGCGCGTGGTCGTACAACTCACCGGCCGGCGCCTTCGGACACTCCGGCGCGACCGGCACGGTCGCCTGGGCAGATCCGCGTACCCGTGTGATCTTCGTGCTGCTCACGAATATCGCCGATGGTCCCGACGTACGCGGAAAGTGCGGCGAAATCGTCGCCCGGGCGCTGTGCGCCCGCTACATCACGATCCCGCCGTCGATCACGTGAATAGCGCCCGTCGTGTAGCTCGACTCATCTGAAGCCAGGTAGACGACCAGCTCGGCGATCTCGGCCGCGGTGCCCAGCCGTCCCATCGGCTGGCGGGCTATGAATGCCTTGCGGGCTGCGACGGGATCGGCGGCCTGGTTGATTCGCTCCGCGAGCGACGGCGTGTCGACCGTACCGGGGCAGATCGCGTTGCAGCGCACACCCTTGCCTACGAAGTCGGCCGCAACCGCCTTGGTCAGCCCGATCACGGCCGCTTTCGTTGTGCCGTAGACGAAGCGGTTGGGCAGTCCCTTGACGCTGGAGGCCACCGAGGACATGTTGACGATGCTGCCCCGGCCGCGGTCGACCATTCCCGGCAGGAACACCTTGATCGTTCGGTACATCGACTTGACGTTCAGATCGAACGAGAAGTCCCACGCCTTTTCGCTGCACTCAAGGACCGATCCACCGTCGACAAAACCGGCGCAGTTGAAGAGGACGTCGATCGGCCCCGTCTCGGCGGCAAGGGCGACGATGCCGGCCTGGCTGGTCACGTCGAGTTTGCGCACCTGCGCGACGCGCGACTTCAGGGCGGCCAGCCCGGCCTCGTTGATATCCGTAGCCCAGACCAGCGCGCCCTCCCTGGCCATCGCAAGCGTCGCCGCCTGCCCGATGCCCTGCGCCGCCGCGGTGACGACTACCGTTTTGCCTGCGAGCCTTCCTGGCATGATCAATCCTGTTCTAATAGCTCTGGATGAATAGACCGGCGTCCTAGCTTAAGGGAGTCGCTGCAGTGACGTCTAAAAAGTCCCCGTCCGGCAACGTGGGAACCAGGGTGATGTCGGAGCATCCCAGGGCGAAGATCTGGGAACTGAAGCTCGACCCCGGCGAGTCGAGCGAGTGGCACGCGCACCAGCACGACTACATCTTCGTGGTGCTGGAAGCCAGTACGCTTCGCACCGAATACGACGACGGCACGGTCCACGACAGTCCGTCGCGGGTGGGCGACGTCGTCTACCTGGACGCGACGACCCACCGCGTGACGAATGTGGGCAAGAGCCGCTACCGCAACGTGATCGTCGAGCTTCTGTAGCCCGCCGCCCGGTCCGGCGGCCTGGTCCCTGCCCCTGTCGAAGGGCGCGGGCCGGGGTTCGGCTGACCCGGCCAGAGAGCTCTGCTCTGCTATCCTCGGCGGCCGTGACGACCGACACCTGATCAAACGGGAGTCCTTGTTTGGCGAAGATAACCGGCAGCCAGTTGATCGCCCGGGCGCTCCAGGCCGAGGGCGTGGACACGCTGTTCTCGATCGCGGGGGATCACTTCCTGCCGCTGCTCGACGTGCTGGTGGACCAGCCGATCCGGATGATCGACACGCGGCATGAGCAAGGGGCCGTGCACATGGCCGACGCCTGGGCGCGCCTGCTCGGCCGGCCGGGCGTGGTCATGTCGACCACTCCCGGCCACGCCAACGCGATCCCCGGGCTGGCCAATGCCATGCACTCCGAGGCGCCCATCGTGAATATCGCGGGCTCGGCCGAGTCGACCAACATCGGACGCGGGGCCATGCAGGAATTCGACCAGGTCGGAGTCGCAGCGCCGGTGACCAAGGGCTCGTGGGAGATCCCCAGCGCGGCGCGCATCCCCGAGTACATCTCGCTCGCGTTTCGGACCGCCATGAGCGGCAGGCGAGGACCGGTCCACCTCACCATACCGATCGACCTCCAGACCGAAGAGGTCGACGAGGCGGTGGCCGCGCGCTACCTGCCGAAGGAGTATGGCCGCCCGCGGCCGGTCTCCGGCGACCTTGAACAGATCAGGCAGGCGGTATCACTGCTCAACCGCGCTCAGCGGCCCGTGATCCTGGCCGGCACCGGAGCGGGAGCGACCGCGTCAGCGGCGGAGCTGACGCGACTGGTCGAGACCACGCGCATCCCCATCTTCACGATCGACAGCGCACGCGGCCTCGTGCCGGACTCGCACCCGTACTGCGCCGGCTTTGGCTACCTGCCCCTGAACAAGGCCGCGCAGAAGGTGCGGGAAGCCGATGTCGTCCTCGAACTCGGCCAGCGGCTCGACTACACCTGGGGTTACGGGGGCTCCCCGCCCTTCGCCAGGGACGTGAAGCACATCGCGGTCGATCCTGCGGCTGCCGTGATCGGGCGCGCGCGCTCGGTGGAGATCGGAATCGTCGGCGATATCGGGCCGGTGGTCACCCAGCTTGCCGATGAGGCAAAGAAGCACACCTGGAAGTCCGGCGACTGGGCCAAGAGCCTCCAGCAAGCGCGCAGGGCGCACCAGGAGGAGCTCGCAGAGCTGGCGGGCCCGCGCGAGCCGATGCACCCGATGTTCGTTTCGCAGGCGCTCAGGAAGTTCACCGATGCGGACACCTGCATGGTCTTCGACGGCGGCGACTACTGTCACTTCTTCCGGGCCTCGTTTGCGTGCGAACGGCCCTCTCGCTGGCTGTACGTCAGCAGCTTCGGCATGATCGGCGTCGGCGTCCCGTACGCGCTCGGGGCGCAGGCGGCGTTCCCCGACAAGAAGGTGGCGCTGGTCGTCGGCGACGGCTCGTTCGGATTCAACGGCATGGAGATCGACACCGCCGTGCGCCACAAGCTCAATGTCGTCATGGTGCTGGGCAACAACTCCATCTGGGGGATCGACTGGCAGATCCAGAAAGGCCTCTATGGCCGCCCCGTGATCACCGACCTGCTGCCGAGCCGGTACGACCTGATGGCGCAGGGGTTGGGGGCGCACGGCGAGCTGGTCGAGAAGCCGGCCCAGCTCGAGCCGGCCCTGCAGCGCGCCTTCGCGTCCGGCAAGCCCGCGCTGGTCAATGTGATGATCGACCAGGTCATCAGCCCGGTGGCGGAAGCGGCCATCTCGCGCAAGCTGGGCAGCCACGGCTAGGCGACCCCCACGCGGGAGATCGGCGTGCCGGGCGAAGGGAAGGTCGTGAAGATCCGCCCGGTACGGGCGGTTCACCTGCCAGGGTCGCGTAATTGGGACGCACGCCTGGCGCGTCACGCGTCGTGGCCTCGCCGATGAGCCGATATCCCCGCTTCGCGTATCGGCGCGACTGGTATCCGGCCTGGCCCGACATCAGGTGTCGCGTGCTGGCCGACGACGGCTAGCGGGGCCTCGGGACCGGGCTCCACGGGCGTCCGGTGGCTGCGCTGATCAACGACTACCGAGGCCCGCGCCTGGTCGGCCAGGACCCGTTCTCAATCGAGAATTGCTGCGACCTGGCGGCGCCTGTGCTCGCCATTCGGAGCGACCGGCCTGGCTGCCCTTGCCGTCAGTACCATCGACCTGGCGCTCTGGGACCTGAAGGGCAGGGCGCTGCAGCGTCCTGTCTACGAGTTGCCCGGCGGGCACGCGCGCGACGACCTGTTCTGCTACGCGACCGGGGCTGGCGGATTGGCTTCGAACTCCCGCGGGACTGTCATTGGTTGGATAGCGGTCCTGCATCTACCGCCTGGAGCATGTCGAGTGAGGCTGCAATGCCGGGAGCTCACAGGCCCTGGCAGAGGACCATCGAGCGTCCGGATCGTATTGCCACTGACCGACGCCGAGGCGATCAGGTGCGCGTTTACCCAACCGAGGCCTTCCCCGTAGAGGG
>VGZT01000028.1 GCA_016872495.1 SAR202 cluster bacterium
ATCAAGAGTTCTGTTATATATTCTTCAGCCTTCTTGATAATCCGACTATCAACTTAGGTCGTGCACTCACCGGTCGCGCGGTGACGCGTCCGTAGCAAATATGGCGTCGGGCCCGCCATGCGGGCACCTTCAGAGGAGGGAACCGATGGCCCTGGAGGCGTGGGGCATCCCCCTCGACGTCGTGCAGGACGGCGTCAACATCGTCGTGCGCGCGTCGGTCCCGGGCGTCGACCCGAAGCAGATCAGCGACGCCCTCGAGGCCGGCACCCTGGTCATCAAGGCCGAGACCCGCTCGGAAACCGGGTCAAAAGACGCGCGAGTACCTGGTGCGTGAGCGCCGCCCGGGCCAGTTCTACCGTGCCGTGCGCCTGCCGCACACGGTCGGCCATATCTGGATATCGGCGTACCAATGACCTGGGCACGGCGGCCAGCCGCCCCGGGCCCGTACGTTGCCCGCGGGGTACCCACGGAAGTCAGCGCATTTCGTTGACCCCTCATGCGGTCGTTTGCTAGTTTTTGCTGGCACCCAACTGACGACGTGACAGGACAGGCCCTGCCAATTGACCACCCCTTGTACGGCCCCCAAGCCGCCGCCGATGCCAGGCTTCTTCGGCAGGTACCAGTCGGCAATCGACCAGGCGATGCGGTCGAACCTGCGGCCGCGGCAGGCACCGCTGTTCACGACCCTGCGCTACTACCTGGGATGGGTCGACACCGAGGGGAACTACGACCCCCAGCCCGCCGGCAAGCGCGTCCGGCCAACGCTGTGCATGCTCGCCTGCGAGGCGGCCGGTGGCGAGCCAACCTCCGCGCTGCCCGCGGCCGTGTCCCTGGAGTTCGTACATAACTTCTCGCTCGTTCACGACGACATCGAAGACAACGACCGCACCCGCCACCACCGGCTCACGGTCTGGGCGGTCTGGGGCATCCCGATCGCGATCGATTCCGGGAACGCGTTCCTCGGGATCGCCAACCTGGCCGTTGCCCGGCTACGCGAGAACGGCATCCCCGCGGCGGTCGCGGTTGAAGTCGGGAGCGCGATCGCCGACCACTACCTGAAGATGGTCGAGGGCCAGTACCTGGACATCTCCTATGAGGAACGACTGGAAGTCTCGGTAGATGAGTACCTGGCGATGATACGGAGCAAGACCGGCGCGCTGATCGAGTGCTCGGTCTACGCAGGCGCCCTGGTCGGCGGCTGGAACCGCCGCGACCGCAAGCTGATCGACGCGCTGCGCAACGTCGGGCGGTCGCTCGGTTACGTCTTCCAGATACGCGACGACGTCCTGGGCGTCTGGGGCGGCCAGGAGACCGGCAAGCCGGTCGGCGCCGACATCACCCGCAAGAAGAAGTCCCTCCCCGCCGTGCATGCAATCTCGACGGCGCGCGGCGCGGCGCGGGCAAAGATCCTCGAAATCTATCGAAAAGACAGCATCGAGGGCGAAGACCTCGCACGCGTGCTCCAGATCATGGACGACCTCCGCACGCAGGCGTACTGCAATGCGCTGGCAGCCGAGCACTGGCAGGCCGCCAAAAGCGTGCTAGAGTCATCCGAACTTGCGGATGGCTCTCTCACGAACGGAACCGCCGGGGACTTCATTGAGCTGGGCGAATTCCTGCTGGCCCGGCAGGCTTAGCGGCCAGAGCCTGCAACGGCAGCTCGAAACTACCCGGCGCGCGCGCCCGGCGCGCGGGAGGCATCGATGGCACGACCGGTAGAACTCGCGGTCCGCATCGGCTGGTACATCGTCAAGAACAAGTACCTGCGCGGGCGGAAGCGATTCCCCCTTGTCACGATGCTCGAGCCCCTCGAGGCCTGCAACCTCGCCTGCGAAGGCTGCGGCCGCATCCGCGAGTACGAGAACGTCATCCACCGCCAGCTGACGGTGGAAGAGTGCCTGGCCGCCGTCGAAGAGTCGGGCGCGCCGATCGTTTCGATCGCCGGCGGCGAGCCGACCATCCACCCCCGGATCGCCGACATCGTAAAGGGCATCATCGCCCGGAAGCGCTTCGTGTACATGTGCACGAACGCCCTCGTCATGACCAAGGTCATGAAGGAGATCCCGCCCTCCAAATTCTTCTGCTGGGTGATCCACCTGGACGGCACCGGCGGCAACCACGACATCGCCGTGTCCCGCAAGGGCGTCTACCAGATCGCCATGCGCAACGCCGAAAAGGCGATCAAGGCGGGATACCGGGTCTGCTCCAACACGACACTGTTCAAGGGCAGCAATCCGGACGATCTTCACGACCTGTTCAAGAAGTGCTCCGACATGGGGTTCGAGGGCTGCATGGTCTCCCCCGCCTACGACTACCAGGCGGTCCCCAACCAACAGCTGTTCCTTACCCGCAAGCAGGCCATCGACGTCTTCAAGCAGGTCCTCTCGCCCGACAAGCGGCTGGGCATCAAGTTCTACAACAACCCGCTCTTCCTGCAGTTCCTGCGCGGCGAACGCAGCTACCCGACCTGCACGGCGTGGTCGAACCCGACCTATACGATCATGGGCTGGCGCAAGCCCTGCTACCCGCTCGCCGACGGCCACACCCAGAAGCTAGACGATCTGATGTCCAAGCAGCTCTGGGACCAGTACGGCAACGCCGAGAAGGACCCACGCTGCGCGAACTGCATGATGCACTGCGGGTTCGAGTCGGCCACGATCTTTGGCGCGCTGCAGCGACCGCGTGACGCGTTCGACCTGGTCAGGTCGGGCGCGATCACGAAGAGCGGCATCACGGCGGCCTGAGCGCCTGACAGACCGCCGGCAACCCGACATGGCCGAAGACGCGCCCGTCCTGGTGTTCCTGGCTGCGCTGCACGACGAGGTCGCGCCCGCCGTGGAACGCCTCGGACTCGAAGCCTTGGAAGCGCCCGGCGGGATGCTCGCCTACGGCAATCCTGAGGCGACTCCCGCGCACCGGATCGTGGTCACCGGCTGGGGCGAAGCAAGCGCTTCCGCCGGCGCACGCTGGTCGATCAATACGCTGAAGCCGTCGGCGCTGGTGTCCGTCGGCTATTCCGGGGGCACGCGCGGTGGGATCGGTCCGGGCTCCCTGGCGATCGGAACATCGGTGGTCCGGATCCGCCGCAACGATGCCCCGTCGACGGAGGAACCGGTCGCGTCCGATGGCGCCCTGGTGTCGCTGGCCCGGCGCGTGCTCAGCGGCGCCGGTTTCGAGTCCCACGAAGGCGCGCTCGGGACGACCCCGGTCATCGCCGAGTCGGCTGCGCAGAAAAGCGCCATCGGCCTGGCGACTGAAGTCGTCGCAGTGGACCTCGAGTCATGGCATTCGGCGCGCGTCGCAAGCCACGCAGGTGTGCCCTTTGTCGCGGTGCGGGGGGTCGTCGACCCGGTTGAGGCCGACTTGCCCGGATTCGTGTCGAAACTGGCCCCGGGCCCGCGGCCGCCCTCCGCCCTGCCCGCCATGCGCTACGTCGCCCGGCACCCGACCCGCCTCGGATCGGTCGTCCGGACCGGATTGGCGGCTTTGAAAACCAGGCGAGCACTGGCCTGGTTCATCCAAGCCTACGCGGCGGCGTGGGCCTCCGGCCTGAAGCCGCCGGACGCTCCGGCGGAGAGATGAAGCTCCTCGTGACCGGCGCGACCGGCTTCATCGGCGGCGCCGTCGCGCGGCACCTGCTGCAACAGGGACACACGGTGCGGGCGCTTGCCCGGCCCGCCCACGCGCCCGAAGAGATCGCCGGCCAGGGGTACGAGCCCGCGCCGGGCGATCTGCTCGATCCGGCGTCACTGGAGCGCGCCACCGACGGCGTCGACGGGGTTTTTCACGTAGCGGCCCTGTACAGCTTCTGGCAGCGCGATCCCTTGGCCATCTACCGCGTCAACGTGGACGGGACGCAAAACCTCCTCGAGGCCTCCCGGCGTAGCGGGGTCCGGCGCGTGGTGTTCACCAGCAGCGTTGGCGTCCTGCGTGCGCCTGAGCAAGGCGAGCTGGCCGACGAGACCTTCCTGGCAAAGCCCGGGGAGTTGCCGGACCACTACCACCGCTCTAAGCTGCTGGCCGAACAGACCGCGCTGGGTGAAAACGGGCGCGGGCTGGAAGTCGTGGCGGTGAACCCCACCGCGCCGGTCGGCCCCGGTGACATCAAGCCGACGCCCACCGGGCGCATCATCCTGGAGTTCCTGGGGCGTCGCACGCCGGGGTACGTGGGGGTCGATCTGAACATCGTCGATGTACGTGATGTCGCCGCAGGTCACCTGGCCGCGTTCGAACGAGGCCGGGCCGGCGAACGATATCTGCTCGGCAACCTGAATACCGACCTCGCCGATATCTACCGGCGCCTCGCCGCCGTCACCGGCCTGCGCAGGCGCCCGGTGCGCGTGCCCTACCCACTCGTCCTGATGGCGGCCTACGCCGACCAGTTCGTCGAGGGCCGCATCCTCCGCCGCACTCCATTCCTGCCCCTGGGCGCCGTTCGGGCCACCCGCCACCGGATGCACGTGGACTGCAGCAAGGCGGTCCGCGAGCTGGGGGTCCCGCAGTCGTCGCCCGACCGGGCCTTGTTCGACGCCGCAAGCTGGTTCGTGAGCAACGGGTATGCCGGCGGGGTGAAGCTCCCGGCGCCGGCCGGGGAGGCGCCGTGACCACGCTCGGGCAGTACGCGCTCCCCACGGTCAGGGCGGGCCTCGCGGAAGGGCCCCGGCGGGTGCCTGCCGCCGACCCCGCCCGCCGCCTGGCCGGCAAGCCGCTCTCGGACGCCGTCGACCGCATGATCTCTCGTTCCCAGCGTTACCTCCTGGACCGGCAGTCGCCGGAGGGGTTCTGGTGGGGCGAACTGGAATCCAATCCCACGATGGAAGCGGAGTACATCTTCCTGGCCCACTTCCTGGGCGTCAGAGATGACCGCCGGTGGCAGAAGATCCGCAACTTCATCCTCGGCAGGCAGCAGCCGGACGGCGGCTGGAACCAGTACTACGGCGGGCCCAGCGACCTCAGCACGACGTGCGAGTGCTACCTGGCGCTCAAGATGGCGGGAGTGGGGGCCGCTGATCCGGCGCTCGAGCACGCAAGGGCATACGTCCTCGCCAGGGGCGGCGTCGAAAAGGCCCGGGTCTTTACCAAGATCTGGTTCGCCCTGCTGGGCCAGTGGGACTGGCGCGGCACGCCCTACCTGCCACCCGAACTGGTGCTGATCCCGAGCGGGCTTCCCTTCAATATCTACGAATTCGCGATGTGGTCGAGGGCGACGATCGTGCCGATGTCGGTCCTGCTTTCGCGCCACCCAACCCGCCCGGTCGAGCCCGGCGCCGCGCTCGACGAGCTATTCCCCAGGGGACGTTCGGGCGCCAGCATCGAGCTGCCCAACCCGGGCGGCCTCGGGATCGAAAGGTTGCTCTACGCGGCCGACCGGATCCTGCGCCACGGCGAACGGCTGCCATGGCTGCCGGCAAGGCGGCGCGCACTGGCCACCATCGAAAAGTGGATCGTGGAGCGGCAGGAGGCCGACGGCTCGTGGGGCGGCATCCAGCCGCCCTGGGTCTACAGCCTCATGGCCCTGTCGGTGCTCGGCTACCCGACTTCGCACCCCGTGATCCAGAAGGGGCTTGAGGGATTTGAACGGTACGGGATCGAAGACGACGAGACCTGGCGCCTGCAGCCATCGATGTCGCCACTGTGGGACACCGGGCTCACCATCAACGCTCTCCTGGATTCGGGGCTGCCCGGCGATGATCCGTCGATCGTGCGCGCGGCCGACTGGCTGATCGCCCACCAGATCCACCGGCCGGGAGACTGGACGGTCAAGGCGCGCGACGTCGAGCCGGGCGGATGGGCGTTCGAGTTCGACAACGACACCTATCCCGACACCGACGACGCCGCGGAGATCCTGCTCGCGATCGGGCGCGCCGGGGCGACCGACCCGCCGGCCCGGGAGGACGCGCTGCGACGCGGCATCCGCTGGATCCTGGGCATGCAGAGCGCCAATGGCGGCTGGGGTGCATACGACAAGGACAACACCAGCAACGTCGTGACCAAGCTGCCCTTCTTCGACTTCGGTGAGACCATCGACCCGCCCAGCGTCGATGTGACCGCCCACATCGTCGAGATGCTCGGGCTACTCAAGGAGCCGGTGGATACGCCCCAGGTCCGCAAGGCGCTGGCCTACATATGGCAGGAGCAGGAGTCCGACCACTGCTGGTTCGGGCGCTGGGGCGTCAACTACGTCTACGGGACCGGCGCAGTCCTTACGGCCCTTGCCGCGATCGGGCACGACATGACGGAGCCGCGCGTCGTACGCGCGGTCGAGTGGATAAAGGCCAGCCAGAACGCCGACGGAGGGTGGGGCGAAACGTGCGCCTCTTACGCAAACCCGGCGCTGCGGGGTCAGGGGCCATCGACCCCTTCCCAGACCGCCTGGGCGCTACTCTCTCTGGTCGCAGCCGGAGAGGCCGGTTCGGAATCAGCCATGCGAGGCGTGAACTACCTGCATCAGACCCAGCTGGCGGAAGGCGACTGGGAGGAGGCGGAGTTCACCGGCACCGGGTTCCCTGGCTACGGCGTGGGTGGCAGGCGCTTCTTCACGCCTGACGGCGCCGGCGAGCGCCTGATCCCGGACGGGCTGCCCGCAGGATTCATGATCAAATACCACATGTACCGCATCTACTGGCCGCTGATGGCGCTGGGCCGATACCGGCGGGCAAGCGCGACCGGAAAATCGTAGAATCAATTAGTTCAAGCCAAAGACGTTCGGTGAGAGGGATCTCAGGTTGCATTCAGTATGGGCTATGCTAGCTAACCGGCCGGCGCGTGCCCGAGCGCGCGGGCTTCGATTACGGTGGACTAACGAGGTCGCAATTTGAGGGCTTTCACGGAGACGCTCACGTTCGAAGCGCAAAAGTCTCCCGAATTCATCGATATCACTGACCGGGTCGTAGAGGCTCTGGTGCGTTCCCAGGTCAAGGACGGCTTCGTCGTCGTCTTCAGCAAGCACACGACGGCCGCCATCAAGATCAACGAGAACGAACCCCTGTTGCTCCAGGACATGGCCAACTTCCTGGAACGGGTCGCCGCCAAAGACGCCTACTACGGGCACAACGACTTCGCCATTCGGACCGTGCACATGCACGAGGACGAATGCCCCAATGGCCATGCCCATTGCCAGCACCTGATGCTCGGCACCAGCGAAACCGTTCCGGTCGTCGGAGGACGGCTCAGCTTCGGCCAGTGGCAACGAATCTTCCTTGTAGAACTGGACATCCCGCGCCGCCGGGAGGTCGTGGTCCAGATCCTCGGAACCTAGCCCTGCCCCGCCGGTCGCTCACATCGACCGGGGGCAGCGGGAATCCGGGGAGCCGCCCGCTGAGCACGCCCGGCCAGTTGACCATGCACAACCCCGGCGCTGCGCCGGGCCTCGACGAGGCGATGGCCGCTTGCGAGCGGCTCGCCCGGACGCACTACGAGAACTTTTCGATCGCCACGCGCCTGATGCCGGCGCGGCTGCGCCGCCATTTCTACGCCGTTTACGCGTTCTGCCGGGGCGTCGACGACCTGGGCGACGCCGCCCCGGGCGACCGCCTTTCGCACCTCGACACCTGGGAGCGCCAGCTGCGCCTGTGCTACTCGGGCGCGCCAACGCACGCATATTTCGTGGCACTCAAGGACACCATCGACAGGTTCGAGATCCCCGCCGAGCCATTCTTGAAACTGATCGAGGCGAACCGCCGCGATCAGACCATCAAGCGCCACGCAACGTATCGGGACCTTCTCGACTACTGCGATCACTCAGCGAACCCGGTCGGCCGGATCGTCCTGCACGTCCTCGGCCATCGCGAGCCAGAGCTGCACGCACTCTCCGATCACACCTGTACGGCGTTGCAGCTGACGAACTTCTGGCAGGACGTCTGGCGCGACTACGCAATGGGCCGGATCTACCTGCCGGTCGAAGACATGGCCCACTACCGGGTGACCGAGTCCCAGATCGCCGGTCGCATGGCGACGCCCGAGTTCAAGGGCCTGATGCGGTTCCAGGTCGAACGGGCACGTGACCTGTTCATCAAGGGCACCCCTCTGGTCGACCTCGTGCACGGCTTCGCACGGGTCGACCTCGCCCTGTTCACGGCGGGCGGCATGGCCGTCCTCAAGCTGATTGAAGCCCGCGATTACGACGTCCTGGCCGGCCGTCCCGCGTTGTCGAAGTGGCGTAAGTCGGCTCTCCTGGCGAAGGTCTTCCTCCGGACTAAGCTCGGGCTGCGGCCGCTTGCGCACGGAGGGGCCTGATGGCGGAAAGGGCCGGCGAACTCAAGCGCGCCGCCGCGCGCGACGCCGCAGCCCTGGCCGTCGCCTACGAGCGCTGCCGTGCGATCACCCGCGCCGGCGCCAGGAATTTCTACTACGCATTCCTCACGCTGCCGCGGGCCAGGCGCCGTGCCATCTACGCCGCCTACGCCTTCTGCCGGCTCTGCGATGACATCGCCGACGAGCCGGGGCAGCAGGGTGATCGTGGCCGGCGGCTCGATCGCGTGCGCGCCCGGCTGTCCGCTGCGTTCGAGGGGAAGCCTGAAGGCGAGGTCTTCGTGGCGCTCGCCGACGCCGCGGCGCGCTATCGGATCCCGCAGAGGTACTTCGCGGATGTCATCACCGGCGTGGAGATGGACCTCTCCCCGGCGCGCTATTCGACCTTCGAAGAACTGAAGAACTACTGCTACCACGTGGCGGGCGCGGTCGGCCTGATCTGCATCCAGGTCTGCGAATACTCCGACCAGAAGGCCACCGAATACGCGGTGGACCTCGGCATTGCAATGCAGCTGACGAATATCCTGCGCGACGTTGAACAGGACGCGCATGCGGGCCGGATCTACCTGCCCGCGGAGGACATGGCGCGGTTCGGCTACACAGAGCAGGACCTGGAGGCGGGCGTGGTCGACGAACGCCTGAGGGCGCTCGTCAAATTCGAAGTCGAACGGGCCCGTGGCTACTTTGCCAGCGGGCAGAACCTGCTTCCGCTCCTGGACCGCCGGTCCAGGGCATGTCCGCGGGTGATGTTCGATATCTACCAGGGCCTGCTTTCCCGCATCGAGCGACGTAACTACGACGTCTTCGGCAAGCGAATCTCCTTGAGCAAGCCGGCCAAGCTTTCGATCGTGGCGAGATTATGGCTGCGCAGCCTGATTCCCCTGCCCGGCTAGGTCGGCCGCGCGTAGCGGTTGTCGGCGGGGGGCTGGCCGGACTGGCTACCGCCGTGCGCGCGCTCGGCCTGGGCTGGACGCCGATCGTGCTGGAGAAGCGGCCGTACCTCGGAGGACGTGCGTTCTCATTCGTCGATCGCGAGACAGGCGTGGAAGTCGACAACGGCCAGCACGTGTTCCTGGGCGCGTGCACCGAGTACATGGCATTCTTGCGGGAGATCGGCGCCTGGGAGAACGTAGCGCTCCAGGACCGGCTCGACATCCCGGTGTCGCGGAACGGGCAGGTCGCACGCCTCCGTTGGTCGACCGGACTCCCGGACTCCCTCGGGCTCATGCCGTCGCTGCTCCGCTATCGCCACCTCGGCTTCATCGACAAGCTGCGGGTTGCCTACGGCATGGCCCGCGTGCGCGGCGTTCGCCTCGCCGGCCCGGGATCCGGGCTCGATCGCCACACCTTCGACGCGTGGCTGCGCGCGCACGGCCAGAACGACGCCACCATCAACTACCTCTGGAACCTGATCGTGCTCCCGGCGCTCAATGACGATATTTCGGCGGTCAGTGCTGAAGCCGGGATCATGTTGTTCCAGACGGCTCTCCTGGGCGGCTCGGCCGCAGCCGCGATCGGCTTCTCACGGGTCGCGCTCACCGGGCTCGCGGGCACTGCGGCAAGCCGTGTCATCGAAGCTGGCGGAGGCGAGGTCCGACTTTCCTCCGAAGTCACGCAGGTGGACATCGAGAACGGGGTGGTGAACGGCGTGCGACTGGCGAACGGCGAAGAGGTGGAAGCCGAGGCCGTCGTACTCGCCGTGCCGCACCATGCCTTGAAGCCCCTGTTGCCCCCGGCGATCGCCGGCGATGCTCCGTACTCGCTCGCCGAAAGGCTGGACTCGGCGCCGATCGTGGGCGTGCACATCTGGTACGACGCCCACGTCATCGATGGCGTCTTCGTGGCGGTTCTTGATAGTCCCGTCCAGTGGGTTTTCAATGTGGACGCCATGCACTCCCCTGCCAGCCACCCGAAGCGCGCGCCAGGCGAACCACCGCAGCAGCACGTCGTTGTGTCCCTGTCCGGAGCCTGGAAGTGGTCCCAGATGACACGCGAGGAGTTGAAAGAGGTCTTCGTCCCCGAGATGGCAAAACTCTTCAGGGCGGCGCGGCCGGAGAAAGTGCGGCGATTCCTGAGCGTCAAGCAGGCGCACGCGACGTTCCGCTGTACCCCCGGGTCCGCAGCTTTCCGGCCCGGGCAGCGCACTCCCTTGAAGAATCTGCTGCTGGCGGGCGACTGGACCAGCACCGGGTGGCCTTCGACGATGGAAAGCGCGGTCCGCAGTGGCAACCTGGCCGCGGCTGCGCTGGAACCGCAACAGTGAAGCCGCGCGTCCTGGTCCTCGCACCGTTCGCAGCGCCCTGGCTTTCAAAGCTGGCCGAGAGCTGCGATGTCGTGCACGAGGACTGGCGCCATACGGGCCGGCTGCAGGACCCGGAGGCGCTTGGCGCCCGCCTGCGCAGCGACGGTTTCTTGGCGGTCATCGTCGAGGCCGACTTCCTCTTCGAAGAGACGTTCGCGGCCGCGCCAGGACTGAAATTTGCGGGCATCTGCAGGGCGGCCACGAACCAGGTCGACGTGGCGGCGGCCACCCGGCGCGGGGTTATCGTCGTCAACACGCCGGGACGCAACGCCGTCGCAGTCGCCGAACTGACGGTAGGCCTGATGTTCGCGCTGGCGCGCCGGATACCCGAGGCCGACAGCTACGTGAGATCCGGACGCTGGGAATCTCCGACCGCTGCCTACACGGGGTTGCGCGGCATGGAGCTGGCCGGGCGCACCGCGGGAGTGATCGGCTTTGGCGCCCTCGGACGCGCGGTGGGCACGCTCTGCCAGGCGATCGGAATGCGGGTCGTCGCACACGACCCAGTCGTACCGCCTGAGGAAATCACGGCCACCGGCGCTCGCCCGCTCGCGCTCGAGGCGCTGCTCGGCGCATCCGATTTCATCACCCTCCACGCCCGCACCACCGGAAATGACGGAGCCCTGCTCAACGAGGCGACTCTGAAGGCCGTTCGCCGCGGATCGTACCTGGTCAATACAGCCTCGCCCGGCCTGGTCGATCAGCACGCTCTCGTGCAGCTGCTGCGCTCCGGACACCTGAGGGGGGCGGCGATCGATGTCTTTGAAACTCATCCGATCGAACCGTCCCACCCCCTGCTGGGGCTCGACAATGTCATCCTCACCCCCCATATCGGAGGCGCCACCGACGAGACGATAGACCGCCATTCGGAGGCGATGGCGACCGCCCTGCTTTCCTTCCTTGCCGGAAAGCGGCCACACAACCTGGTCAATCCCGAGGCGTGGAAGGGTTCGGGACAACGGGAATGAAACGCGTCGAACGACTGATCGTGGCGCTCGATCTCGGCTCGTCCGGGGTCAAAGCAGCGGCGGCCACCCCGAACGGGCGGCCTCTCTCCGTGTGCCGTCTCCCGGCGCCGGTCGTGAGACCGCCCGGCGGCTCCGAACTCGCCAGGGAGTTCGACATCCCGCTACTGCGCCGTACGGTCGGCCGCGCCCTTGCCGCTTGCCTCCGGGAAGCCGGTGGCAGCCCTTCGAAGGTCGCTGGAATCGGGGTCACGTCACAGCGCGAGGCGATCGTCCTGCTCGATCGCGCTGGGGTTCCTCTGTATGCGGGTCCCAATAACGACCTGAGGGCCGCGTTCCAGGGTGCGGCGATCGACGACGCGCACGCGACCGCGATCTGGAATGCGACCGGCCACCTCCCGTCGTTCATGCTGGCCTGGTCAAAATTGCTGTGGTTTCGCGAAGAGGCTCCCGACCTGTACCGCCGTGCGACGCATGTCACTTCGCTGGCAGACTGGCTCATATTCGAGTTGACCGGTGAGCTGAAGCTGGAAAGGTCGCTCGGCGTGGAAGCCGGACTGGTCGAGGTTGACACGGGGCGTCGGGCCACGCGGCTGGCGGCGCGGCTGGGGTTCGAAGAGGTAGGGGTCCCGGATATCGTGGCGGCGGGCCAGGTGATTGGCCTGACGCGACCAGCCCGCGACACCTGGCATCGCCTGCCTGCCGGTGTTCCGGTTGTCAACGCAGGTCCAGACACGCAGGCGGCACTGCTCGGGATGGGCGTGATCGACCCGGGGCAGACAGGCATCGTGGCGGGTTGGAGCGGCGTCGTGCAGCGGGTGACCTCTCAATCCGTACGGGATCCGGCACGCGGGCTGTGGACCGGGCGCCACGCCGCGCCGGACAGGTTCACGGTCGAAGGCAACGCCGGGGTGATGGGCGGGGCGTACCAGTGGCTGGTCGGCCTGACCTGCGGGAGCGACTCCGCCGCATTCGCAAAGGCAGATCGCCTTGCCATGGGCACACCCAGGAGCGCGGGATCGGTATCGGCCCATCTCGGCCCGGCGGCGGTGAACATGAGCAGATCGAGCCTGCGGACCGGTGGCTTCATATTCCCGGTGCCGCTTGCGCTCGAAACGCCCGGGGCAGGCCATTTGTGCCGGGCGGCGATCGAGAATTTTGGGTTCGCCTTCCGGTCCAATCTGGAGATGATTGATAGCTTGCTCGGGCATGCGCCTGCAGGGGCATACGCGGCCGTCGGCGGCGGCATGGTGCGCAGCAAGGCGTTCCGCAGGGTCCTGACCGATGTCCTGCCGGCCGGCGTTCGCTTCGGGCACCCGGACTCGTCGCTGCTGGGGGCGATCTCGCAGGTAGCGGTGGCCAGTGGACACACCTCGCTTACGTCGGCCGCCGTCGCCCGAAGGCGAGCCTGCAGGCAACTCGCGCCTGATGCCGCGGCTGTGCGGGAGTACGACCAGCTGTACGCAGAGTGGCGCCACCGCGGGGATATCCTTGCGCAGATCGGGCTCTAGCGTGGCAGCCGAAATCTAGTGCGCCGGGGTGAGGATTGACGAACGAACGACAGCGCAAAGAACTGCTATCCGCGGTCAAGCGGATGGCAACCCTCGGCCTGGTCGCGGGGACAAGCGGCAACCTGAGCGCCAGGGTCAAGACTGGCCTTTACCTGGTCACCCCGACCTCCCTCCCGTACGAGACCATGACCACCGACGACCTGGTGCTGATCAACGACCAGCTGGAAACCGTTGAGGGCGAAGGCATTCCGTCGTCGGAATCCCTGCTCCACCTCGCCGTTTATCGCAAGCGTGCCGATGTCGCGGCGATCTGCCACACCCATTCGATATACGCCAGCGCGGCCGCCGCCGCGCAGGTGTCGATCCCACCGATCCTCGACGAGGTGGTCGTCAAGCTCGGCGGTGGCGTCGAGTGCGCCGCATACGGTCCTCCGGGCTCGGAAGAGCTCGCGGAAAATGCAGCCGAGGCTCTGGGCAACCGGGGCGCAGTACTGATGCGGAACCACGGGGTAACCGGCGTCGGCAAGACGCCTGCGGAGGCCCTCGAGGCCTGCGAGCTCGTCGAGCGGGTCGCGCAGATCTTCCTGATGTCTCAGCTGGCGGGTGGGGCCAAGCCCTTGCCGCCCGAGGTGATCGAAGCCGGGCAAGCCGTCTATCGCATGCGCCACGGCCTCTGACTCTCCTCGGTCGCGCGCCGCCGTGGGCAACTCAGGGGCTCGAAGAGCGGCTCCCCATCAAGACTCGCGACCTCACCGGCCTGCGCTTAGAACCCCGGATATGCCAGCCCTTGATGCGGCTATCACGCCCCGTTCCGTGATGATCCCGGTCGCAGGCTCCGCCGGCGTGACGTCGAACGCGGGATTGACCGCCGATGACCCCCAGGGCGTCATCCGCACCCGCCGGGGCACGCCCGCCTTGTCGACGCCTTCGACGTGCAGCAACTCGGCCTGATCGCACGCCTCGATCGGGACCGCTTCCCCGTTCGGCGTGGTGGGGTCGATCGTGGAAACCGGCGCGGCCACGTAAAACGGCACGCCGTTAGCGCGTGCGGCGAGGGCAAGCGGATAAGTGCCGATCCTGATGTCGACATCGCCGTTCGCGGCGATGCGGTCTGCACCGGTGATCACCGCCCCACCTGTCCTGCCCTGAGGATGGAGGCCGCAGCCCCGTCCACCACGATCGCGTGCTCGATACCTTCCCGCTTCGGTTCCCACTCCGTGATGCGGGCCCACTGCAGCCGAAGCCTCGTCTCGTCGACGTACACCGAGAGCCGGCCGCCGCCGGCGATCGCCCGATATACGGGTGAGCGCGCGGTGCCCAGTCCTGTGCGGCGAGCCAGCCTGCGTTGCAGTGGGCCAGGTGGGCCATCCCCCGGAGGTGATCGCCCACGCCTGGGGGCGAACCGACGGGGTATCCTGAGTCGCCGGGGGCGCACAGGGCCGTCCTCCGGAGACCTGGGGTACCCGGCATGGTTTCCGTTCCCGCATTCCTGCTGCGCCGACTCTATGTCAAGGGCAGCCTCTGCAACCTTCCCGACGGCTGGCGATTCCAGCTCAAGAACGGACTCGGGTCCGGATACGCCAGGGGGATGCTTCCGCTGGAGATCGACCGGGTCGCAGTACCACTGGAGTCCAGCTTCTTCCTGACTGAAGGCGCGACCGAACCCGTGGCCTTCGCCGACGTGACCGAGCAGAAGACCTTTGGCCTTCAGATGGGGAAGGTCGTCGAGATCACCGTGAAGGGCGCACCCCTAATGGAAGGGGCGCACACGGTCGTGTTCGGCTTCGTCGTGCCCGGTCTTGGCAAACTTCGCTTCGACTTCTCCGATGTCGTCAGCTCCAGCTATGCCTGAAACGCCGTCGCGCTTTGCCGTCACCGGTGCGGCGGGCTTTCTCGGACAGGCGCTCGTAAGCCACCTGATTGCGCTGCCGTCGACCGAATTGGTTGTTGCCATTGACGTGCGCGCTCGACCGGGACTCGGCCTCCCTCCAGCCAGGGTCACGTGGGTTACGCAGGATGTCAGGCAGCCTATGAGCGACGTTTTCCGGAACGCCGGCGTCCAGGCGATCGCGCACCTCGCCTACGTTGTGCGTCCTTCCCGCGCACATGCCACGGCGCGTGCGATCAATGTCGGAGGCACCGAGTCGGTGCTGGCGGCCGCACGGGCCTGCCGCGCCGGTCGGGTCGTGTATCCCAGCAGCACGACGGTCTATGGCGCCCATGCAGACTACCGTCGCCCGTACGTGGAGTCGGACCCGGTGCGCCCGCTCCCGGGGTTTCAGTATTCGGTCGACAAGGTCGAGGCCGAGATCCTGCTGCGGCGTTTCTCGGATGAAACTGAGGTTCCGGTCGCCATCCTCAGGTGCCCACCGGTCATGGGTGAGAGTTCGGATAACTTCATCGTCCGCTCACTGACAAGGCGCATCCTGCCTGTGCCGTTCGGGGCCAGCGTCGAGTTCCAGTTCCTGCACATCGCCGATCTGGTCGTAGCGCTGGTGACGAGCCTGAACTCGGACGCCGGCGGTACCTTCAACGTGACCCCGGAAGGCACGGTCCGCTGGCGCGACATGGTGCGTTCGTTTGGCAACCGCACGATCCCGGTACCCGGTCCGCTGCTGAAGGCGGTGGTAGGCGCAACCTGGGCGGCCGGACTCCAATCGGAATCGCCACCCAGCGGCGTCGACTTCATCCGCTATCCGTGGCTTGCCGATGGGGGCCGCTTCAAGACGGCGACCGGCTGGCGTGCTCGTTACGATTCGGCACAGGCCCTGGGGTCGGCGCGGGGGGCGATCGGGGTCCCTCAGTAACCGCCGCTACGCCCCGGTAACCACTCCCGACCGGCGCCCGCCAGCAGCTACGCGCGATCACTTGTAACACCCGTTACAATCGATATTCAGCCACTCGATGACAACGCGGCTTTACAGGAGTTCCCGGGCCAGCGATGCCAGTTTCCGAAATCGACAAGATCGATCGCGAACTTCTCAACATCCTCCAGTCGGAGTTCCCGCTGGTCGAAGAGCCATTCAAGGCGATCGGGGCCCGTCTCGGCACCGAAGAGGCCGAGGTCTTCACACGGGTCCGCGAACTCAAGAAGAAGAACATCGTCCGCCAGATCGGCGCGATCTTCGACACCCGCCGCCTCGGCTACCGCACTGCCCTGATCGCAATGCGCTTTCCCGACGACCGCCTGAATGCCGGCGCCAAAGACATCAACCGGCATCCCGGCGTCAGCCACAACTACGCCCGCAACGGGCACTTCAACCTCTGGTTCACGCTAGCCGTGCCGCCGGGTGAGGTCCTCGAAGACACCGTCAAGTCGATGGCCGCCCGCAACAGCGCCACTTCGTTCCGGATCCTCCCGACGATCCGTTTCTTCAAGATCGGCGTCAACTTCGACATGGTCAACGAGGTCTCCAACGCAAAGGAGTACTTCGTGCCGGACGAGCCGGTCGCCGCTGCCGCCGGAGCGGCTGGATCTGCAAATGTGGCTCCTGCGGTGCGTGCGCCTGCGCAGCGTTCGAACGGGGTCGGAGTCACCGTGGGCGACGGCTGGAACAAGGCGCAGCCGTTGTCTGCAACCGACGTGGCATTCATCCGCGAGATGCAGGAGGACATCCGCCTGGTCTCCCGGCCATTCGATGCCATCGCGGCCCGCCTGGACATGACGGTGCCAGAACTTTTCGCGCATGCCGACGACATGATGGCCCGCAAGCTCATGCGGAGGTACAGCGCCGTCCTGTATCACCGGCGGGCCGGCTTTTCCGCAAACGCGATGGTCGTCTGGAAGGTGCCCAAGGAGCGCTCGCAGGAGGTCGGCGAGATCCTGGCGAGGTCGCCCTGGGTGACCCATTGCTATGAACGGCCCACCTACGACGACTGGCCGTATTCCCACTACACGATGATTCACGCGACGACCAGGGAAAAGTGCGAACTCGTGGCCGAGGAGTTGGTCGCCGAATCCGGCATAACCGACCGTCAGCTCCTCTACAGCAGCCGCGAGTACAAGAAGACGCGCGTCCGCTACTTCGTCTGAGACTCGCTTCAAGCCGTAGCGGCCCGCATCTACCCAGACAGGATTTTGCCATGCCAGACTACTACCCGATCTACCTCGACGTCCGCGGCCGGCGTGCGGTCGTCTTCGGCAGCAACCACGAGGGCGAGCGCAAGGTGCCTTACCTGTTGGACTGCGGCGCCGAGGTGACGCTGGTCGCGCGCGCTGATTCGAAGCCGCTCCAGGCGCTGGCCGACGCCGGAAAGATCACGTGGCATAAGCGGGGGTACCTGCCGGGGGACCTCGCCGGCGCCTGGATAGCGATCGTGGCCGATCAGCATGACGACGCCGCCAACGTGGCGATCTCGGCAGAGGCGAAGGAGCGCAACGTTCTCCTGAACGTTACCGACGTCACGCACCTGTGCACCTTCATCGCGCCCGCGATCGTCCACCGCCACGACGTCACGGTGGCTGTCTCGACCTCGGGCACCAGCCCGGCGCTCGCGCGGCGACTTCGCGAAGAGATTTCCGCCCCGACCTGCCACTGCCTTCGCTGGGCGGACTTTGGCCGGGTCCTCGCTGACGTGCGCAGGGAGATCCGGTCGCGTGGGCTCCGGGTCACCCCCGACCAGTGGCAGGAGTGCATGACCGAGGACCTGATCGAGCTGCAGCGCGCCGGCAAGACTGCAGAAGCCAGGGCAGTCCTCGTGGGCAGGCTCGAAGCGAAGGCGGGCGTCAAGGCTCACTGAATCGTTTGCGATCGACCCCGGCTGCATCGTCGTGACTGGAGGCGGTGCCAGGCAGCCGGCGCGTGCTCGACGTTCGCCGGCTCACCCGGGAGCTTGCAGCGACGATAATGAGTCGATGGTCACACGAAAACTCATACGGGTAGGTACGCGCGGGAGCACGCTCGCTCTGCGCCAGACCGAGCTCGTCCTGCAACGCCTCAAGCCTGCGTGGCCTGACGTCGTGTTCGAGGTCGTCACGGTGACGACCGCCGGTGATCGTGACACGACCACTCCGGTCCAGCAGCTCGGGGTTGGAGCATTCGTCACCGAGGTTGAGAAGGCGCTGGCCGACCGCCGGATCGACATTGGCGTCCACAGCTACAAGGACCTGCCGACCGATACCCCCCGCGATTTCAAGATCGCCGCGTTAACCGAACGCGAAGACCCCCGCGATGTCCTGGTCAATCGCTGGAACTCCCGGTTCAAGGCGCTCCCGCAGGGGGCACGCGTGGGGACCAGCAGCCCGCGCAGGCGCGCGCAGCTGCTTTCGATGTCCCCGAAACTCAAGGTGATTCCGATCCGGGGCAACGTGGACACCCGGCTCAAGAAATGCCTCGAAGAGCGCCCGTTCCAGTACGACGCCGTGGTGCTGGCTGCGGCCGGCCTTGCGCGGATCGGCCGGCTGGACGTGGTAGCGGAGTTCCTCGATCCCACCTCCTTCGTTCCGGCCGTCGGCCAGGGCATCATCGCCCTTGAGACGCGCACCTCCGACGTCTTCGCGGCGAGCCTGCTCAAGGTCGTCGACGACGCGGAGTCGCGCATCGTGGCCACCGCAGAGCGGTCGTTCCTGAAGGAAGTCGGCGGCGGCTGCCTGACCCCTCTCGGGGCGTTCGCCCGCATCGAGCAGGGCGCCCTGGGCGTCTTTGCCTTCATCTCTGATCCAGACGGCCGCCGGGCCGTGCGCGACGTGGTATCCGGCCCGCCTGCGGATGCGGCTCAGCTCGGCAAGATCCTGGCCACCAGGATGCTCGATCGCGGCGCCCGCAAGTTGCTCGCTGAAGCCCCGGGAGAAGAGTCCGCAGAAGCCACAGATGGTTAGGCCGGGCAGGGTCTCACTGGTGGGCGCCGGGCCCGGCGACCCTGGCCTGATTACCGTACGCGGGATGGACCGCCTCCGGGCGTGCGATGTCGTTGTCTACGACCGCCTCGTGGATGAGCGCTTGCTCGACGAGGCAAAGCCTGGCGCCGAGTTGATCGACGCCGGTAAAGCCCCCGGCAATGTGCGTCTCTCCCAGGACCAGATCAACCAGCTGCTGGTCGAAAAGGCCACCGCCGGCCTGAGCGTCTGTCGCCTCAAGGGAGGCGATCCATTCGTGTTCGGGCGTGGCGGCGAAGAAGCCCTGGCGCTGGTTGCGGCCGGAATCCCGTGGGAGGTGGTCCCGGGCGTGACATCGGCGGTCGCCGCCGCGGCCTACGCAGGCATCCCCGTGACGCAGCGCGGGGTGGCCACTTCGTTCACGGTCGTCACCGGTACGGAAGAGCCCGGCAAGTCCGAGCCCGACTACGACTGGCGCAGCCTCGCCTCGGCGCGTGGCACGCTCGTCCTGCTGATGGCGTTCGGAAACCTCAGCGAGATCACGAGGTCGCTGCTGGACTCGGGCATGCGATCGGACCGCCCCGCGGCGCTCGTGCAATGGGGCACCACCCCGCGGCAGCGGGTCGTGACCGGCACGCTCGAAAATATCGCCCGGCGCGGCGCTGAAGCCGGGTTGAGCGCGCCGGTGGCAGTGGTCATTGGCGACGTCACATCGCTGCGCGACCAGCTCGCGTGGTTCGACACCGGGCCGCTCTTCGGGAAGCGCGTCCTGGTCACCCGTGCGCGCAGCCAGGCCAGCCGGCTCCGGGCCATGCTGGAGGAGCGGGGAGCATGGTGCGTGGAGTTCCCGGCCATCCGGGTCGTTCCCGCGTCCGATCCCGCCCCGCTCGACCGTGCTTTGCGCCGGTTGGCGGAATATGAGTGGTTGGTGTTCTCGAGCGTCAACGGCGTACGGGCGTTCCGCGACCGCATGGACGCCCTGGGGATCGATGCCCGCGCGCTGGCGACGACCAGCATTGCGGCGGTCGGACCCGCGACCGCGGCGTGCGTCAGCGAGCTACTGTCGATCAGGGCCGACCTCGTGCCGGCCGAGTTCATTTCCGAGGCGGTGGTCGAGGAGCTGCGACAGCGTGGGGTGAAGGGCAAGAAGGTGCTACTCGTCCGCTCCGACATCGGCAGGGACGTCCTGGAGACCGGCCTTGGCGCCCTGGGGGCGCAGGTCGAGAGCGTCGTGGGCTATGAGACCAAGGCGCCCGAGGACTCTGCGGACCAGGCGCGGAAGGCGTTCGCCGGCGGGATCGACGTCGTCACCTTCACCAGTTCGTCCAGTGTCGAGAACCTCGTCAAGCTGCTCGATGGCGACGTCGCCCTCATCAACTCGGCGACCACCGCGTGCATGGGGCCGGTCACCGCCGCGAAGGCGGCCGAACTCAACGTGCGTGTGGACCTTGTGGCTGGCGAGCAGACCATGGACAGCCTCGTCGGCGCGATCGAGGCGCACGTTGCGTCCTCTGCCGCGCGCGCTGGCTCTCAACGGGCAACCTGACGGAGTTCCCGGCTGCGCGAGCCTTCCGTTTGAGCGACAATCGAGCAATGGCAACCCGCACCAGGAGAACCAACGGAAAGGCCGCTCCGGCCGCCAGTACGGCGCAGGCCGCCCCGTTTGCGCGGCTTCGCCGCACTCGTGCGAGCGCCGGGCTCCGGAGGCTCGTGCGTGAGACCGAGCTGAGCGTCGATTCCTTCATCTACCCGCTGTTCGTGACGCACGGCAAGAACGTGCGCGCGCCAATCGCTCCCATGCCCGGGTGTTACCAGCTTTCCGTCGACAACCTTCGCCGGGAGGTCCGTGAGATCGCCGGCCTGGGCATCCCGGGAGTACTGCTCTTCGGCCTCCCGCCGCGCAAGGACAGCGAGGCCTCCGGCGCGTACGACGACTCGGGCGTCGTGCAGGAAGCGATCCGGGCGATCAAGGACGCCGAGCCGAACCTGGTCGTCACCACCGACGTTTGCCTCTGCGAGTACACCGACCACGGGCATTGCGGTCCCGTGACCGGCGCCGGGCAGGTCAACAACGATGCTTCGCTGGAGCTCCTGGCCAGGACCGCGCTTTCGCACGCGCGCGCCGGCGCGGACCTCGTTGCGCCGTCGGCGATGATGGACGGGCAGGTCCAGGCGATACGGGCGGCGCTCGACGCCGACGGTTTCGCGATGACCCCGATCATGGCTTACGCGGCGAAGTACGCGTCGTCGTTCTTCGGGCCCTTCCGGGTCGCGGCCGATTCTGCCCCGCAGTTCGGCGACCGCCGCAGCTACCAGATGGATCCGCCCAACGTCCGGGAAGCCCTGCGGGAGATCGAGGACGACGTCGCCGGCGGCGCGGACATCATCATGGTGAAGCCGGCGCTCGCCTACCTGGACGTTATCGCCGCCGCTCGCAGCCGGTTCGACCTGCCCCTTGCGGCCTACAACGTCAGCGGCGAGTACGCCATGGTCAAGGCGGCGGCGGCAAACGGCTGGATCGATGAACGCAGGGCCGCTCTGGAAGTCCTGACGGCCATCAGGCGGGCGGGCGCCGGGATACTCATCACCTACCACGCGAAGGACGCCGCCCGCTGGCTGGCCGAGTAGCCGAGTTTGCCACCTGAGCAGCCCGCGCTCGGGCGATTGCCCGATACGATTGGGTCCGTAGTTGTGGTAAGGTCGGCCTGCCATGGTTCGGGCGGAGGCAAGTGGTAATACCAGGCCTGCGGCGACCAAATTAGCACCGTCGGCCGTGGTGGTTCGTGCCCGCGCACTTCGGGAAGCCGGCAACTGGGCCGAGCTCTCCGCCCTCCTCTCCCCTCTCCAGCCCTCCCTCACCGATCCCGAACTTGTCATCTTCCTTGCCGAGGCAAGGCTCCGGTCGGGAAATCCGCACGACACCGTCGCCCTGACCTCCCGCCTCGTCGAGGACTTGTCCCTCGACTCCGTCATGCGGGCGCGTGGCCTGATCGTGCGCTCCGTGGCGGACCGCGTGCGCGGCTTCGTGGACAAGGCGCTCGAAGACGCGCTGACCGCGGACGCGATCGTCCAGGAGGAGCCGGTCAGCGCCGACTTCCGGATCGAGTGCCGGAAGCAGCTGGGCATCCTGTACCAGCTGAAGGGTGACCTCGATCGAGCGATCGAGAACCTGGAACGTGGGCTCCGCCTCTGTGCCAGGTCGAGCCGGATCGACCTCGAGGCCGACATCAACACTGCGCTGGGCATTGCCCTTGCGAGGCAGGGTCAGCTATCTGAAGCGCAGGCACACTTCGTGCGCGCGCTTGCGGCATACGAGAAGCTCGGGCGGACGGGTGAACTGAGCGAGATCCTCAACAACCTCGGGAAGCTGATGCTGTTGATGGGTGAGCAAGAGCAGGCCGTCCCGTACCTGGAACGTGCGCTCCGGCTGGCCCAGGAAAGCCGCTTCCCGCGCATCGTCTCGATGACGCTGATCAACCTGGGCGACTCGCACCGGGAGTCGGGCCAGTTCCGGGAGGCGATCCGCTCCTACCAGGGGGCGCTGAGCGAAGGTGGCACCGCGCTTGAACCTCGCCTGACGTGTTGCGCACACACCGGTCTTGGCATCACATACTCGGCGCTCGGCGACGCGAAGAACGCCACGCACTACCTGCGGCTCGCGATGTACGAGGCCCGCCGCCTCGGCATGTCCTTCGAGCTAGCCACCGCGACCGTGGCTGCGGGCGTACACGCGTCCCGGGACAAGAAGTACTCGACCGCCGCCGTGCAGATCGGCAAGGCCATCGAGCAGCTCAAGGACGAGGCCGCGCCGGTGCCGCTGCTCCACGCCTACCTGGCCCTCTGCGACGTGCTGTTCCAGGCGCGCGTCTGGGCCGAGTTGCGTGAGCGGCTGAAGGACCTGGCGCGGCTTGCCGGCGACCTGGCCCTGGGCGACATGATTCGCCGCCGGCTTCCCGAGTACCGCGCCGTCATCGAGTACGCGAGCAGCAAGCGTATCGGCGGCACGTTCTATCGCGACATCCTGCACGCCGGGCAGCCGGTGCAGACCGGCCGGACCAGGCGGGCACGCACTGGTGATCTGCCTGCGCTGGAGTCCTCGCCTCGGATCGTCGTACGGGCGTTCGGGACGTTGGAGATCGAGATCGATGGCCGGGTAATCGCGTCGTCGGAGTGGAGAAGCAAGAAGGCCCAGGAGTTGTTCGTCTACTTGCTGACCAACCGGTCAGGCGCCACGAAGGAAGAGCTGATCGACGTCCTGTGGCCCGAGATCTCCATGCGACTTAGCCGCAACGCCTTCTACACGACCGTCTACCGGGCACGCAGGGCGTTGTACTCGGATGTCATCGCCGTAAACGATGGCCGGTACCGCCTGGACCCCCAGGGCGAGTTCAAGTACGACCTCGAGGACTTTTACGTGAAGGGGCGATCAGCCATGGCGGCCAGGTCGCTCGAGGAGCGGGCAAAACTCCTGAACGATGCGATCGCGCTCCACCGCAGTCCGTTCATGGACAGTTTTTATGCCGACTGGATCGACATGATCCGGTCCCAGACCGAGGCCTTGCAGACCCGGAATCTGCAGGAGCTTGCGAGGGCGGCCGAGCGGCTGGCCGACCCGATCCTTGCGAGGCGCTGCCTGGAAGAGTTGCTCCGGGTTGGACAGGACGCCTCCGGGATCCGTCCGGCGTAGCCCGCCCACCGGGCGGCCGGTTGTTCGAAGCACCTCCGACGCCCGCTCCTCAGGCGCACCTATGGTGTGCACGCGGTGAGCAAGCCAGTCCATCCTCTTTGCTGGTCTTATCGGCCCACAAGGAGGATTGAATTAAAGACGATTAAGAAGCAGCTCGCGTTCATCATTCCCCTGGCCCTGGTTGCCGCAGCAGTTGTCGCAGTCCTCGCCGAGTTCTCTTACCCGTTGTAGGCCTTCTTCTGGGCTCCTCAAGGGCCACCCTAGACGAACGCAAGTTAGGTACCGATAGATACGAGTCCGCTCCGGGCGGCCATAACCAGTGCCTCGGTTCTAGAGCGCGCTCCGAGGTTGGCGTAGATGGCCGTTAGGTGCATTTGAACGGCTTTCACCGAAACTCCTAGTGAGCTCGCAATCTCGTCGTTCAACTTTCCCTCTGCAATCTGTTGGAGAATCTCCATCTGACGGTTGGTCAATACTAATCGTGTCGCTGTGTCTCGAATCAGATAGCGCTTCACTCCGGCCGAGAAGACGGTTCGGCCGGAGATGATCGCGAGAAGAGAGTCAATCACTTCCCGTGTGTCAGTTGACTTGAGCAGGTAGCCGTCGACCCCGGCCTCGAGCATCCGTCTCACATGCATGTCCTGCCCCAGGCCACTAAGTACAAGCACTCTTAGCTCCGGCTGAGCACGCCGGAGCGCCCTGACCAGCTCGATCCCCGACGTCTGCCCTGGAAGTTGGACCTCCAGCGTTACGACGGTTGGCTTCGTTTCTTTCACAAGGCTGAGTGCGCGATCGCCCGTATCTGCCTCGCCGACCACCTTAAACACGCCAGTCTCCTCGAGAGCCCTCCTGACCCCGAACCTGACAATAGGATGAGGGTCGATAAGCAGAACAGGATGCAGCCCCCGCTCATTAGTAGCTGACACTCCACCAGCTCGGCCGTCTGCGCGATTCTTGGTGCCCATTAGCGATCCCCTTCACATGCCTGACCGACTGACCGGCCGAGTGTGCAGAGGAGACCTCACAGCGATCTTTCAATTCCCTTACACCGATCCCATCTTCCTGAAGGCGTGGTACCTTGTGCACGCGACACATTAACGGCTCCTAATAGATGAAACTGCCATCACAAACTGATCCTATTTACGAATCTCGTATCGATCTCGCCGCCGTGCGTCGCTTACGGGAACTTGAAGATTGGCATGGCCTCGCGACACTCTTGCAAGCAAGGTCCGAATCCTATGACGGCGTTGAACTCGCGTTGCTCCGTGCCGAGACAGCCCTAAGGACCGGTGACCCACACAAGGCCCGCTCGATAGCCTCGCGCGAACTCAAGCGCGCCACATTAGGGACCGAACATACGATTCGATTTCGCCTAGTGCGGTCCGTCGCGAACAGAACCCTAGGCCACATTCAACGCTCGGCGGTCGACGCTAGTTTGGCGCTTGCCAAGCTGAAGAACGAACGAAAACGAAATGTCGATCTGCTGATTGAAGCGCACAAGCAGCTTGGAGTTGCTCTGGCATCCGGTGGCGACTCAGGTGCTGGGAAGGAACAATTCGACCTAGCACTTTCCCTAACGGAAGAATCAACTAATCTCGCCCTTCGCGCTGAGGTGCAGAACTGCCTCGGTATCGTTCACGCGAGACTCGGAAATTCTGTTGCTGCCCGTGTGCACTTCGACAACGCGGTCGTTGAACTCTCTAAGCTCTCAAGACCGATCGCTCTGGCTGACACGTACGTCAATATTGGAAACCTCAATATCGAGACCGGCGATCTTGCCGGAGCCCTTTCAGCCCTCCGCCAGTGCCGCGATCTCGCCAGGTCGGCTGGCTATCTTCGTGCAGAGTCAATTGCCAACATGAACCTAGGAGATGTTTACGTTGCCCTCGGCCAGCCGGAAGAAGCCCTTCGGTCCTACCAAGAGGCGAAATCACTGGCGTCAAATGCGCTTGAGTTTCGACACATTTGCTGCGCCAACACAGGTATCGGTGTCGCTAAGCGCTTACTGGGATCGTTCGACGAGGCTAGAAGCTATCTAGAACAGGCGGCCTACGAATCCGCCCGGATGGGGCTCGGTCACGAGAATGCGGCGGCAAATCTAGAGTTGGCTGTTCTGGAGATCCAATCCGGCTCTCCAGTCCGCGCCAAGCGATTACTGTCCTGGACGGTGCGACGCTGCAGGGCGACGAGCTCGACCGTACTGCTGCGCCGAGCGCTCTTCTTTGTCTGCGTCGTCTACCTGCGCGAGGACGACGAAGTCAAGCTGGGATCGGCCGTAAGGAGACTTCAAACAGCGGCCGCGGATCCGAGCTCCCGCCCCCTCGCAGCCCACGATCTCGCAATCGCTGAGGACCTGGTAGATCACATCACTCAACTGGGCTGGCCTCCTCCGATCCTTAGGAGGATCTTCCGAGAACGATCTTCCTCTGCTAAGTCGGATACCGACGAGAAACACCACAAGCTGGACGTGAAAGTATTGGGTGGATCCCGCGTAACCGTGAACGGGGTGGAGATCGTGAGCCGCGATTGGATGAGCCGAAAAGCCCAAGCTGTATTCATTGCTCTGGCTTGCCACCCAACCGGAAAGTCGACCGAAGAGCTTGCAGATCTTCTTTGGCCCGAATCTGAGGGCTCTCGAGGACGCGGCGCACTATACAGCGCGATTCATCGCGCCAGAAACGCGGTTGGCGCCGACGTCATTCTCTTCCATAGCGGCAAATACTTGATAAATCCCGATGCTAACCTGACCGTCGATCTTGAACGATTCTTCGAACTGAGCGCGCTGGGGGAGTCCAACGCTAGTAGGCCTGAGGACAAGATCTGCGCACTTCAAGATGCGGACCAGCTTTATGAAGGTGAGTTCTGGCCCGACTCAGTTGCGGACTGGACGATCCCCATTCGGCGAAGGGCCGAGAACCAGGCGTTGACGAACCTAGCCCGCCTAGCGTTGCTTCTGGAAAGCAGAAACGACATTGATTTAGCCGCCGCAACGCTCCGTAAGATCATTCGCATCGACCCTACAAATAGCCAGGCACACGCCAACCTAGTGCGCCTACTAATGCAATCCGGCCGGTCCGTAGAGGCCAAGACCGCGTTTGGCACCTTCAAGACCATGATGAAGGACGACCCTGGCGCTGGGCACCTCCCCGACTTCCGATCCTTGACTTCCGGGCCTCCATCCAAGCATCACTGATCTCCCGGTACCCACTCATTGCAGCACGGTGACACCAAGTTCAGGCAGCGCCACCACTGAACTCTCAGCGAACGGACTGACTGGGAGCCAGCGAGCCTCCCAGGCCCGAAGACCCGCTACCCGCCCAGACCGGCGGTGTGCATCCGGTTGGCAGGTGCTTGTAGCTTGCGGACGCGGTGTCCAATCCTGGATTCAGCGCCACCTGCAGCCATGCCGCACGAGCTATTCTGAAGACCGCTCCAGCATGGGAGAAAAACAGACTTCTGACCGGCGACCGTGACCGGGTGGCGGAACCCCATGCAGGCTGAAACATCCAGCGCGGCCGGGACCTAAGCCTGCCAGCATCGTTTCGAAGCGCAGCGCCGGCGTCGCTGAACCGCCGCTTGAGGCTCTTCGACAGGGATACGTATGAGACTGGTTATTGGGACGCTTGCGCTCGCCACCCTTCTCCTCGCCGCCTGCACGCCGGGAGCCTCGCAGCAACCTGCCCAGATACCAGCCACCCAGCGCCCCGGCGTGGACCCTTTCGCACAGAATCAGCAACTGGGCCGGGGCATCAATCTGGGCAACGCGCTGGAAGCGCCCCAGGAGGGCACGTGGGGTGTCCGCCTCCACGAGGACTACTTCACCGTCATCGCCGCGGCGGGCTTCCAGCACGTGCGGGTTCCCATCCGCTGGAACGCCCACGCCCTGGCCGCGCCCCCCTATACGATTGACCCGGACTTCTTCGCGCGCATCGACTGGGTGGTGGAGCAGTCGGCCAAAAACAATCTACTGGTGATTCTGGATTTTCATCACTACGAAGAGATGTTCAGCAACCACCGGGGCCACACGGAACGTTTTCTCTCCCTGTGGCAACAGATCGCCGAACACTACGCGGACGCGCCCGACACCGTTCTCTTTGAACTGCTCAACGAACCCCACGGCGGGCTGGACGCCCTGGCCTGGAACGAAATTGTGCCCCAGGCCATCGCGGTCATCCGCGCCAGCAACCCCACTCGCAATCTGATTGTGGGGCCGGGCAACTGGTACAAGGTCAGCCAGATCAGCGCTCTCTCCCTGCCCGCAGACAGCCATCTGATCGTCTCCATCCACTACTACGAACCCTTCCACTTCACCCACCAGGGCGCGGGTTGGGTGAACGGCTCCGCTGCCTGGCTGGGCACGGCGTGGGAAGGGACGAATACCCAGCGTAGTAATGTGGAGGCCGATTTGGGCCGGGCGGCTCGGTGGGGCAAAGAGAACGGACACCCCATCTATCTGGGCGAGTTCGGCGCCTACAGCCGGGCGGATATGCCCTCCCGGGCCCGCTACACCGCCTTCGTAGCCCGCACCGCCGAAAGCCTGGGGATGAGCTGGGCCTACTGGGAGTTCGGCGCAGGCTTCGGCGCATACAACCGGGGGACGGGGGCGTGGAAAGCGGAGTTGTTGTGGGCGCTGGTTCCGGCGGAATAGTGCGAACTGCGTATTTGTAACTACTCAGTCATACAGCGAATCATCAAACCACGATATACAGCGCCACTGGCAGGTTGATCTACTGCACACAGGAATTTACAGGGCGAGTTCCCAACAGATTCGGTTTTGAGATCGCTCACAAGAGGTATATGCGAAGTGAAAATACCCATATGTAGTGGCTTTCAGAATTTCAATCCCCTGTTCGGGGGCTG
>VGZT01000029.1 GCA_016872495.1 SAR202 cluster bacterium
GACCGAAGGCTCAGGTGACGGTGAGTTCGACGTCCCGAATGGCGTCGCGGTCGCGCCCGACGGCAGCGTCTATGTCGCAGACTCCGAAAACTGCCGCATCCAGAAATTCACCGCCTCAGGAGTATTCGTGACCAAGTGGGGGACCCCGGGCTCAGGTGACGGTGAGTTTCTAGGCCCCGGTGGCGTCGCGGTCGCGCCCGACGGCAGCGTCTACGTCGCAGACACCGGAAACTCCCGCATCCAGGTGTTCTCAGTCACACTTCCGTGACACCGTAACGCACAGCAACGGTAGTACCACTTCTCATAGCCACGCGAATCCGCTAGGAGTACTCCCGGGTACCGGGGGTTAGTGCAAGCCCACGCCAGCGCCGGAAGGCACCTGGCCACGCACCGCTGGCCGACCGCGTGGGTGGCGGTTTGCTCAAGCCCGGTTGCTACAGAATCTGCTACAACAGACCGTGCAGGACCCCGACGGTTGCTATCTGTGCAGATACGGATAGAGGGTGGTCGGGGAGCCGGGATTCGAACCCACATCCCGTCCAGGCATACTCGGCCCGCGTCGGTGACGTTCGTTCCAGGGCGGCCGGTCTCCCACCGCCCGTGTGACCGAGTGTGCCGCCGCATTGAACACGGGACGTGAGATCGCAGAACGAATTGTCACGTGGAAGCCAAAGCCTGATGCGTCCGACTCTGGCTTTACGCCGTGGACGGACCGCTGGATTTGGTAGTCGTAGCCACCACGCGTCCGAAACGACTCCTGGCAGCCCGAGCATCGAAGCTTCTCTGACATCACAGATCCTCCTCACTCGTCGCGCCCGTATGCCGCGCCACGCGTCTCACTGGCGCATACACGCGAGGGCGCCTGCGCCTGACTCGCGCACCCGCATCACCTATTTGTGTACTGACTAACAACAGATAACTTCCCTTCCCTAATCTTCAGGTTAGGTGGATTACTTGGCCTGGACCACACAGGCAAGGTCGTGGGCCCTCGGTGACGCGTCCGGACAGGCTTACGCAGCCAGCGGGAACGTCACGCTGTAAGTTCTAAATATGGGTCGCTCAGCTCCACCATCCCTTCCCAATTCCGAACCGTCACGTCCCCCTACTGGCACCTTGTCCGGCAGCATGGGCAGCGTGTAGTGGACAGTCACCTGGGCGTCAGCTTTATTGTCTCCTCGGCGAAAGACCGCAAGATAGTCCGGCGCTCTTTGACATCGCTTTTCGAGAGGACCCATTCGACGTCAGCGACATGGGCCAGCACCTATTCCTCGTCAATTTCCGGACTGGCAGCCTCGCCAGCAGTCGCTAGCGTGTGGTCCCTGTCGTTCAGGCAGACTCATTGGTCCTGGCAAGTGGAATCACGCCCGTCGTATCTTGGCCTGATCTGCTCCTTTCGCCTCCGTGCCCGTCGGTCTTTTCTTTGGCGCTGCCGTCAATGGCCTTTACCCGAAGGGCTCCGACTCTCTCGGAGGGCCTTGGCCCAGCGCCGAACGTCTCCGGGCGCGGGCAGCTGTGGCGGAAGCTCGGGAAGCGCGAGCAGATCTAGGGGTGTCGCCGGTGGCGTGCGTGACGATTCCGATTGATGCGCAGTTCAGTCCACGTGTGCTGGGGATGCGCCCCTGGCGGCGGTCGCTGTGACCATGCACCATTTTCAGGCGATGGCGAAGCGATCGAGGCCCCGGGGCCCTGGGCGCCCGACGCAGGAGCGCCGGCGCCTCACATGATGTGTGCCCTCCTCTACAATAGACAGCTCTGAGGGCGTATCTCGCCAGCCATGGCGAGAAGTGGCGTCTGCACCACCAAGGAGGACGTCGCATGTTCGAATCGATCGGCCGCAGCTGGCACCTTTTCAAAGACAGCCTCGCCGTGCTTCGCCAGGAGCCGGTGCTCGCGGTCTTCCCGGTCATCGCCTTCACAGCCAGCGTGCTGGTCGCGGGGGTGCTGGGTGGGTTCGCGTTTGCGCTCGGGTGGTTCGGCGGCGCCGACGGGATATCTCCGAGCGGGTGGGTTGCGATCGCGCTCTTCTATTTCTGCTCCTACTTCGCGGCTATCTACTGCCAGGTGGCGCTGATTTCTGCGGTCAGGGAACGGCTGGCCGGGCGCGACGCCACCTTCGGAGCCAGCATAGCTGCGGCGAACCGGCGGCTTGGCGCGATCACGTCATGGGCGATCATCGCGGCCATCGTCGGGCTGATCTTGCGGATCCTCGATGAGGTGGCGCGGCGAAACACGCGGGGGTGGGGCCGGATCGTCGCTCAGATCATCATCGGAATGTTGGGGGCGGCCTGGAGCCTGGCCGTCTTCTTTGTGATCCCGATCATCGCCTACGAGGGAGTCGGCGGATTCGAGGCGATCAGGCGCTCCCTGCGCATCGTGCGTCAGAGGTGGGGCGAGGCGGTAATCGGAAACGCGGGAATCGGACTTTTCGTGGTGCTCGCGGTGATCGCCGTGGGGCTCGCTTTCGGCGTCATCGGGATTCTGATGGTTTCTGCCGGCGGCGCCGCCGTCTGGCTGGGCGTGGCCATGCTCGTTGCCGGCGCGCTTGGGATCGCCGGAATCATCGCGGTCGGGTCAGCGCTCCAGTCGATCTACACGGCGGTGCTGTATCAGTACGCGATCACCGGTGAAGCGCCGGCGTACTTCGCACAGGAAGACCTGCGCTCGGCGTTCAGGCCAGCACCGACCGCATCAGGAATCTAAGCCCGGCAGGTCAGGGCTTGACCACCACCTGCAGCTGGGTCGTGGGCTTCATCAGCGCCTCGAACACGGACTGGATTTTTTCGAGCGGGACGAAACTTGCCTCGGACATGATCGAGGCGGTCGAAAGCGCGCCGGTCTGCATCAGGTTCAGGGCGATCCGCCAGTCCTCCGGCCGAGAGCCCCAGCTGGTCGCCAGCCTGACCTCGCGTGCCATCCAGTCGACCGGCAACACGGGCAGAGGTTCCCATGGGACAGCCACCAGGGTGACTTGTCCTCCCCGGCGCACGGTGTTCATGGCCTGGTCCAGGGTCGACTTGATGCCGGCGCAGTCGAAGACGACATCCGGGCCGACGCCGTTCGTAGCCTGAACCATCCCGTCCGTGACGTCGCTCTTCAGCGGATCGAGGACCAGGTCGGCGCCGAGCTTCCGGGCGGCCTGGGCGCGCGCTGGCGCCGGCTCGGACACGAACACGCGGCTGGCACCGGCGGCTCGCGCCGCCTGCAGGCACAGCAGGCCGATCGGCCCGGCGCCAATGATGCCGACGGAGTCGCCGAGGCGAAGTCCGGAGAGCCTGATCGCGTGTACCGCCACGGCGCTTGGTTCGCAAAGCGCTCCGGCTTCCGGCGGCACGCCCTTCGGGAGGCGCAGCGGCTCCCATGGTTCCATCAACGTGTACTCGGCGTACGCGCGCGTTCTGCCGTGCTGGAAGCCCATCGTCCGGTAGTTGTACCGGGGATGCACCCTCGTGGCCGGCTCCTGCCCGACCGGAGGCTCGCCGCCGCCTCCGATTACCCGGTCGCCCACCTTCCACTCCGAGACTTCACCACCGATAGCGGCGACCGTCCCGCTGAACTCATGGCCGAGAACCGCGCCGGGCTGGGCGACGTCGAACATGAAGGCGTGGACGTCGGTACCGCAGACCCCGCAGAAATCAACTTTGACCAGGATCTGCTTTGGACCGGGGACGGGCGTGGCAATCTCCTTGACCTGGAATCGTTGCTTGCCCTGGTAAACGGCAGCTTTCACGGCGTCGGCCTCCTCGTCCGGGGGTTAACCACGCCGGATTCTACGCCCGTTTTCGCGGCGCTTCCTGGAAGCGAAGGCCCTTGCCGGGGACTCCGGCCCGGGGGGCGGCTCAGCGAGCTGCCTTCTCCAGTAGCGCGCGAATCTCCTTCACGGTTTCCTTCTGCCAGGCCGGGTAATACGCGGCAGTCCGCTTGCGCGACTCTGCGCGCAGGTCCTGCTCGGAGGCCGAGGGCATATCTTTCTTGATCTGTTCGTTGATGACGGCGCGGTCTGCATTGGCCTGCACGGGCCGCTCGATCCAGTGTGCGATGTACTTGGTTTCCCTGGTGAAGAAGACGACCGTCGGGATGGACTGGAACTGCCCGTCCTTCAGGTACTCGTTCATGATGTCCAGGTTCTTGTCCCGGGGGAACACCTTCAGTTCCATGCCGGTACTCTCTGCGATGCGTACGATCACCGGCAGCCCGCGGTAGACGTCCGGGCACCAGTCTTCGCCCAGCACGAGCACCCTGGCCGGACCGCCCGGTGTCGCGATCAGTTTCTTTATTGCCGCGGCATCGGCGTCAGACACCTTCGCCGACTTGTAGTTCGCCTCGAACTGGTCCTTGTTGACCTTTGCCTGCGCCAGGAACTCCTCGTAGCTGAGGCCGGCCGCGAAGCGCTTGGGGGTAACCACTGAAGCGGAACTGGGCATCTGGCGACTCCTTAGATATCGAACGTCCTATCGGGCCCGGGTGAAACCCTGCTGGGTGGGCACGCCACCCTAGCCGATGTGTCAACCAATCATTCTCTTATACCCGACTTCGGCACGACCGTCCGGGTACACGGTGATCGGCACCATATCGCCGTGCACCAGCGCCTCTTCGAGGAAGGCCTGGCTCTCGGAGACCATGCGCTCTTCAAACGCCTTTCCTTCCGCGGTCCAGTCCTCCTTCAGCTTGAGACAGGCAGGACAGGTAGGAAGGGTATAGACGATTGGTATGCTCAAACAGGGTCTCCCGCTGGTTGTGTCGCCAGAATAGCAGCCTTCGGTCAACTCATGTGCCGAGCTTCAGCCCTGGGGTCAACCCGGCCGCGGCCAGCCCATTGGTCGTGGCCGTTCTTGTCCTGCCCCCGTGCTCTCGAACGGTCGCCAGGTTCGACTTCGGAAGGCCGGGCAGGTCGCTTAGAAGCGCTATGACTGCCGCGTTGGCCCCCTACCGGCGGGCGCAGCCTTGACGCGCCATCGCAAGACTCCGTCCCGCAAGCCCGCGACGGCCGTCTCACGTGCCCGGCGTTGAACAAAGATCTTGAGTGTCAGTAGTCAGGCTTGCCTCGGGCGGCCGGTGAGGAAAGCGGCTACCCCGCCACCGAGGCAACCTGCGATGGCAAGCTCGATGCCTGTCACGGCCAGGGTCGCCTCGAGCTCACCCGAGACTGGAACGGAAATCAGCAACAGTCCTAGCCCCGGGGTCATCCCCAGGACCATGCCAATCAGGACGCGTCTGAAACGTGGATTCATATGTCCCAGTTTCGCGCCGAGGCTGGCCCGGTGGCGAGTATGCGACTCTTCCGGCGCCCCTGGTGGCTTCCAGGCCTTCGGCTGCCGACATGAGAACCGTGGTCCGGAGCCTGGAGACAGGGCCGCCGCCAGCCTCGGCTATGATTGCTGCGGCCAACGACTTGTTGTCCGGCCCTTCGGCGATGGTCACGATGTCGAACTCACCGAATGCGCAGTACGAGCCGTGAGACTTGATGCCGGATTTCGCCATCGCCTGGGCCACGGCGTCCAACCGGTTGTGACCGATCTGCGCGGCCCACGCTTGCGACGTGTGGAAGCCTGGATGCTGAACAAACCCGTAGAAAGCTCCTTTCGCGATAGAGGTTCTGGCGCCCTGCCAAGTGCGCCCAAGGCGCTCGCCGCAGGCAGCGGGCGTGCCCCCGGCAAGAACAGATAGGGGTTGAAGGATGGGGGTCGCGGCATGGATCGGGATCGGGGCCGGGGCAATCCTGGCCCTGCTCGGCTGGGCGACCTACAAGCTCGCCCCCAGGGTCGGCCCTAACCCGATCTTCGGAGTGCGCACCGGTTACAGCATGGTGAACCGGGAGGTCTGGGACAAGTCGAACCGGGCTGGCGGCATCGCCATCGCCGGAGTCGGCGCGCTCACCGCGTTCGCCGGGGTGATTCTCGACCTCCTCGCGCCCTGGAGCGAGAACGCGCTGATCCTGATCACCGCGGGCGTCGTGGTGACCGGGATGGTGATCACGTTTATCTGGGCCGTCCGGTACTCGCGGAGGCTTTCCGAAGGCGTGAAAGCGGAGTCTGCCAGGCCCATCAAGGTGCCGCTCGCCTGGCTCTGGGCATCCGCGCTGGTTGCCGCCGTGTCGATCGCGTTCGTACTGGCGACCATCTCTGACCTGCCACCTTCGGTTGCCACGCATTTCGCGCTGGACGGCACCGCCAACGACTGGACGAGCCGAACGGGATACGCGTTCATGATGGCTGGCCTGGTGGTGGGCATGCTCGCCCTTACGGCCGGGATCTTCTACCTCGTATCGCACGTCGACATTCCTGGCGCCGACGGCTGGGCGGTGAGCGGCGAGTCGGGCATGGTGTTCTTCGCGGTCGCCATGTTCGGCGCCCAGTTGCTCATTGCAGTCGTGTTATGGGACATCTACTGGTTCAACACACGCGGCAAGCACCCGTTCCCCCTCGACGTGTTCGCCGTGGTGGCCCTGGTAGCCTCGCTGGTTGCGATCCCGGCTGGACTTGTGTGGATGGTGCTGCGAGCGCGCCGGAACGCATAGTTCGGTCGTGAAGGAAACGATCTCCGCCGCCGAAGCGCGTCGCATCGCAATCGCAGCCCAGGGGCTCGCAGGCCCGCGACCGCCCTGCCCGATCGGACCTCGCCATATACGCAGGGTGATCGACCAGATCGGACTGCTGCAGATCGACTCGGTCAATATCGTGGTGCGAGCCCATTACATGCCGCTCTTCTCGCGGCTCGGCCCGTACGATCAGTCACTGCTGGACGATCTCGCTTACCGGGAGAAGCGGCTTTTCGAGGGCTGGGGTCACGTGGCATCCCTGATGCCGGTCGAGCATTACCCGATGCTGCGGCCGCGCATGGCCAGCGGTCATCCGGGGACGCATTTGCGACGGCTCATCACGGAGGGATACGTCGATGCGGTGCTCGACGAGATTCGCCGCCGTGGCCCGCTGGCCGCCTCCGGGCTGGCCGACCCCGGGGACCGTTCCGGGCCGTGGTGGGGGTACGGCAAGGGAAAGGCGACGCTGGAATGGCTTCTTTCGTCCGGTCGCCTCAGCGCGTCCCGCACTTCGAACTTCGAACGCGTCTACGACCTCGTTGAGCGGTCGATCCCGGCTCGAATTCTCAACGCACCGCCGCTGACCGGGGAACAGGCCCACCGGCAAATGCTGCGCCTGGCCTTGAGGGCCCTCGGCGTGGCGACCGCTGCGGATCTCGCCGACTACTACCGGCTCAAGACGACGGAGGCCAGCCGATTGCTCCAGCGGATGGTAGCCGACGGTGAAGCCTCGAACGTGCGTGTGACGGGCTGGAAGGCGCCCGCGTTTCTGCAGCCCGGAGCGCGCATCCCCCGAAGCGTCGAGGCGAGAGCGCTCTTGAGCCCGTTCGATTCGCTCATCTTCAACCGGCGCAGGGTCGAGCGGCTGTTTGGCTTCCGCTACCGGATCGAGATCTACGTCCCGGAACCCCAGCGGGTCTTCGGCTACTACGTGTACCCGTTCCTGCTCGGCGATCGCCTGGTGGCCCGAGTCGACCTCAAGGCCGACCGGAAGAGCCGCACGCTCTTGGTCCGGGGCGCCTTCGTCGAGCCGGGCAACGATCCGGGCGAAGTCGCCGGAGAACTCGCGGCCGAGCTGGGCGAGGTGGCGAAGTGGCTCGGGCTCGCGCGGATCTCGGCGGCCAGGCGAGGAAACCTCGGCAGCTGCCTGTCGGCGGCGCTGAAGCACCCCAACTGACCTGGCGCCGCCAGGTGGCTATTTGAGCGGGCTGAACGGGAACGGCAGGAAGAGCTTGTTCTCCTGCTTCAGGGGCGCGGGCCCGCCGGGTGCCGGCCAGATCTTGCGGGCGATCACGTCCGCCCGGACCCGGGCGCGTTCTTCGAGCGACTTGTAGGCCCACATGTGGTACCACTTGTTCAGCGTGCCGAATTCGGTATACCAGGCGCCGATGAACGGCGAATGCTTGCGCCGTTCTCCGATCGCCTTGCCCCAGGCGTCGATCACCTTCGGAATATCGCCGGTCCCGTAGGTGTAGATGCGCAGCTCGTAAACGGGGCCCTGGTCGCCCTTGATGCCCTCGTCGTTGAACGGCGCGGGGAAGACGATCTCAGACGCCTGTCCTGCCAGGAGGGGGCCGCTGGGCGGCGGCCAGTAGCCCAGGCTGCCTACCTGCTCGCGGATCTTCCGCCTTTCTTCGAGGTCCTTGTACGGCCACACGTGCAGCGCCTGGTTCAGTGGCCCGAACTCGGTGTACCAGTAGCCGAACAGCGGCGAATATTTGGTGCGTCCACCCGCCAGCGCCTTGTCGACGACCGCCTGGTACTCGCCCAGCATGCGTGGCTTGATGTCATACGTTCGAAACTCGTAGATCACGTTTGGCCTTCCTGTGATGGGCACCAGTGCTCAGTGCCCGTGCTGACCGCGACCGGTTGACGAATGATACCTCCGCGTGCGTTGCCTGAGCGACGCGAGGTCTTCGAGCCACCCCTGCCTGTCGTCACGCGCATGTCCTCGAACTCGACCCTACCTGGCCGTAGCCAGCGCGGCCTGGAGCGTGGCCCGGGCGTAGGCGACCGTGTAGGCAAACCCCGTGTAGCGCCCGGAAGACACGCCTTTGAAGGGGTGTTCGCGGTCGGCGTCGATCGCCGGAGGGTGTTCCGGATAGACCAGGCGCGGGTACTTCTGGCGGACCAGTTCCTTCATGACGGCGAGCATGTCGACCTCGCCCTCATCCAGGTACACCTCGGTGTACTTGAGCCGGGGGATCTTCGTGCGGACGTTGCGGAAGTGCACGTGGTTGATCCTGTCGAGTCCGCCCAGGTACTTGCAGACGGAAACCGGATCTTCGCCGATTTCACGCGTCACGCCGCAGTCGAACGTCATCCCGTTGGCGGGGCTGTCGACGATATTCACCAGGCGCTTCCAGCCCTCGAGGCTGCCCATGATCTGCCCCGACCCGCGGCTGATCGGCGGAGGCGGGTCGTTCGGATGCAGGGCCATGCGCACGCCGGACGCCACCGCTACCGGAATCACGGCCTTGAGGAAGTAGGTCACGTTCGCCCACATCGCATCGAGCGAGTGAGCGCCCTCCTCGGGCAGCGGTCCGAGGTCCTTAACGCGGTCGTTGTCGAAGTCGGTGTAGCCGGCCCCGCCACGGCCGGGTACTTCGGTGTAGCCCTCGATGATCCGGTGCGCGTAGAAGTTGTACTCGACGACCGGCAGACCTGCCTTGCCCGCGGCCTTGATCGACTTGATGACCTTCTCGATGTCCCTGTCGCGATCGGGCCTTCCGTAGATGGCATTCGGGAAGCCCGAGATCATCATGTTCGAGAGCTTCATGCCCCGCTTGCCGAGGCGTTCGACGCGCTCCGCCACGTCCTTTTCGGTCCACGGGATGGGGCCGCCGCTCATCGTTATGTGGTTGACGCCGATCTGTTGCAGGCGCCTGAGGGTCGACTCTTCGAGGTCGGTCACGGACAAGGTGAGGTTTGGGCCGGTGTAGCCGGTGGTCATCTATGCGTCCTTGCGGCTGGGGGGTCGCTCGAGTTCGAGGCGTCGGACACTCTAGCAGAGGCCGGCCATCTCAATGTGACCGGCGGTGGCGCGGGTTCAATGCCGTTCCGGGCGGGCGCGTCTCAGCGCCGCCCGGACTGCGCGGGTCTGCGCTTCGTCGATCTCGAAGGTCTTTGGATCGACTGCCACGCCGTAGTGGTTCAGCACGTAGGCGACGGTCAACTTCTCGTTGCGAACGTCCTCCCTTACCAGCTGAGGATCGCGCTCGAGCGGATCGCCCCAGCCGCCGCCGCCGGCAAGCAGGTGCAGGATCACCTCGCCCCGCTTCATGGGCACCTGGCACATCGTCCTGAGGTCCCGGTCTCCGCTCCCCGAAAGCAACGTGTTCTGAGAAGGGGTCCCGGCCAGGCCGCCCTGCAGTCCCCACGGCGGGTGGAACCGCTTGTCGGAGCGCAACTGCAACGTGGCTTCCCCGCTCATGAGCCTGACCCGCCGCACCTGGGCACATGCGCCGCGGTGTTTGCCGGGGCCGCCGGTGTCCGGCACGATCCCGTAGTGCTCGATCCGCACCGGCGCTTCCACCTCGGCGATCTCTACCGGGATGTTCGCGATATTCGCCCCCGGATGCGGAACCCCTTCGGGGCCATCGCCGCCCGGCCTGCCACCGCGCGCGCCTGCCATGAAGTCGACAAAGGCAAAGCCGGCACCGTTGTCGTCGTAGCCGCCGATCGTGATCAGGGAGTTGCCGCCGTCCCCGTCCGCTGAGACGCGGGCGGGCACCGCCTGGGCGAGCGCGCCGAGGACCGCGTCCATCACGCGGAAGCCGGTGATGCCGCGTGCGCCGCAGGCCGCCGGCGGGACGGGATTGACGACCGTTCCCGCAGGCATCTTGACCCTGATCGCACGGTTGAATCCGGACGATGTCGGAATCGCGGGGTCCATCACGAGGCGAACGGCGCCATAGACCCCGGCCTTGCTGAACGGGAGGGGAGAGTTGATTCCTGCCGGCACCTGCTTCGTCGTGCCCTCGAAGTCAACTTCGATGATATCTCCAGCGATAGTCAGCCGCACCTTGATGGCGATCGGCCCGTCCGGGATGTTGTCGGCATCGATGTAGTCGGTGAACTCCCATGTCCCGTCCGGCATGTCGCCGATCTCGGCCCGCGCACGGCGCTCGGTGTAGTCGAGCAACTCGTTCGTGTAACGGCGCAGCTCGCCCGCCCCGTACCTGGCGACCAGCTGCAGGAACCCGCGTTCGCCGGTTGCGACCGAAGCTATCTGGGAGCGCAGGTCGCCGAGGACCTTCTCCGGGAGCCGGACGTTGGTTGCCAGGAAGTCGAAGACGGCTTCGACCGGCTTGCCGCCGTCGAACAGCTTGAGGGCGGGGATCCTGAGGCCCTCCTGGAAGATCTCGACTGACTCGGTCGAATTGCTGCCCGGCACGAGGCCGCCAACATCGGTGTGGTGGGCCACGCACCCGGCGAAGCCGACGAGCGATTTCACCGGTCCGCGGCCGCCCGCCTGCTCGGTGGCGAAGACCGGCTTGAAGACGTAGATATCGGGGAGATGGATGCCGCCCGACGTATACGGATCGTTGAGGATGAAGACGTCGCCTTCGTTGATCCGGCCGGCGAACTTCTTCCGGATCGCGGCGACGGCATCCGGGAACGATCCCAGGTGCAGGACGATGGTCAGCCCCTGTGCGATCACCTCGCCGTCGGCATCGCAGAAGGCGGTCGAGTAGTCCATGGCGTCCTTGACCACGCCGGAGTAGGCGGTGCGCATCACGGTCAGGGCCATTTCGTCGACCAGCGAAGCGAGGCCGTTCTGGATGACCTCGAACGTGATGGGATCGAGCGCGCGGCCGTTCGACAAGGCGTTATCTCCTCAGGACTCTCCCGGCGCGCTTGCCGGTTGGCCGGCCCCCGGCCATTTGCATCTTTCCGTTCACCACCAGCGCGTCGACGCCACGCGCATACCGGTTCGGGGCTTCGAGCGAGCCCGTCTCCTCGAACTTCGCAGGATCGAGCACGATGATGTCGGCCGCCATGCCGGGCTTGAGCAGTCCCCTGTCCTTGAGTCCCAGCCGGCTTGCCGGCATCCCGGTCAGCCGGGCGATCGCAACCTCAAGAGTGAGCGTCCGGGTCTCCCGCACGGCGCGGCGGATCAACCAGCCAGCCCACGTGTAGGCGCCCAGAAAGGTCTCCCCGGCGAGTGGTCCGTCGGCACACAGCGCGGTGGCGTCGGAGCCGACCCCACAGGCGGCATGCCGCAGCGTATCGAGCAGCTGCTTCTCGTCGTAGGAATGCGCCAGGCAGATGATCCGCGAGAAGTCGCCCCCGGCCTCGTGCTCTGCGATCAGGAGATCGAAGATCGCGTCAAGGGGGGAACCGCGCGCCGCCAGTTCCTGGATCGATTTGCCGCGCACGCCGGACTGGCGATCGGCGGCGAAGATCGAAACGCGGTCCCAGCCTCCGAGCCCGAAGCTGGTGATGATGCTTTCATGCTTCCGGATCCGTTCACGTAGCGCGGGATCGCGGAGCATGGCGATGGCCGCATCCTGGCCGTTCTCGGTGGCCCAGGCCGGCAGGACGTTGACCAGGTTGGTGATCCCGTGCAGCCTGGTGTGGATATCGAACCCGACCTCGGCGCCGCGGGCCCGCGCGGCGTCGAGCGCGCCCAGGCACTGCTGCAGCGCGTCGGGTGGCCCCCCGCGTCGCGGGATCACGTGCGACAGTTGAAGTCTCGCCCCTGATTCAAGCGCCAGGTCGACGGCCTCCTGGACCCCTTCGACGGCGAGCTTCTCCCGGTTACGGGTGTGCACGGCGAACAGTCCGCCGGCGCCCGCAGAGATCCGTGCCAGCGCCACGATTTCCGACGGCGACGACGCTCGTTCCGCCGGGTATTCAAGCCCGAGCGAGTATCCCCATGCCCCGTCATCGAGTCCACGGGCCAGTTCCTTACCCATCGCGGCCATCTCGTCGCGGTTGGCAGGGCGGGCGGTGTCCGAAACGCAGGCGAGCCTCAGGTTGCCGTGGGGGACCAGCGCCGCAACATTGACCGCCGGCCGTGCGGCTTCCAGTACCGACAGGTACTCGCCCACCGAGTGCCAGCTGTCGGTGAGGCCGGCCTTGTACCCGTAGATGTTGGCCCGGATGTCCTCGATAGCGCCCTTCACCGGCGCGCAGCCGTGGCCGCAGTTGCCGATCACCTCGGTCGTGACCCCCTGGTAGAGCTGGCTCAGGGCACGGGGGTCAAGCAGCAATGTGAAGTCGGAGTGGCTGTGGATATCGATGAAGCCCGGGGCAACGACGCGTCCGGTCGCATCGATCACCTCGTTCGGCGACGGTGACGACAACTCCCCTACTGCGACGATCCGGTCGCCGATCACGCCGACGTCGCCCGCCCGGCCAGGGTTGCCTGTCCCGTCTACGACCGTACCGCCTCTGATCAGCAAGTCGAACATCTTGAGAGGGCCCTCCTCAGGCCATCTCGATGACAACGTTCTGGCGCTCGTCGAGTCGAGCGCCACAGTCCGGAGGGATCACCACAGTGGCGTCGTACTCCTCGATCAGCAACGGTCCCCGGGCGACCGGCCGACCGAGGTCAGCGCGTGTGGCCAGCACCGGGACCGAAAGCGGCGCCTTCTGCCCCTCGAATACGACCTTCCGGTCCCGTGGCGCCCCTGCGTTCCCCGCTGCGGCCGGCACGAGAGGCTGTGCGAAGTCGGCGGGGATCCGGACCTGAAGTCGAATGTTGACCATGTGCACCGGCTCGGCCCCGGCGTTGTGGCCATAGGTGCGAAGGTGCTCGGCGTGAAAAGCCCTCGCCAGTCGCTCGGCCGAATCGCTGCTCCAGCTGGCCCCCTCAAAGGGGACGGTCAGCTCGAAGTTCTGCCCGGCGTACTTGAGATCGGCGGCTCTCGAAATCTGGTTGCGCGAAGCGTCGACGCCTTCCTCGTGCGCGAACCGGGCGGCCTTCTCTTCAAGCTCCGAAAAAGCACGATCCACCGTTTCCGGGTCGAGACTGTCCACGCGTCCGATCAGGGTTCGCACGAACTGGTATTCGGGTTCTGCCTCGAGCAGGCCGACCGCTGAGAAGACGCCGGGCGAAGGCGGGACGATGACGCGCTTCATCCCCAGCAAGCGGGCGATGCCGGGACCATGGATCCCGCCGTTGCCGCCGAACGCGTACAGATCGAAGTCGCGAGGGTCCCGGCCACGGTACGTCGACACCGCCTTCAGTGCGCGGATCATCGTGTTGTTGGCGACTGCATGGGTGCCGAGCGCGGCGTCTGCCACCGAGAGGCCGAGCGGGCTGGCGATGCGGTCCTTCAGGGCCTGCCTGGCCCGTTCCGGGTAGATGGGCACAGAGCCACCGGCCAGCGCCTCCGGGTTCACGTAGCCGAGCACCACGTTGGCGTCGGTCACGGTAGGGTCGTCGCCACCCGTGGCATAACAGGCAGGGCCAGGCACGGCGCCTGCGCTCCGGGGTCCGACCTTCAACGCCCCGCCGCGATCGATCCACACGATACTGCCGCCGCCGGCGCCGACCTCTGCGATATCGATGACCGGCAGCTTCAGGGCATACCCTCGGCCCTTGATCAACCTCGACGAGAGGGAGATGCCGCCGCCGACCTCGTACTCGGTGGTCAGGCTCCTGTTGCCCCCCTCGATCATCGAGGCCTTGGCGGTCGTGCCGCCCATGTCGAACGAGATCACATTCTTCAGGCCAGCGCGTTGTGCGGCGTGGTACACCCCTACAACCCCGGCGGCAGGGCCGGATTCCACGATCTGGGCCGGCATCGTTTCCGCGGCGCCAGCCGACATGATCCCGCCGTTGGATTGCATGATCCGCAGCCGGGCGGCAAGCCCGGCCGAGGACAGCCTCCGGCGCAGCGAAGCCAGGTAGCGCTGGACGATCGGACCTATGTAGGAGTTGACGACCGTCGTGCTGGTCCGCTCGTACTCGCGTATCTCAGGCAGCACCTCGATCGAGAGCGAGAGGTAGACATCCGGCAGCCGCGCGCGGATCAGTTCGCCAACCCGTCGTTCGTGCGCCGGGTTGCGGTACGAGTGCAGCAGGCACACGGCCACCGCGGTCGCGCCGTCGCCCTCGATACGGTCGATCGCAGCGTGTACGGACTTCTCGTCAAGCGGCGTGACCACGTTCCCACCCGAGTCGATGCGTTCATCCACTTCGAGCCGCAGCCTTCGCTCTACGAGTGCCTTTGGTGGCTCGTAGTTAAGGCTGTACAGCTCGGGGACGCGCAGTCGGCGCAGCTCGAGGACGTCTCGAAACCCGCGGGTGGTTATCAGGGCGGTCTGCGCGCCACGGTTCTCGACGATCGCATTGGTCGCCACGGTTGTGCCGTGCACCAGCTCAGCGACCTGGTTGCGGTCGACGGCATGGCGGGCGAGAAGCGCCAGCGTGCCCTCCAAAATCCCGCGGGAGTAGTCGTCCGGGGTCGATGAAACCTTCAGCGAGACGTAGGTGCCGTCGCCCGACGTCAACACGATGTCGGTGAACGTCCCTCCTATGTCGACGCCAAGGCGCCAGTTGCCGGTCTTCTTCTTCAAGTGCCCTCCGAACTGGCAGCAGACGTGGCAGGCTGCACGGCGGCTGAATATACACGGGTAGAGGGCAGCCCCGGCACGACCATCGTTCCCGTGTGTATAGTCCGCAGACCACCCGCAGCAGGAAGACACATGATGCCAACCAGGTCCTTGCCGTTACCGGGTACCCCTGTCGAGGAGCTGGACACGCCGGCGATCGTCGTTGACCTGGACGTGGTCGACTCGAACCTGGCGAAGATGCAGCAGGTCGTGACGAAGAACGGGACCGCGATCCGGCCGCACACCAAGACCCACAAGAGCCCTTACTTCGGATGGAAGCAGATGCGGGCCGGCGCGCTCGGCCTTACCTGCTCGAAGGTGGCGGAGGCCGAGGTGCTGGTCGATGGTGGCCTGACCGAGATCCTGATCGCCAACGAGATCGTTGGTCCGTCCAAGACCGCTCGCCTCGCTGCCCTGAACCGCCGTGCCAACGTGGTCGTTGCGGTGGACGATCCCGGCAACGTGAGGGAGCTGTCGGCAGCTGCGGTGCGCGCAGGCGTCACGATCGGGGTCGTCGTCGACGTCAACATCCGCCTCAACCGCTGCGGGGTCGAACCGGGCGAACCTGCGACCACGCTCGCCAGGATGGTCGCGTCGGCCCGAGGCCTGCGATTCGACGGCCTGATGGGCTACGAGGGGCATGTCAGCGCCCCGCCCGGGGAGAAGCAGGAGATCGTCACGCAGGCGATGAAAAAGTTCAAAGCTGCGATGGACGACGTGAAGGCCGCCGGACTGCCCGTGAAGATCATGACTGCGGGCGGCACGAGCACCTACGCAACGACCGGCGCGGTGAAGTTCGTCACCGATATCCAGGCCGGCAGCTACATCTTCATGGACGGCGCATACCTCAAGGAGATGTCGGACTTCGATCTGGCGCTTACTGTGGCGTCGACGGTGATCAGTCGTCCGACCCCCGACCGGGCGGTACTGGATATCGGACGGAAGTCGATGAACGCCGAATCGGGCCTGCCGGCGGTTGTCGATCTGCCCGGGGCGACATTCGCCAGGCTCAATGAAGAACACGGAATCCTTCAGCTGGAAGGCGACGCCCGGAGGCTCAAGGTCGGCGACCGGGTCAGCCTGATGCCAATGACCTGTTCGACGACGATCAACATCCACGACTACTACTTCTGTGTCCGTGATGGGCGGCTCGAGGACGTCGTCCCGGTCGCCGGAAGGGGCGCCTTCTGGTAGCCCCGTAGCGTCCCTGACGAATTCGACCCCGCTGGCCGAAGTCAGGGATGGGGGTGGCCTTACTTGAAACGTCCCACCTTGAACATCCTTATGTCGTGATGGGTCTGGCGGTTGGTCGCCAGGTCGGCCATGATCTCGCCCACGACGCTGCAGAATTTGAAACCGTGACCTGAGAAGCCGGCCGCAATCGAGACGTTCCTGTGCTCCGGGTGGAGGTCGATGACGAAGTGCTCGTCCGGCGTATTCGTGAACATGCACGCTTTCATTGACATGGTCGGCCCGGCGGCGTCTGGCATGTATCGCCGCGTGAACGACCGCAGGACCTCCTCGTCTCTTTCGGTGCACTCCCGGTCCAGGCTGTCGGGGTCGACCTGCTCTTCCAGGTGGTGATACTTGCCGACCTTGAAGCCGGGCACCCCGTAGACAGGGAAACCGTAGTAGCGGCCTTCCTCCACCAACAGGTTGAACACCGGGAACGATCCCGGGAGGTACCGTTCCAGCTTGCGCGGCTGGAACCAGGCGAGCACCTGGCGTTCGGGGCGGGCGCTGGCCCTCAACTGCGGGACCAGCTTGCTCGCCCAGGCCCCGGCCGAGATGACCAGGGACCCGGCCTCGTAGCTGCCGCGCGTCGTCTTGACCCGGACCCGGTCACCCGTCGATCGCCATTCGACGACCGGCTCGCGCGCTCGGATGTCGGCGCCCATCTGCTGCGCAGCGACCACGCTTGCGACGATGCAGCGCTCCGACAGCAGGAAGCCCCCGTCCGGCTGTAGCAGCACGCGAATCTCGGGCGGCAGGCGGTATCCGGGATAGCGGCGCGACAATTCCGGGCCGGTCATGACCTCGTGCGGGAGGTTGTGCTCCTGGCATGAGAGAAGTGAGCCCTCGAAGAGGCCTGCACCCTCGGGTCCGGCGTCGATCGCCGCGGTGATGTGGAGGAGTTGCTCGCCCGCGTTCTCCTGCAATTCGCGCCAGAGCTCGTAGGCCCGGCGCAGGAGTGGAACGTAGGAAGGGTGTTCGTAGTAGGCCAGCCGTATGATGCGCGTGATCCCGTGCGACGAGCCCCGGTCGTGCGGGATGTCGAACTGCTCGAGCCCGAGGACCTTCTGCCCCCTGCGGGCGAGATGGTGGGCGGTGGCGCTCCCCATCCCGCCGATGCCGATGACGATCGTGTCAAATGTCTGTTTCAATTCGTGCCCCGATCCGTGTAGCCCTGCCCGACTTCGCCGGCGCCTGTCCCCTGCTCGATCAAGGCCGGCGGTCTCACACGTCATCCATAGCGGCGCAGCCTCGAGGGCTCTCCCAGACGCGCCTTCCGGCGGTCGCAAGATCCTCTGCTCTGCTCAGAATGACACACCTCCCTCGGCGGGAGATAGGAGGTGAGGGAATAGAATCCGGCCGGAGGACCAGATGGCTCAAGTCTTCGACACGATAATCCAGGGCGGCCGAGTGGTCGACCCTGCCAGCGGGGTCGATTCCGTTGCCGACCTGGGTATCAGGCACGGGAAGATCGCCCGGGTAGGAGAAGGCCTGCCCCGAACGGCCGGGGTCCGGTTGTTCGACGCGCACGGAAGGATCGTAATCCCGGGGCACATCGACACCCATACGCACATCTCGAGTCCGTGGGCCCGCTCGGTGGACCGCGCCTTCGGGCACGCGATGCTTGCAGAATCAGGGACGACGACCGCGCTCGACCTTGCCGGAGAGCCAACTGCGCTGGCCGAGGGCATGCAGCGACGCGGCGCCGGGTTGAACGTGGCCTGCCTGCTGGGCCTGGTGCCCCATCAGACCATTCGCACCGACGATCCGGGTCCCGCGCTCTTGCGCGAAACCATAGCCGCCACCATGAAGAAAGGCGCCATCGGCGTGAAGTTGCTCGGCGGCTACCACCCTTTCACCCCGGAATCGACCGCAGATACGATCCGTGAGGGGAACGACCAGCTGGCGTGGGTTGCCTTCCACGTCGGCACCAAGGCAACCGGGAGTGATTTGCACGGCCTGCGTGAAATCCCCGACCTGGTTGCGGACGGCAGGCTGCATGTCGCCCATATCAACTCGTACTGCCGCGGCATGGTCCTTCCTCCTGCTGAGGAGTGCCGTGAGGCGGTGCAGATCCTCGAGAGCAAGCGAGGCCAGCTCGTGTCGGAGGCGTATCTCGCGCAGATCAACGGCACGAACGGCAAGTGCGACGAGGCCGGGAATCTCGTCTACAACGTCGCCCAGAACTGCTTGAAGGCCAGGGGGTATCCGACCACCGAAGCGGGCATCCGGCAGGCGCTGCTGGACGGCTATGGCTCCGCGCTGGTCGAGCGGGATGAGCGTGTCGTGCTCGTCTCCGGCGCCGAGGCGGTCAAGGTCTGGGAGGACGCGAGCACCGACGCCAGCCTTAGCTTCCCGGTCAATCCGCCTCTTTCGGCAATGCTCCTCACGATCGAGCGCTACCCGGACGGCGAATTCGTGGTCGATGCGATCAGCACGGACGGCGGTTCGCTGCCGAGGAACGTCGCGATCGAACGGACGATGGCGCTCGTGCGGTTCGGCGCGCTCTCCATGGCCGACGCAGTCAGAAAGCTAAGTGTGAACCCGGCGCGCATGCTCGGCCTGCGGCAGAAGGGCCACCTCTCGCCCGGCGCTGATGCCGACATCACGATCATCGACGAGGGTTCGGGGCGCGCCACGATGTCGCTGGTCGCCGGCGAAGTGATCATGATGGACGGAAGGGTCGTTGGCACCGGGGGGACATGGTTCGTGACCGCGGCGGGCGAGGACGCCGCAAGGCGGTCGGGGCTTCCCTACCAGGTCCTCGACCTGGCCGAATCGCAGCTTTACGCGGGCTGGAACTGATCCCGCCGGGCCAGATCCATGAACGTCTCCAACGCCCTGTTCGTCGACCTCTACGAGCTCACCATGGCGCAGGCCTACTGGCGCAACGGCCTGCGCGGGACGGCTACCTTCAACCTGTTTTTCCGCAAGTTGCCCCCCGATCGCGGCTATCTGATCTTTGCCGGTCTCGAAAGCGTCGTCTCTTATCTGGAATCGTTCCGGTTTACAGACGAGGACCTTGGCCACCTCGAGTCCCTGGAACGGTTCGACAGGCGGTTCCTGAGGCAGCTCAGGGACCTCCGCTTCACGGGACAGCTGAGGGCGATTGCCGAGGGCACGCCGGTCTTCGTAAACGAACCGGTCCTGGAGGTACAGGCGCCGATCATCGAGGCGCAGCTTGTAGAAACCTTCCTGCTGAACCAGGCCAGTTTGCAGACGATGCTGGCAACCAAGGCGGCGCGGGTCGTCCATGCGGCGCAGGGGCGCTCGATAGTGGATTTTGCGGCCCGCAGGACGCAGGGGCTCGACGCCGCGACGAGCGCTGCCCGTTGCGGCTATATCACCGGATACGCCGGAACCAGCAACGTCCAGGCGGCTGCAAGGTTCGGCATCCCCGCCGTCGGGACGATGGCGCACTCGTTCATCATGTCCTTCGAGCACGAGCAGGACGCCTTCCGGGCCTACGCCCGCAGCTTTCCGGATGAAACGACCCTCCTCGTCGACACGTACGAGACTCTCTCGGGGGTTGCAAATGCGATCACCATCGCGAGGGAGATGCTCGGCGAGGGCCACCGGCTCCAGGCGATTCGCCTCGATAGCGGCGACCTTGCCCGGCTGGCGAGCGCGGCCCGGAAGATGCTTGACGAAGCGGGCCTCCCGAGCGTCCAGATACTTGCCAGCGGCGGGCTCGACGAGTATCAGATCGACGAAATGTGCCGCGCTGGAGTGCCGATCGATGGCTTTGGCGTTGGCACGCGCGCCGGCGTGTCCGCCGACGCCCCGTACATCGACTCGGCATACAAGCTGGTCGAGTACGACGGCCGTCCGGTCCTGAAATTGAGCACCGACAAGGTGTCCATGCCGGGCTGCAAGCAGGTATACCGGATCGAGACCGGGGGGATTTCTCGGCGGGACATCGTCGCCAGCGTCGGCGAGACGGTAGACCGTGGGCGCCCGCTGCTTCAGGAGGTCATGCGCGCCGGTCAAACGATCGTCGAAACGCCTTCGTTGGCCGATGTCCGCGCAAACTTCAAGCTCGAGTTCGGGCGTCTGCCGGAAGAGGTCAAGGCAATTCGATCGCCCGCCGACTACCCGGTCGATGTGAGCAATGGACTCCTGGACCTGATGAAGGACGTGACGAGGACGGTGAGAACGAGGGAGCTCGGCGAGTAGCCTCTGACCGGGAGACCTACCGGCCCGAAAACAGCGCTGTGGACACCACCGTCACCGCTCCGGCGCGCGTCATGCGGCGGAGTGCCGCCTCTCCGTCGCCCGGCCGGACGTTCACCGCGGCGATCGCGTCGGTCATCACATACACCTCGAACTTGAGCTTGCGGGCGTCGAGGACGGTGTTCAGCACGCAGTAGTCGGTCGCCAGTCCTCCTACAAACACTCGCTCGATCCCCGCTGAGCGCAACTCCGCCTCGAGGTTGGAGTCCAGAAATCCGGAGTACGCGTCGACCTTCGGGTCGGCGCCCTTTCGGACGACCCGGGCGCCGGCCGGCAGGTTGAACTGAGGGTGGAACTCGGCGCCCTTCGACCCCTGCACACAGTGCGGGGGCCACGGCCCACCCTGGCCCCTGAACGACGAATGGGCCGCAGGGTGCCAGTCCTGGGTCGCGAATATCCCGCATTCCCTGCGGGCGAACTCGCGCGCAACGTGGTTCATGCGCGCCGCGACAGCATCCCCGCCGGTGACCGCAAGCGACCCGCCCGGGCAGAAGTCGTTCTGGATATCGACGGCGATCAGGGCGTCTCTGCCGCTTATGTTCACCGCACTCTCCTGTCAGATCTCTCGGCTTCCGCGAACACGGCCGCGCGAGGCGTCAACGCGTTGATATGGTGCCTCGAAAAATTGGATTCATGAAGGCAGGCAACCTGGAATAAGGGGGGTGGATCGCCGGGCGCAGGTGCCGAATCCGCTATCGGCACGCGCTGGCTGGTACCACCACGGGATCGTGGCGACCGCCAACGGCGATTTGGTCACTTGCCATCCGGGAGACCCGGTGCGAAGGACTCCGGCGGGGAACCGGTCCAGCCGGCCCCGGCTGCGGCACCGGGAGCTCGATTGCCTTGCGGACACCCTAGCCGAACGGGCGCCGGTGGGAGTACGCAAGCTCCTCGCCGGTGATGAACTCCAGCAGCGCCGCCCGCCCCTCCTCGGTGGCGCGCCGCGCCCTGCCGATTGCCGGGCCCACGTCCTCGGGATCCTCGACCCTTTCGGCCCAGCCGCCCATGGCCAGGGCCATCTGGCAGTAGTTGCCGCCCAGGTCGCGTGTCCCGTACAGGCGGTGCGACAACTCCATGCTCCTGGTTTCGACGGCCATCGTGCTGTTGTTGAGCACAATCGTCAGGATCGGCAGGTCGGAGCGAACTGCCGTCTCGAAATCGAGGCCGGTCATGCCGAAGGCGGCGTCGCCCATGAAGTTCACGCAGAGTTTTTCGGGCGAGGCCAGCTTGGCGCCGATGATCAGCCCCAGGCCCGTGCCCAGTTGGTGCGACTTCCCCCAACCCAGGTAAGACCGTGGCCCGCCGGCCCGGTAGAAAGGCATCATCTCGTAGCGGGGGTTTCCCGAGTCGTGGGTGACGATGGCCGTATCGGGCTCGACATTCCGCATGAACTCCCAGATCACGCGGTAGGGGTTGATGGGGCGCTCGGATGAGGTCAACTTGGGCAACCACCCGCCAAGCCACGCGTCTCGCATGCTGGAAATCCGGGCGACTCCAGACGCATCCGACCGGGCTCCGCCCGTTCTCTCCCTGACCGCCTCGAGGAGCTGCTCGAGTACGAGTCGCGCGTCGCCGAGAATCGCCGCGTCCACGAAGTAGCCCTTCGCGATGTCGCCGGGGTCGTTGGTGACCTGGATGATCCGCTTGCCGGGCGGTATTGGGGTGACCATGCTGTGCCGGGTCAGGCTCGTGCCGAGGCCGAGCACGAGGTCGGCATCCCTCAAGAACTGGTACGCCGGTCCGCTCATCACCGCGTCGGCGCTGCCCAGGGAAAGCGGGTGGGTTTCCGGGAACGCGCTCTTGCCCGCCATCGTCGTAATCACCGGCAGCTGCAGGTACTCGGCCAGCTCGGAGAGTTGCGCTGAAGCTCCGGCGTAGAGAACACCAGACCCCGCGATCACAACCGGGCGTTCGGCGGCAAGCAGGAGCACCGCAGCCCGGTCGACGTCCTCCGGATCGCCCTGGCTTAAGACTGCCGGGACCGGCCGGTAGCTGGCGACCAGCGCTGGATCGACCTCCATCGTTGCCAGGTCGATCGGGATTTCGACAAGTACGGGCCCCGATTTGCCGGTGCGAAGGCGAGACATGGCACGGCGCATGGCGTCGACCACGCGTTCGGGGACGGTGATCTGCTCCGCCGACCGCGTGACCGAGGCCAGGCTGCGCACCGAACTGAACAGCGGTGGCACGCCGTCCATCATTCGAGAATTGCCGAGCGGCAGCAGTAGCAGCGGCGTGGAATCGGAGAAGGCGGTAGCGATTCCCGGATACGCGTTCTCGGCGCCGGGGCCGTACTGCATTGCGAAGACACCCGGTGGACGGCCATTGCGGACCCGGGCAAATCCGTCGGCGATCCCGACCCCCACACGCTCCTGCCGGCAAATGATGGGTCGGATGCCCGCAGCGGCCGCGGCCTCGATCACGGGCGTCGTTGGGAAGCAGCTCAGGTACTCGACGCCCTCACGCTTGAGAACGTCGGCGATCGCATCGATGACGCGCATGGTTGCCGGGACCTCCTGCCGAGAAATCCCGCGGAAGCGTAACTTGGGCCGACGGGGGCTGTCGAGGGATCACCGCGCCACGGGGACGATGGGCTACGCCTGCCCGCTCACCACCGGGAACCCTGCGCGCGGTAGTCGGCGACATCGCGCACGGCAACGTGCGGTCGCAACGTGATCGCATCAAAGACATGACCAGCGCAAGACTCGACGCCGAAACTGGCCGCTGGGATATCAAGGTCACGAACCTCGTGATCAGGTAGATCGAGTCCCGAGGGAAATCCAGGAAGCGATAGACCGGCAGATGTCCGCCGAGCAGGTATGGCGTTCGGTGATCTTCAAGGCCGAAGGTGACCAGCAGGCGGCGGTGCGGCGAGCGGAAGGCTTCAGCCAGGCGCTCCAGCGCATCTGCGCGTTCGCTTGGTATTTCGACGGCAACACGATGGCGCTCCAGTAGCTGGACACGCTGAAGGCCATGGGTGCCAGCCAGGCGTCGAAATTCTTCTTCCCGCTCGAGTCCACAAAGCTCTTCGCCCCGCTGGCCGGCGCGATGAACAAGGACGCACAGGCCGGGATCCCGTTCCTGCTTGCCGGGCGGCGCGCCCGTAGAATGAGTTGGAAACTCGACCAGGGCGCCTGCCGTCCCGTGATGGCAGGCGAGAGCACTCCTGCCCTCGGCGGCGGGAAGACCACAAGGTCAGGACACGGATTGGGCAAGACCTACTGGATGCTGGTCATGACCGGCGACAACTTCGAAATAACGCGCAGGCGTGGGTTCGATCTCCAGGGCGTCGAAAGCTCGCAACGCCGCAAGGCGCTCAGGCTCAGCTCCGATGATCGGATCCTCTTCTACCTGTCGGACAGCCGCAGGTTCGCGGCCACCGCGACGGTAACGTCCGGACATTTCGAGGATCACGAGAAGATCTGGTCCCACCACCGGTCATCCGAGGATTTCCCGCATCGGGTCAAGATCAGGGCGGACGCGGTCCTGAACCCGGACCAGTACCTGGACGCCTACCAGATCGGACCGCGGCTCGAATATGTGCGCAAATGGCCACCGGAGTCGTGGGAGCTTGCGTTCATCGGCGCCCTGCACATCATCCCCCAGAAGGATTTCTCGCTCCTGGAGGACGAGATGCGACGCGTGATCTCAACGCAGCCGCAGCAGTCGCAGCAGTCCCAGCGGGGTCCCCGGAAGCGGCGTAGCCGCCGGGGGCGGCGACGGTTTCACGGGGAGTTTTCCCGGGACGAGAACGGGGCGCGTGCTGAAACAGCTGGAGCCCAGGCCGGATCCGAACCTTCTTCGGGCGAGAGCACGGACACCGGGCGCACCGGTGGCAACGACCAGTCAGGCCACGACGAAGATAACGAGGCCTGAAGCTCAGCGGCTCGACCGCAGCGGCTGCGGGGCGCCCGTTCCGAAGTTGTCGCCGTAAAGCTCCGCGAGGCGACGCAACTCCGAGGCCGGGATGTCGTCGGTCTCCGGGGCGGCGGCGTATTCCTCGAGCTGGGCGACGGTTGTCATCGTCGGCAACACGGAGGCCATTACGCTCGGGATCAGGCAGAACTTGAGGGCGATCTGCCCGATGGTCGCCGGCTTGCCCTCGTACATGAAATCGATCATGCCGAGCTTCTTGACCGCGGACTCGAGCCACGCCTGCCGGCGGTGGCTGCGGTGGTCCGCGGGGTCGAAGGTCATACCTTTGGTGTAGGTCCCGTCGAGGATGCCGGAGGCGTGCGGCACCCGGGAGTACACGCCGACCCCTGCCCGCCCGGCGGCGGCGATGAACTCGTTCGCGGGGTCCTGCTCGAGGATCGAGTAGATGATCTGTGCAGGGATCCGCCGCGCCTCGATCGCGTACATGCCTTCATCGCGCCAGCCCAGGTCGGGGCCGATGGCGGCCGAGAACCAGCGGATCTTGCCGGAAGCCTTCAAGTCTTCAAGGGCAGCGAAGCAGTCGTCCCGCTGCAATGCGTCCAGCCGCGGGTTATGGAGCTGGTAGAGATCGATGTGGTCGGTCCTTAGCCGGGACAGCGAGGCCTCGCATGCCTTCTTCACGAAGGCTGGCGACCAGTCCTGGGGCCGCTCGGAGTGACCTGATCTTGGCGCGTCAAGGTCGTATCCGAACTTCGTCCCAAGCACGATCCGGTCCCTGGACCCCGATAGCGCCTCAGCCAGCACCGTCTCGCCATAGGCATCGTCGCCATAGGCGTCCGCGGTGTCGAAGAAGGTGATCCCGAGTCCCAGAGCCCTCCGCATCAGCGAGATGGCATCGTCTTGCGAAACCTTGCCCCACCACCCGGTGCTGACGCTCCAGACGCCAAAGCCGATCTCCGAGACCGTCAGGTCCGTTCCGGCCAGCTCCCGGTATCTCAAGTTTCTTCTCCTGAATGTTGGGCCCGGCGCGCCCCGGGCGGTATTGCGGGCCCGACCAGGGCGGATCGACGATTAGACGCTCCAAGAGCTGGAGGCCTGAGACCTGCTATTCCCCGGCCTGGGCCAGCATCGCAAACCGGCCACAAGTTCCTCTCAATTGTCGATTGGACCTAGATCTTCGCAGGCGCAGATTGGCCGAGCGCGGCCTTGATCTGGGAGACCTTCGTCTCAAACTGTCGGTCGGTCAGCACCGGCGATGCGACGCCGACCGGGTACTCTTCGGTCAACTTGACCCAGGACTTGCAGCCCGCGTACTCCGGCATCACTGGCAAGGCCTGCGGCTGCTGCAAGCGATAACAGCGGAGTAGCAGGACGTGCAGGGGGTGTCTGGGCTTCCAGTGCGCCCGCTTCGCCGCGAACTCTGAAGTGAAGATATGAAACGGGTCGAGGGCGGCGACCGCCGACTCATCGCTGATCTCGAGTTTCTCCTCGATCTCCGCCCAGATTCGCAGGGTGACCAGTGCGTCGTCTTCTTCACTAATGGTCTCGTCGAACAGGGCACGGTTCTCCGGCTTGAGCAGCGCCTGGGCCTCGTGGAAGTAAGTCGGGTACAGGAAGAACCCGTGGTGCTCGATCTTGAAGTGCTTCCCGTCTTCCCGGATCCCGCCCTTGCGCAGGAGGATGATCTGATTCCCGCGGTCCATGGCCGCGACTGCCACGGCCCACTCCTTGAGCGCGGTCTCGGAACGTGCAGGTGGCAATGGAATCTCCGGGAGAATTGTCTTGCGTATCCGACTCAGATTTGTCGCTCGAGCGATTATATCGGCCGCGTAGCGCGATACTTATAGCTGGCGAGAAGCACCGGCTAGACGAGGGCGTCGGCCAGGCCTTCGCAAGGAGATGAAAGTTGCCCGGACCACTTTCCAACCCCACTGTGACCCTGGAGTCCGACGAGCCAGTTGCCGGCACCAGGAACCGCATGGCGGCGGTCAGGGTCAGGGGCATTGGCACCGACGCTGCCACGATCCAGAAGGTGTCGACGATGCTCACCGCCCTTCGCTACGGCGGTACCGTAACGACCACCCCGACTGAATCGACCAGGGGCGCCGGATTCTTCGTCCTGCACTACCAGGGCAAGCCGGTCACCCAGGAAGAAGTTGAAGAGGCCGTGCGGTCACAGGCGATGTGGAAGGTCACCCGGAAGCTGCTAGGCCACTAGGTCAGGCAGCCCCGGACTCCAGCGCCGAACGCACGACAGCGCTACGCTCGCCGAACATGAGGAGCGAGTTGGCGGTCGCGACATTTTCGATCTCTTCCAACCCGACCCCTCGAATCTCGGCGAGCATGGAGGCGACCAGCGGGACGTCCTTCGGCTCCGTCCACCGCTCCCGCTTGCTCTTGAAATACTGCGGGTAGGCGTCGGTCTCGAGCACGATCTTCGAAGCCGGCAGCCTTGCCGCAACCTCTTGCAGCTCCGGCAGCCTCAGGAGCGGCTTGGCCAGGGAAATCATGAAGCCGAGGTCGATTACCTCGAGCGCGTCCCGTAGCGAACCCTGGAAGTAGTGCGCGGCGCCGCCCAGATCTCCCGCCCGCGTAGCGCGCAGCAGCGCCAGGGTTTCCTGGATCGACTCTCGCATGTGAAAAATTACGGGCAGCCGGTGTCGCCGGGCCATGTCTATCTGCGCCCTGAGCGCCCTGGCCTGCATTGCCCGGTCCGGGGATGCGGGCTGGAAGTCGAGGCCCACCTCGGACACGGCCACGACCCGGCGGTCGTGACACAACTCATCGAGGCCATTGAGGTCCTCTGTGCTCAGCTCGCCCGTTAAGTCCTGCGGGTGCACGCCGACTCCTGCCACTACGGAGCTGTTCGCCCTCGCCAGTTCGATGCATTTGCGTGAGCTGGCAAGCGTGGTCCCGGCGGACACCACGCAGCCGACCGATGCGGCACGCGCGCGTTCCAGGAGGCCTGGCAATTCAGCCGGCTCGTACTGGTCAATATGTGTGTGGATATCGATGAACATGGCGGATGCGCGCCCTATGCTATTCGGAATGCGTGGGCCGCTGCGCCTCCTGTTGAAGACCTTCGCCGGCCGCCGCGCCAACTCCCACGCCCTTCCCGCCAAACGCTACCGTCACCGCGGTCCCGACGGCAACCGCGCTGCCAACGGGGCCCGTTTCGAGATCACGGTCGGCGAATTCCCAGAGCCGTATGTCGACCAGGCGAACAGGATTGCCGGCGACCGCACTGCGACCGGCCTGAAGCCGGTCGTCAAGCGGGTGTCGACGCGCATCTACGGGGACGAGGCCTGGTTCGGCGGGAAGTACCAGATGCTGGTCGGCGCGCAGCCACCGGCTACCAGCATCACCGAGTTCCTGATGTCCGTACACCGTTCCAACGGGCTCTGGAACACGACCGGCTTATCGACTCCGGAGATTGACCGGCTGATCGAGATCCAGGCCGTAACACTGGACCCCGGCGAGCGGCGCCGGTCAGTCCTCGAACTCCAGAGGGAACTCTTCGCAGGCGCGCACCGTTTCTCGCCTGCCACCGAGTATCTGCACTGGGTCTGGTCGCCGCGGGTGAACGGATTCGTGCCGAACGCCTACCGGGGAGAGAGTTACTTCCTCACCCTTATTTGGCTTTGGGAGCCCTGAGGGCACCTAGCCGCGGGCGTCGCGCTGCTGGCGTTGCCGGGCG
>VGZT01000030.1 GCA_016872495.1 SAR202 cluster bacterium
CGCGAGCGCGCCCTGGACACATGTAAGAAGCGTGGGCACCTATCAAGGCAAGGGGGGCGACAAGATGGGCCGCAGGTGAGCTCCCCGAGTGGCGCTCTGCGATCGAACTTGCGCTTCATTGATCGGACCCTGCGCGATAGTGACCCACAGCTCGCGCGGCCCGAGACGACGACCAGGGAGACCAGGCGGTTCGTTTCTCTCATTGCGGATCGATTTGGCCAGGTGCGGTGGCATCCCGATCCTGCGCCTGGCCCGGCGATGTCGTCCCTGGCGGAGGTCACTGAAAGGGGCGGAACGGATCTGGCCTGGTCTAGCCCCAGTCCTTGCTCTTGAGCGACGGCGCATCGCTGGCCTCGATAGGCGTCAGGTTCGACACCACCACATTCATCGTCCCCGCGCGGTGCGAAACCGTCCCGCGGGCGAGCAGGATCGGCGACTTGGCCTGCCACTTGAGTCGCTCGTAGACCTGGGGCCAGACCACGAGGGGCGAGTGGCCGAACTCGTCCTCCAGCGTCAGGAACACGGCCCTGGCGAGCGGCCGTTGCCGGCGGATGACGATCCCGGCCACTTTTACCTCGGTGCCGTCGGCCAGCGCGTGTAGCTCCTCGCTGCGCCGGACGTCCGGGGGCAGCTTCGGACGGACCATCGCCATCAGGTGCCCCTTCGGGTAGAGGCCCATGGTGCGGTACTCGGCGACCGCCAGCTCCCACCGGGACTGGCCGGGCAACGCCACCATGTCCTGGTCGACGGCCATCTCGAACGAAAGCTGCCGGCCGACCGGCCGGTAGCGCAGGCCGATCTCCCAGCGGGTCTGCCGCCGCTCCGGGTCCATCGAGTCGAAGGCGCCCGCGTCGGCGAGGTTGTCGAGTGCCTCCTGTTGCAGGCCGGTACGGGCCATGAAGTCGGCCACCGACTTGAAGGGCCCGTGCCGGCTACGGGCAAACAGCACCAGCTTGACGGTCGCCGCGCGTACCTTCGCCACATGCGTGAGGCCCAGCCGCAAGCAGCCAGCTTCGGGGATCGCCACGTCGTTACTGAGATTGACGTCCGGGTTGAGGATCTGGATCCCGTGGCGCTTTGCGTCCTCCTTCAGGGTCTCGAGGTTGTAGAAGCCCATCGGCTGCTGGTTGTAGAGGCCGACGAAGAACTCGAGCGGGAAGTAGTGCTTGAGCCACGACATCTGGTAGGCGGTGATGCCGAAGGCGAAGGCGTGCGACTCCGGGAACTGGTACTCCCCGTGGAACTTGCCGAAGATCTTCAGCGCGGCGTCAGGCGGCACGCCCTTTTTCAGGGCGCCGGCCAAAAACTTCTCCTTCCAGACCGGGATCAGTTCGTGGCGGTTGCGGCGGCTGAAGGCTCTGCGCATCCGGTCCGCTTCCGCCGCGGACATGCCCGCGACGTGCACGCCTAGCTCGACCAGCTGGTCCTGGTAGAGCGGCACGCCGTAGGTGCGCTCGAGCGCCGCCTTCTCCAGGGGGTGGTCGTACTCCCAGACGGGCTCGAGCCCCGTATGGCGGCGGATCAACATCGACACGCCATCGTTGACGCCCACCCCTGGACGGACCGCCCCGACCTCCCACGCCATCTCGAACAGGTTCTTTGGTTTCAGGCGGACCACGGTCTGCATCTGCGCTGCAGACTCGATCTGGAACACGCCGATCGTGTCGGCGCGGTGGATATCGGCGTAGACCGCGGGGTCCTCGAAGTCGATGCGCGAGAGGTCGATCCGCTCCTCGGTCCGTTTCCTGACCAGTTGCAACGCCTCGTTCATCTGCGACAGCGCGCCGAGCGCCAGGAAGTCGATCTTCACGAACCCGGCATCATCGGCGCTGTCCTTGTCCCACTGGCAGATGAAGCGGCCGTCGATCGCGCTGCGCTGAAGCGGCACCGTCTCCGAGAGGGGCCGCGCACTCAGGATCATCCCGCCCGGGTGTTGCGCAAGGTATTTAGGGAAGCCTTCCAGCTGCTGGGCCAGGCCGATCAGCTCCTGCCAGAGCGGCGAGTCGGCGCGATCCCGGTAGTCGGGGAGGGAGCGCATCTCGTCGTAGAGCTGGCGTGCGTGCGTATGCCCGTCGAGCCGCTTCGAGAGCTTGTCGACATCCTCGTCGGGCAGCCCCAGGGCCTTGCCGAGGTCACGCACGGCGCCCCGGATCTTGTAGGTCGAGATCATCCCGGTCAGGACCGCGCGCTCGTAGCCCCACTTCTGGTGGACCCTGAGGATGAGCTCCTCGCGGATGTTGCGCGGGAAGTCGAGGTCGATGTCCGGCGGCCCGCTCATCTCATCGGTCAGGAACCGCTCGAGGCGCAGGCCGAACTGCAGCGGGTCGATGTGCGACAGGCCGGCCAGGTACCCGCAGAGCAGGGCGACCGATGACCCCCGGCCGCGACCGGGAGGCTGCTCTTCGATCGGCAACCCCGGCTCGATCATGCCGAGTTCGACCTGGACGTCGCGGGCGGTCTCGATGATGTCGTGGTACTGGAGGATGAAGCCCGCCAGCTTGTGTTTTTCGAGGAGCTTCAGCTCGTGGTCCAGGCGCTCCCTGACCGGCGGGGTGACCGCGCCGTACCGGCGCACCGCGGCGTCTTCGCAGACCTTGCGGAGCCAGGAAACCGGGGTGTGGCCCGCAGGGACCGGGTAGTCCGGGAAGTCGTAAACCCGGGCCGAGGTGAGGTCGAGATCGCAGCGCTCGGCGATGCGTTTGGTGTTGCTGATTGCCATAGAGAAACCCGCGAATAGCTTTGCCATCTCTGCGGGCGACTTCAGGTAGAACTCATTGTTGGGGCGGCGTTCCAGGTGCGTCTCTTCGAGCGACCGGTTGTGCTGGATGGCGACCAGCGCGTCGTTGAGCCGGCTGCGCGCCTGGACGTGGTAATGGACGTTATTGGTTGCCACGATTCCGATTCCCAGTTCCTGGCCGATCGCCGCCATGAATCGATTGCGGCGGGTGTCGCCCAGCACCAGGTTTTGCTGGAGCTCGAGGAAGAAGTTCTGGGGCCCGAACCACTCCAGGTACTGCCGGGCCACCCTGCGCGCGCCCTCGAGATCGCCCTTCATCACCAGGGAGGAGATTTCACCGCTGCGACAGCCTGAAAGGCAGATGACGCCCCTGGAATGCTCGGCCAGCAGAGCAGGGGCCAGCGCCGGCTCATTGCGCTCGGCCGGGTCCATGTGGGCGCGCGTGGTGAGCAGGGAGAGGTTCTTGTAGCCCTCTGCGTTCTCGGCGAGCAGCGTCAGGTGGTGGCCGTTGGTCAGCGTCAGCTCGACGCCGATGATCGCCTTGATGCCGACGCTCTTCGCGGCCTGCGCGAACTCCATGGCGCCACACAGGTTGTTGTGATCGGTCAGCGCCAGCGCGGCCAGTCCCAGTTTCTTCGCCTGCACCAGTAATTCCGCAGTGTAGGAAGCGCCTTCTCTAAAGGAATAGTTGGAATGCGAGTGCAGCTCCGCATATCCGCCACCATCCTGTGCCGACCCCGTCTCCAGCTCGGAAACGAAGGTGACCGCCTCTGCCTGGTCCGTAGCTGATTCGGCGATTTTGACGCTATTGATTGCGGGTAACCGGCGCTCCAGGACGACGCGCGGCCCGGCGGGCGCTTTTAGATGAGACGCAGTATCATTCCATTTGGAGCAGCGGCGCGGTTCACTGAGTGAATGGCGGTCCGGAAACGGGGCGTTGCCCCGCGCCGCACCAGCCGCCCCCCAACCGCCTGGAATGAGCTGCTCGGCAGCCTCACTGGCGAGTCGCTTGCGCCTGCTCCGCTTGTCATAGGTCGGCGAACGGTCGACATGCCTGGCGCGCAGGACCCGCCGCAGATCCTCGTCTGTCATGGCGGTCCTGACGGACGTCGTTTCGTGTCTTGCATGACTCCCTCGTTTGCGCTACCCGCCGGTCTGTGTCCGGCTGAGAACGTGATGGGCGGGGAGACATGATAGAACGGATGTTCTGGTACGCAATCAGGCGATGGCAGTTAAAGCATGGCGGCCTGGCCGAGCCACGCCGATAATGAGGATTAATGCGGTTCCTGCTCGGCGGTTTCGCGGCCGTCCTTCTACTCAGCGTTAGCGGATTCGGCTGCAGCAAGCCGCCCGATCAGCCGGTCGCCAACCTGGCGCCGCCAACTCCCACTCCACCACCGCCGACGCCCACCCGGAGGCAAACGTTAACGACTAGCCCGGATCTGGTCGTACGATCGGTAAAGCTGCCGGAGGACGACGCCCCGCATCCTGAAACCCTGACCGAGTGGTGGTACTACAACGGCCATCTGGGAGTCGGCGAGGAGCTCCGGTTCGGGTTCCATTACGTGACCTTCGTGGTCCGCGTTCCAGGCTTCCCTGCGGCTCGCATCGCGCACTTCGCCATCACCGACCTGGCAGGCGGCATTCACCAGACCGGACAGCGGGCCGAGGTCGGAAAGAGTCCCCCCGCGGCCCCCGGCAGATTCGAGTTCGATCACCGGGGCTGGATCATGCGCGGAAGCGGCGGCGACGACCACCTGGTGGCCACAACCACCGACTATTCGGTCAGGCTCGATCTGAGCGAAGGCCGGCCGCCGGTGCTTCACGGTGGGACCGGGCTACTCGACGTCACCACGGCCGGCCAGAACTCCTACTACTACTCGCGGACCCGGCTGAACGTGACCGGTCAGGTGTCCACGGGCGATCGCGTCCTGGACGTGACTGGTCAGGCATGGTTTGACCACCAGTGGGGCAACTTCACGGCGCTCTCGCTGGGATGGGACTGGTTCGCCCTCCAACTCGACGGCGGCTCGGATGCCATGCTCTATCGCATACGCGACCTGACAACTTCCGAGGAGTTCGACTACGGCACGATCGTCGATCCTTCTGGCAGGGTGGAGTCGCTCGCCGGATCCGATTTCCAGATCACCCCGCTGAGCACGTGGACCAGTCCGGTGACCGGAATCAGCTATCCCTCGGGCTGGCGCGTCCAGATCCCGGCGCGTGGGCTCGACCTCGAGGCGCGGCCGCGAGTAGTTGCGTCTGAGTTCGACGCCCGCGCCACCACGCTCAACGTCTACTGGGAAGGTCTTGTCCAGCTGCAGGGCAGTCACACAGGCGTCGGCTTCGTCGAACTGGCAGGGTACGGAATGCCCGCGCCAGCAGCTCGCTAGACGCCTTCAGGAGGCCTGGCGAAACCAGGCATTGCGGGCAGAATCGCTGAACAGGGTGGTGCGCTGGCCGCTCTCCAGGACTATTGAGTAGTACATCCGGGCGATCTGCTGATCGGGCCCCCGCCACCATTCGTCGACGACCTTCCAGCTATCGTCGACCGAAGCCACGGCCTGCCACGGCGCAAAACCATCACTCATGTGTGATCCTCCCGTGGGGTCATTGCGTCGGTCGTCGGACCTCGTGTGGCGTACCTGTCCCGCGGGACGCGGTTTCTGAGGGACACCCGGCCTCCCTCCCGGCTGTTGCCGGCCGCCCGGGCGCGCAGCCAAAGAGCGGCCCGGCCGTGTCGCCGCAAGCACAGGCAAACGCACCGCGACCGGCCTGCCGGTGTCGTCGGTCCTGACCTGGACAGAAGCGGGAGCGTTCAGGGGCTTAATTGCACCAGCGCGTGGCGCCGTTCGGGAATTCGGGACCATGGCTCCATCTCTCTTACCTGGTAGATAGGCGGTGGCTCGCCCAGGCGCGCCTGCAGCTGGCGAATCGCATCCTGCAACTGTTCGCTGCGCCGGACTTCTGACCACATCGACTCCTGGCGACCCGCCTCGCCGGTGAGTCCACCCAGGGTCAGACTGAGGTCTTCCAGCGGGCCGGGGAGGCTGAGCCCATCCAGCTTTGCTTTGATCGCAAACAGGGCGTGGTTCTTCGACCCCGCCGGTTCTTTGAAGGCGACCCTTAACGTCCAGGGCGAACGCCGGAATATCTGCGCCCCGAGCGAGGCCTCCCTTGCAAAACGACGGGCCATGACCGGGCGCGCATAGGCCCGCGCCAGCAGGCTTTCAATCGCGGGGATGATGGCTGAAAGGTTGGCGGTCGCATCCGGGAAGGTCAGGTATTCGGAGACCTCTTCGATCGGTGCTCGTGCGACCAGTGGACGGCGATCGATGCCGTTCGCCAGCTCCCAGATCCGGCCTCCCTCGGGGCCGAACTGCGCTTGCAGCGCGCTTTTGGGCAGCGCGGCGACATCGCCCATCAGGTGCAGGCCGAAGCCTTGCAGTCGCTGTACGGTCTCGTAAGCGACTGGCAGGATGCTGACCGGGAACCGGCTCATGAACCGGCCCGGTTCACCCGTCACCTTGCACCCGCGCCCGTGCTCACTGCCCGCAGCCGCGACGTATGCCAGCCACTTGTTCTCACCGATGCCGATTCGCAGGTCGAAGCCGTGCACGGCATTGGCAAGCACGCGCACGATATGCGCATCGTCCCCGTAAAGCCCTTCAAAGCCCCAGATCCCCACAAACGCCCTGCCATAGCTGTCCTCTTCGACATCGGGGCAGCGCTCCTCGAGCGCTCTTAGAACACGCTCAAACGTCAGCCGGTAGCAGGGCATATCCGGTTCGAGCAGGGAGATGCCACGGTGTTGCGACAGCGCTTCGCTGAGCGGCATGCCAGGCACAATGCCCTCGAGGCGGGGGGAGCAATCGAGGACGGTGCGCACGGCCGCCCTCGTATTGGGTCGTATGGCAATACGCCCGGCGGCGCCACCCGTTGAAAGCCCGGGGTCTTCATAGCCAACGATGATCAGAGGTTGTCCGGCAAGCTCAGGGCGCCGTGCCACTTCTACCTGCCACGAGAAGTGGGGGAGGTGGATGCAGGCGACCGGCCCACGCGCGCCGGTCCACTCCCGTTTCCCCCGCTCTCCGTCGCCTCGAAGGGGAGAGCAGGCGAGGGGCTGCAAAGTCACAGCAGCGCGCCCTGTACCGGCATGTCAAGTAAGCTGCCAGATGGCAATTCAACAGGCATGCCCAGTTGCTTCATGAGGTAGGCGGCGGGCAGAAAGCCGGGACCAAAAAAGTTGTTGGCTGCAAAACAGAATGGCGCGGCCATGCCGGAGGATGCGACCAGCAGCATCGCCGCTGCCCAGCTCCCGGCCTGGCGTTGGAACTCTTCGGAATCGAGTTCGCAGGGCGTTGCGGTCGACTGGTCCGGGACCTGCCTCGGCCCGATGAGGCGCAGGTATGTCATCCCGGTGACGACTTCCAGGTCTCCTGGTTCCGAGGTGAGGTTTGTGGACACGAACCCCGCGCCGCGTCGCCTGAGCAGGTCGCGCACCCCGGGCGCGCGCAGCGCGCGCTGCCTGACCTCAACGCAGAAACGCATTTCGCGCACGGGCAGGCTTTGCAAGAACCCGTCCAGCGCGGGCAGATCTGCGGCGCCAAAGCTGGGTGGCAGCTGGACCAGGATTGCGCCGAGCTTTTCACCCAGCTCTACGGCCACATTCAGGAAGTTCGACAGCTCAGGCTCGGGATCCCGAAGCCGCCGCTCGTGCGTGATCGCGCGCGGCATCTTCAACGAAAACTTGAAGCCATCGGGCGTAGAACTCCTCCAGTTGCGCACAATCGAGGCCGGTGGCACTGCGTGGAACGTGGTGTTTACCTCGACGCCGTTGAAGGTGCGGGAGTAGCGGGCGAGCCGTTCCGTCGCGGGCAAGCCCTTTGGATAGAAGATGCCCGCCCAGCTTTCAAACGACCACCCCTGGGTCCCGATGAAGGCCCGTGCCCCCGGAACATTCGAAAATTCACCCGCGCGGTGCGGTAAGTGCCTCTCGACCGCAAGCTGACTTCCGTATGCTCGCGGTTCGGCTACCAGGGTGGGTGCCATGTCTTTCCCCCTATTCATCCTCGACAGCTCCCGGGGAGCGCTGCAAAGGAGAAGCCAGTGGCGCTGCACTCATTGTAGAACGAATGTTCTACTGGTCAATCGGTTGCTGGCAGCGAATCCGGGAACAAGCGGGGAGGCAAGGACGTTTCTCCATACTCACGATCGCAGCCTGCCGACCGCCCCGGTTGTCACCCCCACCCCGCAACCGAGCCAGTCGATCCGGGCTTCAGCGGTTCACGGCGAGTGCGGGGTATCTGTCACCGGCGTCGAGCCGTATCCGATGGCGGCCGGAAACCCCGTTGCGGTCGCCGGTTACATCGTCTCGTCGGTCGTCGGAAAGGCGGGATAGTGAGAGAATCTGGCGCCGGTCACGGCAGGAGGCCCAGTGCGACAGTACAGGGAACACAAGTTCAGGTCCGGCCGGATCACGATCAACTTCGCAGAGTTCACCGGGCAGGGCGATCCGGTCCTGCTGATTCACGGCATAACCAGCCGCTGGCAACGCTTCGAGCAGTTGATCGAGCTGCTGCCAGCGGACCGCCGCATCTACGCCATCGACCTGCGCGGCCACGGCGGATCTTCCCGGGCCGATACCTATGATCTCCGTGGCTACGCCAGCGACACGGTCGAGTTCATCAATGGAGTGATCAAAGGGCCGGCCCGCATCGTGGGCCACTCCCTCGGTGCCATGACCGCCCTGGTGGTCGCGGGGAGCGACCCTGGCACGGCCAGAAGCCTGTTGCTCGAAGACCCACCGCTCTACGCATACCGCCACCCTGATCGCGCGGACCGGTTCAAAGCCGTGTACGATCTCGTCGCTTCGAAACCCTCGCCAGAGGCGCTGATTCGACGCGTGACTGAGATGAATGAGGGCGCCAGCCGTGATCGGATCGAGGGGATCGTTGCGTCCCTCAGCCGCCTGGATCCCGCAGTTCTGAGGTTTTCGGTCGACCGCACGTCAATCTGGGGCGACTGGATCGAGGAGAAGATGCGGGCGATACGCTGCCGATCGGTCCTCCTGCACGCCGACCCCGCAGTGGGCGGAGCGGCCACCCGCGACGAGGCGAAGCACGCCGCCGGGCTCATCAGGGGCTGTCGACTGGTCCACTGGCCGCAATCGCCCCACAGCATGCTCCCGTTCAAGCCCGACGCATTCCTCGACCTGGTCGAGGAGGCGGCATGAGGCACGCCTGGGCGATCGGCAACTGCACGGAAGAGGTCCTCAGGACGTCGGCGCAGTATGGCGTCAAGGACCTGATCGTCTATTCCGGTCCGGGATCGACGACCGTCCCGGGAACGACACGCCCCCTCGGCAAGCCCCGCGCGGAGTACCAGGACTACCTCGCCCTCAGGCGACGCATCGAGTCGTACGGGCTGCGGATCGAAGGCGTCGAAGGCGGTTTTTCGCTTTACCCGGAGTACCGCGACATCATGTTCGGCGGGCCACGGCGCGACGAGCTGATCGAGGGCGTGATCGGTGAGCTGCGCGACATGGCCCGGGCGGGCATCCGGATCTGGGGCTACCAGTGGATGCCGGTTTCGGTCTGGCGCGGCGCGCACGCACGCCTGCGCGGGGGTGCCCGCGGTACCGCCTACGACCACTCCGAATATGAGGACGCGCCCCACTACTACGGGAAGCGCGTCGACGAAGAGCACATGTGGAAGTGCCTTGAGTACTGGCTGAAGGCCGTCACACCCGTCGCCGAGGAAGAAGGGATCCGGATCGGTATTCATCCCGACGATCCGCCCGTGCCCGAGCGAGGCGGCGTGCCAGGGCTCTTCCGAAGCTTCGCCGCTTACAAGCGCTACCTGGACATCTGCCCGTCCGACCACAACGCAATCGAATTCTGCCAGGGGACCTTCTCAGAGATGGCGGGCGAAGACATCTACGAGATGGTCAAGTACTTCACCGAACGCAGGAAGGTGCTGTTCGTGCACTTCCGCAACGTGTCCGGCCGGGTACCGAAGTTCACGGAAGAGTTCATCAACACCGGCTACGTGGATATGTATCGGGTCATGAATGTTTACCGTGACGCTGGTTATGACGGCGTGTTCATGGATGACCACTGCCCGTTGCTGACGGACGACGCCGAGTTTCCGGGCAATGTCGGAGGGTACCGGTCCCGCCTCTTCGCCCAGGGGTATATCCAGGGCCTGGTCGAGTCGGTGGCGAAGCAAAAGGCGGGCAAGCCCGGTCAAGCACGGACCGCCAGGCGCCGCGCGCAGCGGGATCAGGCGCAGCCTGGCACAAGCTCCGCGAGCTTGAGACCTGGCATGGGGCAGGGAGGCGGGCCGACCCCCGAATTCCTGCGCATGGCGGCACAGCTGGGCGCGCACGAGGTCATCGTCAATACGCCGTCGCTGCCTGCCCGCAATGGACGCTGGGAGCTGCCCGACCTGGTCAATCTGAGGATCGGCGTCGAGAACTATGGCCTGAAGCTGGCCGCAATCGAAAACACGCCGATTCACTTCAGGGACCACATAGTGACGGGTGGGCCCGAACGCGATCGCCAGATCGAGAACATGATCTTCACCATCCGCAACATCGCCCGCGCCGGGATTCCCTACTACACCTACAGCTGGAAGTACCCGCGGATCTATCGGACCGCCCCCGTCGAGATTCGCGGTGGCGCGGTCGCGACCGCGTTCGACGCCGACCTCGCGAAGGCCTGGCCAGAGGTCGTAGAGACGCCGATCGACGAGGCGGCCGCATGGCGGCACCTGGAGTACTGGATCAAGGCGATCACGCCGGTCGCCGAAGAGGAGGGCATCCGGCTAGGAGTCCATCCAAACGACCCGCCTGTCCCGGTCGTCTGTGGCGTGGCGCAACCGATCCGCAGCTTCGCCGCCTACAAGCGACTGTTGGACATCTACCCTTCGGAAGCCAACGCGATCCTCTTGTGCCAGGGCTCGTGCTCGCAGATGGCTGGCGAGGATATCTACGAAATGATCCGCTACTTCGCCGAACGCAAGAAGATCCTCTACGTCCACTTCCGAAACGTCTCAGGGCAGGTGCCGAAGTTCCACGAGGAGTTCGTAAATACGGGCTACGTGGACATGTACCGCGCGATGCGGACTTACTTCGAGGCCGGGTACGACGGCTTCTTCATCGACGATCATGTGCCCCACACCTACAACGACACGGAGTACGGTCACCGGGCGCGCGCGTTCGCCAACGGGTATATCCAGTCCCTGATCGATGCCGTCACGAAGGGCGGGGCCAATGCCTGATCGATCTGGAAGCAGCGCTCAATCCACGGCAAGGCGAGGGACATCCAGGAAAAGGAGATCGGCAGCGGCCGATCCCGTCACGATCTCGGTCCTCACCCATCGCTTCGAATCCATCGTCGAAGAGATGGGCGAGGCGATGCTCCGGACTTCGTACTCCCAGATCCTGAACTCGAGCCGTGACTTCTCGACCGCCATCTGCGATCGGCAGGGCCGGCTTGTCGCCCAGGCCCACCATGTCCCGATCCATGTCGGCGCGCTGCCCTGGGCGGTCGAAGCGGTGTGCGACTTTTTCCAGGCGAAGATTCGCCCGGGCGACGTCTTCCTCCTGAACGATCCCTACAGCGGTGGCAATCACCTCCCGGACCTCACCGCCCTGGTCCCGGTCTTTCTCGAGAGGACGCTCGCGTTCTGGTCGATCAACCGGGCACACCAGAGCGACATCGGCGGGGCGACCCACGGCGCGTACAACCCGGGCGCCACCGAGATCTGGCAGGAAGGGCTACGGATAACGCCGCTCAAGCTGCACGACGCGGGAGTCGTGCGCGACGACCTGCTGCACATGATCGCTACCAACGTCCGCCACCCACACGACTTCCTGGGCGATCTGCGAGCCATGATTGGCTCTGCGCGGGTCGGCGAGCGCCGGCTACACCAGCTGCTGGCAGAATACGGCCTCAAGACCCTCGAACATGCAGTCGACTCCATCCTCGATGCGGCCGAAGCTGAAGCGCGGGCCTGTATCCGCACCTGGAAGGACGGGGTCTTCGAAGGCGAGTCGGTGCTCGACGACGATGGCCATGGGATAGAGGACATCGCAGTGCGGGCCACGGTCACCAAGAAGGGCGATTCCCTGGTGGTCGATCTCAGGCGGTCCGACCCGCAGGTGAAGGGGTTCGTAAACTCGTCGTACCCGAACATGATGTCGGCGGTCCACATGGCCCTCGCCTACTTGATCGAGCCGGGGACCCCGAAGAACTCGGGCACCTTTCGCCCGGTCAAGGTCCTGGCAAAGCAGGGCACCGTTGTATGGCCGTTTCCGCCCGCACCAGTGACTCTGGCCACCAACCACTGCGCGCAGGAGATCGCCGAATCGGTCATCAGGGCGCTCGAACGCTCATGCCCCGACCGGGTCCTTGCCGGCTGGGGGCGCCGGTTCCGGATCGCCATCAAAGGCACTAACCCCCGTAACGGCCGGCAGTTCATCTGGCATATGTTCCATGCACGCCCAGGCGGCGGCGCGTCGGTTGCGGGCGACGGCTGGAACGGAGTCGGCGAAGGCCAGGCAGCCGGTGGAATCAAGTTCGGCAGCGTCGAAGTAGCAGAAACCAGGTTCCCGCTGTTCTTCGAACACCATGAATTCAGGCCGGACTCGGCGGGGCAGGGGAGGTTCCGGGGCGGCACAGGCGCCGTCCTGCGCCTGCGGGTTGAGACCGCCGAGCCAGCTGTGGCAAACACGGCAGGCGACGGCGCCCGGCACGGGCCGTACGGGATCCTCGGCGGAACCGATGGCCTGCCGCACAGGTACCGCCTGGTGGCGGGAAACCGGGAGCGGACCCTCAAGACCAAGGAAGTTGGCATCGAAGTAAGTCCGGGCGCGGTATTCCTTGTCGAGTCCGGCGGCGGCGGCGGCTATGGAGTTCCCGAGGCCCGCGACCCCGAGGCCATCGCGTCCGACTACGAGAACGGATACCTCACCCGTCCGGCTGCCACCAAACGGGGCGCTCGACGAACATGACGACCTTTCGCATCGGTGTGGACATCGGTGGCACCTTCACCGACCTCGCGGCGTCCGACCCGCACGGGAAGATCTACGTCGCCAAGACGATGTCAACACCGGCGGACCCGTCCGAGGGCCTGCTGGAGGGCCTGGCGGTACTTGCCGAGCGCCTCGGCATGTCACGGCGCGATCTGCTCGCCAGCACAAGCCAGATCATTCACGGCACGACCGTCGCGACTAACGCGCTGCTGGAAAGAAAGGGGGCGCGCGTCGGGATCCTGACCACGGCGGGGCATCGCGACGTCCTGGAGATGCGCGAAGGTTTGAAAGATGACCGGTACAACCTCCGCTTGGCTCCGCCGGAGCCGCTGGTCCCACGCGCGCGGATCTTTGGCATCGAGGAGCGCATGCGCTCCGACGGTACGGCGGAAATCCCGCTCGGCAGGCCCTCGATCGACCGCGCTCTCGGCCGACTGAAGTCGCAGGATGTCCAATCCGTCGCAATCTGCTATCTGCACTCCTACCGGAACGATGCCCACGAGCGTGCGACCGCGCTCGCCGCCCGGGCCGCGTTTGGCCGGGACGTGTACATCTCGACGTCGTCGGAGGTCTTGCCGCAGATCAAGGAGTTCGAGCGCTTCTGGACGACGGTCGTCAACGCCTACGTCGGCCCGGTTGTCGGCAGCTACCTGGCAAGACTCCAGGCACGCCTCAGGCAGGCCGGATTCAAAGGCAAGGTCCTGATCCTGCAGTCCCATGGCGGCGTTGCTCCGGTCAACGAATCGATCAGGAACGCCGTAGGGTCCGTTCTTTCCGGGCCTGCCGGAGGCGTCGCAGGGGGCCAGCACGCCGGCCGGATCCTGGGCGCCGGGGACCTCATCACGTTCGACATGGGAGGCACCAGCACCGACATCGCGCTCCTCAAAGGCGGAGCGCCTCAGCTGACCAGCGAGAAACGCCTGGGCGTCGCCCGCATCGCGGTCCCGAGCCTCGACATCCACACCCTCGGTGCGGGCGGCGGCTCGATCGCACGCGTGCAGGGAGGGATCCTGCGAGTTGGTCCCGAAAGCGCCGGCGCGGCGCCCGGTCCGGCCTGCTATGGCCGCGGCGGGACCAGTCCAACCGTTACCGACGCCAACCTGGTGCTGGGCCTGCTGGACCCGGACACCTTCCTCGGCGGCCGGATGCGCCTCGACTCCGCTGCCGCACACGGGACGCTCGCAGCGCTCGGCAAGCATCTTGGGACCGACCCGATCTCGGCGGCAGAGGGCGTGCACCGGGTCGTGAACACCAATATGGCCGAGGGCATCCGCATCGTCTCCGTTCGACGCGGCATTGATCCCCGCCGCTTCACCCTCGTCTCCTTCGGAGGCGCAGCTGGACTCCACATCACAGAGGTCGCACGCACGCTGGAAATCGGCCGCGTAGTGGTCCCGGACGTAGCGCCGGTCCTCTCCGCCTGGGGCATGCTGGGTAGCGACGTCCGCTACGAACTGGTCCGGTCCCACGTGGGCGAAGCCGGGCTGTTGCCTGCCCGGCGCTTGCGATCATTGCTCCACCGGTTGGAGGCTGAGGGGCGAAAACGCCTCGGGAACCATCCCGGACAGATCCAGGTTCGACGGTCACTGGACATGCGGTACGGCGAGCAGATCTTCGAGGTAGAGGTCCCGCTGGAAGGGGTGGACCCCGAGGCGGCGGACCTCGTTGAGAAAGCCGTAGAGCGCTTCCACAAGCGGCACGACGAGCTTTTCGCGTACAGCGCACCCGGCCAGGAGGTCGTGGTCGTAAACGTGCGCGTCGCAGTGGTCGGCGTCCTGCCTGGGACGCCGGTCGCGGGTGAGTCCGTGGATGCCGTTGCCAGATCTCCAAGGCGCACTCGCAAGATCTATCTCGGAAGCTGGGCCATCGTGCCGGTTCACGATCACCGATCCCTGATTCCGGGCAAGCGAATCGATGGACCGGCCATAATCGAATCCGACATGACCACGGTGCTTCTGCGGAAAGGCGATCGAGCAAAGGTGACGCCACAACGCTGGCTCGATATCGGGGTCGGCTGAACACATGATCGACCACCTTGTGTACGGGACCAGGGATGTCGAGGCCACCGTTGCCGAACTTGAACGCCTCACCGGCGTGCGGGCCGCACCAGGCGGCCGCCACCCTGGGCGAGGTACACGTAATGCGCTGCTTGGGCTGGGGCACGGCCGATACCTGGAGATAATCGGGCCCGACCCGTTGCAGAGCGGCACGACCAGTCCGCTGCCTTTTGGACTGGATTACCTGACCGGCCCCCGCCTCGTCACCTGGGCCGCCAGGGCGGACGATCTCGAGAAGCGCATCGCATCGGCGCGCGCCGCCGGATACGACCCGGGCGACATCCTTCCACGCAGCCGTGAGCGGCCGGATGGCCGGACGCTCAAGTGGCGTCTGACCTCGCTCGGGCTCGACCATCCGGACTGGCTGGTGCCGTTCCTGATCGACTGGCAACGCTCGCAGCATCCGTCCGATTCGGCCCCTGCCGGTCTGACCCTGGTCGAGTTGAGGGCGACCCACCCCGAGCCGGATCACATTCGCAGGATCCTCGCCGCACTAGGCGTCGATCTGCCGATCGCCCGCGGGTCGAGAGGGTCGCTTCTCGCAAAGCTCGAGACCCCGCGGGGCAGGGTAGACCTGGACTGAAACCGGATCCTCCTCGCCGGGAGCTCCGGTCGTGCGAGAATGCGCCCCGCGAAGACACCAAGGAGTTGAGCATGGCCGTCCCCATCGTCACGAAGCTCGAGGTGCGAGAGTTCACGTTCGACCTCAAGAACGTCGGCACCGAGCCCACGATCAGCATCCCAATCTATGAGCCCGGTCATACCCTGCATGCGCGGCGGATGGCGCTCCGGATCTACACGGACCAGGGGATCGTGGGCGAGTACGTGGGGGGCAGCAAGACCGAGTACTCCGCCATCCCGATGTTCGTGCGTGCGGTGATCGGAAAGAGCGCCCTGGCACGCGAGACGATCTACAACGACGCCAAGCAGGCGCTTCGCCAGCACGCCAGGATGGGGATGTCGCAGGTCGACATGGCGCTCTGGGACATCGCCGGCAAGTACTACGAGGCACCCATCTACGAACTCCTCGGCGAGTATCGAAAGACGATGCCGTGCTACGCGTCGACCTACGTCGGAGACCGCCAGCGCGACGGGCTGAGCTCAGCCGAGGCGTACGCGGACTTCGCGGAACAGTGCTACGAAATGGGCTACCGCGCCTACAAGATCCACCCGTGGGAGGACGCCACGCTGGAGGAGCAGATCGCGGTCGTCGAAGCTGTCGGCAAGCGGATGGCCGGCAAGATGGACCTGATGCTCGACCCCTTCTGTGCCTACAAGACCTTCGCCGACGCCCTGAAGGTCGGCCGCGCATGCGACGCCTGGGGCTATTACTGGTACGAGGACCCATTCCGCGACGGCGGCGTGTCAGCCTTTGCTCACCGCAAGCTACGCCAGCTGATCAAGACGCCGATCCTGCAGCTCGAGCACGTCAGAGGGCTCGAGCCGCACGTCGACTTCATCGTGGCCGAAGGCACCGACTTCGTCCGCATCGACCAGGACTACGACGGTGGTATCACCGGCGTGATGAAGATCTCGCACGCCGCCGAGGGGTTCGGCCTCGACGTCGAACCCCACGGGCCCGGCCCAAGCCGACGGCACTGTATGGCCGCCACGCGCAACTCGAACTACTACGAGATGGGCCTGGTACACCCGAAGGTCCCCACGTTCGGAGGAACGATCTACACCGACGGTTACGCCGACCAGATCGACTCTATCGACAAGAACGGGCATGTCGCAGTACCGGAGAAACCGGGAATGGGCGTGACGATCGACTGGAAGTACATCGAGGGTCACACTGTCGATAAGGCAGTCTACGAGTGAGCGAGGGCCGGACGCCGGCGTTCTGAACACGTTCGCGGGCGAAAGGCGGCAAGACTGATTGTTGGCGGTACTCGGGAGGTCGACTTCACAGGTGCTCGCCACTCGAGGTCCAACCTGGGTGACCAAGAGGTTCCCTCTCGGGCGACCGTCGTCAGGGGGCGGGTTCTCAGCCCCCGGACAATCGGCTGCGAGACGGGACGACGCGTCTGGAACGGCATGATCGACCGGCGCCCGGGAAAGATCTTGCAACCGGCGTCGGCCGATGACCTGGCCGCCAAGGGCAACAGGGCTCGGGACCACGGAACGCTGCTGGCAATCCGGGGCGGCGGGCACAGCGCCAGCACGTCGAACGCAACATGCGTGGAGGCGTGACCGAGGTGGGTGGTGTCGTACGGCGTGATCCCGCCACGTACAGCTTCAGCGTGTCGCTGGTGTCAGTCTCTTTGCGGCCGGAAAGCGCGTTGAAGAGCTTCACGAAGCGTGGGCCGGCCGCCTAATAGACGTCATCGCGTTCCCCGAATTCGTACTGAAAGGTCACTTCGTTCAGATAGTCGGTCGGCACGAGCGCCCTGGCCGCCAACACGTCCTCGAGGGCTGCCATCCACGCCTCGTAATAGACGAACCTCTCGCCGTGCTCCATCTCTCGGATTCGACCTATCAGTGATTGGCGAAACTCCTCCCACTCGAATATGCCTCTTTGCTGAAGGGCGATCGCCATCCCGAAAACCCTGCCATGCCACCGCTCTTCGAACACGAGTTCGCCATTCTTCCGAGGGAGCGCGGCCGGGCCGTCCATGAGCGCGACGGCCTCCTGAACGCCGGGGTCATCAAGATCGGGTTGCACTGGCGCTCGCTCACAATCCCCGCTCATGCCGGCCTGAAACAAGCGGCGCGGCCTGAAATCGTCCACAGCCTGTCCATCCGGGCGGGGCTGCCAGGCCGATGCAGTGAAGACGTGGGATGCGAGCCGGCCCGACGGCTGGGAGAATTCCGGCGTCGCTAACAGGGTCTCGATATAGTCGTAGATGCGGTCGACAAGCCCGCCGGAGTTTACGGAGTGAAACCAGACGGTCTTGCCGTCGAACAGGAGCATGGCAACGTTTGCGAGTCCGCAGGGGCCGAGGCACCCACCCACGGTCAGGTGCACCACGTTCCGCAGACGTCGCCGCTCCCACTCCTGATGGAACCTGTCGGCTGGCACGGGCGCAAACCCGTCGGCGGTCTGGCCGCAGCAGCATCCGCTGCCGCACACGAAGAGATGACCGCGAAAGCGGGCGACGTTGACCCTTCGCCCGTCGGCACTCAGGACGATGTTGCGTCGGCGCTCGTACATGGGGAGCGTCAGGCGCCACCGGCCGGAAGGGGCGTTGCGACGCCGATCAGGCTGTCGCGGGTTATGAGCGGCAAGAGCCTTTCTTCGGTGAATCCGTCGACGCCATCGGGCTTCTGGGGCAAGACCATGTAGCGCATCTCGGAGCTACTGTCCCAGACGCGTATCTCCCTTTCCGATGGAACCTCCAGGCCAAGCTCCTTTAGAAGTGCGCGCGGCTCACTCACCGCCCTTGCGCGGTACGCCGGCGACTTGTACCAGTTGGGCGGGAACCCGAGCACCGGCCAGGGATAGCAGGAGCACAGCGTGCACACCACCAGGTTGTGTACCGCGTCGGTATTCTCGACCACGATCAACTGGTCGTACTCGAGACCGAGCTCGGAGAGCGCCGCCGTGGAGTTGGTCAGCAGCCTTCTCTTGAAGGTCGGGTTGGTCCAGGCTTTTGCCACCGCGCGGGCGCCGTACTGCGGCCCGGTGTCAGATTCGTACATCTGGACGATTCGATCCACGGCGTCAGCCGGGAGGATCCCGCGGTCGAGCAGGATCGATTCCAGGGCGCGCACCCGCGAGACCACATACTTGTCGACGTTGGGATGGAACTTACCCACGGTCGCCTCCCGGGCCGGCCACGGTGGCCAGATAACTTTCCCACAGGTCCAGGTAGACCGGGGCGGCGGTGTCAACGTCGCCGGTTCCCCAGAGCTCGGCAGCCTCGAAACGGACGCTGTAGAGGGGCTGGGGTGCGTCGCCAAGGCCGTGGGCGCTGGCATCAGGGAACACATGTGTCCCGCGTTGGGCCGCGATCACGCCACGCTTGCCGCGGGCGTACCTGGGCAGCCGGGTGTGCCCGGGCTTGCGTTCATTGGATGTGACCACCGTCTGCCCCACGGCAAAGGCGGGCGCTGCGTTTGACGAACGGAACGAGCTCTGGGCAGTCGAGTACCGGTCCAGCACAACCGCTTGCGACTCCCCGGCAGCCGGCGCGCGCCGCCGCGCTCGGTTGGCCGGACGAGCGCCTGTCTCCGCCTCAGTCACCACCCCTTTCTCAGCAAGCAGTCGCGTCAGCGCCGCCAGCCAGCGCTCGTAGTAGCTACTCGCCAGGTACTCCGCGGGGTCCATCCGTTCAATGGCGTGTCGCATCTCGTCGCTGTTGAAGATCTTGCGCGCCCGGGCAGCACGCATCATCGCGAAGACTGCGCCTTCCCACTCGGCATGAAACACGGGCTCGTTCTGCTCACGGATGACCGGGCCGAACCCTTGCATTCCGCCCAGGTCGTGTATTCCGTCCACATAGCCCTCCGGTCGCAGCATCATCCGTCGGTGTCGAAATCGGCGTCAAGCGCGGCCTGCTACTCGTCGCACAGCGGGTTCCGGAGATATTGGCGGTCACTGAGCGGCTGGAATCGGGCAGGGCAGACCGGCTTGGACCAAAATCGAACCTCGGGCCAGAAACGGGCGAGACGGGCGAAGGCGCCTGGCAGTACTCAAGGGCGCGTCCGCACACGCGCGTTCGACGTCGCGCAGCTCGCCGGAGCAAGGAAAGGCGTGCCGCCTGCGGACCTTTCGCCTCAGCTCGCTTCCCTGGCCAGAGAAGCGCCGGCAGGGGACGGATGGCTGCACGAAACAAGTACGACGGCTATCGAACTTATGCCACGTGAGGAACGGCCACGTGCGCCTCGTGACTCGCAGTCGGAGACGACTGGATGGACCGCTTTGCGCCGGTGGCGGCCGTGCTGGCTCTGGCGCCTTACTGCTGGGCTTTTACGGGGGCGGCGGACTGCACTACTGCGGGAGGGGGCGGTACCGGTTTCACGGAGCGGGACCTTGGGAAGCTGAGAGCGGCAGACGAGCCACTCGTGGTCGAGACCCCTCCCACCACCGGCGATAGCACCGTCCCCGAACCGGGCGCGCGCTCGGTGCGGCCTGCCTGCTTCGCCAGCGTGACGTTTGCCGAGTGGCTCATGACCGCCGGCTTCGCCACCCCTCGTTCCAGGGGCTGGTGCAGGGTCGGACCCCGGATGACCTGCGGCGCGAGTCGCTGGGCTGAAGGACGTGGTCGGCCTTTCGATGTAATCTGCGCCCAGCAGTTGCCGCCGGGAGTCGACCATGCCCAAATTCATCATGATGCCGCCCCAGACCGACCAGAAGCGTGAGTGGGCCAGGAGGCTCTCCGACTCGCTCGCCGACTATTCGGTCGCGGTGCCCGAGACCGACGAGGAGGCCCTGGAGCAGATCGTCGACGCCGACTGCGCATTCGGCTGGGTGCCACCGGCTGCGCTGGCGGCGGCCCGCAAGCTGCGGTGGCTGCAAAACCCCGACGCCGGGCCGTTCGCCGGCTACTACTACCGGGAGCTGATCGAACATCCCGTCGTGATCTGTAATCCAAGGGGCATCTACAGCGATCACATCAGCGCCCACATCATGACGTTCTTGCTGGCGCTCTCACGGGGCCTCCCGTACTACATGCAGGCACAGGCCAGGCGGGAGTGGAACAAGGATGCGCCTGCCCACAAGTACGTCTACCTGCGGGAAGCGACCGTAATCATCGTCGGCGTAGGCGGCATCGGCGCAGAAACCGCCAGGCTGTGCGCGGCATTTGGCATGACGGTCATCGGTATCGATCCCAGGATCGAGTCGGCGCCCGGAATCGCCGAGATGTTGAGGCCAGATCGCCTGGACGAAGTCCTGCCGCGCGCCGACTTCTTGATCACGACGACGCCGCATACGCCGGAGACCGAAGGCATGTTCAACATGAAGCGCTTCAGGCTGATGAAGCCGACGGCCTACTTCATCAACATCGGACGCGGTAAGACAACCCGGCTCGAGGACCTGACCGCGGCGATCGAGGAAGGCGTCATCGCAGGCTGCGGCCTGGATGTCTTCGAGACCGAGCCCCTTCCGGCCGATCACCGTCTCTGGGCCCTTCCGAATGTCCTGATAACGCCGCACGTGGCGGTACGCGACGGCACGCACGTCGAGGAGCGGAGGTACCAGATAATCCTGGAAAACGCCCGTCGCTTCGCGGCCGGAAAGCCACTCATCAATGTCGTCGAAAAGCAGAAGTGGTACTAGATCACCGAGGGGGAAAACGTGAAACACAGCTCGTACGATGCGTCATGCGGGGTGTGCAAACAGAACGCCGGTGACGTGCCGGTAGATGGCGGCGTGATTTTCGAAAACGCGCTCTGGCTGGTGAGGCATGCCCCGCCGCCGCATCCCCTTGCGGGCTGGACAATGCTTCACACGCAACGCCACGTGCAGGGTCCAGCGCGTTTCAACGAACGGGAGGCTCGAAGTTTCGGGCCGACACTTCATCACCTGGCGGCCGCTGTCGAGAAGCTGGCTGGTGCGGCGCGCGTGTACGTGGTGGCCTTCGGGGAGAGTTTTCCCCACATGCACGCCCACCTGATACCGCGCTACTCCGACCGGCCGGACACCGCAGCCTGGGGCGCTGCAGACCTGTATCGAGCGGTAGCGGCCAAGAAGGCTCCCGCAGCCGACCCGGCGAAGGTGTCGAGCTACATCGCTGCCATGAAAGCGCACCTGGTTGAAAATCCGCCTCCTGCGTAACCGGTTCCGGAAGGGTCTGGAGAAAAGTGTCTCCTAGCCCGTGCCGTGACCAGCACGACCACGGCGGTCGTAAGCGCCACGTTGGCAAATCGATTCGAAGACCGGTTTTCAATCATGTCCATTCCCCTGGGCGCGCATGGCGCCGACGCTGCCTACCAATCGAAACTGGGGTTCCCCAACCGCCCGGCAACGCGTGGGTGCCGTCAGTTTGATGAGTGCTGTCACACAGGGTGAGAAAGGCCGCATGGCGAAGACCGACGCAGCCTTGCTGAATGAGCCAGCCCATCCCAGTGGTGTTCAGATGGGCGTCACTGCGGAGGTCCTGGGGCAGGACGGGCTCTCATACGCGCCGATGAGCGCGGCGAACTACCGGGCCTACGGCCAGTACATGTCGGGCCTCTGTGGCGTCCCACCCCAGGACCTCGACATGGCGACGATCACGGCGTTCCGCTCGCACTACCACCGGAAGTGCGGTGTCAACACGGTCACGCTCGTCCCGCACAGCGCGATCCGCCTGGACGCCGTGGGCTTCGCTGATCTAGCTGTGCAAGGTCGTGGCGAGCCACGGGGGCGGAGGCGCCGCCGAGGTCATAGAAATCGGGCTCCGGTCAGGTGTCAAGGTACATCTGGCGCACTGGCGCACTTCCCCCCATCAGGCGGGCAGGACCGACGAGATCATGGCCGAGATCGACGCGGCCAAGCAACGGGGCCTGGACATAACTCTCGACGCATATCCGTACCCCAGCGGGTCGACCATGCCGGTGTGCAGGCTCCCCGGATGGGCGGTCGAGGGAGGCCCGGCCGCCGTCATGCGTCGACTGGCCGACCGGCGGGACCGAGCCAGGATCGTCGCTGACCTCGACAAGCGGTACGGTGAGACGTTCGGCGACACCGTGTTCACCTACATCGGATCGGCGAAGAATCGCGCTCTGGAAGGAATGGACTGGCGCACGGCGGCCAGGCAAGCAGGCGAGTCCGTCCCGGAAATGGTGTGCCGAGTGATGCTCGAGGAGGAGCTTGTCTGCGGCCTGCTGGTCGCCCCGCCTCGCAGCGCACGCATCTGGCGTCAGATGGAAGACGACGTCATGACCCTGATTCGTCGGCCCGACTACATGGTCGGAAGCGACTCGATCCCGGTCGGCGGAAAGCCCCATCCTAGGGCGTATGGCACCTATCCGAAGATCCTTGGCAGGCTGCGGAGGCGGACCGGCGACCCCCTCGAGCAGCTGATTCAACGCATGACCGACAATCCGGCTCGGCGCTTCGGACTGAAACAGCGTGGGCGCATCGCGGCGGGGTACTTCGCGGATATCGTCGTGTTCGATCCGGACAGGATCAACGACCGTGCGACCTACGAGGATCCGGCGGTCGCGCCGGTAGGGATCTCCTACGTCGCGGTTAACGGGCGGCTTGCCCTCGATGGCGGACGCCTGACCGGAGCGCTCGCGGGTGAAGCGATCCCCTAGCTGCAGGGGTCTTGGCGCGCCAGGCCCTGAAGTAGCAGTCATTGCACAGCGGCTTATCGTAGGACGTAGCGGACTTCTCTCCACACCCTGTGCAGTACCCCGGTGTACTGTGCGAGTCCCTTAAGCCCGCCGCACCAGCTGACAAGTGCTCGATGATCGGGCCCGCCACCGCCACCCCGACTTCCAAAGAGTTCGACCACGACGACCGGGGCAAGTTCTTCGAGGTCACGACGCCGCTTCGTCGTTCAAATAGAGCTACGTGACCCTGCACGGGGCTTCGTCGCACCGGCCTCAATCTCCAAGTGGTTTCGCAGGTCTCACGACTTCTGAGGCGTCACCAGAGGGTCATGGAGTCCAGGAACATCTGGCGCAGGGCATGAGCATCCACCGGGCGGGGAGAAAGCTGGAGCACTCGTCTCTGGGGGAGCGTTCCAGCCACCAGTCGATCGACGTCACGCGGCTCGTACCCGATTCCCCTCAGTCCATTCGGCATGTCGAGCCTCCTGAGGAGTTGTACCAGGGCATCGGCCACCGCTTCACCGGCCTCTTCGGGACCGATCCCTGACACATCCGCACCCATGAGCCTGGCCACGTGGAGGTGCCGCTCGATGTTGGCCGGTGCGGTGAAGCGGAAGACCGCGGGGGCATTCAGGATGACCGCTAGCCCGTGGGGCGCCAGCGGCTCGTCGTCTGGATACCCGTCGGGAACGTATTCGCGCACCTGTCCGGAGACCGGGTAGGACATGCCGTGCGCGAGGTGCACCCCGGCATTCCCGAAGCCTACGCCCGCGAAGCTCGCCGCCAGCAGCATCTGCTCACGCGCCGCGCGATCACCAGGGTCCTTCACGGCCTGGAGGATGTTGTTCGCGACCATCTCGATCGCCCTGATCGACCAGACGTCGCTGATCGGGTTTGCACCCTGGTAGGCAGGGCGCGCGCCCGGGTTCTCGGGCGCCGCGCGGTCGACGAATGGAAGGGCGGTGTAGGACTCGATTCCGTGGCAGAGGACGTCGAATCCGCTGCATGCCGCGACCATGGCCGGCATCGTGGCGGTGTTATCGGGGTCGACGAGGCCAACAGCGGGACGCAGGACCCTGTGGGCGATGCCGGTCTTCGCTTTCATTTCCACCAGGTCGAAGATGGCGGTGCCAGTGGTCTCGCTGCCAGTGCCGGCCGTCGTCGGGATCGCCACCAGGGGGCGTATGGGCCCGGGCACCGGCCGGCCCTTGCCGATCGGGGCATTGACGTATTCGAGAAAATCTGCCGGGTACGTGGAGTAGAGGTCGGCAGCCTTGGCCGTGTCGATGCTCGACCCGCCGCCAACGGCCACGAACCCGTCGAATCCGCCTTCCAGCGCGAACCGAATGGCGTCCCTGAACGATTCGTCGGTCGGCTCAACCCGCGTCCTGGAGTACAGCACCGCCTCTAGGCCGGCCGCCTCCAGGCTGTCGAGCACGGTTTGCGCAACCGGCAATTGCGCCACGCGGGCGTCCGTGACGACCATCACCTTTCGGGCGCCGAGTCGTTTCATCTCGTATCCCGCCTCGGCCGTTGCACCTGCGCCGAACTTGACCGACGACGTGTCGATCGTGACGACCTTCTCTCTGGCGCTCTGATTCATCCCGTATCCCTCTGACTCACGCGCGCTCTCAGGCGTTGACCCGATGCGCGTTGATGTAGTCCCAGTCGAAATCCATCCCGAGTCCCGGGCCCTGCGGGAGGTGCACGTACCCCTCGCTGTCCATCGGATCGCACGGCGACTTCAAGTAGGGCGGAGTTACGTCGTAGTCCTCGCCGGTCCAATGGAGTCCTCGTTCGAAGAACTCGCAGGTCTCTTCCGAGGTAGCGCCCAGGATCTGGGCGTTGCCGAAGCCTCCCACGTGTATCTCGCAGGGGATCCCGAGCGACTCGTACATGTCGACCGCCTTCTTGCAGGCGGTGATTCCACCGAAGTTCACGTCGATACGTCCAATGTCGGATGCCTTTTGCAGCGCCCACTCGGCCCTTGAGTAGTGGCTGCCAGTCGCGAGCTCGGGTCCGCACACCGCGATGTCCAGCTCCGAACATAGCCGCCGATAGGGCTCGATGCGACGTTCGTCCATGGGATGCTCGAGCCAGTAGAAGCCCAAGCGCTCCAACTCCCGGCCGACCCAGAGCGACTGCTCATAGCTGTACACGCCCCACGGATCGAGCATGAGCACCATGTCGCCGCCGACGGCTTCGCGTACCGCTTCGCAGACCTTGATGTCTTCGCGCGGGAATGCGGGCATGCCCGGCGCAGGCTCGTTGCGCAGGGGATCCCAGTAGATGTACGCGTGAATCTTGTAGGCCCGGTAGCCGCGCGCCTTACATTCGAGCGCTTGTTGGACGTAGACCTCCGCCGGACCAAGGTTCGGTCCCGAACTCGCGTAGGCCTTGACACGTTCCCGGTAGCCTCCGAGCAGTTTTGCGACCGGTACGCCGGCCATTCGGCCGAGGAGGTCCCACAGTGCGCAATCGATGTTCCCGACCAGCGCCTCGCTGAATCCGGATCGATTCATCGTCATCCACTGCCAGAGCCGCTCCCGGTCGAGCGGGTTTTCGCCAACCAGCAGCGGTTTCACGATCTGCTCGACCTCGGCCGCAGTCGCGCCATAGAAATAGCTATGCGCTCCTCCGGCCGAATAGCCCTCAGCGCCGCTGTCGGTCACGATTCGCGTGATCCGCTGCACCCCAGTGCCTTGCCGGTCGATGTCGGTCACGTACCCCCATTTCGTCCGAACGCCGCGGGTTGGCACGCTGAAAGCGATAACTTGCACGTCGACAATCTTCATGTCTCATCCCCTGGCAGAATCGAAGTGCGGGCCGCCTATGAGCGCCTGGATGATCGCCTGGTTGCGGACGACTTCAAGGCAGACCGCCTGGCCGGCTTCACCTCGACGATCATCTCGATCTCTATGGGTATGTTTTCGAACACCGACGCAATCCCCACCGACGACCGCGCATGGCGGCCGGCTTCGCCAAAGACCTCGTAAAGGAACTCCGAGGCACCGTTCGCCACCAGCGGCTGCTGGCGAAAGCCGGGCGTGGAGTTCACGAGGCAGAGTAGCTTGACGATCTGCTTGACCCGGTCCAGATCGCCAATATGCCCCTTCAGGGTTTGGAGCATGTTGATCGCGACTTGCCGCGCCGCCTTCTGACCTTCCTCAATCGACATCCCTTCGCCCATGCGACCGGATATCCAGGTGCCATCGGCACGCCGCGGTCCGTGCCCCGACACGAACACCAGATTGCCCACCTGGCGGCACCCCACGAACGCGAACTGGGGCGGCGGCGGCGGCTTGAGTTCTACTCCAAGTTCCTTGAGCCGAGCTTCAATCTTCATCGGATCCTCCAGCCGAACGACTTTGGACAGGTCTGGGCGGGTATTATCTGCGCGAATCGCGGTCTTGTTTCCGACCGCAGGCGAAGGGATGAGCGCATTGGATCTCGAACTATCCGGAAAACGGGTCCTGGTCACCGGCGGCAGCCGGGGGATCGGGAAGGCGATCGCGCGTGTGCTTGCGGCCGAGGGTTGCGACGTCGCGATCTGTGCACGGAACGCCGAAGCGCTGGAAACGACCGCGCGGGAGCTGGCAGGCGAATCCGGCCGCAAGGTGATTCCCATCGTCGCGGACACCGGCTCGACCGAATCGGTGCGGCAGATGGTAAGCATCGCCGCAGGCAGGCTGGGCGGTGTAGACATCCTGGTCAACAACGCGGCGCGACCCGGAGGACAGGGTCCGGTGCCCGGGCTGGCTGACATCACCGACGGTGCATTCAACGAGGACATGAACGTCAAAGTGATGGGCTACCTTCGTTGCGCCCAGGCCGTGGCCCCCCACATGGCCAGGGCCGGATGGGGTCGCATCATCAACATCAGTGGACTTGCGGCCAGGAACGCCGGGACAACGATCGGCTCGATGCGCAACGTCGCGATCGTCGCCATGACCAAGAACCTTGCGGTCGAGCTCGGGCCGCACGGGATCAACGTGAACGTCGTCCATCCGGGACTTACCCGCACCGAAGCGACGCCCGGCGTGATCCAGCGCCGGGCGCAGGCCGAAGGTGTCAGCGCGGACGAGATCGAGCGAAGGATGGCGCAGGGGAATTCGGTTCGACGGATCGTCGACGCCTCGGATATCGCCAACGTCGTCGCATTCCTGGCTTCCCCGAAGTCGCTGGCCATCAACGGTGATGTCATCGCCGCAGGCGGCGGCGTCGGCAACTCGATCTACTACTAGCCACGACTGACGGCAAAACCTGCGAGGGACTGTCGCGTGACGGCGATCTGCACCCTGTTCAGGCCGGCGCTAGTGAGACGTAATCGCGATACCGATGTGCTTCTGGCCGACGGCCCGACCTTTCCGCCGACCGGGCCGGGAGAGCCGGCCATCGTGCCGATCCCAGCAGCGGTCGCGAGCGCGGTACGGCGCAATACCGGATCGCGGATCGATTCGCTTCCCGTAGTGACTGACCTGTACTCAACGTAGGGGC
>VGZT01000031.1 GCA_016872495.1 SAR202 cluster bacterium
GCGCTTGGACAGACCTGCGGCCCGGAGCAGGGCCGTTATGTCAGCTGGCGAGTCCGTAGAACTTGACGGCGTTGCCGCCGAATACGTCGTCGCGCACCCTTGCCGGCATCCGGCCCAGGGCGGACCGGGCGGAGTCGAACACCTGCCGGTAGGTGCCGGCCAGCGTGCACACCGGCCAGTCGCTTCCAAACATCAGGCGTTCGTACCCGAATGCGTTGACCACGTGCTCGACATACGGCCTGAGGTCGGCAGGCTCCCAGTTGTGGCGCGCCTCGGTGACCATGCCAGAGACCTTGCAGAAGACCCCCGGGATCTCGGCGACCGCGGCGATGTCTCTCGCCCAGGGCTCCATCTGGAACTTGGCGATCGCGGGTTTGGAAATGTGGTCGACTACGCCCTTGAGCGAGGGGATTCTTTCGTACAGGTCCACCACATGCTTCAGGTGCTGCGGGAAGGTGAGGAGGTCGAACGGAATCCCGCGGGCCGCCAGCTCACGCAGGCCCTTGACCACCGGCGTGCGTACTGCCCAGCGCTCGTCGGCCTCGCCGTGCCAGTTGTGCCGTACACCATTGAAGTACCGGTCCTTCTGTAGCCGGTCGAGCGTCCGCCCGAGATCGCGCGCCGTCAGATCGACCCAGCAGACAGTGCCACCGATGAAGGCATGGCGCCTCGCCAGTCCGAGGATCCAGTCGGTTTCTTCCATCGACTGGTGGGCCTGGACGATAACGGTCCGGTCCACGCCCGCGTCTTCGACCAACGGCTTCAGATCGCGCGGCAGGAAGTTGCGCTTGAGGGGAGAGGCGCCTGCGCCCATCCATTCGTAGGAGAGGCGCCTGATGTCCCAGAAGTGCTGGTGACTATCTACGACCAATCTGGAACCGCTTGCCATGGATCGCCTCGCCTACCGCTTCAACCAGCCGATTTCGGGCCCCTCGGGCCGGGTTTCCGTGTTGTTCTTGCCGGCGAAGTTCGCATCGCAGTACCAGAGGGCGCCATTCCTTATCGACAGTCCGTGGGGAGCAGGGCCGTTCCTGGGCATGTCGATCTGGTCCAGTACCTTTCCAGATTCGGCGTGATAGAGGCGAATCACCTTGTCGGTCGTGTGGGCGCACCAGATGCCTTCACCGTCTCTGGCCAGGCCATGCAACCTCTGCATCTCGACCGGGAACCTGTGCAGGGGCTTCCAGGTCGCGGGATCGTAGAGGTGGATCGCCTTGGGGTTGAATGCGGTTATCCAGATGTTGCCGTTGTCCCACTCGACCCCATGGATGCCACCGCCGTCCGGCGTGGGGTACCGGTCCACCGTTTCGCCGGTCCGGGGATCGACCTTGAGGATGGCGGACTTATGGGTGTCGGTTGGACGATGCGGCCGCGCCACGGTCGTCCCGTTTGAGGCCATCCATAGAAAACCGCCGCCAAAGGTGACTCCTGAAGCGTTTTCGCAGGTCGTCGCGAACTTGCGGAGCACCTTTCCCTTGTCGGAAACGAGGTAAGCGTCGTCCAGGATCTGGTCGACGATCCACAGTCCTTCGGGCGTCCATTGCAGCCCGTTCGGGGCGCCACAAGGCGTCGCAAAGGCCTGTACCGGGGTGGCTTTCATGGTCGTTACCTCGCGTGCCGCGGGCCTTAACTCCGGCCTGCGGTCGCCTTCGAGCGCGGGCGCGCCGCAGTGCGACCACTGGCGGCAGTCGACGACCTCACGATCATCCCGATCTCGGGCGCCGCGCGATTGGCGTCCGGGAAGTTGGCGTCGCAGTACCAGAGAACCCCGTCCTTGATCGAGAGGCCGTGCGGAGCCGGTCCGTCGGGCGGGAAGGTAATGCGGTCCATCTCTTTGCCCGTCTTTCGATCGTATTTGACGATGATCTTGACGCCGGTGTGGGCGCACCAGATGCCGTCGCCGTCGATCGCCAGGCCATGCAGCCTCGGGAGCTCCACCTGGAACTTGCGGACGACCTTGAAGTTTTTCTCGGGGTCGCAGAGGATCAGCGCCTTGGGATTGAATGCCGTGACCCAGATCAGGCCGGTCTCCGGTTCCCACTCGACGCCATGAATCCCGCCGCCGTCTGGCGTCCGGTAGCGATCGACCAGCTCGCCGGTCTTGATGTCGAGCTTCAGGATCCAGCCCAGGTGGGTGTCGGTGGACCGGAACGGCCTCGATACCGTCCTGCCGTTTGATCCCGTCCAGATGTAGCCGCCGCCGACCGTGATCCCCGAGCCATTTTCGGTGACATTGGGCAGCAGACGGATGACCTTGCCACGATCACCGAGGACATAGATCAGGTCGGTGAACTGGTCCATAACGTAAAGGCCTTCTTCGGTCCACTGCAGGCCATTGGGCATGCGATCGGGCACCGGGTACGTTGGGGTCAGCTTCAACATGAGTTGTTTCCTGATTCGGATGAGCGACTTGGCGATGCGCCCCGCAATCATGTTGCCGACAGGGTCCTGAGTCAAGCCCGCGACCATGGTGCGCCGGGGCGGTCATCCCGCTTCGGTGGACGTAAGCCGTGTGGCACGACAAAGCTGATTCCGGGAAGCGTTAACATTGATCATGTATCTCACTCTCTATCTGTATCCCTATTTCAATTTGAGGTAAGCCTTGCCTAAGACCGACTCGTCGAGGGTCACTCGACCGGGCGAGCGCGTGATGGTTTTCATCGACGGCAGCAACCTGTACCACGTGCTCACCCAGACCTGCGGCCGTCACGATCTCCGGTTCGGGAAGTTCATCGAAAAGCTTGCCAATGGACGCGACCTTATCCGCGCCTACTACTACAACGTGAGGCAGGACAGCAAGCACAACCCGGTCGCCGCGGGCGAGCAGGAGCGTTTCCTGGCTTCGCTTGAAACGGTCCCGTACATGGAAACCCGTCTGGGCATCTACAAGCAGCGCGGCCAGGAGATGGTCGAAAAAGGTGTCGATGTGATGATCGCCACCGACCTGGTCAGCGGCGCCTTCAAGAACCTCTTCGACACCGCCATCCTGGTCTCCGGCGACGGCGACTTTTTCCCGGCGATCGAGGCCGCCAAGGGCCTCGGCAAGCACGTGGAAGTCGCCGCCTTCGAGAACAACCTCTCGCCCGAGGCGGAAAGGGCAGCCGATCTGACGACCATCCTCCGGCCCACCTACTTCACGAACCTGTGGACCTCCCGTTCCCGGTCTTCGAGCCGGTCTTCCGGTGGTTCGAGTCGCTCGTCGGGCCGATCCAGCAGGTCGGCGGAAAACCCGCCACTCCCGGCGCCGCCCGAGCCGGAGGATGAGGCCTTGGTATTTGTGGCCGAGGAAGACACGCAGCAGGACGAGCGCGATTCGGTCGACGAAAAGACCAACGGCGGAGAGGACGCCCAGCCGCAGCGCGAACGGCGCCGACACGGGCGCCGCCGGCGTGGGCAGGGTGGAGGCGGACGGTCCGACACGCCGCGTGAAGCCACCCAGACCACCGAACCCGCGCCGTCTGCGGAGCCCCGCCCCGCGCGGCAGCCATTGCGGCCACCGAAGCTAAGGATCCGCGGTGGTTCTGAAGAAGTGAAGTCGGCACCCGCCACCAATACCCGGCAGGAATCCGGCAATGGCAAATCGGAGCCAGCCGAAGGGCCGTCCGACGGCCTTTCTTAGGTCACCGTCGAGCGCTCGCAACACGTCGGTTGGTCCAGGCGCCGGTCGGGGATGACCGGCGACCCGGGGCAGCAGGGACCGAATCGCGCCTCCGCGGTCTGACTACCAGGACCCCTGGGAATCGCCTGAATCGTTGAGGGTGAGCCGCTCCTGTTTCAAGCCGTCGGGTCGCATTACGTAGATATCGAAGTCCCCGTCCGCATCTGACGAGAAAAGGATCTCCCGGCCGTCCGCTGACCAGCGCGGATGACGTTCCTGCGCGTTGTTCCTGGTCAGTCGTGTCGCTTCCTTCTGGCCTACCACCTGCACGTACACTTCGGGATTGCCGTCGCGGTCGGACAGGAAGACGAGCCGGCGGCTGTCCGGCGACCAGTCGAAGTCATAGTCGTTCCCGGTCGCGTTCGTGACGTTAAGTTCCTTGCTGCCGTTTATGTCGACAACGTAGATATCGGTATCGACCGCGTCCCGTTTCGAGGCGAAAGCGATACGCGTGCCATCTGGCGACCACCGCGGCGAGCCGTCGAACCGTTCGGTCAGCCGTATCTCATTGACGCCATCGGGATTCTTGCGGTTGATGCCGATCCGGTCGCCGGTCGTCAGGGAGTAGACGAGCCACTGGCCATCACGTGACCAGTCGCCAAGCTCATCGCGGCCAGGTTCGCGGGTCACGCGAATTGTCCGGTTGCCCTCGATGTCGGAGACGTAGATATCGCTGCCGCCGTCGGCGACGACTTCGAAGGCGATCCGCTGGCCGTCGGGCGACCACGAAAAGGCGGTCCTGGCGCCGGCTGGCCCGGCTACACGGCGCTCATTGGCGCCATCGAAATCGATGACGTAAAGGCCGGAAATACCGCCCCGGTCAGACAGGTATGCGACCTTCTTACCGTCGGGGCTCACGACCGGGCTGCTCTCGGAGATCGAGGGCGAGGTGGTCAAGCGGCGTGGCGGTGTCCCGCGCGCCTCCAGTATGTAGATCTCGTTGTTGCCGTCGCGATCCGAGATGAACGCGATCGCCGGCTCGGTCTTCCCGCCGCAGGCGATGCCCGCAAGGGCGAGCAGGATCAGGGACAGAGCGATGGGCAACGCACGCTTCATCCTAAGGCTCCGATCATGCCCGAGTTGGAGTCGAGCGAGCGCGGGCACCGCGGCCTGCGGGCGTGCGACCAAACCCACTCACTGCCTGTGCAGATAACCCCCCCGGCCCAGGCAAGGCAGTAGCCAGGCAGCAGGGAACGACTGAAGAACGCGACGGCCGCCAGCCACACGAACACCATCGTGATCACCCCGATCAGGCCGATGAGCCCACCGACCTGCGGCCCCCAGGGCAGAGCGATGACGCCACTCGTTAGCAGCAGGGTCACGATCGATACGGCCTGCGGCATCTGGTTGCCGGGCCCGGCCAGCTGGAATAACGAGTTATGGGACCCCGAGAGGCTGAACCCGAATTGCGGTGAAAGATCGACGACCGGGAAACGTGAGTACGGGAGCGCGAGCGAGATCATCATCAGGCCGCCGCCGACGATGGCCACCCACGGCGCGTGCCTGGCGCCGGCCACGTAGATGGGCAGCAGGGCGATGACCAGGAAGAGCGGCTGCAGTGGCGTGTCATGGACCATCTGCAGCAACCCTGCCGGGACATGGGCAAGGTCGTAGGTCGCCACCGGCTCGTGATGAAGGAATCCGGCCAGGAGCAACAGGAATACGGTCGTGCTCACCGCGACGACCAGCTTCCGGTATCCCGCGCGGGAATCCGACGCAGCCGCGTTAACTGGCCCCGATCTGGTAGCGGCGAGGGCCCCGCCGTTGAGCATCAAATGGCCTCCGGTAGCCAATCCCAACTTCGCCGGAATCCTAGCAACGCGTCCGAAGCTGCGCACGTGTGTTCCGTCCCCGGAATCGAGCAAATCACACGGTTCCGGGTACGCGGACTGGATCGGCAGGGAGGATCACGGACACGTTGACCCAGCGCACACCGGGTGATAGGTTCCGCGAACTTCGGTCGCCGAGCCGCCTGCGCAGGCGGCGACCGCCGAGGGGGGAGGGATGTCGCAGTGAAGTTCGCCTTCTTCATGATGCCGTTGCACCTGCCAACGGAGAATCCGTCGCTCGCCTTCGACCGCGACCTGGACCTGATCAATTTCGCCGAGGACCTTGGTTACGACGAGTTCTTCGTCGGTGAGCACCATTCGGCGGCTTGGGAGACGATTCCTGCCCCGGAGATGTTCCTCGCCAGGGCGTCGGCCACCGCGAAGCGGATCCGCCTGGGCACGGCGGTCATCAATCTGCCGTTTCACCACCCCTTCCACATCGCGGAGCGGATGGCGTTTCTCGACCACCTGACGCGTGGCAGGGTGACGCTGGGCGTCGGGCCAAGCGCGTTGCCGCCTGACATCAAGCTCTTCAATCTTCCGTTTGCGGACCTGCGGCCGATGATGAACGAGTCGATCGAAATTATCGTCAAGCTGCTCGAGTCGCCGGAGCCGGTCACTTATGAAGGCAAATTCTGGAAGCTGAAGGACATGGCCCTTCAGCTTCGTTCATACCAGCAACCAAGGCTCCCGCTTGCGATCGCCACGGGCGGCAGCAAGAACGCACTTGAGCTGGCTGCCAGGTACGAGATGAATTTGTTTTCCGGCGGCAGTCGCATGACGCCTCCGGGCTCGCTGTCGCTGGACAAGCAGTGGGCCTTTGTCGAACAGGCGGCCGCGAAGCACGGGAAATCGACCGACCGGAACCGCTGGCGTATCTCGACCTACGTGCATCTTGCCGAGACGCGCGAGCAGGCATGGGACGACATCCAGAAGGGCGCGCACCGCGACGTCCACGACTATTTCATGACCATCAACGGCAAGAACCAGTTCGAGGCGTTCCCTGGCCAGGAGAAGGGCGAGATAACGGTGGGCTCCGTGGCGGACATGCGCGGCTGGATCGTCGGAACGCCCGACGATGCCATCGAGCGAATCGAGGCGCTCAACAAGCTCACCGGCGGCATCGGGGGCATCATGCAGACCATGCACGAGTGGCTGCCGACCGCCCGGTACAAGAATTCTCTCGAGTTGTTTGCCCGGTACGTCATTCCGCATTTCCGCGGCCACACGGTCGACCTCAAGAGAGAGTGGGAGCGTACGAAAGAGGCCAGCCAGTCGGGCAGCTTGCCCGGGGTGGGTTCAAAGCCTCCGCAGGTGGCGCCCGGACTGGGTGAGCACAAGAGCAACGTCTTCGTCGCACGCTAGGGCCGGGTCCTCGCAGTCAACCGGTTCCAGGGAGGATTAAGAGGTTGCCGTCCCTTCAGACCCTGCTTGATCAGGTCGATCGCAAGGTGGACGAGATCGTCGCCCTGCACCGGTCGCTGGTACGGATCCCGACGGTCAACACGGGTTTCATGCCGACCGGGAACGAGACTGCGGCCGCGGAGTTCATCCGCGACTGGCTGGCAAACGAGAAGGTCGAATCGTCGATCCTGGGCCGGGACCCGGACCGCGGGAACCTGATCGCCGTGGTGCCCGGGCGCCAGAAGAAGACGCGGCTCATGCTCATGTCGCACACGGACGTCGTACCGGTCGAGAATGAGTCGAAATGGAAACACGAACCGTTCAGCGCGACTGTCGCCGGTGGGCGCGTTTACGGGCGCGGCGCGTCGGACTGCAAGGCGCTCCTGGCTTCGCAGCTGATGGCGGTGGCCTTGCTCAAGCGGAACGGCATCCGGTTCGAGCATGGCTTTCGCCTGGTAGCCGGTGCTGACGAGGAACACGGCGGCCGATGGGGTTTCGGATGGCTTGCCGACAAGCATCCCGAGACGCTGGAGTCGGAGTTTGCCGTCAATGAAGGGGGCGGAACCGCGATCGAGATGGGCGGCGCGATCGTTTACCTGCTCGGCGTCGGAGAGAAGGGCCGGCTCGAGGTACATATCCGATTCAAGGGAGAAAGCGCCCACGCGTCGGTGCCCTGGACTGGAAAGAACGCGAGCTACGGCCTGTCGGAGGCGTTGAAGCGGATCGAGAGCTACACGCCCGAGCTGGACACCTCGCTCCCGCTGTTCGATCACCTCTCCGAGTTTGCGATCGAGGACAGACCGACGCCTAAGAATATCGATCGCATCATCGCCGACCTGGAACCAAAGAACCGCCGCCTGGCGACGTTGCTGCGGGCGTTGTCGCGCATGACGCTCACGCCGACCATGATCAAGGGCGGGATCAAGTCGAACAGCGTCCCCGAGATGATCGAGCTCACGTGCGACGTCCGGACGCTGCCTTTCCAGAACGATGAGTACCTGCGGAAGCAGCTGGACGACGTACTGAAGGACATTCCAGATATCGAATACGATATCGACTATATGTCCGTGCCGAACCAGTCACCTTTCGACACGGAGCTTGCGACTTCGATCAAGAAGGCGCAGGCGCTGGCGATCGGTCGGGATGACATACGTTGGGCGCCCATGGTGAGCAACGGGTTTACCGACTCGCGTTTCCCCCGCAACCTTGGGATCGTCACCTACGGCTGGACCGGCGTGCATCCAACCGACGATCCGACCCTGACCAACGCGCATGGGACAAACGAGTCGACGGGCATCCTGAGCCTGGTCAGCGCGACCAAGGCGATGATGGCGTTAACCTACGACCTCTGCGGCGGCCGCTGAAGCGCCGGGCGCACAGTGTCCTGTCCCGCAAACAGTTGATCTCGATTGTGGGCAACGGCTGTGCTCCTCTAGCCGCCGCGGGCTCCTAGCTCCCTGCGCGACAGCAGCTCTGCCAGAGAGGCGATCCTGGGCCCGGACCAGGCTACGTAGCCAGGCCGGTGGCCGACTGCGTCCTTCGGGTCGTCGATCATGATGGGGACCATGCCGGCCCGGCGTGCACCGGCGAGCTCGTCGCTTCCCCCATCCCCGACGTACAGGCACTGGCCGGGCGGGACCCCGAGGCGCTCCACTGCGATCTCGAAGATTCGAGGGTTCGGCTTCTTGACGCCTACCTCGTAGGAGAGCACCGGGACGTCTATGAGCGGAGCGACCGACAGGGAAGGCCAGATCAGGCCGGTCTCCCATCCGCAATCGGAGACCAGGCCCAGCCGAAGCCCGCGCGCTCTCAACGAACGCAATGTGGACACGGCATCGGGTTTCACGATCAACCACGACCTCACGGTGTCGACGCGGAACTGGACCAGGGCGGTGAGCTGGCTCTCTGACAGCCTGACTCCCAGGCGCTGCGCGAGGTCGCGCAGGTACTGCTCGTGCGTCCCGAACCTGCCGGTCTGGCGTCCCTCGTAATCGGCGTCGTAGATGGGCGGGAACTTCAGGGGGTCAAAGCCGAGCCTCGTTGCCGTACCCGCAGCGTAGGCCGCGTATGAGTCGACCGGCGGCGCGCCTACCAGCGTCCCGTAGAGGTCGAACACGACTGCACTGATCATTCAGAACCTGAGCGGCAGGCCCGGGCCCGGCGTCTTTCGGAACTCGTTGGGATCGAACCTGTCTGACGAACCGGTCGGGCGCCAGCCCAGGACGTTCTTCGCGGGGCCCGTGTCGCGCCAGCGCGTGCTGTTCTCTGAGATCGCATCGAAGATCCCGAACTTGAGCGAGAGCGGGGCGGCGAGGCAGCGTTCGATCATCTGGACTGCGTCCGACTGGTCGAGGTAGCCGGGGAAGTGGCGGATCAATTTGGGGCGGTTGGTGTCCAGGACCGCACCGAGTCGAATGCACAGCATGGACATGCCGTGGTGGTCGGAGAACCAGCGTGCCGCAGCTTCGCCGTAAAGCTTGCCTACCCCGTACGGACTGTCGGGACGGGGCGGGTCGCGATAGTCGAGCATCTTCCACGGCTGCTTGATGCGGTCGTACTCGCCGCGCGCCAGCATGCCGTAGGGCGACCCGTCGTACCACTCCCACCCGCACATCGTCGACCCGGTACTCATGAAGACCACTCTCTGCGCGCCCGCCTCCTGCGCGGCTCTGAAGACATTCAGAGTGCCGTTCACGGTCACCCGCATCGTCTCTTCCCAGTTCTGGATGTCCTTCGTGTAGGCGGCGAGATGGAGCACCATGTCGATGCCCTTGAAGGCGGGCCGGATGGCAGTAGCGTCAGAAACATCGGCCTGGAAACACGCGACACCCTTGACGGCGCGACGGTTGAGCGCGCTGAACTCGTAACTGTCGGAAAGGTGTTTGAGGGTGAGGCCACCGATCAGGCCGCTGGCGCCGGTGACCAGGACTTTCGGCTTCGTCATGACAAGGCTCCTGTCTGGATTGCTCTGACCGCAGGGCGCCGCCGGGGCCCGGGAATGCTGCATTATGCGTAAACGCGCGCCCTGAATGCTATTCTTCCGGCCGGAGGAAGCAGGCTTGACTCAAGACCCCGTAATAAAGAACTTCAAGGCCCACGAGAATCCGCTGCTGGGCCTGAGCGATGGCGTCTCAACCTACGTGATGCTGTACGTCCAGCATGCGCCAGGCGAGTCGAGTCCAGATCACGTCCACCCCTGGGAGCACCAGGCGTTCATAACCGAAGGCGCCGGCGTCCTGGTGTGTGGCGGCAAGGAGTACCCGATCAGGACCGGCGACGCGGTCCTGGTACCGGGCGGGGTCCGGCATCAGTTCCGGAACACCGGTGCGACCACGATGAGCCGGGTGACGGTTAACCCGTCGGAGTCGGTCAAGAACCAGGGGCGCGGCTGAGAACCGCACAATCGGCCGCGCTGGCGGGCGGTGGGCAACGACCTCAAGTACCGCTTCCATGAACGTCGACAGATCGCCGAAGCCGGTTGAGCTGGGTGATCATTCGGCGTCCAGAGGGTAGGCCTCGAGGGCAGGCGCCCCGGTACTTCTGACGGCCCCCACGGCGGTATTTACAAGGGCGCTGGAAGTGCCCTGCCTGCGATGGCCCTTGCGCACGTACAGACATGTGAGCGACAGGGTCGATCGCCGCCGATCCCCCCTCTCCGAAAGCGCCTTGCCAGCCAGGGAACGGCGCCTGCGGGCGTGACCTGGCACCAGCCGACGGCCTTGCCGCCCCGAAACGCCAACAACCCGGGGGTGGTCCCGTCCGTACGACCTCCAGGAATGCAGCATGTTGCTGCCGGCAGGCTGCCTTCGGTAGCCAGGCCCGATCCGCCAGTACATGGACCAGCAGTTGCCGACGGTGCCGCAGGGGCAAAACAGGTCTTCAAAATCAATTCAGAGATCGGGAGTCAGTGGTCGGAAGGTCAGGTCCGATCGAGCGACCATCGCCAGGTGGTCAGCCTTTGACCACCGGCTTGAGGGCGGCGATGTGCTCGGGGCCCGTGCCGCAGCACCCCCCGATGATCTGAGCGCCCATGTCCACCCAGGCCCTGGCACGTACGGCGAAGTCGCCGGCAGAGACCCCCAGCGTGTTGATACCTTCCTTTACCGTCTTCCCTCGAAGCGGCGCCAGGGGCATGTAGCCAACGTTTGGATACACGCCGACCGGTCCATCGAATGCGCGGCGTAGTCCAGGCAGCGTGGCGGTCGCGGCGTCGGGCTGTGAGCACATCAGCAGGACGCCTGCGATCGGCTTGCCCTTGAGGGCCCTGGCAAGCTCTGGGATCGCCTCTCCGTACTGCATCGTCCCCTCGTTGGTGACGTGCCGGATCCCGAGGAAGACGGGGAGGCCGGTCGTAGCGGAAGCTTCGACCGCGACTACAGCGTCCTGGATGTGACCGACGTACTCGGGCAGGATCGCGTCGACGCGCGCCTTCTTGAGCACGCCCGCTTCTTCTGCGAAGAGATCGAACAGGACTCGCTCCCCGAGGAAACCGGCGTCAGGGACCTTCCAGTCCGGCTTTTCGGCGCAGGGCGGGGCCATTCCTCCAAACACGTAGGCGTCGGGCTTTACCGAGTCGCGTGATTCGACGGCGATGCGCCCGGCCGCAGACGCGTAGTCGGCCCAGCGATCACCCTGCCCGATCGGCTCGAGCCTCAGGCGATTGGTCCAGAACGAGTTGCTGATCAGGATCTCCGCCCCGACGCGCAGGTAGTCCTCGTGGACCGCGCGCACGATGTCGGGCGATTCGAGGTTGGCCGTAGCAGACCAGGCGCCGAGCCACTCCGGCGTCGAGCCCTTGAGCACGTCGCCGCCACGCTTCTGGATCTCGGACCCGGTGGCGCCGTCCATCAGGAGGCGCTCGCCTCGACCCAGGCGCTTCATGATCGAAACGCGTGGTTTCGACGTCATTCGATCAGCCCGTCACCGCGCCCCTGGCGGCCGGCTGGACGAGGCGGGTGTACTTGCCCAGGAATCCGCTCGTGTAGTGCGGCTTCGGCGGCTTCCACCCCTTCAGCCGGTCGGCGATCTGCTCCTTGGTCAGCTTCACGTTCAGTTCGAATTTGGTCAGGTTGACTTCGATCTCGTCGCCATCCCGGACAGCCGCGATCGGGCCGCCCACAAACGCCTCGGGACCAACGTGGCCGATCGTGAAGCCATGCGTGGCGCCGGAGAACCGGCCATCGGTTATGAGGCAAACCTTGTCGCCGAGGCCCTGGCCGACGATCGCGCCGGTGACCGCGAGCATCTCGCGCATGCCCGGACCGCCCCTGGGGCCCTCGTATCGGATGATGATCACGTCCCCGGCCTTGATGGAGCGTCGCTTCAGCGCCTCCATTACGGCCTCTTCCTGGTTGAAGACCTTGGCCGGCCCCGTGAAGCCCTTGCCGAACTGATGACCGGCAACCTTCAGAACACCACCCTCGGGGGCCAGGTTCCCGAAGAGGATCACGAGCCCACCGGTCCGTGACAGGGGCTTGTTGATCTGCGCGACGACCGTCTTCTCGTCGGGGTTGTCGGGCCATGCCGCCAGGTTCTCGGCGATCGTCTTGCCGGTGACGGTCAGGCAGTCTCCGTGTAACAGACCGAGCTTCAGCAGGCGCTTCATCACGAGCGGAACGCCGCCGACCTTGTCGAGGTCGTACATGACGAACCGACCGCCGGGCTTCATGTCGGCAAGCAGGGGAGTGCGCATCGAGATCTCGTGAATCTCCTTCAGCGAGAGGTCGACCCCCATCTCATAGGCTATCGCCGGCAGGTGCAGCGCCGTGTTGGTCGATCCCCCGAGGGAGGTCACCAGGGTGACCGCGTTTTCAAACGCCTTGCGGGTCATGATGTCCTTTGGCCGGATATCCGCACGCAGCAGGTTCAGCACGGCCTCGCCGGCGCGGCGTGACGACGCCAACTTGCGCTGGTCGACTGCCGGCTCCGATGCCGCGCCCGGGAGGCTCATGCCGAGCGCTTCCCCGATCGATGACATCGTGTTGGCGGTGAACATGCCGCCGCACGCGCCGGGACCGGGGCAGGCGCGGGACTCGATGGCCAGGAGCTCGGCGTCATCGATCACCTTTGCCTGGTGCTGCCCGACGGCCTCGAACACCGACTGGATCTGGATGTCCTTGCCGCGCCAGGTGCCGGGCAGGATCGACCCGCCGTAGACGTAGACCGACGGGATGTTGAGCCTGGCCATCGCCATCAAGGCGCCAGGCTGGCTCTTGTCACATGCTGCGACGGCGACCAGGCCGTCGAAGCGTTCCGAGAAGCAGACGCATTCGATCGAGTCGGCGATGATCTCCCGGCTCGCAAGCGACCCCTTCATGCCCTCCGTGCCCATCGAGATGGCGTCGCTCATCGTGATGGTGCCGAACATGAATGGCGTGCCGCCGGCGGCGAACACTCCCCGCTTGACCTCCTCGACCAGCGGGGCGATGCCGAAGTTGCAGGGGGTCACTTCGTTGTGGGTCGAAGCCACGCCAACGAACGGCGCGTTGATGTCCTTGTCCGAGAGGCCCATTGCGCGCATCATCGAGCGATGGGGCGCCCGCTGCGGACCCTCAGTCGTCTCCCAGCTGCGGTGTTTGCCGGGCTGTCGTGCGGGCCCGGACGAACTCTTGGGTGTACGTGTACGTGTTGTGGTCATCGCCTCGAATGCTCACTGCTCTTGGTCCGGGTTCACGGCCAATCCGTGACCACGGAAATTCTGGTCACTATACGTTGTCATCCGCTCGTGCGGAAAGCTGGAACGGGCCTCTGCCAGGCGGCCCGACCGTTCGATCCCATGCCAGCCGTACAATCTTCAGGTTGCGTTCCAACGTCATGTGAATCCTTGAATGGAAATGAGACTGAGCATGCGCCGATGTTCCGGGCCGAGGGATGAATCCCGCTATATCTGGGGCGACTGGTCGAGTGAAGCGGCCCTGGCCGCGGCGCCATTCGCGCTGACCGGGGACGAGCCGCACTTCCCGCGTGACCGCGTCGTTGACATGAAGCATGTGAAGCTGACCGTCAGCTTCGACCTCAAGGCCGGGACCGTGATTGGCCGGGCCGACCTGACCCTGGAGGTCGTGGGCGGTGAGCCGAGGCGGGTCGAACTTGACTGCGAAGACACGGTGGTCAATTCGGTCGAGCTCGACGGCAGGGCGGTCGAATACACGTTGACCGACAAGCAGCTGATCGTGGAGTTCCCTGCGGTCCCGAAGGCCGGCATCCCCTTCGTGGTCTCGGTCGACTATGTTGCGACGCCCCGGCGCGGGATCTACTTCACAGGCCCGGACAAGGGCTACCCCGACAAGCCGGTTCAGATCTGGACGCAGGGGCAGGACACGGACAACCACCACTGGTTCCCATGCATAGATGAGCCGCGCGGCCGCATCACGAGCGAGATCATTGTGACCGTGCCCGAGAACTGGTCGACGGTCTCCAACGGGCGCATCGTCAGGGAGTCGCACGACGCGCGACGGAAGACGAAGACCATTCACTGGTTGCAGGACAAGCCGCACGCCGTCTACCTCATCACGCTGGCTGCCTCCGACTTTGCGCGCGTGGTACTGAAGGAAAAGGCGCCGCTTATCGACTTCTACGTCGAGCGCGGGCGGGAAGAGGACGGCAAGCGTTCCTTCGGCAGCACGCCTGCGATGATCGAGTTGTACGAAAAGCTGTTCGGCGAGAAGTATCCCTGGGACAAGTACACGCAGGTCGCGGTCCAGGACTTCATCTTCGGCGGGATGGAGAACACATCGGCAACCACCCAGACCGACCTCACGCTGCACGACGAGCGAGCGCACCTCGACTTTTCAAGCGACTTCCTCGTCTCCCATGAGGCGGTGCACCAGTGGTTCGGCGACCTGATCACGTGCCGCGACTGGTCGCACGGATGGTTAAACGAGGGGTTCGCGACCTACTTCGAGGCCGTGTGGCAGGAGCACCACCGGGGTAACGACGAGTACCTCTGGGACGTACTCGGCATGGCGCGGGGCTACCTGTCGGAGAGCTACCGCCGGCCGTTGGTCGAGAACACCTACCGGTCGCCCAGCGACCTGTTTGACCGCCATCTTTACGAGAAGGGTGGCGCGGTGCTGCACATGCTGCGGCGAGAGCTCGGCGACGAGCAGTTCTACCGGGCGATCAGGCACTACGTAGCAAGCTATCGCGGGCGCAACGTCGCGACGCCGGATTTCGAGCGTGCTATCGAGGAGTCGACCGGTCGCAGTATGGACTGGTTCTTCGACCAGTGGGTTTACAAGCCCGGTCACCCCGAGTTCAAGGTCACGTACGCGTGGGACGGCGACAAGAAGACCGCCACGCTGAACGTGAAGCAGGCCCAGACCGGCGAAGGCACGCCGCGCGTGTTTCGCGTAAACGTGGAAGTCGTGTTCGTGACCGGCGCCGGGCGCAAGACGTTCCGTGCCAGCCTTTTCGAGCGTGAGCACACCCTCACGTATGTGCTCGACGCGCGGCCGAAGATGGTCCAGTTCGACCCTGGTTACGGCGTGCTAAAGACCCTCGACTTCACGCGGTCCAGAGACCTGCTGGAGTACCAGCTTGCCAATGACGCGGATGTCATCGGCCGGATCGAGGCCGCCGAAGGGCTGGGCAAGCTCGGGTCCCCGGAAGCCGTGAAGGCGCTCAAGAAGGCGGTGCTCTCGGACCAGTTCTGGGCGGTGCAGGCAACCGCTGCCCGGCAGCTTGGAAAGATAAAGACCGACGCTGCGCTGACGGCCCTGCTGGGCTGCGTGAGGGTGGAGCATCCTAAGGCCCGCCGTGGTGTGGCCGACGGCCTGGGTGAGTTCAAGGACGAAAAGGCTGTGGATGCGCTGGCGCGAATCCTGAAGGACGACAAGAGCTATTACGTGGCGATGACGGCGGCGGCCAGCCTGGGCAAGACCCGCTCCAAGAAGGCGTACGACCAGCTGATCAAGGCGCTCGATCGACCGTCCCACCTGGAGGCGATCCGGTCGGGCGCGCTGGCGGGCCTCTCGGAGCTGAAGGATGAGCGGGGACTGGAAGTAGCACGTGAGCTGACGGCGTACGGGAAACCACAGCGGGCGCGCGAGGCTGCGGTCGGCACGCTGGCGAAGCTCGGAGAGAACAAGCCAGAGACGGTCGTCGACACACTCGTCGACCTCCTGGACGACCCCTGGCTGCGGGTGCGCCAGCGCGCGACCTCGGCGCTCGGCTCGTTGAAGGAGGCGCGCGCGATCCCGCACCTGACGCGGCTCGTCGAACGGGAACTGGACGGTCGCGTCGTCCGGGACGCCAGGATCGCGATCAAGCAGATCAGGGACGGCAAGAACGCGCCCGAAGACGTGAAGAAGCTGCGCGACGATCTCGGCAAGCTCGAGGAGGAGAACCGGACGCTCAAGGGGCGGCTCGAAAAGCTCGAAAAGCTGGTCGGCGACCAGGGACAGGCCACGTCAAAGCGCCGGACATCCAAACGCGCACCCTCCCGAAAATAGCCCGGCTACCGTTGAATGTCCCCCGTCCGATGCACATACTCGTAGTTACAGCAAGAAAGTCGATATACGCGACCGGGCCGGAGCACTAGCCGGCCGGTCGAGGCAAATCCGACGGCAACCCTAATCAGTCGGCCTGTGCGGGTGAATCCCGTGGGCCGCATCGCGCACGCCTGGTCATTAGAGGGCGGTCCCCTCGCCCCGTTTGCTAACGGTCAGTACCGCCTTTTCTCCATAGCAGCGCTGATCAGCGGGACTGCGCTTTCGGCGCAGGCGCTTACGCGCGTCTGGCTGGTCCAGCAGCAAACCCACTCTCCATTCATGGTGGCGCTCGTGGCTGCGGCGACCGCGATCCCGCTCCTGCTGCTGGGATTTGTGGGCGGGTTCCTGTCGGACCGTTTCGACCGGCGAAGGATCACCCTGTTCGTCGAGGCCGCGTCGTCTATCGCGGCAGCGGTGCTGGCCGCGCTGGTCGTCATGGGAGTGGCGTCCACGTGGTACCTGATCTTCTTTTCGCTTCTGCACGGGTCAGCGGCAGCGCTCTCCAACTCGGCGAAGCAGACCTTGCTGGCCGATCTCGTGCCCGCCCGGCAGCAACGGGGCGCGATCGGCCTGAGCATGGTCGTTGGCAACCTCGCGGGCATCGCAGGCCCGGCGATCGCGGGGCTGCTCATAACGGTGTTCAGCACCTCTCACGCGATGGTCGCCGGAGCCGCGCTCGCGTTTGCCGCGTTGCCGTTCTACGCGCTCGTACGTGCCGACCCGCCGCGGACCCGGGCGGTGGCTGGCCGGGTCTTCCAGAGTTTGGGCGAGGGGATACGTTTCGTGATCAAGGATCCCTCGCTCCGCTGGCTGCTGCTGGTCGGAGCCGCGCTCCTGATTACCCTGAGCTCCCGCGGGGCGGTGTATCCGGCCCTGGTGCAGGACGTCCTGGGCGGCGGCGCGGGCGCCCTGGGAATGCTGGAACTCGTCGGCAGCCTGGGTGCGGTCTTCGGACCGCTGGTCGCGATCTGGCTTGCGAGCCGCTTCCCGGACCGGCGGGTAACGATTGCGGCCGGGTTCGCTTTCGCAGCGTCGGTCGTCGTCCTGGCGCTTTCCCAGTCGTTCTACATGGCCCTGGCGATGTCGGCGGTGTCGAGTTTCACCGGGACGATCTTCTTCGTCACCAACCTGACCGCGTTCCAGCTTTCGGCGCCGGACGAGTTCCGCGGCCGGGTCGTCAGCGTGCGCTTCGTCAGCTGGGGCCTGCAGCCGGCGGGCACACTGTCGCTCGGCGCCCTGGCCGAGGTGCTTGGCCCGCAGGTCGCGCTGCTGTGCTTCGCGGTCGGCGGCGGCCTGTTATTTGCCTTCCTGATCCTGATCGCGCGCCCTGCAAGGCCCGATCGCGTGGTCGCGCTACGAGCAGCGTGACCCGGTCGCAGCGGCGGTAATGCGCGCATGGTCTCAACACCAAAAATAAGGTCGATCTACGGGGCGGGGATCTGAACCTCGCCATGGCGGAACATACGAATACGCCCGGTCCTTTGCGGCCGAAGGCAATGGTCCCCGTCCGGGGCATGCCAGGCCGGCCGAGCCGTCTTGTTGTCATGGGTGCCTTCGTGCACCGCAGCTATCAGTTGTATTCCGCCGCGGCGTTCCTGGGCTTCGGCATCATCACCGTGCAGATGATGACGCGCGCCTGGATGGTCCAGGAGATGACGCACTCGCCTCTGATGGTGGCGATGGTGCCGGCGCTGCAAGTCCTCCCGATGCTGGTCCTCAGCTTTGTGGGCGGCGAACTTGCCGACCGGTTCAGCCGGAAGAAAGTGTTCATCCTTGGCGAGGTCGGGACACTGGCGGGATATCTCGTCCTGTGTGGCCTGGCCCTGGCGGACGCGATCCAGATCTGGCACATCATGGTCCTCACGCTCGCGCTGGGTATCACCACCGCGCTCGCATTGCCGGCCCGCCAATCGCTGGTTATCGACATCGTGCCGCAGCGTGAGCAGCGCAACGCCCTGGGGCTCTACATGGTGGTAGTAAACCTGTCCCAGATCGCCGCGCCCGCGCTGGCTGGCGTCCTGATCAGCCGGCTTGGGACCGACATGACCCTGATCATCAGCACGCTGATCTTCGTGCCGGTGATCCCGCTCCTGGTTGTGATGCGGACGGCGGCCGCGCCTTCCACCGCCGCGCGCGCGAGGATGGGCACACTCGAGAGCCTGCGCATCGGCGTGCGCTATATCGCGGGCAATCCACGGCTGCGCTGGATGTTCATCGCCCTGTTCGTGGTGGTCATCGGGGTCAACTCATGGGGCGGCTTGTTTCCGACCTTCACGGAAGATGTGCTGGGCAAGGGCGCGGCCGGCCTGGGGCTGATCGTTCTCGGAGTCGGGGTAGGGGGCACGCTCGGGACATTTGCAGCGATCGCACTCGACGGCCGGGCCACCGACAAGGTTATCCAGATCGGCTCAGGACTGGCCTTCTCGGTCGTCGTAGTCGTACTGGCGTTCACGCCAGCGTTCGCGCTCTGGGTGGTGCTGGCCATGCTGGCGGCCTGCGTTGGAACCGTGTTCTTCGTCAACAACGCGATGGCAGTCCAGCTCACAACCCCTGACGAACTGAGGGGGAGGGTGATCAGCGCCCGGTTCGTGGTTTCGGGCCTGCAGCCGTTCGGGCACCTGGCGCTGGGCGCGCTGGCCGAAGGCGCCGGGCCGCAGGTGGCCATGGCGTCATTCGGGGTCGCCAGCGCGGTCGGCCTCGCCGCCGTGGTCGGGCTCACCCGGTCGGTGCCCGGTGTGGTGCGGGAGCCGACCGCCTCGGGCTGAGGGCGCGCGGATTGGCGATTCGGCGCGCGGATTTCGCATGGCGTTCGCGTTGCCCGGCCCGGATACTCATATCTTCGAGTCGGTGGTCGCCCTGATTGTTGTTCAATTCAGGCGGCGATGACACCGCGGGATGAATACGATGCGTATCCACGTCTTTCCCGCACCAAGGGAAGGCGGACAACAACGTGCCGCCGCCAGGGCGGGCCAGTCTGCCGGCCCGTTTGCAGCCCTGACGAACGGCCAGTACCAACGCTTCTCAGTTGCCGCGATCCTGAGTTTCACCGCCCTTGCCATCGAAACGCTGGCGCGCGGCTGGATCCTGCAGCTCATGACCGGTTCGCCCCTGCTGGTCTCCCTGGTGCCCGCGCTGCTGATGCTGCCGATGCTGTTCCTCAGCGTCCCGGGGGGTGAGCTCGCCGACCGCTTCAGCCGGAAGGCCATTACGCTCGGCTATGAGCTAGTGGCCGTCGCTACGTATGTCGCGATGGCGGCGCTCGTGCTCACCGGCAACCTGCAGGCATGGCATGTTCTGGCGGCCACTGCGATCCAGGGCATCGGCGCGGCGCTGGCGGCGCCGGCCAGGCAGACGTTGATTACCGATCTCGTGGCGACCCGCCACCAGCGCGGGGCGATCGGGCTGTCGATGATGTCCGTGAATCTCGCAGCCATTGCCGGTCCGGCGCTGGGCGGCTTCCTCATCGCGCGCTACGGCATGTCGCACGCCTTCCTGGCAGCTCTGATCCTCAGCCTGCCAGCCCTGCCCCTCTACTTTTCGCTCAAGCCCGCTGCGCCTGCCCGGACCGCCGCCCATCGAGGCGGCATGTTTGCCAACCTCCGGGACGGCCTGAAATACATATCCGGCGATGCGTCATTGCGCTGGCTGCTGCTGGCGTGCGTGGTGATGATCGTGACAATAAATTCGTGGGGCGCCCTTTTCCCCGCCTTCGCCGAGGATGTGCTGGGGGTTGGCGCGGCCGGCCTTGGCGTAATCAGCACGGCTGTGGGCGTCGGTTCCCTTGCTGCGACACTGGTCCTGGTGGTCGTCGCCGGACGTATGCCGGACAAGACGGTTGAGGTGATCTCCGGCTTCTCATTCGCCGCGCTGGCGCTGGGCATAGCGGTCTCGACCATCTACCCCGTCACCACCGTACTCGTTGCACTCGCTGCTTTCGCCGCGACGGCGTTCTTCCAGACGAACCTGACCGCGGTCCAGCTGCACGCGCCGGATGAGTATCGAGGGCGGGTGATCAGCGTGCGGTTCGTTGCCTGGGGACTGCAACCCGTGGGCCTGCTTGCCCTGGGCGGGCTTGCCGAGGTGATCGGCCCACAGTGGGCGCTGGGCGCCTTCGCAGTCGCAGGCGCGGCCGCGTTTCTTGCGCTGGTGCTGATCCTGAGGCCCCACCACGTGCGGAACCTGGAAGCGAAAGCCAGGGGGCGAATCCACATGCCACACTTCCATCGCCCGCATGGCGCTCCCACAGGCGGCTCGGACGACTAGGCGAGGAACTTCCAGCTCGACTGACCCTTGCCCTGGTACCGGCCATCGAGCTCGATCATGAGCGGGACCATCGCGTCGAGCACACGCGCGTTTCGCAACGGTCCGCAGTCGACCGGGGTAAAACCCATGTCGGTCACCAGTCTTGCGAACGTCCGCTTGGCCGTCTCGTCGTCGCCTGCGTAGTGGACGTCGCGTTGCCTGCCATGCTCATCGCGGGGCCGGCCAAGGGTGATGGCAAAGTTGTCCTTGAATGCGGCGATGACCCGCGCGCCGGGTCCGAGCGCCCGGGCCGTTATCTCTGCCCCCGAAACCCGGTTATCCGGCAGGGCGTCGAAAGGATTGCTGATGTCGACGACCAGCTTGCCGGTGAGCTCGCTCGCAAGCGCACGCGCCGTCCCTTCGACCGCCCGATAAGGCAACGCGAGCACGACCACCTCCGATCCCCTGATGGCGTCGCGATGTGCCTTCACCGGGACCCCCACATCACTGGCGCTTCGGACTGAGGGCGAGCGCGAGCCGAAGGTCACGCCGTGCCCGGCGTTCTTCCACGCCAGGCCAAGCGCCTGGGCCATGCGCCCCGTCCCGATGATCGCAATCTGCGTCAATCTGACCTGCCTTTCCTGTCCGGCTATCAGGCCGCTCGTGATCGGACTTCAGTCATAGATCCAGGCCTTCTCGCTGGGCCGGCCCGGGCGGCGTGGCCCGCGTGGGGACGACGGTGCCCGGCGCTACGGTCTCGACCCGTGGTGCGTCCGGACTCGGCGCCGGCGTCGCCGGGGACGGGGCGACCGTCGCGAGCTCGACCGAGGCCGGAGAGCTGGTGTTGGGCGCAGATAACGTCTGAATGGCCGGCGCGCCGGCCGGTGACGTCGGGCTGGCAGGCGGCGTGGAGACGGTGCAAGCGATCCCCGCGAGCGCCAGGAGGAGCGGCTGCACGTTCCGGCGCATCGTTTTTCTCCTCCCCTGGAGTTCAGGTTGCCTCGAGTGCGCGAAATGATAAGGTCTGGCCCACACTAGGATTCAGGTGGAAGGCGGGTTTGGGCGGGCATGGGCAAACTGGACGGGAAGTCGGCCATCGTGACGGGGGCCGGGCACGGCATCGGCCTCGCAACGGCGCGCAAGCTTGCGCAGGAAGGCGCCGGCGTGACGATCGCGGAGCTCAACCCCGCGTACGGGAAAGAGGCCGAGAAGGTGCTGCGGGCGGAAGGGCTCAAGGTGAGCTTCGTCCGCACGGATGTTGCTCAACTGGCCGACATCAAGGGCGCTATCGCGTACGCGGTGAAAGAATACGGACGGCTCGACATCCTCGTTAACAATGCGCAGCGTTCCGTCTTCGGCCGGGTAACCGACGTTTCGGAGGAGGACTGGGAAGCCAGCATTACGACGTCGCTAACCAGCGTCTTCCGCGCCTGCAAGTATGCGATCCCTCACATGCAGCGCCAGGGCGGGGGCGCGATCGTGAGCGTGTCATCCATCTACGGGCTGGTCGGGGGACGGCGGCGGGCCTGCTACAACGCGACCAAGGCGGCGATCGTGAACCTCACCCGGAACATGGCGCTCGACTATGCGCCGGACGGGATCCGGGTGAATTGCATCTGTCCGGGCGCGGTCGACACCTGGCAGGGCGGGCAGGAGCGAACCGTTCCAGCCGAGTTCTGGAAACAGCGAGCCTTTCCGGAGCCGATGACATTCGACGAGCGGGCCAGGATGCATCCCGTTGGCCGTGAGGGGCGTCCGGAAGAGATCGCGCAGGCGATTCTCTGGCTCGTCGACCCGGCCAACTCGTTCACAACCGGCTCGGCGGTTGTGGTCGATGGCGGCCTGATCGCGCAGGCGCTCCTGTGACCGCAGGAATGCCCGGATGCCGAATCGGTCGCGGACGGGCCCCGTGCTAAACTTTCGCAGCTTTGACGAGGTACCTGGACAGCGCATCAGCGCCGGAGCCACCTATGCCGTTTGAATATCTGCCCTTGCCGGGCGCGCCAGTAGGGCAGCTGGACACCCCGGCCCTGGTGATCGACATGGACGTGGCAGAGAAGAACATCAGCCGCCTCCAGAAATGGGCCAACCGGAACAAGATGGGCGTGCGGCCCCACTCGAAGACCCACAAGACCCCGCTGTTCGCCCATAAGCAGATGGCGGCGGGTGCGATTGGCATATGCTGCGCCAAGGTCGGCGAAGCCGAAGTGATGGTCGCTGGTGGCGTCAAGGAGATCCTGATCGCCAACCAGATCGTCGGTGCGACCAAGATCGCCCGCCTGGTGGCGCTCGCGAACGACGCCAGCATTACGGTCGCGGTCGACGACGCTGCGAACGTCCGGGACCTTTCGGCGGCCGCGTCGGCCGCTGGCCGTGAGATCGGCGTGATCGTCGAGGTCGACACCGGCATGCATCGTTGTGGAGTTGACGGCGGCGCTGCGACCCGCAAGCTGGCTAAGCTCATCGCCTCTTCGCCCGGACTGCGGTTCGACGGCGTAATGGGGTACGAGGGCCACGTGGTCGCCCAGCGCGATTTCGAAGAGCGGAAGACCGAAGCGACCGCCGCAGCCCGGGCGCTGGTCGAAGCGGCCGAGGACCTTCGCAAGGCCGGGCTGCCCTGCAAGATCGTCAGCGCCGGCGGCACCGGTACCTACAACATCACCGGCACCGTCAAGGGCATCACCGATCTGCAGTGCGGCAGCTACATCTTCATGGACGGGGACTACCTGGAGGTCTTCAAGGACTTCTCGCCGGCCCTGAGCGTCCTGGCAACCGTGATCAGCCGACCGGTGAAGGGCCGGGCCGTGACCGACGCCGGGATCAAGGCGATCAGCGTCGACCGCGGGCTGCCGAAGGTGATCGGCATCGAGGGCGCGAAGGTGGCTGGACTGTCGGAAGAGCACGGCCGGCTCGAAGTTTCCGGCGCGGCCGAGAAGTTGAAGGTCGGCGACAAGGTCTCGCTCCTTCCAATGCACGGCGACACCACCATCAACCTCTACTCACACTACGCGTGCGTGAGGAAGGGCAAGCTGGAGGCGATGGTGGAGATCGCCGGCAGAGGGCGTTCCAGGTAGTACTGGCTCAGATCAAACCAGCACGGCGGAGGTCAGATTGAGCTATATCAAACGGTGGACGATGTACGGGGCCATCGGCGGAGCGGCGCTGTCGTTCGGTCTCATCCTGCTCGTAGCGGGCATCATCGCGGCAGTCGTCAGCATCGCAACGGTCCTTGCCGGCGGAGTCATCGGCCTCGTAATCGGCATCCTGGCAGCCATCACCAGCCCGATGCGCAAGAAGAAGGACGCGGCGCCGCCCGCAACCGCCTGATCCCCGATGGCCAGGATCGCACTGATCGGCGCAGGTAGCGTCGTCTTCTCCCGCCGGCTTCTCCAGGACGTCGCCTGCGTGCCCGCGCTATCGGACGCAACGATCGCGCTCATGGATCCGGATCGTGAGCGCCTCGAGCTTATCTCGACATTCGCACGCAAGCTGGTCAAGGACGCCGGCACGCGGATCAAGATCGAGGCGACCACGGATCGCCGGAAGGCCCTCGAAGGCGCCGACTACGTCCTGACTACGATCCGCGTGGGCGACTCCTATGAGATTGACTACGCGATCCCGGCCAGCTACGGGGTCGACCAGGCCGTGGGAGACACTATCGGGCCTGGCGGCGTGTACAAGGCGCTCCGGACCGTACCCGTACTGCTCGACATCTGTCGCGACATGGAGGAGTTGTGCCCGGACGCCTGGCTGCTCAACTACACGAACCCGATGGCGATCGCCTGCTGGGCGATCAATGACGCCACCCGGATCAAGACCGTCGGGCTCTGCCACAGCGTGCAGCGGACGACCGAGCAACTGGCCGAATACATCGGTGCGCCGAGGAACGAGGTCAACGGCTGGGTCGCTGGTATCAACCACATGGCCTGGTTTCTCCGCTTCGAGCGTAACGGCAAGGACGCATATCCGGCCCTGCGCCAGGCGCTCGAGGACAGCGACACGTTCAACAAGGACCCCGTCCGGTTTGAAGTGATGCGCCACATGGGCTACTTCGTGACGGAGTCGACACGGCACATGTCCGAGTACGTCCCGTACTTTCGGAAGTCGGACGTCCTGATGAAGAAGTTCGGACTTGACCAGATCAGGCAGGACCTGAATCGGCGGCAGAACCGGGATACCGATCACTTCGCAAAGCTGCGTGAAGATGCGCGCTCGAAGGCGCCGATGAAGCCAAGCCGTTCGGACGAGTACGCGTGCCGCATCATCGAGTCCATGGAAACCGGCCAGGCGACGGTCATCAACGGCAACGTCAGGAATGCCGGCCTGATCGAAAACTTGCTCGAAGGATCGTGTGTCGAAGTGCCGTGCCTGGTCGACCGGCTGGGCCTTCACCCGATGAAGATAGGCAAGCTGCCGCCACAGCTGGCGGCGCTGGATCGCGCCAACATCGCCGTCCAGGAACTGGCTACGAAGGCGATCCTGGAACGTAGCCGCGCGGCCGCCATGCATGCGGTGATGGTTGACCCGCTTACCGCTGCGATCCTGCCGCTCGACCGGATCAGGGCCATGTTCGACCAGATGTGGGCGGCCCACGGCGACCAGCTGGCGGCGTACTCCTGAAGCACAGACCCGCCTGAGCGCGGGCGACCGGGACAGCTTTCCAAAGCCTCGGGGGTCGTCCGCCCGGCAGCGAGAGAGAGATCTTCGGCATTGGACCTCTGCCGAACACTCTCAGTACGAAGAGCTGAGACCTAGAGAGGCCACTTTTCCGCTTCGTCGAGTGCAACCAGGCCGAGTTCGGCAACATCCTCGGCCGGTTTGACGTGGGCGCCTGTCGGGGACTCGAGCGCGCGCATCCCGGCGAGTGCGTCACGCGTTACCCAGATCCATCCATCGACGTGTTCCGGGGGCGGAGCAACCGGTCTCAGGACGTATATGAAGTCGATGTGCTTGTGCGGACCGTGGACCGGATCGTCGATGTCCTCTTCGAGGATCGCCAGGGGGGTCGTGACCTGGGCCGGATACTTGAATCGGAATCGCCGCCCGGTGGGCCAGACCGTGACCCTGATGCCCGTTTCCTCTTCCGCCTCGCGGATGATCGCCTCAACGGGGTCTTCGTTTGGCTCGATGTGGCCGCCGGGAGGCATCCACATCTGCAGCTTCCTGTGCCAGTGCAGGAGCACGCGCCCGCGGTAGGCGATGTAGCCCGTCGATGTGAAGTGCCGGATACCAGTCATGCCGGCCAGAGTACAGGAACCAGGACCCTACCCCAGCTACAAATCCGGCGCGAGCTCGCGGGTGATTACCGCCGCCGGCGCTACCCGGCAACCACTCGTGTTCTGCCCGGCCCAGAGTGGCGTGAAGTTGCTCGAGCCTGCGCGTTCACCGCCCGCACGACCTGCGGGACCAGGGCGAAGGTTTCAGGGTGAGTGATTACATCGCGCGACACCAAAATCGCGCGGTGACCGCCGGCTTTCAGGCCCCGAGCAATGATCGCGTCCGCCGCGTTCGCTTCCAGCCAGCACGCCTCGTCCA
>VGZT01000032.1 GCA_016872495.1 SAR202 cluster bacterium
GTCGATCTCTTCGGGCGACAGCTTCAGGTACCGGATCGGGACCTTCTGCCAGCGAACGCCGGAGGCGAACTCCTCTTCGAGCGTCTTGGTGCGAAGCGTTTCGGTCGTGCAGAACGCCGACTGTTCGAGTTCCGTTATGGGAACGACAATCGGCCTCCTCAGCGTTGTGGTCATGCCCTTCTCCCTGCCGTTGCCGGCGCGAGCACTTCGCCCTGTATCGAGTACGGCGAAGTCCCGGTGATGCGAACGCGCACCGTGTCCCCCACGTCGACGTTCCCACCCGTCAAATACACGAGCTTGTCGGTCCGGCTGCGGCCGGATGGCGCTCCCCTGGTCGTTCCATCGACCAGGACTTCCAGTTCGGCGCCTAGCAGCGCCGCGTTGACTTCCGCCTGGATCCGCTCCTGGAGCGCGGCCACCGCCGCCAGCCTCCGCTTCTTCTCATCGCGCCCCACCGTTTCGGGCTGCTTTCGAGAAGCAATCGTGCCGGGCCGCTCCGAGTAGGCTGCAGCGTGGACCTTGTCGAACCTCACCTCGCGCAGCATGTCGAGAGATCGCTCGAACTGGGCGTCGGTCTCCCCCGGGAATCCAACGATGAGATCGGTCGAGATCGCCACGCCCGGCACGCGGGATCGAATCGAACTGACCAGGTCCAGGTAGTCGGCGTGGGTATACCCGCGATGCATCGCTTCGAGTACCGCATCGTCGCCGGCCTGGAACGGGAGGTTGATGTTTTCGCAGACCTTCGGGAGCCCGGCGACCGCGTCGATGATGCGCGTGGTCATGTCAGAAGGATGGGAGGTCAGGAACCTGATGCGTTCGATCCCGTCGATGCCGTGCACGGCGTACAGCAGGTCAGCCAGGTCTCGCGGCGATTCGAAGTCATGGCCGTAGGCGTCCACCGTCTGGCCAAGGTAGGTCACATCCCGTACGCCCCGTCCCGCCAGCAGCGCGGTCTCGTGGACGACCTCATCAAGTGGCCGGCTCACCTGCCTGCCCCTCCGATACGGGATGATGCAGAAGGTACAGAACTTGTCGCAGCCGTGAATCACGGGCACGAATGTCGCAACTGCCGGCGCGCCCGGGATCAGTTGCCCGATGCAACCTTCGGCGTCGATGCCGAGCCGGTCGCCGACCGCCCGGAGGATCGGCGCGTACTCCTGGGGCCGGGCCCAGACATCGACATGCGGGAAGCGTCGCCGCAGGTCGTCCTGGCGAGGACCGACCATGCAGCCCATCACGGCCAGGAGTCGCTCCGATCGTGGCGTACTGCCACGCCGGAGGGTGCCGAGCATGCCCGTTGCGGTGTCCTCGGCTGACTGACGTACCACACACGTGTTCAGGACTACGACGTCCGCATCTTCCGGCCGGTCGGTCACGGCGAGGCCAAGCTGGTCTAAGCCGCTTGCCAGCCGCTCGGAGTCCGACTTGTTCATCTGGCACCCTACCGTCCAGATGTGGTACTTGGCCATGAAACGCTCTTCCGTCCTTTTTCGGGTAAGCGAGGTCGCCGAGTGCGACCGTTTGATGTGCGTGCGCCCTGGGCCATTTCCAATAGCTGGCGGAGGGAGAGGGATTCGAACCCTCGGTAGGCCCTTACGGACCTACACCCACTTAGCAGGCGGGCGCACTAGACCACTATGCGATCCCTCCAGACCTTCCTTGGGACGGTAACAGAGCGTTCAAAGCTGGCACAATGCTTGGAGACGAATCCCGCAGCTTTGCGTGTGAATTAATTCACAATATGCGCTCCGTCAGGTGGGAGCTGATACGGGACGCCTATCGAGTTATCGGGCTGTGTCGGCGATCCAGGCCTCGCCGCCCTCGAAATGCTCCTTCTTCCAGATCGGCACCACTTCCTTCAACCGATCCACGAAGTAGAGAGCGGCCTCGAAGGCCGGACGGCGGTGAGCCGCGCCGACGGCGACGACCAGGCTGATCTGGCCGATGTCTACCCTGCCCAGCCGGTGCCCGATGGCCACCGCGTCGATCTGCCACTTCGCCCGCATCTCGGCGATCAGCTCTGCGATCTTGCGGTCCGCCATGGGCCGGTACGCCTCGTACTCCAGGTGCCGAACGACCCGCCCCTCATTGTGGTCGCGCGTGACGCCTTCGAAGGTTACGACCGCGCCGTTGTGGTTCGTCTTGACCCGTTCGGTAAACGCGGCGGGATCGAGCGCATGCTCGGTGATCTCCACGTAGTCGCGGCTCTCCGCGACCGCTCCTCCACTCACCGGTGGTATCAACGCAAGCTCATCGCCTTCGCTCAGCTCGTGGTCCAGGGCGACGTACTCCTCGTTGACGGCAGTCATGAGCCTGGACGTGACACTCCAGCGCTTCGGGGTAGCGGACTGCGCCATCGCGATCGCCGCCTCCACGTTTGCACCGGCGGGCAGGTCGAGTTCTGCCCGGCCCGTGCCCGCGCGGTCGCGCATGCCCGCAAAAAAGAGGACTCTGACTTTCATTTCAGGTGTCGAGTATAGCCGCAGAAGGCCGACGTACATTGACGCCTGATAGCTACGCTGCATACACTAACCAATTGATCCAGCGTCTCGCGGACGCGCCCTGCCGGCTGCGTGGCCGTGCATCCGTGAACCGAGAAACCTGTACGGAGATCATTAATGGTTCGTATCCGACTTCGCCGTGTTGGCGCCAAAGGGCGACCTTTCTACCGCATAGTGGTCGCCGATCAACATCGCGCCCGCGACGGCTCGATCATCGAGCAGGTCGGTACTTACGACCCGATGCAGCAGCCACCGGTGATCAAGCTGGACGCCGAGAAGGTGCAGCGCTGGCTGAAGCACGGCGCCCAGCCATCTGAGGGCGTCGTCCCGGTCCTTCGCCTGGCGGGCATCCTCGCCCCGGCCAAGTCTGGATAGGCGGTCCACTATGCGCGAGATGGTCGAATACATAGCCAAAGCCCTGGCAAACGATCCCGACGCTGTCGAGGTCACCGAAGAAAACCGCGGGAACCGAACGGTCCTCAGGTTGAAGGTGTCCGATGAAGACAAGGGCAAGGTGATCGGGCGCGGCGGGCGAGTCGCCCAGTCGATCCGGTCCTTGATCCGCGTTGCCGCGGTCAAGAACCGAACACGTGCGGTCCTGGAGATCGACTAGACCTTCCGTTGCCGCAAAGGAAGCGTCGTCCCTTACCCCGGGCCAGCACCAACGATCCCCCGGCTCCAAGTGCCGCCGCGCAGATGGTCGCGGTTGGTGTTGTGCGACGCCCCTGGGGATTCGACGGGTCGGTTGTCATTGCCCAGAACGGCGACGACCCGGACCGTCTTGCGGCTGGTCGCACGGTCCATATCGGCACCGAACGCTATCTGATCGAACGCGCCGGGGCGTCCGGAGCATCGCTCGTCGTGAAGCTCAGCTCGATCGATACCGAGGACCAGGCGAACGCCCTGCGCGGCAAGGCCCTCGAGGTGCCCGCCGGGGACATCCCGCCGCCCCCGCGCGGCTCTTACTATCACTACGAGATCCTGGGCGCCCGCGTCATCACGCGGAGTGGCGAGGAGCTCGGAAGGGTGGTCGAGATCCTTCAAACCGGTAGTAACGACGTATATGTCGTGCGCTCGGACGGTCCGGACAAGGCCGAGATCCTGATACCGGCGCTGCGCGAAATCCTCTTGGACATCGACACCAACGAGGGCCGGATTACGGTTGACCTGCCTGAGGGCCTTCGGTAGCCGCCGGTTCGCCCCCTTTGCCCGCTCCACCGGCGCTGCTACCATCGATCAGACGACTTTTTTTGCATGGGCGTCGCCCTGCCCCCTTGTGGAGGGAGCAAGCATGTCTGGACATTCCAAGTGGAGCACGATCAAGCACAAGAAGGCCATCACGGACCAGCGCCGCGGAGCGCGGTTCACCAAGCTGGCCCGCGAGATCATCGTGGCCGCACGCGAAGGTGGTCCTGATCCGGAGATGAACTTCCGTCTGCGGCTGGCCATCAACAACGCGCGCGCGTCCAACATGCCCAACGACAATATCGACCGCGCTATCAAGAAGGGCGCGGGACTGGATGGCAGCGGCGAGCAGCTCCACGAGGTCATGTACGAGGGTTATGCCCCGGGTGGCGCGGCGATCATGGTCCAGGCCCTGACCGACAATCGAAACCGTACTGCGTCGGAGGTGCGGTCTCGCTTCACCAAGGCGGGCGGCAACCTGGCAGAGTCCGGGGCCGTCGCCTGGGGATTCGATAACAAGGGCACGATCACGGTGACCCTTGAGTCCGGTGCCGCCGAGGACCTGGCCCTGGAGGCTGCGGACGCCGGCGCCGAGGACTTCTCGATCGACGGCAACACGATCGAGTTCACGGTCTCTCGAACGGATCTTGCCCGTCTTCGCACCTTCCTCGACGGAAGGGACGGCGTGACGGTCGACCAGGCCGAGTTTGCCATGGTCCCGAAGAACCAGGTGCAGCTGGACACTCCCAGGGCGCAGCAGGCGCTCCGCCTGCTCGAGGCCCTCGAAGAGCTCGACGACGTCCAGAAGGTCTACACGAACGCCGACTTCCCGAATGAGGTGCTGGCCGCGGCCTCTGGCTAGCGCCCGACCGTTCAATTTCCCGGATCTGCCGGCCGAAAGGGCACTCTGAGATGAACTATGCGGCCTGGGCAGAGTGGTATGACGTCGTCTACGCCACCGAGGGAGACGCCGAGGTCGACTTCTATGTCGGCCTTGCTCGCAAATACGGCGGCCCGGTCCTCGAGATCGGCGCCGGGACCGGCCGGATCGCCATCCCCACCGCAAGCGCGGGTATCGATGTCCTTGGCATCGATCTATCGCCCGAGATGCTCAGGGTCGCCAGGCAGCGGGCGGCCTCCACGAGGCCGGTCGGAAAGATCGAGTTTGCCACCGGCGACATGCGGGAATTCGAGCTTGATCGAAGGTTCAAGCTCGTGACCATCCCGGCCCGCACTCTTCTCCTGGCGACGTCTGCGGAGTCCCAGATGGCAACCCTTGCCAACGCTGCGCGGCACGTCGCTCCGGGAGGGATCCTGGCGCTCAACGTATTCGTCCCGGATCCCCAGATGCTGGCCGACACGAATCGGAGCCCGTTCTTCTGGGATGACGTCACGAACCCGGCCAACGGGCGCCGGTGCCTGCTATGGGCTCTGAACCGGTTCGATACGAGTGAACAGCTGAACGAAGGACTCCAGATCATCGAGGAGCTCGGTGACCACGGCGAGGTCCTGCGCAAGGCGTACCTCGACGTCCTCCTGAGGTATATCTACCCGTCTGAACTGCGGCTGATGCTCGAAAAAGCAGGCCTGGAGATCGTCGACGAATACGGCGACTTCTTCGGATCGCCGTTCGAATTCCAAAGTTCGGAACAGGTCTGCGTCTGCCGCGTACGCGGCTCCTGAACCGGCCCGGACTGGTCGGGGTGGCTCGTGCCCGAGCGGGAGTCGCTGCCTCAGGCCGGCGGTGCGACGACCACGCTTTCGTACGGGTGTCGCTTCGTGATCAGCTTGCTGTGCAGGAAGACATCCAGCGCCGTCTCGTAATGCGCCCGTTCGACCACGATGTCTCCGGTCCAGGACCCGAGTCTCTGGTAGGTCCGGATGGTCTCCGCAAGCACGGCAGGATCGGTCCCTGGGAAGTACTGCTTCTCCTGCGCCGCAATCCGGGCGGGATCCGCCTCTAGCGCCCATTTCCTCGACTCACGGTACGCGCCCGTGAACGCGCGCGCCGCTTCGGTCTTCAGCCACTCGCGCGAGGCAACCAGGCTGCTGAAGGCCACCGGGCCAATCGCCTGGCCCACGCTTGCCACCACGTGTCCAATGCCCTCGTGTTGCAGCTGCTGGGGGTAGGGCCCCTGGAGGTGAACGTAATCTCCTTTGCCGGATCGGAACGCGGCTTCCATGCTGTCCGGCCCACCGGCGTCGATCACTTTGATGCTCGAGAAGTCGAGTTTCTGGCGGTGGGCGGCATATTTGAACATGGCAAGGGGCTGGCCGACGCCGTCGACGATAACTTCCTTGCCCGCGAGCTTCGCCCAGGTGAAGGCCGGGTCCGGCCTGCGCGCGCAGATGAAGAACCCGTCACGCTGATTGATCTGGGCGAAATGAACCGCCCTGGGCTGCTGCCCTCTCTCGAGCGGCGCCCAGCTCCCAGAAACGGCGGACTGCGCAACGTCGATCTCCCCTGCGCCGATGAAATCCTGGACGTTCTTCCCTGCTGGCAGCACCGCGTATGAGGCTTCGAACCCGGCCGCCTTGAGGAATCCTCCCGCGATCGCGCCGATCAGCGGGGAGTAAAACGCCGAGTGTCGGGAGGCCATGATTCGGATCTTTGCCAACAGTTACCTCCGGCAGCTGAAGGGGGATGACGGTCTGCCCATTCTAGTCGGGTGCCTTCCGGGATTGGTGAAAGCCGGACAAAGGTGCTGGTTGGTCTACACTGGAGCTTCGCAACAGTTATCAAGGGACCGCTAATCTGAACATGCAAGACCGAGAACGGGACGCGCGCATCGAGAACGCGGTCCGCTTCACTCGCGTCGTACGACCGCCGGCACAGGCGCTCGCGACCTTCGGCCAGACCATCATCCGGTACCACCTGGTGAGCAGCCCGGTCTACGCCGACCTGAACCTCACGGACCAGAAGCAGGAAGCTGTGGTTCGGGACGGCATCGTAAGGGCTGAGAAGCCGCAGGTCGTTACGCCCTACTACCTTTCCAGGCTGGAGGGGTTTGGCGAGAACGCCAGCCGTTACCTCCAGTACCTGATGCGGGAGTACGGCCCATCGGCGCCAGGGCTGTTGTACACGTACAAGAACGAGCCTTCAGGCATGAGCTTCGTTTCGGGCCGGCCGGAGGAAGTCGCCTCGCGCCTCAAGGACTCGCTCGACCGGGAGGAGCGGGCCCTGGAGGCGGTGATCCAGGGTGTCGACGAGCTGTGGGACGTCTCGCTCATGAAGTTCATCTTCGAGCTCACCAACTTCTCCGCGCAGAGCAACTTCCGTGAGATGAGATCCATGGGGCTGCTCGAATCTCGCAACGGCCTCCCGGAGGAGGCGCGCCGGAGGATCGAGTGGATGCTGGAACAGGCGCGCGCCGGCAATATCGAGCCGGCCGAAGTTCATCGAGAGCTCGAACGGTGGGGCGTGTTCGAAGAGTATGAGGATCGCTTCCTGGGCCTCTTCCGACGCAGCTAGGTCACGGAGTCGAACATGCCTCCGTTCAAAGTCGTTTCGGACTTCAAGCCAACGGGCGACCAGCCCCTCGCCATCGAGCAGCTCGCGGCTGGCGTCGGAGAGGGGCTCAAGCACCAGACACTGCTGGGAGTCACCGGCTCAGGCAAGACCTTTTCGATGGCAGGCGTGATCGAGAAGGCGCAGCGGCCCGCTCTCGTCATCGCGCACAACAAGACGCTGGCCGCCCAGCTCGCCACCGAGTTCCAGGACTTCTTTCCAGAAAACGCGGTCGAGTACTTCGTCTCCTACTACGACTACTACCAGCCGGAAGCGTACGTCCCCCGGACCGACACCTATATCGAGAAGGAGTCGGACATCAACGAGGAGATCGACAAGCTGCGGCATGCCGCGACCCGCGCCTTGCTAACGCGCCGGGACGTCGTGATCGTCGCCTCGGTTTCGTGTATCTACGGACTCGGTCAGCCCGAGGAGTACATCAGTTTTGTCCTGAACATCGCGAAGGGCGATAACACCGGCAGGAGCAAGATCGTCCGCCGCCTGATCGACATGCAGTACGACCGCAACGACTACGACCTGGCGCGCGGGCGGTTCCGAGTGCGAGGCGACACCCTGGAACTGATGCCTGCCTATGAAGACCTGGCGGTCCGCGTGCAGTTCTGGGGCGACGAAGTCGAGAAGATCGTCACGCTCGACCCGCTGACCGGAGAGGTGCTCGGCGAACGAGACCAGATCGACATCTTCCCTGGCAAGCACTTCGTCACGTCCGAGGAGCGCCTCAAGCAGGCGATCGCCGGCATTGAGTCGGAACTGGAGGAGCGGCTCAAGGTCTTCCGAGACCAGGGGAAGCTGCTCGAAGCCCAGCGGCTCGAGTCCCGGACCCGTTACGACGTCGAGATGCTGCGTGAGGCCGGTTATTGCGCGGGTATCGAGAACTACTCGATGCACCTGGGTGGACGGCAGCCCGGCAGCACGCCGTGGACCCTGATCGACTACTTCCCGAAGGACTACCTGGTGTTCGTCGACGAGTCGCACATCACGCTCCCGCAGGTACGGGGGATGTATCACGGGGACATCGCACGGAAATCCGTGCTCGTCGAGTACGGGTTCCGGCTGCCGTCGGCGCTGGACAACCGCCCGCTCTCCTTTGCTGAATTTGAAGAAAAGGTAAATCAGATCGTATATGTGTCGGCTACGCCCGGTCCGTACGAGGCGGAGCACGAGCAGCGGCGGGCCCAGCAGGTCATTCGCCCCACGGGGCTGGTCGACCCGGAAATCGAGGTCAGGCCAACGAAGGGTCAGATCGACGACTTGCTTGCGCAGATTAACGAGCGCGTGAAGTCGAAAGAGCGGGTGCTCGTGACCACGCTGACCAAGCGAATGGCCGAGGAGCTCTCCGATTACCTGAAGGAGATGGGGATTCGGACGCACTACCTCCATTCGGAGATCGAGACATTTGAACGCACGCAGATCCTGCGTGACCTGCGCCTGGGTGTGTACGACGTCGTGGTCGGGATCAACCTGCTGCGTGAAGGTCTCGACCTGCCCGAGGTAAGCCTGGTCGCGATCCTTGACGCTGACAAAGAGGGCTACCTGCGCTCAGGTACGTCGTTGATTCAGACGATGGGCCGGGCGGCCCGTCACATCAACGGCCGGGTCATCATGTACGCCGACCGAATGACTGACTCCATGAAGCTGGCCATCGAGGAGACGGAGCGCCGCCGACAGATCCAGGTCGACTTCAACGCGCGACACGGCATCAACCCGGTCTCCATCATCAAGGAAGTGCGCGACATCACCGAACGCGTCCGCATGATCGCGGAGCAGAAGGCGCCGTTTGAGGCCGCGCCTGCCGGCAAAGTTCCGGGGACCGACGTTCCAGCCCCCGAACTTGCCCGGCTGATCAAGGACCTGGAAACCCAGATGAAGGCGGCAGCAAGGGATCTCGAGTTCGAAAAGGCCGCGCTCCTCAGGGATCAGATCACCGACCTGAGGAAGGTCCAGGTCGACCAGTCGCAAGACCTGATACGCAGTAAGTCCTCAGCGCTGCCCCGCCCTGCCAAGAGGTAACGTCCTGGAATGGGCTAGGACTGGCTGGCGCTGGTCCCTGACGTTGCGACGCGGCTCGAGTAGGCCAGGAACTGCACCGCTATCACCGCGATCACGCCGGCGCCGGCAACTCCAATCAGTGCCCACCTGACCCCGACCAGTTCCGCGAGCGCGCCGAGTACCAGCGCGCCCACCGGCTGCAGCCCGAACATGACGCCTCGAACGGCCATGACCCGCCCGCGGAACTCGTCCGTGGTCGACAACTGAAAGGCGCCGAAGTTGGTCGCGAAAAAGAGCTCCCGAGTGATGCCGATCGCGATCGCTATCGTGATCGATATCGCGACGATCGGGGAGATTGCGAATAGAGAGATCGCCGCCGCCCAGGCGAACGCGGCGATCACCTCGAGCTTCACGTACGGGATTCTCGAACCGGCGCCTGCTATCAGGAATGCGCCCACAAGTCCGCCGATCCCGCCGGCAAGCCCGAGGGTCCCCAGGAGGCCCGCCCCGCCATGCAGAATCTCGTCGGCTATGGTGGGGAGGAGCGCCTGCCAGGTTGCCATGGTCAACGTGACTACCGAGCCGAGCGCAAGGAGCCACCGCAGGGTCGGATCGGTAGCAACGTAGCGCAGGCCAACGACCAGGTTTCGGATGATCGGCTCCGCCCGCCTGGCATGAACATCTCCGGGCCCGGCCTGCAGGCGTGCGTACAGGAATAGCACCGGCAGGATCAGGAAGGTGCTGAGTACCAGCGCGGTCCCCACCCCTGCTGTGGATATCATGAGTCCGGCCAGCCCCGGGCCGATTATCTGCGAGAAGTTGAAGACGACCGCCTGCATACCGATCGCGACGGGTACCTCATGCCGCTTCACAAGCCCGGCGACCATGGCCTGGCGAGCCGGCATCGAGAACGCGGTCGAAACGCCGTTGATCATCGTGATTCCGAGGATCTGCCAGGTGGCGAGTTCGCCAGCCAGGAAGAGGAGCGCGAGGGCGGCATAGCACGCCATGTTGGCGATCTCAGACACGACCATGATGCGCTTTCGCTGCACGCGGTCGGCCAGGACGCCGCCGAAGAGCGAAAGGAACAGGGATGGCCCCATCATCATCACGGGCACGAGTGCGACCAGGAACGGTGCGCCGGTGTCGCGCTGGATGAGCCACCCGCGGGTCAGCAACTGGATCGCCTGGACCGTGAAGCTCAGGAATACGGCTGCGTAGTAGCGCCGGGCATTCGGGTAGCCGAGGACGGAGAACAGCCCGGTCCACGGAGAGCGTGGCCGGTTGTCCGCACGCTGTTCGCGCGGCCGATTCGTCGCACCGGCTCGTGCGCCGATGCGTGACAGGATGCCCGTGGGATTTCTCGAGTTGCCCAGGGGCGCGGTTGCCTGCCCCGGGAGCCGATGGTCGACATCTAAAGTATCCGGCCTCCTTGACCCATCCTCAATGGGGACCGGTCAGGCGACCTGCCTTGCTACAATCAGAGAAGGAATGCAAGGGAGGTGCCCGTGGGCAGCAAACTAAGCAAGGACCAGGTGCTCGAGGCCCTCAAGGACGTCTACGACCCTGAGATCCCGGTGAACATCGTGGACCTCGGACTCGTGTACCGGATCGACGTAAACGACAGCAACGAGGTCGAGGTCGACATGACCCTGACCGCCCCCGGCTGCGGGATGGGGCCGTACATCGGCCAGCAGGCCGAGTGGCGTATCGCCGAGCTCGACGAGGTCGAGGACGTCAAGGTGAACGTCGTCTTCGAGCCCCCGTGGACCCCGGACCGTATCTCCGAGGACGGCAAGAAACTGCTGGGGATCGACTAGCCCATGACGACTCCTTCACCGCGGCGCAAGCTGACGCCGCAAGAAGAGGCGCGGCTTGCCCAGATCCGGCAGAACTTCGAGCAGCGCAAGCGGATCGGCGACCGGCTTGGCCGCATCCAGCACAAGGTCGGCGTTTACAGCGGCAAGGGCGGGGTCGGCAAGACCACGGTGGCCGTAAACCTGGCGGTCACGCTGGCCCAGGAAGGCGCAAGCGTCGCCCTGTTCGATGTCGATATCGATTGCCCGAACGTAACGCGGGTTCTTCGGATCACGGAGCCGCCAACCCAGAACGCCGATTCTCAGACCTTCACGCCTTCGTCCCGGTTCGGCGTAAAGGTGATGTCGATGGCCTTCTTCCAGCAGAACGAGGAGGAGGCCGTGATCTGGCGCGGGCCGATGATCCACAACGCGATCAACCAGTTTCTGACCATGACTGAGTGGGGCGAGCTGGACTACCTGATCGTCGACCTGCCACCCGGCACGTCGGACGCCCCGCTGACCGTGATGCAGACCCTGAACCTCGACGGTTTCGTCGTGGTCACTACCCCGCAGGAGTTGGCCAAGCTCGACGCCAAGCGGTCGATCAACATGATTCGCAAGCTGAACCTCGAGGTAATCGGGATCGTGGAGAACTTCACCGGCGACATCTTCGGCCGCGGCGCCGGCGAAGAGCTGGCGGAAGAGACCGGACTGCCATTCCTCGGCCGCTTCCACATGCGACCGGAGTACACGAATCGAGAAAAGCCGACCGTGCTGGTAAGCGAAGCGGTCGCCGACGAGTACCACGACGTTGCCGAAGGCGTCCGCAAGCGACTGTCCGCGATGGGCGCTCCTGCTCAAGCGCCCGGCCGTTAGGCCGGCCTCGATCCTCTTGAGGCCTGCCTCTTTCGCATATTCCCTGCCAGCCGCCAGCCGCGCCTCGGCCGGCTTGAAGCGGCAGGCCGGCGCCGATCCATGGTTCCACAACCATGACCAGTCCTGGAGCTTCGAATGAAGAGGACCGCAAGCCCGCGCGCGACCTGGCTGGCGCATGACCACCAGTTCTGGCCGGAGGACTTCAAACGGGACCTGGCAGGGGGCGTTACCGGCAAGATCGTCCACCTGTCCGTAGACGGCTGGATCGAGGCGCCCACCCGCGAGCAGTACGAAGCGGCCTACTACTCTGACGCCGGCTTCTTCCACCGGATAGTCAAGAACATCTCACGAGTCCTCGAGCAGGCTTCGACACCTGGGAGCCGTCTCGCCATCATCCGGAACGCGACGGACCTCGCATCTGCGGCAGAGCAAGGCAGGCTCGCTCTGGTACTGGGGTCTGAAGGCGGCAAGATCATCGAGGACGACCTCGAGCTGCTGGACGCGCTCTGGCGCCTCGGACTCCGGCACATGCAGCTGAACTGGGCGATGCGGAATCGCATTGCCGCCTCGCAGTCCAACGAGACCGAACCTGATCAGCCCGGGCTTACGGAATTCGGCCGTTCGGTGATCGAACGGATGAACGAACTGGGGATTGTGATCGATGTTTCGCACTCCTCGCCCCAGACCATCAAGGACGTGCTGGGCCTCACCAGGAAGCCGATCCTGAACTCGCATTCCGGGTCACGTGCGCTGGCGCCCAAGCTGCAGAACTTATGGGACGACCAGATCAAGGACATGGCTGCGAACGGCGGAGTGGTCGCCATCCACTTCTGTTCGAGGCTGGTGCTCGGGGTCAACGACCGCCAGTCCGAGATCCCCGACGTGATCCGGCAGATCAAATACGTCCGGGACGTCGGCGGGATCGATGTCGTCGGCCTTGGGCCAGACTGGGTGCTGGGGCACCCTGAGCGGGACGTCCCCTACCTGCGGAACACGAACCAGGAGTCCATTTCGTGGACGCGTGGCCTCGAGTCGAGCGCCGAGATGCCGAACCTGCTGCCTGCACTCGAGGAGGCGGGCTTCAAGGACCTGGAAATCGAGAAGATCCTGGGTGGGAACATCATCAGGTTGCTAAGGGACGTGCTGCCGGCGCGCTGACCGCGTAGGACTCTCCGGTCCCTGAGCTTGTCGAGGGGCGAGTATCTAACCTGAGGCGTCTTCGCCCTGCCTGGCCTCGAGCGCTCGTTTGGCAGCGCGCCGGAACAGCTCGATCGGCTGCACCCCAGAGAACCAGAACAGGTCGTCGATGATGAACGCTGGAACGCCCTGGATGCCGAATTTCATCGCTTCGTCGTGCTGTGCCTCGAGCTCGGCATCGAACTCCCGCTCCTCGAGTCTCGGCCGAAGGTCGGCCCAGTCCAGTCCCACCCCGGCCGCGAGACCCTCGAGGACATTCAGGTCGCCCAGGTTGGCGCCTTCCTCCCAGAGCGCCCTGTAGGCGGCGTGGTGGAACTCGTCCGCTTTGCCGTGTCGCTTCGCGTATTCGGTGGCGGCTTGCGCCAGGCGGGTGTACGGCGTCAGCGCCGCCCGACGCATCGTCAGACGCTCTTCGTCGGCGAATGCCTGCCAGCGGGGAACCTCACCCTCCGGTTCGAACGCTCGTTGCCGGCGCAACTGCCCTTCAGGCGGAATCTCCGGGTGCAGGAAATACGCCCTGAGATCCACCTGGATCGGGAACTCCTTGCCAAGCCGGTCGAGCCTGCCCAGCCCGATATAGCACCATGGTCATATGTAGTCGTACCAGACCGTGAAGACGATCGGCCTCTCTTCGCTGACCTGGAAGCCGCCCTGGTTCACGCTACTGGCCCCGGTACTGGATCGTGCGCAGCCGCTCGGTCTGCAAACGAACGTATTCCGCTCTCGAATACGCCGGTTGGTGCTTCTGCCTGATCTCTCCGGCCAATCGCGCGCCGTCTGCCAGCAGGTCTATCACGGTGCCTACCATGACTCTGGCCGGGAGGATCACGGCCGTTTCGTAGTCGGAGATCTTGTAGTCGGCGCCGTGCGTCATGCCGCGCGCCGCCGTCACGTAGGGATGGATGACCGGCATCAGGTGGCTGAGGTCGCCCATATCCGTCGAACCACCGCGCGTGTCGTCGTACGGCTGCCTCGTGATGCTGCCGGCGCCTGCGACGGCCTTCGCGTTCGCTACGAAGACCTCATCGAACGCAGGATCGTTCCTGATAGGCAGATAGCCCGGGATGGCGGTGACCTGCACCTCGCAGCCGAGAGCAAGCGCGCCCGCCTTGAAGCACCTTTCGACACGAGCAGCGACCTTGTCGACCGCCGCCAGGTTCCGACCGCGCACACGCCCCTCGTAGATCACCTCCGCCGGGACGGAGTTCACTGATGCCCCCCCACGGGTGATGATTCCGTGGACCCGGGTCACGTCGCGTTCCTCGAAGGTCTCACGCTGGGTGTTGATTGCAGTTAGCGCAACCGTGGCCGCCTGCAACGCGTTGATCCCTTCGTGCGGTGCGCCACCGGCGTGGGAGGCTCGTCCGGTGAATCGAACGCTGTACACAAGATGGCCGTTGCTGCTGCCACCGACGATGAACCTGCCCGAAGGCTCCTCCGAGCTCGTGTGGACCATCATCGCCAGGTCGACGTCATCAAATGCGCCCAGCCGAATCATTTCCTGCTTGCCTGAGAGGAAATGAATCTCGCCGGATTCCCTTCTCTGAAGCCGCCTGCCGACGTCGATGAACTCCTCTGCAGGGGTGGCCAGGAACGCCACCGATCCGCTCAGTGGGCCCGAGAGTTCCGGGATGTTGAGCCCGACGGCGACTGCGTACAGCGAGCCAAGCTGAGCGTGGTGGCCGCAGGCGTGCGCGGCGCCCGTCTCGGGGTTTGCGTCTGGATGTCCCGGCACCCGTACCGCGTCCAGCTCGCCGATCACCCCGATCGTCGGACTGGCCGCGCTGAACCTCCTCACGGCCTTGAGCCCGCTCAACGCGACGCGGCGCCTGACGTTCAGGCCAAGCGCCTCGAGCTTTTCCGCCACCAACCCGGAAGTGACCGTTTCCTCGAACCCTACTTCGGGGGTCTCGTAGATCTTGCGCGCAAGCCCGATGATCTCGTCCCTGGCACGGTCGATCGCCTTGAAGGCAGCAGATTTGAGGGACGCGTGGTTCTGTTCCGGCAAGGTGCTTCTATTCCGTGTAAGTCTTCGAGGTGTGCAAGCTGCGCATGAACGAGAGGTACTCGGTCCTGGTCATCGCGGGCCGGTAGCCGGAGAGTACCTTCTGCGCACCGGCGCCACCGGCCCCCAGCAGGTCAACCACGGTCATCGCCAACGCCTTGGCCGCTTCAACAACAGCCAGGTGATAGTCCTTGATCACGTAGTGCTCGCTATGGCCGGCGCCCGACGCGCCGCCAACGTACGGTTGAATCGTTGCCACGAGGTGCGAGATGTCGCCCATGTCTGTGGACCCACCGCCATGATCGCCGTGGACCACTCTTCCTTCGCCCACCAGCTTCCTGGCGTTGGACGCGAAGACTTCGCTCAGCGCCCCGTTCTGCCGCAGCGGCAAGTAGCCCGCCACGGTTTCTATCTCGACCGACCCCCCGACCGCGAGCGCGCCTGCGCGCAGGGCACGATCAACCCCCGTGTTTGCCTCAAGGATCGCCTGCACCGACGCGGCCCGCACATAGGTCTCCATGCGCACATCGTCGGGTACGGCATTCACGACCGTGCCGCCCTTCGTGATGATCGGGTGGACCCTGACGAAGTCCTGGTCGCGGTGCGTATCCCGCAGCGCGTGAATACCCGCCAGCGCAATGTGCGCGGCATTCAGTGCGTTCACCCCGAGATGCGGCCGTCCGCCGGCGTGGGCGGCTGTCCCGTGGAATCGGATCACCTTGCCGACCATCCCGTTGCTGCTGTTCCCGATCGAGAAGCCGGGGTAGTCGGCCGATGTGTGAGCGAGCATCGCGATCTGGATGTCGTCGAACTCCCCGAGCCGGACGAACTCAGGCTTGCCACCCAGAAACTCCAGCCGCCCGATCGCCCGCTGATGCGACCGCCATTCGAGCTCGATGAACTCCTCCGCGGGGACCGCCATGAAGGTCACCGATCCGGTGAGGTGCTCTGCAAGCCCGGAGTTCACCAGGCCGGTGGCGACGCCGAGCATGCTGCCGATCTGGCAATGGTGCCCGCAGGCGTGCGCGGCCTTCGTGTCCGGATCGGCGTTTGGATGTCCCGCCACGATCAACGAGTCAAGCTCACCCATCACGGCCACGTTGGCGCCCTTGCGGCTGCCCTCGAGCCGGGCGCTGACGCCGGTGACCGCGATGCCCTCACGGTATGGGAGACCGAGCCTGGTGAATGCGGCCGCAACCAGGCGTGCCGTATTTATCTCTTTGAATCCAGTTTCCGGAGCGGCCAGGATGCGCTGGGATACACGAACGATCTCTTCAGCGTGCCGATCGATTTCCTCGACGGCTGCGGCCTTGAGTGCCTCGATCGACGCGCCGGCGGCAAGCCTCGTTGGCGGCAAACTTCTCCCCTTGGTCCGCGTGGCCGACGCGGCGTAAAGCTACAGTCGAAGGTAGGTTCGCAGTGTACCAACCGGCAAAGCCACCGACGACCGGTGCGGCCGACCATATAATCCCGAACCATGAAGATCGTAATTGCTCCCCAGGGATTCAAGGGCAGTCTTACGGCGCTGGAAGTTGCGCAGGCGATGGCCTCCGGCATCACGCGGGCGCTGCCGGCCGCAGAACTGATACTGGTGCCCGTCGCCGATGGCGGAGACGGCACGCTGCAAGCGCTGGTCGACAGCAGCCGCGGCAAGATCCTCAAGAGCCGCGTGACCGATCCCCTGGGCAGACCGGTGGAGGCCCAGTGGGGTTCGATGGGCGATGGCCAGACCGCGGTAATCGAGATGGCGCGCTCGTCCGGGCTGGCCCTGCTCAAGCTTCCTGAGCGAGACCCGCTGCGGACCACGACGTTTGGCGTCGGTGAGCTGTTCAAAGCCGCGCTGGACGCCGGCCATCGGAAGTTCATCCTGGGCATCGGCGGCAGCGCTACAAACGACGGCGGCGCCGGATTCGCTCAGGCACTGGGATTCCGCCTCCTCGACAAGGACGGCAACGAAATACCACGCGGGGGCGCCGCGCTCGCCAGGCTGTCGAAGATCGATCGCACACACGCCGATCCACGGCTGCGAGATGCCGAAGTCACGGTGGCCTGCGACGTCAACAACCCGCTGTGCGGCCCCACAGGCGCTTCGGCGATCTTCGGCCCCCAGAAGGGGGCGACCCCAGCGATGATCAAGGAACTTGATGCCGCGCTCGCCCGTTTTGCCGAGATCGCCAGGCGTGACCTTGGCAAGGACGTCAAGGAAATTCCGGGTGCAGGTGCTGCCGGCGGGCTCGGCGCAGGGGTGATGGCCTTCGTCGACGCCCAGCTGCGTGCGGGCGTCGACATCGTCCTGGAGGCGGTCGGCCTGGAGAGCCGCCTCGACGGCGCCGATCTCGTGTACACGGGCGAGGGCCAGATCGACAAATCCACTGTCTTCAACAAGGCGCCGGTCGGGGTGGCCCGGCTGGCCAAGAAGCGCGGTATTCACGTCATAGCCATAGCGGGATCCCTGGGGGAAGGCTACGAGCAGTCGCACCCGTTGGGCATCGACGCGATGTTTCCGCTGGTTAGCGGGCCAATGTCGCTGGACGACGCTATCCAGGCCAGCCGGCGCCTGATCGAACGGGCGGCCGAGGAATCCATGCGAGCCGTACTGGTTGGGCAGCAATTGAAAGGCTGAACTGCGCCCACCCCTATCGATCCCCAGGATGGAAGCGCCGGGGGCACGCCGGCGGGAAACAGGACGATCACCACTCCGACCCGAGCGGGACGAACGTGAAGTTTGCCGGTATCGGCAACCTGTCTGGCGGCTTCGATCCGCACAGGATCGCCTTCTGGGCCGGGTGATCAAGAGAACTCATGCGGGTGACGCTGTCCAGATCGCGGGCGGCGTTACCCGATCAGCACCATGTGGACTTCCACAGGGCCATGGACGCCCTGCACGATAGTGGCGCCGATATCACCGGTCCGGCTGGGTCCGCTGATCAGGTTGTACGACGAGGTGAGCCGCCCGGCATGGAACGCTTCTCGTTCAAGCGCGAATAGCTCGTCCAGCGATGGCAGGACCTGGCCCTTCTCGATGATGGCGATGTGCCGGGGCGGCGCAAGCGACACCAGTCGCGAGACGCCACCTCGGGGATGTAAGACCACCGTTCCGGTCTCGGCGACCGCGTAGTCGACGCCCGTGATACCAACATCGGCCGTGAACGCCGCCCGGCGGACAGCAAGCCGGGCCTCCTCGCTGTAGGCCTCGCCTTCAGGGCGCGCGGCAACCGTCACATCGATGCCCGCCGCCTTCAGGGTCTTCTCGACCGGGACGCGGCTCAGAGCTTCCATGCGGGCCAGCAGCACCGAACGTGCGGCACTCCGCTGGCAGATGTCGATGACCGCATCCGCCGCGTCTTCCGGCGATGGCACGCGGTGCACCACCCAGCCCTGCGCGGTGGCGCCCTCCTGCAGGGCACCAAGAAGCGCCGTCGCGTTGTCGCGGGCTTCCTTCCGCATCCGGTCCGCGCGTGCGCTCGCCTGTTCTCGCGTCTCGGCAAGGTGGGTGGATACGTCGGGCTGCACCCGCCGGTCCCGCTTCTTGCCGAGGTGGTCCGCGATCTTTTCGAGGAAGGCGTTTCGGTCGGTCATGCCCCCCCCTGCCTGTTGCGCCACCGCGCGACAAACGATCGGCCGGCCGGCACCTTGAATCTCCGGGTCGAAGTCCAACCCCCGAGCGGGAACGGCAGCCAGCCGGTCCAGCCCCGGCGGCTCAGGGGCCACAGGACGAACCGAACCAGGCGCGCGCCAAGGTCGAAGCGGCCCCTGCCAGACATCCCGAAGCGCCACAGGCGGAACGAGGCCCGGTCGACCACGCCGGCCGATCGCTGGGACCGGTCCGCGCCTTCCGCCAGCTCCGATCTGAGATGCAGCAGCATGGAAGGTATGTCGATCCGGACGGGGCAAACTTCGCGACACGCGCCGCACAGGGAAGAGGCGAAAGGAAGCGCCTTCCCCTCTTTCAGGCCAGACATCACGGGCGATACCACCGCGCCGATCGGACCCGGGTAGACCCAGCCGTAGCTATGCCCGCCGACCTTGCGGTACACCGGACAGGCGTTCATGCATGCGCCGCATCGGATGCAGTAGAGCGACTCGCGCAGCGCAGCGTCCTTGAGGAGCCTGCTGCGGTTGTTGTCGACGATCACGAGATGGAACTCCTCGGGACCGTCCTCGTCGCCGGCCGCCCTCGGACCGTTAACGACACTGACGTAGGCGCTGATGCGCTGACCGGTCGCTGACCGAATCAGGATGCGCAGGAACGCACTGAGGTCGGCCATCGATGGCACGACCTTCTCCATCCCCATCAGGGCGACGTGTATTCGTGGCGCCGACGTGCACATCCGGCCGTTGCCCTCGTTGGTGACGAGGGTGATCGATCCGGTTTCCGCGACGGCGAAGTTCACGCCTGTTACGCCCATATCGGCTCGCTGGAAGGCGTCCCTCAGCAGTGTCCTGGCTACCGCGGTCATTTCCTTGGCAGTCGTTTTCTTCGGTCCACCGCTCTTTGCCGCCAGCAGTTCCGCGACCTGTTCGGGCGTCTTGTGGATGGCCGGAGCGATGATGTGGTACGGCGTCTCGCGTGCCAGCTGGATGATGTACTCGCCGAGGTCCGTTTCGACCGGCTCGATCGACTCGGCCTCCAGCAGGTCGTTGAGCCCGATCTCTTCCGAGACCATCGACTTGCTCTTGATTACGGTCTTGACCCCTCGGCTCCTGGCGAGATCCACGACGAACCGCGCCGCCTCTTTGCCGTCGTCCGCGAAGTGGACCTTCCCGCCCTTTGCCTCGACGTTGCGCACCAGCATGTCCAGGTAGTAGTCGAGGTTTGCGATCGTGTGGGCCTTGATTGCGCGGGCGCGATCGCGCTGTTCATCCCAGCCTGGGGTTGCCCCGCCTGCCTGGATCCGGCGGAGGTGGAAGCCCGAATAGACGTTCTCCAGTGACTTCTGAAGGACCGGATCCGCGAGCGTCTCGTTCGCCTTGCCCTTGAAGGCGCGTGTCTTAACTTCCACCGGCGCCCGCTTTGCGTCCAGCGGTTGCGCGGTCGAGAACTTCCGCCAGGTGCAGAGCCCGCACCTTCATCCCTCGCTTCCGCATCCCGCCTTCGAGGTGCATCAGGCAGCCCGCGTCGCTCGCGACCAGCATCTCGGCACCTGACGCCGTTACGTTATCCAGCTTTTCGTTCATCATCGCGGTCGAGATTTCAGACATCTTGATCGCGAACGTCCCGCCGAAGCCGCAGCACACTTCGGCCTTCTCAAGCGGGCGCATCTCAAGTCCCTTGATCGAGGAAAGCAGCGCTTTCGGTTGCCGGTCGACCTTCAATTCACGGAGGAGGTGACAGCACTGGTGGTATGCCGCGCTGCCATTGAGCACGCCATCCAGGTCGACTGCGCCAAGGCGATCGACCAGAAATTCCGAGAATTCGAACAGCCGGTCTCCGACCTGTTTTGCCCTGCCTTCCAGCTCAGGATCACCGTGGAACAGCTCGGGGTAGAAGTTGCGAACCATCGCCCCACACGACCCTGACGGAACGACGATCGGGTGGTCGCCCGCGAACACCTCGAGGAAGCGCTGTGCGACCTTCCGTGCGTCCTTCCTGAACCCTGAGTTGAACGCCGGCTGTCCGCAGCAGGTCTGTTCGCCCGGCACTTCGACCGCGACGCCCTGGCGCTCCAGTACGTTGGCGACCGACTGCACGACTTCGGGATAGAACTGGTCGCCCAGGCAGGTCGCGAACAGTGTCACGCGCGCGGGACGGGCTTGCCCTTGTGTTGTCATTGGCACAAAGTAGCAGAAGCGCAGGTCGGGCTGACCTGCCATGCCGATACAGTTCGCGGTTTAACAGGCGGCAGATGATCGACTCCAGCAACCTGACCAACGACATGTTCGGCTATTCGTGTTATGCGTTGACTTTCCCGGTCTCGCCCGAGCTCACGCAGAAGGTCTCCGCGCTTGAGCGAGCGTCTCTCATGACCCGAGCAAAGATCCCGGCACACATCACGGTCAAGGGCACGTTTCACAGGATCGACGACCTGGACGAGGTCAGGCAGACGGCGCGTGAACTGATCACCCGGGTTCACCGATTCTGGATTTCTTTTGAGGCCGCGGAGGTAGAGTTCACCGATCGTGGTACGGCCTGGCTCAGCGTCCCGGCAACTATCGAGATGCAGCACCTTCATGATCGCCTGGTTACTGAATTCAAGTCATTGGCGACGACGGTCTATCCCGATGACCCTTATCAGGGCCACCTGACGCTTTTCCAGGAGCCACAAGGCCATGGTCTTGCGGCGGCTAGCGAACTGGCGCGGCGGACGGACTTCGGGCCAGGGTTCGAGGCGTTTGCGGTCGACCTCTGGGGCAGGCAGGGGCCGGCACACGGGGGTGAGTGGAGACTGGTCGAACAATATCCTCTGGCCTGAGGGCCAGAACGCACGGTGCCACGTGAGCGCGGGCAGATATGCTAGCGTTCGCGCCCTGCAGCGTTGGGCGAGCAATTGTTACCGCGGCCAGGATTTTCCGGCTGCAAGAACGAACTTGAGGTGATCGGGTTGCCGGACAAGTCCTTTGACATAGGTATCGTAGGGGGCGGGATCATCGGGCTCTCGACCGCGATGCACCTCCTGGAGAAGTACCCGAAGCTCAAGGTCGGCGTCATCGAGAAGGACGCCGAGATCGCGTCGCAACAGACCGGGCACAACAGCGGGGTGATCCACTCGGGGATCTATTACAAGCCCGGATCCTTCAAGGCGAAGTTTTGCGTCGAAGGCCGGGAGTCGATGTATCGCTTCTGCGCCGACAACGGAATCAAGGTCGTAAGGTGCGGCAAGGTCATCGTAGCCACCCGTGAAGAGGAACTTCCACGGTTGAAGACCCTCCACGAGCGTGGTACCGCGAACGGAGTCCCCGACCTCAAGATCGTCGAACCGCCTGAACTGAAGGAAATCGAGCCACACACCTTCGCGCTGCGCGCGCTGTGGGCCCCCCACACGGGGATCGTCAACTTCAAGGATGTCGCGGCCGTCTACGCGCGGCGTGTCAAGGCCGGATCCGGCGAGGTCATGACGGGGACCCGCCTGCGGAAGATTGCCCGCTCCGGGAATCGGATCGTGGTGGAGACCACGCGTGGGAGTTTCGAGGTCAAGCACATCATCAACTGCGCGGGCCTGCACTCCGATCGCGTCGCCCGGCTGATGGGCATCGATCCGGGCGTCAGGATCATCCCGTTCCGTGGCGAGTACTACACACTCAAGAAAGAGAAGCAGTACCTGGTCAAGGGACTCATCTATCCGGTCCCCGATCCCGCTTTCCCTTTCCTTGGAGTCCACTTCACGAACAACGTAAAGGGGTATGTCGAGGCGGGGCCGAACGCGGTGCTTGCCATGGCGCGCGAGGGCTACCGCAAGCGCGACATCAACCTGTCCGACCTGGTCGGCACGGTGTCTTACATGGGTTTCTGGCGCATGACGGCCCGCGACTGGCGCACCGGCTTCATGGAGATGAATCGATCGGCGAGAAAAGGCGTCTTTGTCCGGGACCTGCGCAAGCTGATCCCGGAGATCAAGGCATCTGACCTGGGCGGGGGCGGGTCCGGTGTGCGCGCACAGGCCGTGGATGGGACCGGCAAGCTGCTCGACGACTTCCACATCAAGTCGGTTGAGAATGCGGTGCACGTCTTGAATGCGCCATCGCCCGGCGCCACGTCGTCGCTCGTGATCGGCCGTTACATCGTCGATATGGCGCGTCAGACCTTCAACCTGAACTGAAGGAGACCGACTTGACCGACGCCGCGCCCCCCGCCCGTCAGAGCGAAACGCCCGGCGATCACTGGATAGATACCGGGATGACCCGGCGGCAGGTTCGCCTGACGCTCGCGGGCGTGATGCTCGCGATGTTCCTCGCCTCGCTCGATCAGACGATCGTCGCCACCGCCCTGCCACGTATCGTCGCCGGCCTCGGGGGATTCGACCGGTTCACGTGGGTTACTACCGCCTACATCCTCGCGTCGACGACCGTCGTCCCGCTTGCGGGCAGCGCCTCCGACGTCTACGGAAGAAAGTGGCTGTTCGTCGGCGCGCTCGCCGTATTCCTGTTCGGCTCGGTCCTGTCCGGGATAGCGCCGTCGATGGACGCGTTGATCGCATTCCGTGCCATCCAGGGTATTGGTGGCGGCATGATCATGGCCCTCTCGTTCGTCACGATCGGCGACATCTTCCCGCCTTCGGAGCGCGGCAAATACCAGGGGCTGATCGCGGCGATGTTCGGCGTGTCTTCGATCCTCGGCCCCACCCTTGGTGGAGTCCTGACCGACAGCCTGTCGTGGCACTGGATCTTCTTCGTGAACCTCCCCCTCGGAATCCCGGTCGTCCTGGCGTTCATACGGTTCTTCCCGAACGCGACCGTCGAGAAGAAGCGGAGGATCGACTGGGCCGGCGCTTTCTTGCTGGTCGCGGCCGTGCTGCCAGCGATGCTGGCGCTGACCTGGGGCGCCTCGTCCACCGACTGGACGGAGCCGCGCGTGGTGGGAGGATTCGCGCTATCGGGCGTGGCGCTGGTCGCCTTTCTGTTCGTCGAATCCAGGATCGACGACCCACTGCTGCCGCTGCACCTGTTCCGCGGACGCGTCGTAGGGATCTCGATGGTGGCGATATTCCTGACCGGCTTTGGGATGTTTGGGGCCATCATCTTCGTCCCGCTGCTCTTCCAGGGGGTACTGGGCGCCTCGGCCACGGCTAGCGGAAGCTTCCTGACGCCAATGATGCTCGGGGTGGTCGCCGGCGCCGCGCTTTCGGGCCAGGCGCTGTCCCGAACCGGCGGGCACTATCGCATCCAGGGCGCCGCCGGGATCGCGACCATGCTTGTGGGAGTCGGGATGCTCGCCGCCTCGTCGGCCGATACGACCCGCGCCTGGGCGCTTGCGGCTGCGGTGGTCACGGGTTTCGGGCTCGGGATCACGTTCCCGGTCTTCACGATCGCCGTGCAGAACGGCGTACCCCAGCGATATCTGGGGGTTGCGACTTCATCCACCCAGTTCTTCCGTTCCATAGGTGGCGCCATCGGTCTTGCGGTGCTGGGCGCCTTCATGGTCAGCCGGTTCAAGTCGGGACTGGCCGCGAATCTGCCGCCGGAGGCGCTTTCCAAGATCACGCAGGGAGTTGGTCAGAATCCGAACGCCCTGGTCGATCCAGACACGCTTGGTCGTCTACGTGCGTCGCTTGACTCCTCGCCGCCTGGACTGCTCGAGCAGGTGCTTGGCGGGCTCAGAGCCGCCCTGGCGGGCGCGCTCGCCGATGTGTTCATGGTGGCGTTCGTTGTGATCGCGCTAGCCCTGCTGGTGACGCTTTTCATCAAGGAGATTCCGCTCAAGCAGGGTGGCAAGGGCTCCCCGCGCCCGCACTGAAGCCGATACCCGGAGGGTCAGCCGTTTCGGCTTTGCCCTATCCGTAGGGGAACTTCATGTTCGGGTGCTCGCGCACGTACGGAACGACGTCCATGAGGATGTTTTCCTGGAGCTGGATCGACAGCCCGCCGTCGACCGGTAGCAGCACGCCGGTCACGAACGACGCTTCTTCCGAACACAGAAAGGCAACCGAGTTGGCGATGTCGTCGGGCACGCCTGTCCTGCGCACCGGGTACTGCAGCTCAAAGAAACGCTTCCCCTCGGCGTTCCCATGGGCGTCCCAGCCCTTCTTCATGTTCTCGGTCACGATGTGCCCGGGCGCAATGGCATTGACGCGGATCTTGTCCGGACCAAAGTCGATGGCCATCTGCCTCGTCAGGCCGATAACGGCGATCTTGCCGGTCTCGTAGACCATGGCCTTCGGCGCCATGAGGATGCCGTGCACCGACGAGATGTTCACGATGCTGCCGCCGCCGGCCTTCCGCATTTCCGGCACCGCGTACTTGGCCCCCAGGAACAGCGACTTCACGAGGAGGTTCATGCCGTCGTCCCATGCCTGCGAGCTCACGTCGAGGGCGCTGCCGCTCACCGCAGACCCGCCGCCATAGGCATTCTGCACCAGGAAGTCGAGGCGCCCGCCCTCCCTGACGGCCCGGGCGACCATCGCCTTGCACACATCTTCTTTCGAGACATCGCCCTTCATGGCGACCGCCATGCCGCCGGCCTTCTTGATGGAGTCGACATTGGCGGCGGCGCTGGCCTCGTTAATGTCCACGACCAGAACCAGCGCGCCGTCTTTCGCCAACCTGCGCGCCGTTGCGCCGCCAATGCCCTGCGCGCCTCCGGTAACTATCGCTACCTTGCCGTCGAACCTGCCCATGCCAGCCTCCGCCCTTCACTTTTGGACGACAGGATACAGGGGGCTATTCGCGGGTGAACGCCACGTTGGCGATGCGAGTGCGATTCGGGTTGGCGACGGCGTTGTCGTCAATCCTGAAAGGCACGACCGCCGCCTGGGGGTCGACGTTTCTGGTCACGTGGCCCTTTGCCGTCATTTGCAGGTAGTCGGTCTGGTCGA
>VGZT01000033.1 GCA_016872495.1 SAR202 cluster bacterium
ATATCGCCAACCTGTTTCCCGCCGGTTATCTGGTTGAGGGCACCGGGCTCTCGGTGATCGGCTTCCACGGGGCCGCTTACCCGGCCGCGGCGGCCATTCTTCGGCGCAGCGCGGCACCATGAGTCGAAGGCCGCCTGGTCGACGCCGGTCCCGTCGTGGCCGGTGAATTCGGAACCTGGAAGCTCGTCTTCACGGCTGGCGTGCGGGGCCTGTCCACCGGCGGGGGACTCCGAATCTCGACCGACTCCGACTCCGACTGGGGGTGGCCGCAGTTCGCAGAGCCAGGAGAGGCGGAATACACCACGGCGGTCGGGCCGCTCGATTCGTCGTTCGCCCTCACCTCAGGCGATCACCTGACCCTGGCGGTCACGGTCGTCGGCCGGCCGATCAAGGTGCTTCGACTTCGTTGCCGACCCCTTGAGCGCCGGGTCGGGATAAGATTCGGCGGCGCCGGCATGTTTCACTTCCACGAACCCTGCGTCTCATGAGAACCGAACAAGGGAGTGACTGATGAAGATCGCATTGGTCGACGACTGCAGGCTTTCCCTGGTGAACGATGGCAAGGTCGTCGATGTCCACAACCTCGTGGCGTCCATCCCACACCTGACGCCGCAGGACCTGCTGGAAGGCGTCATTTCCCGGTTCGGGGAGTTGAAACCCAGGTTCGAGGCGGCGCTCAAGTCTGGGCATGGCAAGCCGGTTGCCCAGGTGCGCTTCAAGCCGCCGGTGCCGCAGCCTTCGAAGATCGTATGCATGGCAGGGAACTACATGGAGTCGGGGACGATACCGGCGCCCTACGACGTCGATGCGTTCCTGAAATCCCCGGCGTCGATCGTCGGCGACGGCGACGTCGTGGTGCTCCCGGACGCGCCGGCGACAGTGTTCCAGCACGAGTCTGAGCTGGGCGTCGTGATCGGCAAGAAGGCGTCGCGGGTCAAGGCGGCCCAGGCCCTCGATTACGTGTTCGGTTATCTCAACTTCATCGACGTCTCGGCACGAGGTATCAACCCTAACGGACGCAACAGCTTCTGGTGGCAGAAGTCGTGGGACACCTTCGGCCCGATCGGACCCTGGATCGCCACCCGGGACGAGATTCCGGACCCGCAGAAGCTGCATGTCAGGCTGTGGAACAACGGCGACCTCAGACAGGACTTCTCGACGTCGGACATGGCCCGCGGCGTGGCCCAGGTGATCGAGTTGATCTCGAATGAGGTAACGCTGTTGCCCGGCGACATCCTAGCTACGGGGACGAACCACCTTGGCCTGGGACCGCTGCAGGATGGCGAGAAGGTTGAGATGGAGATCACCGGGCTGGGTCGATTGCACGTCTCGATCCGGGACGACAAGAAACGTACCTGGCGTCGCGAAACCGTCGCGCAGCAAAAGGCCCGCGAGGCGGCCGAGAAGGCCGGGAAGGCGGGCTAGTCGCCTCCGCCGGGGGCGTCTGCGCCAACCGGCCTGGGAGCGCGGGCTACTGTGGCGTCCCCCGTTTCGGACTCGTCCTCCCAGTCGGGGATGATGAGGCGTTTTGTCGGCTCGAGCAACAGAATGCATAGCGCGCCTGCCACGCTCGCGCTTACCGAGAGCAAGATCGCGAGGGTGTAGCCGCCGGTAAGGTCGAAAGTCACCCCGCCCAGCGCGCCGCCCAACGCCATGCCGAATCCGGCGCCGAAAAGCTGCCACCCGTAGGTGGTCCCGATCGGCGTCTGGCCGTAGTACTGGCGGTTGATGACCGGAAAGACTGCGCCCTCGCCGCCATACAGGAGCCCGAACGAAACCGCGAACACGTAGAAGGCCAGGGTAGTGTGGGCGTCCAGCAACAGCAGAACGGTGAGCCCCTGGCCCAGGAATGACAGCAACATGACGCCCTTGCTGCCGATCCGATCTCCGATGATCGGGGCCGCCAGCCGGCTGACGAGGCTCACACCGCTCAACGTACTGAGCACGCCCGCGGCCGTGATCGGTGATAACCCTTCGTGAATTGCCATGGGCACGATGGCGACCAGGATCACGGCATGCCCGACGCACCCAAGGAAGTGGATCGCGATCAGGTTCCAGAATGCGTTGGTCCGCTGTATGTGCATCTGGAATAGCCTGGTGCGTGCCGGTGGAGTTTTTCCGGTCGTGGCGATGGGGGCGTCGGACGGGCGCCACCCGTAGGCCCGCCGTCCGGCCTCCTCGGGTGAGTTCCGGAACAGCAGCATCATGCCGGCCATCAGGCCGGTACCGATCAGCCCGGTCAGTAGAAACGCGTCCGACCAGCCCATCTCCCGGATCAGGACGCTCATGACCTGGACGGCGATAGCTGGCCCGATACCCCACGACAGCATGAGTACCCCGGTGCCAAGGCCGAGGTGCCGGCGGAACCAGACGGCAACGGTGGGCACGGTGGGGACCAGGAAGAGGGCCTGGGCGGCACCGAGGACGACCCCGTACCAGAGGTGGAGCTCCCAGAGGCTCGAGACCCGCGCGCTGCCGACCATGCCGGTGGCGAACAGCACGATGCCCGCAACCATGGTCCTGCGTGCGCCGAAACGGTTTCCCAGCAGGCCCGCGATCGGTGAGAAGACGGCGGTGACTATCGAGGTCGATGCGTAAGCCAGGGCAACGGAACCGTGGCTCCACCCGAACGTATCGACCAGCGGGTCGACGACCACGCCGAAGGCCATGCGCAGCCCGGAGCCGACCATCTGCATCGACGCTGCGATGGAGACGATGACCCAGGCGTAATGGAAAGGCGTCAGTTCAGCACGGGCGCTGCGCTTTATCAAATTGACCCTTTCGGGACATCCGTGGCGCCGCTCGAGGTGAGCAGGCCCGGCGCATTTTAGTGCAACGGGCAGGCCAGCAGGAGACCGTCTTCCCACCACGCCAGCTGTCGGGCTTCCCGCTCCGACGCCCCTCCGATAACGAGCCCGTCGGCTGGCCGCCTGAGCGCGCTGGCCTGCACATCCTTCGAGACCGACCAGGCGCCAAGGTAGACGATCAGGAATAGCGAAGCGGTGGTCACGACCAGTACGACGACCGGCCCGCGCCGATCAGACAGGAAGCTGAGCCACCCGAGCACGAGCCGAATAGGATTCAACCTGACTCTTGATGTCAATTCATCGTTCCGATGCGATGCTTTTCGACCCATCGCCAGTCGATCTCGTAGCCGAGCCCTGGTCCGCGGGAGATTCTAGTGCGCGCCTGCGCGTTTGGCTTCAGGTCAGCAGTGAGCCCGAACTGGCGTGCCTGCGCCGGTAGCCGCCATTCGGAATAGCTGCAGTTCGAGACGGAAAGCATTACATGCAGTTTCGCAATGTCGAGAGCCGGGTTGCCAGACGTCCCGATCTCGCAGGCGCGGCGCACGCGTGGGCCTCGTGGATTGGCGGTCCGTTCGTAACCCGTTGCCGGCCCCTTCATCATCGTCGAGGTTGGGGGTTGGCCAGACCTGGCCATGCCCAGGGGGCGGGGGATCTTCGAGTCGACGAACTTGGCACAGGGCTGCGTTTCGTGGGATCCGCTGGCCCTCAGCGGCTTAGCTGTCATGGCGAAGTGGGTTCCTCCACTGGCCGAGCACGTTGCGTGGGGTGCACCGGCCGGGTCGCAAACAGTATCAGCACGGAGCCGATGCCGCAGGCGGCGGAGACGAAGAGGAATGCCCAGCGATAGGTCCCCTGGATGTCGAACGCCAGGCCGACCAGCACCGGGGTAGCAGTCATGCCGACTGCCATTGTCAGGCTCGATAGCCCCAGGATCGTCCCAAACGCCTTGGTCCCGAAGTAGTCGCCCCGTATCGCGTGCAGCATTGGTGTGCGGCCGCCGAACCCGATTCCCCACAGGACGGCGAACAGCATGGCGGTCACGTAGTTGACGGCGAACGCCAGCGCAACCATGCCAAGCGTCTGGATGGCCAGGAAGACCGCTGCCAGCAGTCGCTTGTCGAAACGGTCTCCCACCAGGCCGCCCACGATCTGAAAAGCGAAGCCGATCAGCGCGAACACCGGGACCACGGTCGAAGCCTGGCCCAGGCTCAAGCCGATATCCGTGAGATGGAGGATCACGTGGGCCGACACCGCGGCCGTGGAGAAATTGGCAAACGTGTGGCTAAGGGAGATCAACCAGAAGGCGCGGGTCCTCAGTGCCTCCCGGGCGGTGAAATCGGGTCGGTTCGGGTCGGTACGGGCGACTCCCCGGCGCGGCCTTGGCGCAAGCTGCTCAGCCGGAGGCTTCCGGGAAAGGATCAGGTAGAAGATCGGAGCGACCGCGATCGAGAGGATGCCGATCCCCAGCGAGGTTGTTCGCCAGCCGTGTGCAGTAATCCCCCACGCCAGCGCGGGGACAAGCACGCCGCCCAGGCTGCTGCCAGCCAGGACGATGGAGATGCCAGTTGCTCGCCGGTGCTTCATCCACGAATTGACGGCCACCACCGAGGGGGTGAATCCGCCGAAGCTGAACCCTGTGGCCAGGACGATGTAGGCGCCGTAGTACGACCAGGGGTCCTGGACACGCGAGAACATGATGAAACCGAGTCCGCCGACGACCAGCCCGATAAAGGTGATGCGCCCGGGTCCCACCTTGTCGGCGAAGTAGCCCTCGAGGGGGCCCAGCAAGGCGCCCCCGACGCGGCCGAAGGACGCCACGCCTGACACCAGCGCGCGTGACCACCCGAATTCGGCTTCGACCGCGGTGAAGATCGCGCTGCTGCCCTGGAAGGTGGGTCCCGAGGTCAGGAGCGCGTTGAAGCCCCCTGTGAACGCGATCCACCAGCCGTAGTACGTCCGGCGGAGACGGACCGAAGCGGCACGCAGCACCCTCACGAGGGCCTCGTTCTCGGACCGGCGCGTTTGATGGTCACTGCTCCATTCGCTTGCGGAAGGGGCATGATACTGGCCGCGCCGGCGACTCGTCGCTGATTGAGAAACCGAGCAAGGCAGAGATGGCAGCTATACTCCTGCGCCTGGAGGAGACCAGGTATGAAGATCACCGACGTCACGACGACGATGCTGCGCGACCCCGAGGGCTTTGTAATACAGGACGCAACGATCCCGCCCCCGCGTCGAGGCGCGCGGGGACGCAGCGCACTATTCGTCCACCTGAAGACCGACGACCGGAAGGTGGAAGGGCTGGGGATCGGCACGGGCCTGCGGGCCATCCAGTCGGTGATCGAGGACAACCTCAAGGACCTGCTGGTCGGACAGGACCCGTTCAACATTGAGAAGCTCTGGAGCGACATGTTCTGGCGCGTGCGCGGCTACGGGCGCAAGGGCATCGCGTTCCAGGCTATTTCGGCGGTCGATATCGGCCTCTGGGACCTCAAGGCAAAAGCCCTCGGCGTGCCGTTGTACCGGCTCCTTGGCCCCTATCAGGAGACCGTACCCGTCTACGGCAGCGGCGGCTGGACAAACTTCAGCGAGAAGGAGCTGCTGAAGGAGCAGATGGGCTATGTCGAGAGAGGTTTTCCGCGGATCAAGATGAAGGTCGCCAAGGACTTCGGACAGTCGGAAGCCGAGGACCTGAAGCGCCTGAAGGCGGTCCGCAAAGCGGCCGGTGACGATGTCGAGATCTACGTCGACGGGAATAACGGGTACTACGCCAAGCAAGCGATCCGGATGTCGAAGGCATTCGAGGAGTACCGGGTTGGTTGGTTCGAGGAGCCCGTTCTGGCCGACGATATCGAAGGGCTGGCGGCCATCGCGCGGGCGACCACGATCCCGGTGGCGACCGGCGAGCACGAATACACGAAGTACGGCTTCAAGGACCTGATCGTCCGGGGCGGCGCCGATATCGTGCAGCCGGATATCGGCAGGGTAGGGGGCGTCACCGAGTGGATGAAGGTGGCACACCTTGCTCACTCGTTCAACTTGCCGGTTGCGCCCCACGCCGTCCAGCTGGTCCACCTGCACTGCGCCTGCGCGACCCCGAACCTGAAGGTCGTGGAGTATCTGGGCGTGTCCGAGCGGTCGGACCGGGTCTGGTACACCGAGTTCCCGGAGCCGAAGAACGGCACGTGGACGCCTTACAAGGACCGCCCCGGGCTCGGCCTGGAGCTGAACCCGGCATCGGTTCGGAAGTTCAAGGTCTAGTTCGCAATCACCTGAGTCTCACCGCCGATCAAAGCACGTCAACGAAAGACTGGTGGTCGCGGCTCGCGAAGAGCACGACGGGGTACAGGTAGGAGCCGTGCCGGTCATTTGAGAGCGTGTGCGGGTCGGCGCCGGGAGAGCCGGCTCGGCTATTTTTGTGGCAGATACCGCTTCGGGAACTTGGCGACCACCGAGTACAGGATGTCGACCATGTTCGCCACGCGCACACGGGCCACCTGGGAGCAGAGCTGGTAGGCCGACATCCGCTCGAAGCCGTAATCGCTTGCAAGCCACGTGACGAGATCGTGGAAGGCGATCCGGGCTGCATCCTCCATGGGCCGGGCGCTGCCGACCGACATCAGGAACTCACCGTTCTCGATCCTCGGGGTGCGCACTGGCTTTGATTTGATCAGCCGGACGGTCAGCGTGCCGGTCGTAGGCACTTCCGCGGCGACTCCGCACACCTCCGCGTCGCCCTGGGCTGCGTGCCCGTCGCCGATGTACAGGTGGGCCCCGGGAACGTTCACAGGCAGGTATATGGTGTTGCCCGGACAGACGTCGGCCGCGTCCATATTCCCCCCGTGAAAGCCGGGCGAAAGCGTTGATATCGCTTCGACCGTGGGGGCGGTGCCGATCGTCCCGTAGAAGGGCTCGACGGGTATGGGAGGGATCTTCAACGCCGGGTCATGGATGAGCCCGTCCTTGGTCAGCTGGTGGATCAGCACGCGCTGCGGAAGGGGGTCGTTCAGCACGCGGGTGAAGACGGTCCCGCAAAGCCCTCCGAACTCGGGAATGATGCAACTTACGGCGTACTGACGAGGAATCTCGATCCGTTCCACCGTCACGGCCAGGGAGTCCCCGGGCTCCGCGCCTTCGACGTAGATCGGGCCGGTGCACGGGTTCACATAGGGCAGGGTCAGGACCTTGAGCAGGTCGACCTTCGGAGAATCGATCTTGTTCTCAAAGGCATCGAGCGTGGAAACGAGAAAGGTCTCGCCTGGCCGGACCCGTGCGATGGGCTCCTTGTAGGGGCCGATTACGTAGGCAAGCCTCTTCTGCTCCGGCGGCTTGATGTGCTGCATGTTCGCTCCTGTATGAAGCCGGGGGGCCGGATCATAGCATCGGCGACCCCGCAGGACCTCAGCGGGTGAGGTCGCGCCGTTCGAAGGCCCAGACCGAATAGGCGAGCAGGACGATCGACGCTCCCACCAGCACGCCCGCGTGGAGCATGTTCAATCCGTTCAGGACGGGGTCGCCACCTCCGTAGTAGTAGAAAGGCGTCGCGAGGCGGCCCGGTTCGAGCCATGAGACGAGCGGCGCGAACGCGTTGACGAGGTAGGTCGCGACGCCTGCGCCGAGGGCAATTCCTGAGCTGATGCCACGTCTTCCGGTGGCTGCCCCGCCCGCCAGCGAAAGCAGTGCGAAGAAGATCCCAAGGAGGCCGATGCTCGCGCAGCCCTGCGCCAACTTCCAGGCGCCGATCTCTATGCCGGCTATTCCGGCCCAGGCGATCAGCCCAAGCCAGAGCGTGAGTGAGCCGGCCATCAGGGCCACGACCAGCGCCGCGGCCTTGTGCAGGATCACCTTCGTGCGGCTGACCGGATTGGCGAGGAGCAGAGCAAGGGTCCCGCGCTCCTCTTCTCCGGCGATCGTTCCCGACCCGTGGATGACCGCGTAGACGAGAAAGATGATCGGGCAGAACACGGAGAAGAACTCCGCCGCCAGGAATCCGTTGAGGGTCGAGTAATCGATTACCCCACCTGCAAGCGCCAGGAGGGCCTCCGGCAGGTTTTCGATCAGCTCATTGAGCGCTTCCGCCTGTTCGGCAATGACGGGGAACAGGAATACGACGTAGGCGGTGATCGCGAGCATCCCGGCGAGCCAGATCGAACCGGAGATCCTCTGGTCGCGCAGCGTCTTCAGGAAGGTGTTACCCAGCATTCTTGACCTCCCTGGCGACAGCGTCATCGTCCGAGTAGTAGCCAAGGAAGACATCCTCGAGTTTGGGTTCTTCAGTGACGATGTCCTGGACCCGGTAGCGGGCCGCCGTCTTGACGACCGCGTCAAGCGACCCGGTCACCTGGCAGCGCACCCGTCCGTCGCTCACCTCGACGTTCTGGATGCCCGGCAGGGAAGCGAAGACCGTCTCGGGCACCACTTCGGAGAACGTGATTGTGAGTCGCCGGACCGCCCGAGCCTTGAGCGACTGCACAGTCTCCGTTGCGACCAGCAGCCCATGGCGCACGATGCCGACGCGTTCGCAGAGCGCCTCGACCTCGGAGAGGATGTGCGACGAAAGGAACACGGTAACGCCGTCGGACGCGGCGGCCCTGAGCAGGTTATGGACCTGGTCCTGCACGAGCGGATCGAGCCCGAAGGTCGGCTCGTCCAGGATGAGCAATCGGGGCCGGTGCATGAGCGCCTGCAGGAGGCCCGCCTTCTGCTTGTTTCCCTTTGAGAGGGTCCCTATCTTGCGCGAGCGGTCGAAGCTGATCTGCTCGCAAAGCTGGTTCAGATACGCACGGTCCACGTTGCTGCGAAGCCGGGCCAGAAACTCGAAGAACTCCGCACCGGTGAGGTTGTCGTACGCGGCGAAATCGCCGGCCAGGTACCCCACGTGGCGGCGGATTTCGACCCCGGCGCGCCTGGCGTCCATGCCAAGCACCGTTGCCCGCCCGCTGGTGGGCCGGATGTAGTCGAGCAGGAGGCGGATGGTCGTCGTCTTGCCCGCGCCGTTCGGCCCCAGGAGTCCGAAGATTTCCCCCGGCCTGACTTCCAGGTCGAGGTCATGGATGCCCCTTACGTCACCGTAGAACTTGGTGAGTTTCTCGGTCGAGATTGCGCCGCGGCTCAACGACGTGGACCTGCTGCGCTGTGGCCTGTAAACACGGCCCCTCCTTGCTGCTGGGCCTGAGTCTACCGCTGCCTCGTGTGGCCAGTGTGAAGGCTGGCCGCCCGTCCGTGAACGCCGCGTGATCCGGGCCGGCGCTGCGCGCGCCCATGGTGTTTCGTGGATAATCCGGCGGCGCCGACCATCAACGACCCCCGGAGCAGTTCATTGACCAACGTCAAGATTCGGGACATCAAAGCGATCCTGACTGAACCCGACCCGGGCTCGCGCTACACCGTGGTCAAGATCGAGACCAGTGAGCCGGGACTGTACGGGCTGGGCGACGCCTCATACCGCACCCGCCCGAAGGCGGTCCGCTCGGCGATCGAGGACTACCTGCGCCCGTTCCTGATCGGCAAGGATGTCGCAGATATCGAGGACATCTGGCAGTCGGCTTATTCGTCGTCCTACTGGCGCAACGGCCCGGTCCTGAACAACGCCCTGAGCGGGGTCGACGAGGCCCTCTGGGACATCAAGGGGAAGATGGCCGGCATGCCCGTGTACGACCTGCTGGGCGGCAAGGCGCGCGAGGCCGCCGCGGTGTATGCCCACTCGACCGGCAAAGACATCAAGCAGGTGGAAGACCGTGCGCGCAAGTTCATGGAGGAGGGATACCACTACATCCGGCTCCAGGTGGCGACTCCCGGTTTCGCTACCTACGGCGCACCCGCCAGTTCGGCAACGGGACGCGACCCCCAGGACGGGCCCCGGTGGGTTACCGGCAAGACCGCCGCGGCCACGAGGGAGTACGCCTACGCGCAGGACGCGGGGGTGTTCGAGCCCAGGCCGTACATGCGCTCTGCAATCGAGATGATCGGGCACATGCGTAATACCCTCGGGTGGAAGGTCGAATTTCTCCACGATGTGCATGAGCGGCTGCCCGCCAACCTCGCGGTCGAATTCGCCAAGGAGATGGAGCAGTTCAAGCTGTTCTTCCTTGAAGACCTGTTGCCGCCGTCCGATATCGACTGGTTCAAGAACGTGCGCCAGCAGTGCTCGACGCCGATGGCGATCGGTGAGATCTTCAACAACATCCACGAGATCGTCCCCCTGGTGAAGGACCGGCTGATCGACTTCATGCGCGCACGCATCTCTTCGATCGGCGGGATAACACCGGCTCGCAAGTTCGCGTCGGTTGGAGAGGCCTTCTCGGTGCGTACGGCGTGGCAGGGGCCTGGCAACATTTCGCCGGTCGGGCACGCTGCCAATCTGCATGTCGACCTGGCGGTCTGGAATTTCGGCATCCAGGAAGCGCCGGAGTTCCGGAAGGCCACGCTCGACGTCTTTTCAGGGGCGCCCGAGGTACGCGACGGCTACATGTGGTCAAACGGTAAGCCGGGCCTGGGCGTAGAGATCGACGAGAAACTTGCCGCGAAGTATCCGCACAACGAGACCGGTGGCGGCCACTTCGACAACGTTCGCCGCGCCGACGGGACGGTCGTCAGGCCCTAGAGGGGGCGCTCGCTCCGCGCTTCTTTCGGCCTGGCAGCGGGCGTGCGATCGCAGCTTGGATGGCCCCGGCATGCAAGGCTTGCGGAGGGCGCGCGCGGCGCCCGCTTCGACCGCAGCGTCAAGCCGTTCGGGATCGACGGACGCCGTCAGCACAATGATCGGAATCTGGCGCGCCTTCGGGCCTGCCTTCAGGGTACGACGGACTCGCGTGCCGCCGGGGCATGGCAACCGGTCCAGGAGGATCAGATCCGGCGCTTGCGCAATCAGTTGATCGAGGCCAAGCCATTCGGAGCCATCAATGGCGTCTGGCCGGCATCGCTCAGGATGTCGGCAAGCGCGTCACGGATGCCTTCGTCATCGTCGACGATCAGCACGCGCACCACGTATGCTCCTTCGCAGACCGGTACTGACGCAGATGAGGGTCTGGCGAGCCCAGCGCTGTGCCGGCCGCTGCCTTTTTGACTGGAGGCCAGAGATTTGAGTCGCGTCTACGACATCTCGAACAACTTCGTAGAGGCGTCTGCCGCGCTTGACCCGATCGCGGCGACCGCGCGCGGGGTCACCGGTCACGACGAGGCGATGACGGACTACTCGCCGGCAGGCGAGGAAGCGCGCGCAGAACTGGCACGCCGCACCCTCACGCAGCTGAGATCGGCAGCGGTCGAAGGGGAGCGCGACCGCCTCGCAGTTGCGTGCCTTGAAGAGTCGCTGCAGGCCTCATTCAGCCATTTTGAGGCCGGTGAGCACCTGCGATCGCTGCGAGTCCTCGGCTCGCCGGTGCAATCGATCCGGCGCGTATTCGATCTGATGCCGAAAAGTTCTGCGGAGGACTGGCGAACGATCGCCCGCCGGCTGGCACTGGTCCCGAGGACTCTCGAAGGCTTCCGGGCCTCACTCGAAGACGGCCTCCGCGCCGGAAAGGCAGCGGCCCCGCGGCAGGCGAGGGCCTGTGCCGCACAGGCCCTCACATGGTCCGGAAAGAAGGACGGCCGCTCTTACTTCGCTCGCCTGGTGGAAGAGTTCGAGGCGAAGAATCTCGATGCTCCCGGACTTGTCGCGGACCTGGCAACGGCGGCGAGCGCAGCCGGTGCGGCGTACGAAGAGCTCGCGTCATACCTGGGCGAGTACGCGTCGCGGACCCGTGCGCCGGATGCCGTGGGCATGGAGCGGTACGCGCTGTGGTCCCGGCTGGCGACCGGCGCAAACCTGGACCTCGCGGAGACCTATGCCTGGGGCTGGAGCGAGTTCCGTTGGGTGGAGCAGGCGATGCGCGCAACCGCCGGCAGGATCAAACCTGGCGCTTCCATCGAAGAGGCGACTGGCGCCCTCGAGACCGACAGGGCACGCACCATCGAGGGCGAAGAGGCCTTCCGCGGCTGGATGCAGGAGCTGCAGGACCGGACGATCGCCGAGCTCGACGGGAGGCATTTCGACGTTCCGGCGCCGGTACGCCGCATCGAGGCGATGATCGCACCGCCGGGCGGTGCGCTTGCGATGTACTACACGCCTCCCGCCGAGGACTTTTCGCGGCCGGGACGCACCTGGTATCCGACCGGCGGGCGGACGACGTTCCCGCTGTGGCGAGAGGTCTCGATCGCGTATCACGAGGGCGTGCCCGGGCACCATTTCCAGATCGGAACGACCAGGTTCCTCTCGAACAGGCTCTCCCGCTACCAGCGAATCGCGAGCTTCTCCGGATACTCGGAGGGCTGGGCGCTTTACGCTGAGCGCCTGATGGGAGAGCTCGGTTACCTCCAGGACCCGGCCCACTACATGGGGATGCTAACGGCGCAGGCCATGCGCTCCGTGCGAGTCATCATCGATATCGGCATGCATCTGGGACTGAAGATCCCCTCGGATTCCGACTTCCACCCGGGCGAAACCTGGACCCCCGAACTGGGTCTCGAGTTCCTCCTGGCACGCAGCCGGTTCCCGGCGGACTTCATGAGAAGCGAGGTCGATCGCTATCTGGGGCTACCCGGCCAGGCGATCTCGTATAAGGTGGGGGAAAGGGTGTGGCTCGAATCCCGCGCGGCCGCCAAGTCTGCGGGTGGCCCCCGGTTCAACCTGAAATCCTGGCACAACCGGGCCCTGTCAATTGGCCCCCTTGGCCTCGATCGGCTGCGCCAGGAACTAGCAACTCCGGCGTAGCCCGCACCGCGCCTTGAAGGGGAGAAAGGCGCTCGTGAGCGCCCACCGGCTGTCGACGATCCGGAGCGCGGACGCCATCGTGGTGATCTAACGGGGCCGTATCCTCGTGCCGGGAACCCGCGCCGGCATGATTGCGCGCGTTGGCCTCTACGCCCGGCTCTGGAAGATGAACTGCGCGTCCTTCGACGATCTCAAGGGTGACGCGGAGGCCCGGGTTCCCCTGGGTTCACCGGCCTGGCCGCGCTCAGCGCGGCCGGTCGGAAAAGGCGCGCATGCCCTCGGCCAGCGCTCGGAGACGGGCCTGTACCAGGGCGTTGACAGATCCAGCCGGGAACTTTCCGCCCCGCCCGAGGGCGCCAGCCGGCTTCCCCGTCAGCAGCGAAATGCCTTCGTCGACCGTCTCGATCGCCAGCACCCGGAACTGCCCCTTCCTGACTGCAGTGATTATGTCGTGCCTGAGTGCGAGGTTGGAGACATTGGCCCTTGGGATCATGACGCCTACGGATGCGCCCAGCTTTCCCGCCTCGCGGCACACATCGAAGTAGCCTTCGATCTTCTCGTTCACGCCGCCGATCGCCTGGATCTCACCCATCTGGTTCACCGATCCGGTCACGGCAAGACCCTGTGAGATTGGCAGGCCGGACAGGCTCGAGAGGATGGCGTAAAGCTCAGTCGATGACGCGCTGTCGCCGTCGATCCCTTCATAGCTCTGTTCGAAGGCGAGGCTGACGTTTAGCGACAGCGGGAACTCCTGGGCGTAGCGGGCACCCAGCAATCCCGACATGATCAGCACTCCCTTGTCGTGCGTGCTGCCGCTGAGCCTCGCTTCTCGTTCGATGTTGACCACGCCCTGGCGCCCCATGAAGGTTTGGGCGGTGATCCGGGTCGGCTTTCCGAAGCTGACGTCGCCGAGGTTGTAGACCGACAGCCCGTTGACCTGCCCGACCTTTTCGCCTTCAAGGTCGACCATGATGACATCGCGTGCGATCAGCTCCTGGATGGCGTCCGAAACGCGGCTGGTGCGGTACACGCGATGATCGAGGGCCTTGCGCACGTGGCGGGCGTTGATGAGACGAGACTTCGACTGCTCCGCCCAGTAGTCGGCCTCGATGAGGATGTCGCGGATGAACCCGAAACGCGTGGACAGCTTGGTGCGGTCACCGGCGATGCGTGCGCCGTGCTCGATGATCTCGCCGACGCCGGTGCGGTCGGCGTGCCGTAGCTCGTGGCGTTCGACCATCCCGCAGATCAAGGCCGCAAAGCCTTCGATATTCGCCTGGTTGTTCTCCATGCGGTGGTCGAAGTCGGCCCGGACCTTGAAGTTCTCCCAGAAATCCTCGTCGAACGCAGCCAGGGCCTGGTAGATGTAGTCGTCGCCGATCATGATTACCTTCACGTCTATCGGGATCGGCTCGGGCCGCAAGCTCTGCGGGATCAGTCCAGGCATCACGGCCTCACTCGGGTCCTCGGGGCGGGTTTGCCCGGCCCGCAGGGTCCGTTTCAGCGCTTCCCAGACGCCTGGCTGGCGAAGGATGTCGCGCGCCTGCACCACCAGGTAGCCGCCGCTTGCCCGCACCATGGCGCCGGCCCGCAGCATCGTGTGGTCGGTCACGTAAGTCCCCATGAACGGGCGTCGTTCGATGTGGCCGAACATGTTCGGGTAGGTGGGGTTGTTCTCTTCGACGACGGGCACGCTCCTGGCGTCGTCGTGTGCCACGAAAACGTTGATTCGGAACGGCAACAACGGGTCCTGGACGACCCGGGGACCCTGGGCCGCAGGTGCGCCATCCCGCTCGCCCGGACCGTCCTGCAAGAACACCGGCACGTGCGTGAGCGTGTACTCCCGGAGGTTCTCCAGGAACTCGAGGACGTGGGGCAGTTCCCTGTAATGCGAGGTCAGAGCCTCGAATGGGAACTTCACGGCCCGTTCGGCCACGCCCGATGTCAGTTCGAGCGCTGCATTCTGCCGCGCACTTTCCGCCTCCTGTACCTGCTCCATCGTGTCCTCGACCCGGCGGGTGATCTCCTTCCGGCGCCGGTCGAGATCGGCACGTCCGGCGTCGGAAAGCGCCATCAACTCGGCCTGTTCCATGGGCTTGCCACGGGCCAGGGGGATTACCGAAATGCCGACCGGCGAGGCCTCGATCGCAAACCCGCGCTCGAAGGCGAAGCGCTCGGTCTGCACCATCAGCGCCTGTCGGCCGGCGATCGCTTCTTCGTTGAGGCGCTTGACCTCGTTCTGGTAGGCCTCGCTATTGAAGGCATTGCGCAGGTCCCTGGTCAGAGTCTCAAGAATCTCGGTGACACGACCCTCGAACAGAGCCCCCTCGCCGCCTGGCAACTTCAGCGCCCGGGGGTGCTCCTGGGTAGCGAAGTCAAAGACGTAGCACCAGTCCGAGATGGTTGGCCGCCCGTCACTTTTCTGGCGCTCTTCGATGGAGCGCGTCAGGTGTGACATGACCACCGGCGTGCGCCCGGTGCCCGTCAGGCCGGTGACGAAGATGTTGAATCCCGGCCTGGTAACCCCCAGCCCTACCTCGAGCGCGGCGCCCGCGCGACCCTGGCCGACAAAGCCAGCGGGCGGTTTCAGCTCGTCGGTGCAGCTGAAGCTGAATCTGCGAGGATCGCACCGCCAGCGCAGGTCCTTCTCCGCAAGCTCGAACCGGGCGGGCACCTGGCTCGCGGCAGGCTGTTTTTCCGAATTCTTGCTGGCACTCATAATGGTTTCGCCGAGTCTAACATCGCGCATCCACATAACTGCCGGCGTATCATGTGCCGGCTTTGAGGCTAGCAGAGGGCGAGGCGACATGAACCGACTGAAGGGCAAAGTAGCGATCGTGACAGGGGGCGCATCGGGGATAGGCGCCGCGACCTGCCAGGCGTTTGCTGCCGAGGGCGCACGGGCGGTCGTCATTACCGACATCCAGGATGAGATGGGTCGCAAACTCGAGGCCACGCTCAAGAGGGGCGGTGCCGAGGCCTCCTACATGCACCTCGACGTCACAAAGGAGCCCGAGTGGATCGCGGTAATCGCGGGGACCGTTTCGAAATTCGGCAGGCTGGACGTTGTGGTCCACAACGCCGGCATGTCTGGTCCTCATGGACGCGCGCGGGTCGACGAGGCCACTGAAGAGGGCTGGCGGCTTGTCATGGACGTTAATGCCACGTCCGCGTTTCTCGGCACCAAGCATGCGATCCCGGAGATGAAGAAGGCGGGCGGGGGATCGATCGTGTGTGTCTCTTCGATTTACGGCCTCGTCGGGAGCCGCGCAGGCACGGCCTACCACGCCTCGAAGGGGGCGATACGGCTCTTCGCCAGATCAGCGGCGATGCAGTATGCGGCGGACCGGATTCGGGTGAACTCGGTCCACCCTGGCTTCGTGGACTCGCCCATGACCGCCGAACTTCATGCGCGGCCCGGCGTACGTGAGGAACGGCTCACCCTGACACCGCTGCCCAGGCTCGGGCTGCCACAGGACATCGCAAACGGAATCCTGTACCTGGCGTCCGACGAGGCCAGCTGGGTCACCGGCGCCGAACTGGTGATCGACGGGGGCATGACCGCACGGTAGGCGCGCCTACTGCTCCCTGGGCTTCCCGGTCTCCTCCAGGAACGAAAGCACGAAAGCACGGCCCACGCGCGCGATTCGGGGGATTAGGGCTCCGGCCTCTTCGTTGCGCTGGAGTAGGCGATCGAGGTCGGCCGCCGGACCGGCGTCCGGGTCCAGTACTCGCACGTCAAGTGCAACGGATCCACGCGCGGTCGCTCGCAGGAGGTGATCGACCGGACAGGCGCCCGGACGAGTGCTTCGCAACCCCGGCGCCTGAGCGTTCCGGGGACTTATCACTCACTCCCCCGCGTATTCAGGCGAGCAACCCGCTCGGCTCAGGAGACCAGGGTCGGCCGGTAGGCGATCGCTTCCACCTCGACGAGGAGTTCCGGGTTCACGAGGCGCGGCGTCGACACCGTGCTGCTCGCCGGCGGGTCGTTCGGGAAGGCCTCACTGCGCGCCGCCGAATAGTCGGCGTACTTCGACATGTCGGTGATGAACGCAGTTATCTTGAATACGTCGTCCATCGATGCGCCAGCGAGAGCCAGTACGTCCCGGATGTTCGCAAATACCTGGCGCGACTGCGCGCTCATGTCGCCCCTGCCAACGATGTTGCCGTCACGGTCGTAGGCGACCTGCCCCGACGTGTAGACCAGGTCACCGATCCGTACGGCCTGCGAGATCCTTACCCGCCGGGCGGACGGCCAGTCCGGCCGGAAGTTCTGTCGTGGCACCGCATGTTCCCCCTTGATTAAGTGGAAGCCCTTCGGACGGGTAGCGCGATGTGGGACGGGCGGAAGCGGTCGCGCATGATGGTGTTGATCGCTGGCCGCCCCTCGGCCTCGAGCCCGAAGGGTCCGCCGGTGTTCAAGTTGCGGTCCCAGCGAGGGAAGCATGAGCTTGTCACCGCGACCCGCACGCGGTGCCCGGGCAGGAACACATTGCTGGTCGACCACAGGTCCACCTGGAAGGGGTAGACCTGTCCCGGGGTCAGCAGGCGCTGCACCGATGGCGACTCACGGTAGCGGGCACGCAGGATGCCTTCCGCGATGAGCCGTGACGCACCGTCGGGGTGCACGTCGCACAGCCGGACCACCCAGTCGGTGTCCGGGGACGAGGACATGGCGAACAGCAACGCCCGCACTCGCCCGGTGACTTCGAGCGGCTGCGCCAGCGGCTCCGACGTGTAGGTCAGGCACCTGGGCTCGGCCTTCCGCTGGTCAACGGGACCGGGAACGTAATAGCCGAGCGTCGCTCCCCCGACCGTCTCCACCGGGTCGTCCGGGTCATACAGGAAACTGTCCGCGCCATCGGTCCCCGCCGGGAGGTCCGCCAGCAGCCGACCGTCGTTTAGCGAGTGCGCGCTGCCGGCGCCGCCCGGTCCCAGGTACATGTTCACGAGGTGCGTGTCAGGCGGCGGCCAGGTTTCGAAGTACTGCCAACGGTTGGAGCCCATCGTGAAGATCCGGGCCGGCGGCTGATCATCGATCCCGGTGTCGAGGCCCTTCAGGATCTTGTCGTACCAGGGAAGGCGCAACTCGTTGAAGTCCTGCACGGCTTCTGGGCCGAAGTCGAAGTCGCCCAGCTTCGAAACCGAAGTGTGCGCAGCGCCGTGGGGCCACGGGCCGACGATCAGTCGCTGACCCTCCCTTGCGGCCCTGTACCGCGACCTCCGAGAGATCCCGGAGAAGTTGTCGAGCGTCCCCTGCAGGAAGGTGTCGAACCAACCCCCCAGGTGATAGATCGGGGTCTCGATCTCTGTGTGTCGCGCGGACACCTTCCACTGGCCCCAGTAGGGGCCGTCGTCCGGATTCTTCAGCCAGTCGTAGTACCAGTCGTGCAGCCCGCGAAGCAGGGGCATCTCGGCCAGTGGCAGGAAGCGATACCAGTCGTCGAGCTCGTTCACCGCCCGGTCAAGGATGCTGCGGGCGCGTTCCCCCTGGACACCGGAGAAGAGATGCGGTTCGTTGCTGAGGGCGTGCACGATAGCCCAGCGCAGGGTGAAGCCAAGCTCGAAGGCGCCGCCGCGGTAGGCCCAGCCGTCGTGGTAGTCCGCTACGGACTCCCTTACGAACTGCCCGACCAGGTGCGGTGGCCGTGTGGCCGCGAGCGCGTACTGGGTGTGACCCGAGTACGAGCCTCCCATCGTGGCGACCTTGCCGTTGCACCACTTCTGGCCGGCCAGCCACTCGACGGTGTCGTACCCGTCCCGCCGGGCGCCCCACCCATCGTCGCGGAACGGATACCAGTCGCCCTCGGACTTGAATCGACCGCGCACGTCCTGAAACACGACCGCGTAGCCGCGCGACGCGAAGAACGGGGGCGACTTGACGGTCAGTTCGATCGACGTCTCCTTGTTGTAGGGCGTCCGTTCGACCAGCACGGGCCAGGGTCCCGGCCCCTTCGGGAGGTACAGGTCGGCCTTGAGCCGGGTCCCATCACGCATGGGGATTGTGAGGGCGTCCTTGTCGTATGAAACCTCGAACTCGGGCTGGGACAACTTCCTGGAACCGGTCGTCAAATTCGTGCCTCTCGATCGAAACGGCGTGGGGCCGGATGATACTGGAAGCTCCCGATCCGAAACTTAGTCGGCGATCAGTGGCCTGCCCTCGAAACGACGATCGACCCGGGGTGAGAGGTCCTGCAGCCGGGCCGCAATCTCCCGGTCAAGACCGAAGATCCGGCCGATGGTCGCAGGGATATCGAAAAGCCTGGCCTGGTACTTCTCGCGGCGATGCGGCCTGAACGGGTCCGATGACGAGAGGACCGTCGTGAGCACGTCGTTGCTCGAGTGGGCAGTGGTGTCGTCCTCGATGTTGCCGTGGTCGGACGTGAGCACCACGTGGTACCCGGCGGCAATGGCAGCCGGCACCAGCGATGACAGGGTGCGCTCGAGGGACTCCAGGGCGGCTACCGCAGCGTCGTAGCGCTGCGGCAAGAGGTGACCGACCATGTCGCAGTTGGAGAAGTTGGCGACGATCAGACGGTGCCTGCCATCCAGGTTCTTTCCGATGTGCGCAGCCACGTCTTCGTTGCGCATCGCCGGTGTCTTGTAGAAGTCCGAATCCGACTTCACCCCTTCCGGCTCGCTGCACGAAGGGAAGATTTGACGGTCTTCTACTTCGCCCACCGGCGACTCGCGCCGTCCGCGGATAAAGTAGCCGACGTGAGCCGACTTCACGCTTTCGCCAACGAGCAGGTAGCGATCTCCTGGCAGCCACGAGTTCCACATGGCCAGGAAGTTGGCCGCATGGGGGCGATTCGGATAGGCGACCCTGGCGCCCAGCTGCTCGAAGACAGGGTGATACTCCGACAGCGTGCATACCGCGAGCTTCAGCCCGGGGTCTAGCCAGTCCAGCGTCCACTCCTTGCCATGGGCTCTTGCGGCCGCCTGGAGGTACGCTTTCCCGCCCAGCAGGGCACCGGTCCTCGCCCGCTGGCGGTCGGACCGGAAATGAAGGTTCACGAACACATCGCCTGCGGCGACCCTGCGCGGCTTCCGGCTCGCATCGAGGACCACGATCGGCGGTACATCGCCGTCGTTCTTGCCTCCGCGGTGGGCTTCTGCGATGGCCGAGCGCACCCCGGCGAGGCCATCGACCTGTTTGCCGGCGCCGCGCGTTAGCAAGTCGTAGTCGGTCCTGGCGCCGGGCTCTCTGAAGTCACGGTCCATCGCGATGTTGCGACCGATCACCCATGCCAGTGACTCACGGGCGCCGTAACGGTCCAGCAGCCGCTCGAGCAGTCCAAGATAGTCCCCGACTCCGTCGCTGGCCTCGATCGACGCCCGCGCGGGGCAGTCACGCCCATCCAGGATGGCCTGCATCCGCACCTGGGAAGGCTTGAGCCGCCGATGTGTGAAGACCAGCTCCAGGAAGGCTTCGAGGTGGTTCCATGCGCTGTGGACCCGGCCGTCATCGCCGCGTGTGCCGGACAGCATGAAACTGAAATTCACGGCAGCCTTCTCGCCCCGGGAATCCAGGGTTGCGAGGAGCGCCTCATTCTTGAAGAAGGAGCCGTCGTTGATTGCGAGGGTGATCTCCAGCGGGGTCTGGGGGGCCATCGTCAGGTTGCCGATCTGCTGATGGCCGGTGTCCGAGTTCCCCTGGACCGGTGGATCCAGCTCCTCGAAGCCGGCCCAGATACCGGACGCGCTGGTGGGCCAGGTGATTCCCTCGTTGCGGATGCGATCGAGAAAAGGGGTCGAGGCCGCCCATGGCACGTAACGGTGTTCGCGACCGACCTCCCGCAAGGTCATGGCCAGTGTTGATTCGAAACGGGCGGAGGTGGACCGAATCGCGCGCAGCGCTTTCAGCGTCTGCTCAGCTGCAGCGAAATCGGCTCCGGCTTCCAATGCCTCGACGTGGACCGGGTATAGCGACCTGATGACCGTCTCTTCAATGTCGAGTCCCGGGGGCGGACCGGATCGCCGCGCGCCTTGCGCGAGCGCCGCCCGCACCTCGGGCTTCAGGCGTGCAGCCGCCTCGCCGGCGGCCGCGCGCAGGCGGGACCGGTTGTAACCCAGCCCGTCGAAGATCAGGAGGAGCGCCTTGTGCTTCTGGGGAGGCGTGACGGAATCCTTGGTGGGAAGAGTGGTACAGTGCCCGGATTCATGATACCGGCGCGTGACGGAAACTTTGCCCGAGGTGTGATCAATGGACCTTGAAGCGATTCAGAAGTTCCGAAGCTCGGTGAAACGCCCAGCAGATTTCGATCGATTCTGGGAGGCGACAATTTCGGCCACGAACAAGGTCCCTCTCAAGGCCGAGTTCAACCACGTGCCGATGCGCTCCAACGAGGCGGTCGACGTGTTCGACGTCAGATACGACTCATATGGCGGGCTGCGCATCGCCGCATGGTACTGCGCGCCGCGCGGCAAGGGGCCGTTCCCCGGGATGCTCATGGTTCCCGGTTACGTCAGCGAACCCATGCTTCCGAAGTCCCTGGCAGCGCAGGGATACGCGGTCCTCAGCGCCGCCCCGCGGGGGAAACTCCGGAGCAATGGACAGTTCAATCCCGGCTATCCGGGGCTTCTCATGCACAAGATCACGGAGCGCGACGACTACGGATATCGGGGCTTTTACATGGACGCCCTCAGGGCGTTTGACGTATTGCTCTCCCGGCCCGAAGTCGACCCAACCCGGGTAGGAGTCCAGGGCGGCAGCCAGGGCGGTGCGCTCACCCTGCTCGTGGCTTCGCTCCGGCCCGGAAAGGTGGCCGCGGCGTCCGCAGGTGCGCCATACCTGTGCTCGACGATGGACGCAGCCACCCTCACGCACTCCTACCCGTACCAGGAGATCAACGACTATCTCCGGCTGCAACCGGACGACGAACCAAAGCTGCGGGCGACCTGGGACTACTACGACATTCACAATTTCGTGGACCGGATTCGCTGCCCGATCATCGTCAATGTCGGGCTAAACGACGACGTATGCCCGCCGGCGACCGGGTACGCGCTGTTCCGCGAGATTGGCGGCGGCAAGAAAAAGCTCTATCCATACGAAAACTGCGCGCATGACGCCGGCACTTCCGCAGGCCATGCCGCAGTCGTCCGAGCATTCATGGCCAGCAAACTGGAGCCGGGACGATGATGAAGAGGCCTGATTTCACTGAATACTGGTCCGGCGTTGCCGAAGAGGTGGCGAAGGCGAAAGGCGAGAAGGCAGAAGTTTCGGAGTTGCCGATACGTTCTACCGGCGGCTCGACCGGTTACGCGGTCACGATCATCGGCACGGGAGGATACCGGCTCTTCGCCTGGTATTCGGTTCCCCGGGGCCGAGGCCCGTTTCCAGCGCTGCTCCAGACGCCCGGGTACGGCAGCGTGGTGGGGGTGCCCGCCTATGAACCCCGACAGAAGTACGTAGTGCTGGCCCTCTGCCACCGCGGCCAGCGCAAGTCCGACAAGCCATATGCCGCGAGCTATCCCGGGCTGCTCACCGACGGAATCGACAACCCCGACAAGTATGTCTTTCGAGACATCGTGGCGGATTGCCTTAGCGCGTTTGACTTCCTGTTGTCACGGCGAGAGGTCGACAAGAAACGGATCGCGGTGACCGGCAACGACCTGGCATACATGACGGCCGGGCTGCGGCCGCAGACCAGCGCCGTACTCGTGACGGGGGAGTTGCTCTTCCGTGCTGTGGGGGAACGGCGGACCCGGACTTCTGAGTACCCGATCGAGGAGTTCAACGACTACCTCCGGACCTTCCCCAGGCGACGGGACGCGGTGGAGGCGACCCTTGGCCTGTTCGATCCCCTCGGCTTTGCGTCGATGGTCAAGGCGAAGGTGATGATTAGCTGTGCTGCGCCGGCAAAGGGCTATGCCGCACCCCTGGCGAAGCTCGTTCGGCAAGGTGACCTGAGGGTCGCCGAGGGTCGCGGTCACACCGACCACGTAGCAGAGGAGAAGTGGATCGACGGTGCCCTGGCAGGGTAGGGGATAGGGCGGTCGCCTATTTCGATGGGAGACCGGTGACGGTCAGCCTGGTCGGATCGCGATCCAGCCCTTGCCGGCTTAGCCAGCCAGCCGGGATTTCCAGCGCGAACGAATACGCCTGCCCTGACACGTAGTTCTGCGCCTCCTCGACACACCGCGCCTCCCACGATGGCGTTTCCTCGCCTTCCAGTCGCGGGCAAGGACTCATCGTGCGGATCGCCCGCACCTGGCCACCTGCGCCGATGTAGAGGACATCCAGGTCGACATAGGTGTTATGCATCCAGAAGCCCCCATTCGACGGCGCCTCCATCATGAACAGCATTCCGGTGCCCGGGGCGACGGTGGACCGGCACATCAGTCCCTGGGACCGCTCCCGGGCGGTCTGCGCCACCTCGACGCGCAAGGCAAGCCGCGTGCGGCCGTCCGTGATCTCGATGCGGGTCGACTGCAGGGCCTGTTGAGGGGCAGTCTCACAATCGGGCGTGTCGACATGAGTGGTAACGATCTCCGGGCCGGGATCGGCTTCACGCCTCGGCGCCGAGCAGGCCAGGGCCAGGCAGGCCGTTGATACTGCAAGCGCTACTGCGATTACCTTCACGGCTCGATGGTAAATTACCGGCCACACCTTGAGCATCTCGGATCAATCCACCGAACGCGTCTCTCCCTCGCCTGCGCACGCCGTCCGGCCCACCAGGGCTGTCTGGAAGTTGAGCCTTTTCGATTCCTTTCGAATCAGGAGCTTCCGTTTTCAGTGGGTAGCCGACGGCCTGGCAACCTGGGCGAGCGAGATCGACCTCCTGGTCCTTTCCTGGTACGTGCTGGTCGACACCGACTCGCCTTTCCTGGTCGGCTTGCTGGGCGCGCTGCGGTTCAGCGGCACCCTCCTTGGACCGCTCTACGGCATCGTAGTCGACCGCTTCGACCGCACGAAGCTATTCGTCGGGATCCGAGTTTTCATGGCGCTGATCGCCGCCGTGATGATGGCCCTGGTGCTGACTGATTCGCTCCAGATCTGGCACGCCTTCCTGATCGCCACCGCGGTTGGCCTGGCACGGCAGTTCGACGTGGTGGTCAGGCAGTCGCTGCTGGCCGACGTCGTGCCGCGCGAGAGCCTCATGAACGCCGTCGGACTCGCCCGATCGACGGTGGACGCGGCTCGTATCACCGGCGCGCTGGCAGGGGGTCAATTGCTGGCCAGGCTTGGGCTTGGCCATGCGTACATCGCGGTGACCTGCCTCTACCTGGTCAGCTCACTGGTCGCGCTGGGAGCGACGATCGGGATTAAGGCGTCGATCAGGGCGGGCAGTAATCCGTGGCAGCAGTTCAGCTCCGGCATGAAATACATGTTCAAGGACGAGACGATATCGGCGGTGATGTTTCTCGCGTTCCTCGTGAACCTGACCGTGTTTCCCCTTAGCAATGGCCTGCTACCGGTGGCCGCGCGTGACGTCTTTGATGCGGGTCCGACCGGATTGAGCGTCCTGTCCGCCACGATAGGCGGAGGTGCGCTGGCCGGTTCGCTTGCGCTGGCTGCGATCGCCCCCTCGCGTCGGCCGGCCCGACTGATGCTCTCGGGCATCGTGGCATGGCACATCGGGCTGCTGGTCTTCGCGTTCTTGCCCTCGCTCGCGTGGTCTTTGCCGGTGCTGGCGTTGTTCGGGGTATCCACGAGCGTCGCGATGATCACCATGCAGACGGTGCTCATGACTTCCACCACGTCAGAGTTCCGGGGCCGGGTCATGGGGGTCCGTGCGCTCGCGGTCTATGGCCTCCCCCTTGGCCTGGTGGGGGGAGGCTGGATGGCGGAACAGTACGGGGTCCGTACGTCGCTCGTCGCTCTCGGGGGGCTCGGCCTGGCCATGACGGCAGCTGCCGTATTGCGTTGGCGGCTTCTGCTACGTACCTAGTATTCATTCAATCCGGGCCTGAATAGCCCTGGTGTTCGCAAGCGTAATGTCCACGCTCTGCATGCCTTCTTGCGTTTTCAGCAAGGAAAAGGACATTCGCTTGACAATGCCGTCGACTCGTGGCTAAATCTGGCCGTCCAAAACGGGTATTCAAGCGACCCTGATACGAAATGGCTTCCGGAGGCGACTACATGTTGCTGCCACGTTTTTCCGCCAGTCGGTGGATCGTCGTGCTATTGCTGAGCGGCGCCACAGTCCTGGCCGCGTGTGGCGGCGGGGAGAAGGTCGTCGAAGTCACGAGGGTCGTCGAGAAGCCGGTTGCTCAGACGGTCGTCGTCGAGAAGCCGGTGGCAATCGAGAAGGTCGTTCAGCAGACGGTCGTCGTCG